>CALBRZ010000028.1 GCA_937927735.1 uncultured Planctomycetales bacterium
CTCATGCAACCGATCGATCCGTCATGGGGCCATTCGGGCCGCGCGATGCGCGCCATGAAGCACATCGCACGGCTTCGGAGAAATCCGTGCTGGAAACACGCACGGGCAACATGCACGGCTCGCGGAGCCGCGCGCGAATGATGCTGACCAGTGCCCACGGCTAAGCAGAGCCGTGGCACCCAGGTCGCCGCGTAACTAGTCGCGTTTGATCTGGATCGCCAGTTCTTCAAGCTGCTTGGGCTCGACCTCGCCGGGGGCTTCGGTCATCAGGTCGGTGGCCTTCTGCGTCTTGGGGAAGGCGATGCAGTCGCGGATGTTGTCCAGGCCGTCGAACAGCATCACGCAGCGGTCGATGCCCAGCGCGATACCGCCGTGCGGCGGAGCACCATACTTGAGCGCATCGAGCAGGAAGCCGAACCGTTCCTGGGCCTGGTCGGCAGAGATGCCCAGCAGGTCGAAGACGATCTGCTGTGTCTGGGCGTCGTGGATACGGATGGTACCGCCGCCGGCCTCGTAGCCGTTGATGACCAGGTCGTACGCCTGGGCCCGACACTTCTCGGGCTCGGTCTTGAGCCGCGGGAGGTCTTCCGGCCGCGGCGCGGTGAACGGGTGGTGCATGGCCACCCAGCGGTTCTCCTCGTGGTCGAACTCGAACATCGGGAATTCGACCACCCACGAGAAGTGCATCTGCTTGGGATCGTACAGCTTTAACTCAGCGCCGAACCGCTTGCGCAGCGTGTGCAACGCCTTGCAGGTCACCTCGAAGGTGCCGCCGACCAGCAACACCAGGTCGCCCGGCGCGGCTTCCATCCGCTCGCCCAGCGGCGCGAGCACCTCAGGCTCAATCTTCTTGGTCCAACTGGAAACGAGGTTGCCGTCGGCCTCGACCTTGGCCCAGATCAGCCACGGCAAGCCGAACTCGTTCTTGAGGTACTCCGTCAGCTCGTCGATCCGCTTGCGCGAGTACAGGTCGGCCGCGCCCTTGGCGTTGATGCCGCGGAGCATCAGCTTCTTTTCGGTCAGTTCCTGGAACACCGGGAAAGACGACTTGGCCGCCAGGTCGGTGCAGTCGATCAGTTCCAGGCCGAACCGCAGGTCGGGTGCATCGTGCCCGAACCGCCGCATCGCCTCGTCGTACGTCATCCGCGGCAGCGGCGTCGGCACGTCCAGGCCCAGGATCTCCTTGGCCAGCCGGGCCACGAGGCCGTCGATCACGCCGATCACGTCGTCGGCGTTGACGAACGACATCTCCAGGTCCAATTGGGTGAACTCCGGCTGCCGGTCCGCCCGCAGATCCTCGTCGCGGAAGCAGCGGGCAATCTGCATGTACCGGTCGTAGCCGGCGACCATCAGAATCTGCTTGTAGAGCTGGGGCGACTGGGGCAGGGCATAAAACCGGCCCCGGTTCACGCGGCTGGGCACCAGGTAGTCGCGGGCCCCCTCGGGCGTGCTGCGGCCCAGAACGGGCGTTTCGATCTCGACGAAGTTCTGCTCGTCGAAGTAGTCGCGCATGATCTTGATCATGCGGTGACGCAGCAGCATCGTCTGCTGCATCCGCGGACGCCGCAGGTCCAGGTAGCGATATTTCAGGCGGAGATCCTCGCCCGGCAGTTCGCCGCCGCTGGGCGACACCGGCGGCGTCAGGCTGCGGTTGTACAGCTCGATGTCCTCTGCCCGGACTTCGATCTGGCCGGTGGCCAGCTTCGGGTTTTCCTTGCCTTCGAGCCGGGCCGCCACACGACCGCGGACCTTGACCACGTATTCAGCGCGGAGGGTGCGGGCGAAAGCCAGCAACTCAGCCCCGCTCTCGGGGGTCACAACCACCTGGGTTTTGCCGTAGCGATCGCGAAGATCGAAGAACAGGCTGCCGCCGTGGTCGCGGTAGGAATCCACCCAGCCGCAGAGGACAACTTCTTGGCCAACGTGTTCGGTGCGCAGCTCGCCACAGGTGTGGGTGCGAATCACAGTACTCAACCCTTAACAATAGTGATCGACGGTCGCGCGGCCGGAGTTCGCCACAACGGCAAGGATCGCTGCGGCGACCGAACGCAAGCCGGACATTCTAACGTGGCACCGCCGGGGTCTTAAAGACGCCCCCCAGAACATTTGCGCGACACCGTGACAGACAGGAATGTTCTCTTACCAGCGCGGCGGGGCACCGCCGCCGGCGCGCTGGCTCAAGCGGCCGCCAAGCCGCTGCTGCCCAGGTGCCGAAGCACAGTTTGGAGGGTCGGGTACATCGCCCCAAGGTGTGCTGTTGGCACGCAACCGCCCGCGCTGTCCAGCGGCCTCGTACCGTTGGGCGGCCGGTTGCAACAATCGCGCGGATTGCGCCGGGCGTTCCCGGCCGCTGGGGGCCACCGATGGGGGTGCCGGCAGGGCGGTAAATGCCGTCCGCCAGCCACCGCGTCATTTCAGTAAGCTATTGTCTATTCGAGGCTTTTTGCCGCTGGCCGAAGTGTCAAAAAACGCCGTAAAAAGCCCTGTACGATGGGGGTGTGATTCATGCCTTTTTCGTTGACAGTGACTTTTCCGGCTGCCTATACTCGGAATACACTTCGTGCATCCCATTACTGGATAGAGATTTGGGCTGCCAGCCCGGCGGAGAATTCGGAACGCTCCGCATAATCCCGGCAATCGATGCCAGTTGGTTTAGGACAGCGATCGCAATGCGCCACTGGTGGCCGGCTCATACGACCTGGTAACCCAAGCTATTTGTCTGCAAGCCCCCCCCTGGTCGGAAAAAGCAGCCTGAGTTGCGCGTGTTCAGAGGAGAAGCCTGGTGAACCTCGTCGGCAAAATCCTGGTGGTCTTGGTATTTGTGATGTCATTGGTCTTTATGACCATGGCACTGGCAGTCCATGCCACCCACACGAATTGGCGCGATGCGGTACTGCGGCCTCAAGACCAGACGGGTCCTGGCAAGCCGCTGGGGTTGCAACACCAGTTGGCTGCCGCCAAGGCGCGTGAGCAGGAACTGCAAGCCGAGCGCAACCGCCTGGAAACCGACTACGAACAGGCCAAACGCGAATGGGCCATGCGGCTGGCGCAGCTCGAAACGCGCGCTGCCGAGCTGAAGGCCGAGCTGGAAAAAGAGCAGCAGCAACTGGCCGCGGCCACCAATAATCTTCGTGACGCCGTGGCTCAGATGCAGGCGGCCCAGACCAAGAGCGAGAAGATTCAGGCCGAGGTCGAAATGCTCCGCCAGCAGGTCGACACCATCCGCATGCAGCGCGATGAGAACCTGAAGAAGGTGGTCGAGCTGGGCGATCAACTGGCCGATCTCACCGGCAAGAAGGACCGCCTGGAAGCCCGCAACGCTCAACTGGCCAACGAGCTCTCCAAGTACCGCTTGGCGCTGACCAATGCCGGTTTGCAGCTCGATCGCACCGGCCCGCCGCCGGTCAAGGGCGTGGTGCTCAAGACCGATCCCGATGGTTACGTAACCATCTCGCTGGGCTTTGACGACGGCCTGGAAAAGAACACCGAACTGGACGTGTACCGCATCGGCGCCACCGAGGCGGCCACCAAGTACCTGGGCCGGATTCGTCTGGTTGAAGTGCACGCCGATCGGGCGATCGGTCAGGTGATCCGCCGCGAAGGTGTGATCCAGCCGTACGATCGCGTGGCCACCAAGCTCTAAAGCCCTAAACGCCGCCGGCCTGGTCCGCCATCGTGCCGAGGCTGGCAGGGCGGCAACCCTCGAACCATTCACTCCGATTTCACCGGGGAGTAATACACCGTGTCCATTGGCGCTCCTCAGTTCCAGCAATTTCAGCAGCCCCAGGCTCAGCAACCCGGCGGCCAGCCTGGTGTTCCGGTCCAGAAGCCCAAGTCGAACATCTACACCATGATGCTGTTCCTGTCGCTGATCGCCTTGAGCCTGGCCATCACCATGCTCTGCCTGGAGATGCAGAAGTACAACTGGGACTTCAAGGCCAACGAAGTGCAGTTGCGGGGCAGCCTGGACCAACGGCCGGCCATCGCCGTTGCATGGCAGCCGGTGGTGCAATTGCCGGTACGTGGCTAGAGCCGTGGTGGTGCGAGCGGCCCAGCCAACCTACCGGCCGCAGCATCAGCGGCCTCCCATGACGTTGTGGCCGCAGCCGGGGGCTGTCCCTCCAGATCCGCCGGCAACCGCATCGGCACTCGACCAACCAGAAACACAACCCGCGGCAGCGAGCGTGGACGCTCGGTGCCGCTTTTGTTTGCGCTCGCGAAGCCCACCACATCGGCGAACAGCCCCTCAAACGCTGCCCCCGCGACCGAACCTGCGCGGCCCGCGGCGTGACTCTCAATGAGGGCTGTCTTGTTTCACAGCACTTCGTCGGTTTCTGTTCATCCCCATTTCTCGAACCTTTGCCGCAAGGAACCGAAGCCCTTTGGCCTGCCGCGCCATAGGCGAGGCCGCTTCGAATGCGTGACGTGTTCGAAGCGGCTGAGCCTCGCGGCAATGGCCTTCATCCCAGATGAGGACGATCCATGCCCGTCACCGCTTTTCGCAGCCTGTGGGCCCATCTTGAGCAGTTGATCCGCCTCACCCAGCCACAATCGGCAACGCTCCGCTACGATGCCCCGTGGAACGGCCCGGGGCCGCATTTTGCCCAAGCCCGACAGCGTCCCTTGGAAGTCCGTCGGATGCTGCGGCAGCGCAGCCGCCTTCCGAACCGCCGCGGGAAAGTCACCGGCGAAACTTAAGCCGCCGGAATGCCAGGTCCCCGATGATTTGACAGCCAAGCCGACAGAGTGCTCGCTCTTCGCGCCAGGGGGGAACCTTTTACCGCTGGCGACCGTCTGAAGGGTAAACGTGCCCATCCACCTGGTCCGCGTCACCAGGCGCGCGGACCACGGGTGAATCAGGGTGGACGAGCGGGTTGCTTGCTATCAGACGGGGATGATCCCATGGCCAAACGAGGGTTCCCGGCCGGTTTTTCCCCCGCGAATTCAGCCAC
Source organism: uncultured Planctomycetales bacterium (assembly GCA_937927735.1). Classification (GTDB taxonomy): domain Bacteria; phylum Planctomycetota; class Planctomycetia; order Pirellulales; family S012-138; genus CALBRZ01. The sequence goes on from CALBRZ010000028.1 coordinate 4,953, forward strand.
CCCAACTGGCACGATCGGCGCCCCAACGGTTACCATAGAGGGCAGGCCAGTCAAAGACGTACATCCGGGGCAAACTCACCTATTCCACAAGGGAGCAGAGTCTAGTCACCGTTCCACGGCGCCAGGCGGAAATGCGCGCGCTGGCCTCCGCGCCGTCGACTCGCGTGCTGTTGCGCCGCGAGTGTCTTGGGATTTCCCTCCTCTTGATCGGGCACCTGCCACGCCGCAGGCCACTCCCCGCATTGTCCTGACCTGGAAGCCCATGCCGGTATCGACGTCAGAAGAACTGATTACCGTCGTCCGCCGCAGCCGGCTGTTGGGCACGATGCAGTTGGCCCAGCTCAAGGAGTATGTTTCGCGCCGCGGCAAGAACCTGCCGCCCGAGAAGCTCGCGCAGTGGCTCGTCAAGCAGAACATGGTCACGGTCTGGCAGGCGGAACGGCTGCTGGCCGGCGTGAGTAGTTTCTTCCTGGGCAATTACAAGTTTCTGCACCCGATCGCTGAAGGCGCGATGGGCGTGGTGTTCAAAGCCCAGCATGCCGTGATGGGCCGCACGGTGGCCATCAAGGTGTTGTCCAAGGCGCGTCTCTCCAACCCCAACGCCGTGGCCCGTTTTGCCCGCGAGGTGCAAGCCGTGGCCGCCCTGGATCACCCCAACATCGTCACGGCGTACGATGCCGGCCACGTCGGGCAGACCCATTACTTGGTGATGGAGTACATCGACGGCATCGATCTGCACTGCTTCGTCGAACAGTGCGGGCAGATTCCGCTGCCCTGGGCGTGTGACTTCATCCGTCAGGTGGCCTTGGGGCTGCATCACGCGCACAGCCAGGGCATGGTTCACCGCGATATCAAGCCGGCCAATATCCTGGTCACATGGAAACCCACCGACGACCGGCCCACGGCCAAGATTCTCGACCTGGGGCTGGCGCGCATCTTCAACGAACCCAACCCAGACGACGACGGGCCGCCCCCGGCCATCCACGACCTGTCGGCCTTCCTCCAGGGCGATAGCCAGCTCACGCAGGCCGGCACCATCGTCGGTACGCCCGACTACCTGGCGCCCGAGCAGATTACGCGTAACCGCGAGGTCGATGCCCGCAGCGACATCTTCGGGCTGGGCTGCACGCTGTTCAAGTTGCTCACCGGGCAGCTTCCCTACAGCGGCCCCGATCTGCTGGGCAAGCTGCACGCGAGGGTGTCGGCATCGGCGCCGCCGGCCGTGCGGCTTCGTTCGCTGCTGCCCGATGCGCCGCCGGAGCTCGACGCGCTGCTCGCGCGGATGCTCGAGCGCGATCCCGATAACCGTCCGCAAACCGCCTTGGAGGTGGCCGAGGATTTGGAGCCATTTGCCCGGCCGCCAGATGTGAAGTGGGACCTCCGGCCGCGCAGCCTGACCGATGAAGAGACGGGCGAGATCGGCAGCTCGCAACTGATTGTCGACCCGCAACTCAAGGAGTTTCTCGGCAAGCTGGACAACGAGCTGTCGTCGATGGCCGTCGATAGCGACGGCGACTCGCACAGCTCGGGCCATCGCACGCCATTGAACTACCGGCGGCGGTCCGGCTTCCCGTGGCTGACAGCATCGGCCGCGGCGACCGTTGTCCTGGCACTCTTGCTGCTGTACCTGCTCCAGCGGGACGGCTACAACGCGAACATGTGGCCCGGCAATCCTGAAGGTGTCGCCTTTGTGTGGGCCCATCGGCTGGGCGAAGCCACGCCGGCCGAACCGATCTCACAATTCCTTATGCCCCGAGGCGAAGCGTCGTACTACGACGACCAGACCCTGGCCTTCTCCGGCAACGGGGCCGCCATGCTTGCGCCCGGGGCGGGCCCCGCGCTGCGGCGGGCTTGCCGCAACTCCAGCGAACTGGCGCTCGAAGCCTGGATCACGCCGCACGAGCGGCTGGTGGACGAGCCGGTGCTGATCGTCAGCCTGGAGTGCGATGACGCCCCTCCCAACCTGGCGCTATTGCAACGTGAGGACGTGCTGGTGCTGCGGCTGAGGACCAGCACGGCTGAAGATGCCCCCGAAATCCCGCTGACTCGCCTGCGGCCGGGCGTGCCGCAGCACGTGCTGCTGAGTTACCGGCCGGGAGACCTGCGGTGCTACGTCAACGGCCGCCAGGTGCTCGCATCGCGCCGTGTGAAGGGCACGTTCGCCACCTGGCGCAATTGCCAGTTGGTCTTCGGGCAGTTGGAAGGCCGCGGCTGGCAAGGCTGGCTGCAAGGGATCGCAATCCGCAGCCGGTTCATCGACCAGGCGGAAGCCTCGTCGCTGTACGCCATGTCGCAGTCGTGGCAGACCGACCGCTCGCGTGCCGCAAGGCGCACGGCCCGGCAGTAGTCACTGACGGGCGTGCGTGAGCTACGGTCTCCCAGGCGGTACGCGCCGCGGTCTACGGGGCAGCTTCCGTGGCGGTGGCCAGACGCAACCCAATGCAGCAGGCCCGTTCGAAGGCGTCGATATCCAGCTTCTCGTCGACGGTGTGCACGTTCATCTGCCCACAGCCCAGGGTGACGGTCGGCACGCCTCGGGCAGAGAGCCAGTTGGCATCGAGCCCACCGTTGATCACGGCGCGGTACGGCTCGCCGCCCACAGCCCGCACGGCATGCTCGGCGGCTTGCACGCACGGCTCGTCGTCGGGCAGCAGGAAGCTTTCGTAATCAAGTTGCCGCTCGATCTCGACTTCGCCGTGAACGCCGTCGACGTTGGTCACCTCGCGGGCGGCCTTGCGGAAGGCTTCTGCAATGGTCTCGGCAATCTTGAGCCGGAACTCGGGATCATGGCTGCGCGCTTCCGCCCGCAAGTAGAGATGATCGGTAACAACGTTCGTTGCCGCGCCGCCCTGAATCACGCCGATGTTGCTGGTGCCATACTTGCCATCCTTGCTGACAGCGCCGTGCCAGCCGCCGCGCTGAAGTTCGGCAATGGCCAGGCCGGCAATCGCGATGGCACTCACGCCTTTCTCGGGGGCTCCGCCGGCGTGGCTGGCCAACCCGCGGATCGTGATCTGAAGACGGTACGCCCCGGTGGCTCCAATCACCACCTTGTTGTAATCGCTGCCGTCCCAGTTGAAGGCCAGCGCCGGCTTGCCGAGCAGGCCGAGCGGCACATGCCGGGCACCGTACAGGCCCACCTCTTCCTGCACCGCCCAGAAGAACGTCAGCGGCGGGTGCGGCAGCCTGCGGCGGAGGATTTCCAATGCCGTGTTGAGCACCACGGCGGCGCCGGCGCGATCGTCGGCTCCCAGGCCCGTCGCCGGATTGGCCGACTCGATGTATCCGTCGCGTTGCACGGGCTTGCAGCCCTCGCACAGCGGCACGGTATCCACGTGCGCCATCAACAGTCGGCGTTTGCCGCGGAGCGTGCCGGGCAACTTGAGGATCAGCCCGCCCGTTTCGCCTCCATAGGGGCTTTTCTCCGGCGTGTTGTCCATGGCCAGGCAGTCGGCCGGCGCGCCAGCTTGTTCCAGCTTTTGCCGAATGAACCGGATGATTCTGCCTTCGTGGCCGCTGCGGCCAGGAATGGCCATCATCCGCGTCACCAGTTTCAAAGCAGCCGCCAGGTTCGGAGTCGGTGCCGCCTGCTCAGCGGCCTCGCGGGCTGAGGATTTTTTCATCGGGAAGCAGGCCTCAAAGAAGCAGTAAAGGCAGGTCAATCTTGGGGATGGATCGGCCAGCGCCGCGGGGAGGGATCAATATTTGCCGTCGGCGACCTGAAACATGGTCGGCTTGGCGAGTGTAGCCCGGCCGTTGCCCACCCAATCGGCCACCAGGTCATAAAGCTGCTCGGGGCCGATGTCTGGCTCACCGAACCATGCCCGGCAGCGCCGCGCGTCGGATACCAGGGCACGGTCGCCCTCGTTGTCGGCAAACTTGGGTTCCACGCCCAATCGTCGTCCCAGTTCCAGGGCCACGTCGCGCACGCGGAGCCGTTCCAGCCCTGTGACATTAAGCAAAGTAGCGGAGCTGGTGGCTTTGGCAAATGCGGCTAAAGCCACGGCGTTGGCATAGCCTTGCCACACGAAGTTGAACTCGGGCACCGCCAGCGAAATGGTTTGCCTGTCCAAGATCATCTTGGCCAGATCGACCAGGACGCCGTAGCGTGCCTCGACCGCGTAGGTGAGCCGCAGCAGGCAAACCGGCGTCCCGTGGCGGCTGCTGACAAAGCGCAACACACCCTCGCGACCCAGCACACTGGCGGCATACTCGCCAACCGGGCCGGTTGGGTCGGCCTCGCATGGTGCCGGCGCCCCCACGGGCGTGAACGGGTACACGTTGCCGCTGCTGAAGCACACGATTCGCGAACGGGCGAATTGCTCGGCCAACAAACCGGGCAGGTACACGTTCATCGCCCAGTACTGGCCCGGCAGATCGTGCTTGCTGAACTTGTGGCCGACGAGAAACAGCACGTTCTCGACCTGCGGCAACTGGCGTCGGAAGTTTTCGTCGAGCAGGTCGCCGGCCAAAACCTCGATACCCTCGGCCCGAAGCTGGGCAGGGATCGCAGGATCGGAAAACCGCGAGACGGCGATGATCCGCTGATTGTGCTTGCCAACGGCGTTGGCAGCCCGACGGGCAAGGCGTGCCAGACTGGGCCCCATCTTGCCGCCGGCTCCCAGAAGCAGCAGTTCGCCCTGCATCTGGCGCATCGCATGCTGGGCCAGTGGCGTGGGTCGAGCGAGCAAATCTTCCAGTTCGGCTTCCGAGGTCGGCAGAGGAAGATCGGTTCCGGCCATGAACGGACATTTCCTAAGAAACCAGGATGCCAATTCCACAGCAGCGCTGTTGTAACACACGCGCCACGATTTCGCTCTTAGCCATCGGGCTGATTTCGCATTGCCTGGCTGAAGTGCCGGCCGCAGGCCAGGGCCCCCCCGGCACCGTCCATGTCGCTCTTGTGCTGCCCACTTTGCCGCGGGCCCAAGATCAAGCACATCGCCAAAGTTGCTGGCGGCCAGGAGTTGCGGCCGCAGCCCCACCGGGGGGCTTTGGGCGGCTAAGTGTCCGCTTTTTGAGATTTTTCTGCATCCAAGAGATGGGGATGCCGTTTGCAAGGAGGAAAGTTCAGCAAAATTGGCGCATTCGCTACAGTTTGCGCCAGGCGGCGACTTTACAATTCCGTGCTGACAACGACTCAATGAGGCCGATCAATGTCCGCGCCGCCCCTGGTTGCTGTTGGGGTAAGGTCCCATCCGACGGGACCGGCCCACCGTCCGCCGCACGAACCCGAATACGCTGCTACGCATCCGCGGATTCCCAATGCATTTTGTAACCCTCGTTTACCGCAACTTGCGCCGCAGAACCAGCCGCTCCACGCTCACGATCCTGGGGCTGGCGGTATCGGTTGGCTGCGTGGTGTCGCTGGTGGGCATCGCCTGGGGTTTCAAGCGGTCGTACTACCAGCTTTATGAGGGGCATGGGGTCGACATCATCGTGATGCGTTCGGGCGGCGCTGATCCGTTGGCCAGTTCGATCAACCAGGCGGTGGTCGAGAAGATCGCCAATTTGCGGATCGGGAATGCCCAGCCGGTGCACGAGGTGACGCCGCTGCTGATGGAAACGGTCGGGTTCCCCGAATACGACGTCTACAGTACCGGCGTGCAGGGAGTACCGTTCAATTCGCGCGTGTTGCGCGACATCAAGCTGATCGATGGGCGCACCCTGCAAGAAGGCGATACCAATGCGGCCATGCTCGGCAAGACGCTGGCGGCCAACCTGAACAAGAAAGTCGGCGACGAAGTCACCATTGCCGGCAGCAATATCCGCGTAATCGGCATTTTTGAGACAACCAATGTTTACGAAAACGGCGCCATGTTTGTGCCGATTCAGTTCCTACAGGATCTGATGTTCCGCCAGAACCAGGTCACCTGGATCAACCTGTCCATCAAAAACCCCGACGAATTGGCTTCCCAGCCGCTGACCGACGAGCAGCGTGAATGGACCAAGGCCCAGTGGGTCGAGGCCACGTGCAAAGCCATCGAAGCCATGCAGGTGGGCGAAGGGCAGGCGCTCTCGGCACAAGCGACCGATGACTTCATCCAGTCCGACGTGCGGATCAAGGCCGCCGGAGCGATGGCCTGGCTGACGTCGTTCATTGCCATCGTCGTCGGCACCATCAGCATGATGAACACGATGGTCATGTCCGTTTTTGAACGGACCGGCGAGATCGGGATCCTGCGGGCTGTCGGTTGGCGGCGTCACCGCGTGGTTCGCATGATCCTGCTCGAAGCCCTGTTGCTCTCGCTCGCGGGGGCCATCCTCGGGGCCTTGGGCGCCTGGGGTCTGACGTGGGTCCTGGGCCGGATGCCGGCGGTGAACGGAGCCATCGATACGCGGATCGATCCGCTGGTAGTGGTCGTAGGGTTTGCGATCGCGCTGGTGATCGGCCTGTTCGGAGCCGCTTACCCGGCCTTCCGAGCCAGCAAATTGATGCCAACCGTTGCATTGCGCCACGGAGACTGAGAAAACAAGAAACACCACCCGCAAGAAGGGTGCACCCTGCCTTTGACGTTTCGCCCACGTGCCGCGCCCCTGGGTGGCGAGGCTGAGAACGACTCGCGAGTCACCGCCACGACGGCGGACGGCGCTGCTCACTCCGGGCCAGTCCTGCCGGAACCACGAGCAAAAGCCTGTTTCCAAGCTCGCCAAACGCGTCCTGGCCGATTCGGGGGACGCCTGGAGTCGGGCCTGTTCGCATTTTGCCGAATATGCAGAGAAGGGGACCACGCCACCGCCGGGGGCTCCCCCGCACCTCGTGACATCCGCCTGCAGGTCTCCGCGGCAAACGCGATTGCAAAGCCTAGAGTACAGCAGGAGATGAGTTAGGTCGTTCATTGGCCTAGGTACGCGCAAGCCGCTTACCTCCCTCGGGCATAGAATTCCCGGCGGGCCGTGTACCGCGGGGCCAATGCAACCTGTTCGCAGCACGATCACGAGGATCGCGCTTTGTCAGCCATGGACACGCCTCCTTGGGCAAGGAGCGGAGGTACAGGTGGTTTACCAAGCGTGAGGCGTTGCACAAGCCATGCCCAATGCCGAAGGATCGTCGTTCATGAACTCCCCGCAGTACGCCGTTTCGCCCAGCGCCGGCGCCAAGAACGTTATCGAAGTGTTCCGCCGCCGTGTCGCTGAGCAGCCCGACAAACTGGTGTACACCTTCCTGCATGACGACGAAGGCCAATGCAGCCAGCGAACGTTTGCCCAGATCGATCGCGAAGCCCGGGCGATTGCCACCCGGCTGCGGCAGCTAGGGCTGCAAGGGCAGCGTGCCTTGCTGGTGTACGACCCAGGCATCGATTTCAATGCGGCCCTGGTGGGCTGCATCTACGGCGGCGTAATCGCCGTGCCGGCCTATCCGCCCGACCCGATGCGCAGCCACCGCGTGCTTCCCCGGCTGCAATCGATCGCCACCAACTCGCAAGGCACGGTGCTGCTCACCTCGTCGTCGCTGCTGGAATGGGCCGAGGGGCTATTCAGCCGGCTCAGCGGCATCGATACCGTGGTCGCCACCGACGAGATCGACCCGGCCCTGGCCGACCAGTGGCAAGAGCCGCACGCCGACCACGACACGGTTGCCATTCTGCAATACACCTCCGGCTCCACCGGCACGCCCCGGGGCGTGGTGATCGATCACGGCAACCTGATCGCCAACATGTCGCAGATTCACATGCTGCTGCATGAGGAAAGCAACGTGCTCAGCAGTTGGCTGCCGCCGTATCACGACATGGGCCTGGTGGGGCACCTGCTCAGTTGGCACAGCGCGCGGCACATGGTGATGTTGTCGCCGCTGGCCTTCTTCCAGCGGCCGATACGCTGGCTGCGGACGTTTGCCGAATACGGGGCCACGTGCAGTGCCGCGCCCGACTTCGCCTACGATCACTGCATCCAGAAGGTGACGGCCGAGGAACGCCGCACGCTCGATTTGAGCAACTGGCAGGTCGCGCTCAACGGCGCGGAGATGATTCGCCCCGAAACGCTTGAGCGGTTCCTCGAAGTGTTCGGCCCCTGCGGCATGCGCCGCGAGGCGTTCTATCCCAGCTACGGCATGGCTGAAGGCACCGTGATGGTGACCGGCGGCGAGCGCAACGTCTGTTACATCACCAAGACCGTCGATCTGACGGCCCTGGCCGAGAACCGCGTGGTGGAAGTCGAGCCGGGCTCCGCGAACTCGCGCACCTTTGTCGGCTGCGGCCGCGCCGTGCCGGGCACCAGCGTGATTGTGGTCGATCCCGATACGTTGCAGCGGCTGCCCGACGGCGAGGTGGGCGAGATCTGGACCATCGGCCCCAACGTGGCCCGCGGCTACTGGAACGATGCCACCGCCACCGAGGAGCGGTTCCGGGCGTTCACCGCCGACGGCGAAGGCCCGTACCTCCGCACCGGCGATCTGGGCTTCTTGGATCGCGGCGAACTGTTCGTCACAGGCCGGATCAAGGACGTGATCATCGTCTGGGGCCGCAACCACTATCCGCAGGATATCGAGCGGACCGTCGAGCAGGTTCACCCCGACCTCAAGCGGTACGGCGCGGCGGTGTTCAGCGTCGAGATCGAGGGCCGCGAACGCGTGGTGCTCGTGCAGGAAATCCGCCGCCCGGCCAAGCACGATCTCCCCAAGTTGATGGAGACCATCCGCAACGAGGTCGCCGCCGAGCACCAGATTCCGCTCGACGTGATCGTGCTGGTCAAGTTGGGCGAGATTCCCAAGACCTCCAGCGGCAAGATCCAGCGGAGCATTGCCCGCGAGCTGTTCCTGGCCGGTGCCCTGGATGAAGTGGCCCGCTGGGAAGGTACCTTCAAGTCCGTGCGTTTGCCCAAGGCCGAGAATTACGTCGCGCCGCGCACAGAAACCGAAGCGATCCTGGCCCAGGTCTGGCAAGAAGCCCTGGGCGTGGAACGTGTCGGCATCCACGACAACTTCTTCGACCTGGGCGGTCACTCGCTGCTGGCTACGCAGTTGGCGACGCGGCTGGCGCCGCATTTCCAGGTGGAAGTGCCGCTGCGTGACATGTTCGAGCGGCCCACGATTGCCGCCCTGGCCGAATACATCGACCGCGCGCTGGGCAAGTCCTCCGCTGCGGCCAACATCGGCACGGCCCCGGTTCCCTCGGTCGGCGCCCAGCCAGGTCACAACGGCGACGCGGCAGCGGAACTCAACGGCGACCTTGAACAGCTTGAATCGCTGCTCCGCTCCATCGAAGGCATGAGTGATCAGGAAGCCCAGCAGCAGCTGGCACAGATCGATCCGACCGCGGCGGCCGAGCATCACGAGTATGTGATCCTCGGCGCCGGCCCCGGTGGGCTGCAGTTGGGCTACTTCCTTGAGCAAGCCGGGCGTGATTACTGCATCCTCGAACGTGACGCCCAGGCCGGAGCCTTCTACAAGAAGTTCCCTCGGCACCGCCGGCTGCTCTCCATCAACAAGGTGTACACCGGCTACGAAGATCCGGAGGTGAACCTGCGGTGGGACTGGAATTCGCTGCTGAGCGAGGACCACGGCCTGCTGTTCAAGGACTTCAGCAAGGAATACTTCCCGCCGGCCGATGCCCTGGTCGAGTACCTCAACGAGTACGCGGATCGGTATGCATTGAACGTGCGGTTCAATACATCGATCCGCCGCATCAGCCGCGAAGGCGACCTGTTCCGCCTGCAAGACGATCAGGGCCGCGTCTTCACGGCCAACGTGCTGATCGTGGCGACGGGGACTTCGTTGCCGTACCGGCCCGACGTGCCCGGCATCGAACTGGCCGAAGATTACACCGAGATGACCACCGACCGCGACGACTTCGTGGGTCAGCGGGTGCTCATCCTCGGCAAGGGCAATGCAGCCTTTGAAACGGCCAATCACCTGCTGGATGTGGCCGCGCAGCTTCACTTGCTGAGCCCCAGCCCGGTGCGTTTCGCAAGCCAGACCCGTTACCTGGGCGACCTGCGGGCGGTGAACAGCCATCTGCTGGAAACCTGCGTGCTCAATCAGCAGAACGCCCTGCTGGAAGGCCAACTACTGAAGCTCCAGCAACGCGGCGACCAGATCGCGGCCACCGTGAAGCTGGCCAGCGGCGAAACCGAAGAGCTGCTCTATGACCGCGTGCTGTGCTGCACCGGCATGAAGTTCGACGACGACATCTTCGACGACACCTGCCGGCCCGTGATGGCCCTCAACGGCCGTTTCCCGGACCAGACCGCCGCTTGGGAATCAACCAACGTGTCTAACCTGTTCTTCGCAGGCACGCTGATGCAGATGCGCGATTATCGCAGGACGCACAGCGCCTTCATCAACGGGTACCGGCACAACATCCACCTGCTGCACCGCATCCTTCAGCAGCGTTACCACGGAGTGCCGCTGCCGGCCGTGGAAATCGAATGCGCGCCGGAAGCTATCGCCAAGCGGTTGGCACAACGGGCTGCTACCGGCTCGGGCCTGTGGCAGCAAGCAGGCTACCTGTGCGACGCCGTAGTGATTCGACCGGGCGGGCAACCCCTGTACTACGAAGACCTGACCGTCGATTACGTGCTGGCCAGCGAACTGGGGCGCAACGGACATTACTACCTGCTGACCATGGAATATGGCCAGGAAAGCCCCGAAATGCAGGCCGGCTTGCTGACCATGTCGCGTAACGGCGACGTCGATCGGGCTGAGCTTAGCACCGGCATCCATCCGGTGCTCCGGCGGTACAACCAGAGCACCATCGTGGCCGAATGGCACGGGGCCGCCGACGCGGACGGCGAGTTCAACGCACCCGCGCACGTGGAATCGCAATTGCGGTTCTTGCGCAAACAACTGGGAGCCGCCGGCGCGGCCAAGACGCCCGCCGTCGATCCGACCTGATCCGCCGACAGCCAAGTGTCGGGCCCCCGGGCCCGAATCCACAAAATACCCATTCCGGCGGGACCGCCAGCCGGCTTGTGCCCCCCCCCCCCGCGAACCGCCGCCGCTGCCGAGCGAACTTCGCCCGGCACCATGTTCCCATACACTCACTGCTCATGCGAAGCCGCAGGGCTTGTTTCATCCATCCATGAATCGAGAGCAAATCGCCGAACGCCTCAAGCATCTGTCGCCTGCCAAGCGGGCGTTGTTCGAGAAGCTGCTCCAGCAGCAAGCCTCGGCGGCAGTGCCGACCGATGCCGCGGCCGCACAGCCCGCCAACGGTAAGCAGCCTGCGGCTGCGGTCGCGGTTCGCCCTGCGCCGGCGTCCAGCGATGAGCCCACCGCATCCCCGGCCCGACCGGCTGAAGCGCCTCTGTCGTTTGGGCAACAGCGGCTGTGGTTCCTCGATCAGCTTGAGCCCAACAGTGCGCTATACAACGTGTCGGCCGCCGTGCGGCTGGAAGGTTCGGTCGACGTGAACCTGCTGCATCAGGCGCTCGATCGCGCGGTGCAGCGGCACGAATCGCTGCGCACCCGGTTTCTTGCCCGCAATGGTGAACCGTACCAGCAGGTGGTGCCGCAACTGCCGCCACATTGGCAGGAAGTGGACCTATCCAAGCTCCCGGCCGACGAGCGCGAGGCTGAGCTTCAGCGGCGTGCCGGCGAAGAAGCTAACCGGCCGTTTGACCTGACCACCGGTCCGCTCGTGCGCGCGGTGCTGTACCGCTTGGGTCCACAATCGCAGGTGCTGCTGCTCGTTCTGCATCATATTGTGTGCGACGGCTGGTCGCTCGCCGTGTTGCGGTACGAGATCTCGGCCTTGTACGAAGCCTTGGCCAAGGGCGAGCCCGATCCGCTGCCTCCGCTCCGTCAGCAGTACATCGACTACACGCATTGGCAGCGTGAGCGGATGCAAAGCGAGCAGCTTAGCGCGCAGTTGGCCTATTGGCGCAAGCGGTTGGAAGGTTCGCCGCCGTGGCTGGAACTGCCGACCGATTTTCCCCGGCCGGCGGTGCAGAGCTTCCGCGGAGCCACGGTGCGTTTGCCGCTTTCGCCCGAGCTGAGCGAGGCCCTCAAGCAGCTTGCCCGGCAGTATCAGGCCACGCCGTTCATGGTGCTGCTGGCCGCCTGGCAGGTGCTGTTGGCCCGGATCTCGGGCAATCGCGACATCTGGGTGGGCACGCCCGTCGCCGGCCGCCACCGGCGTGAATTTGAGCCGCTGGTGGGATTCTTCGTCAACACGCTGGTGATGCGATCGGAGATCGATCCCAACGCCAGCTTCCGCCAGTTTCTCGAACAGGTTCGGCAAAACGCTTTGGACGACTTCGGCCACCAGGAGCTGCCGTTTGAGCGGCTGGTCGAAGCCATCCAGCCCGAGCGCGATCTGAGCCGCACGCCGCTTTTCCAGACGATGTTCGTGCTCCAGAACGCGCCGGTGGCTTCGCACCGCCTGGCCGATCTGACGATTGCCGACGTCGACTTGGGCCACATCCAGGCGACCAACTTCGACCTGACGCTCAATGTCAGTCAAGGCCGCGAGTTCGACTTGTTGCTGGTCTACAACCGCGACTTGTTCTTGCCGGAAACCGCTCAGCGGCTGCTGGGCGCCTTCCAGACATTGCTGGAAAGCATCGCGCGCGGTCCGCATCGGGCGATCAGCGATCTGCCGCTGCTCAGCACCGCGCAGCGGCGGCAACAGTTGATTGAGTGGAATGCCGCGGCCGATCGGGTTCGCGGCGGCCACGTGGCGACGGTTTTCGCCGAGCAGGTTACCCGCACCCCCGATGCCGTGGCGATCGAGGACGGCGATATCCGCCTCACGTATGCCGAGTTGGACCGTCGGGCGAACCGCGTGGCTCATTACCTGCTGGGCCGCGGCATCGGCCACGAGGACGTGGTCGGCCTCTGCTTCGACCGTTCGGCCGAGTTGTATCCGGCGTTGCTGGGCGTGCTCAAAGCGGGAGCGGCGTACACCCCGCTCGATCCCACCTGGCCGGCCGCACGGTTGCAGATGATGGTCGAAGACGCCGCGCTGCGGATCGTGCTTTCGCAAACCTCGGCCGCGCAGAAACTGCCCGAGCTGGTGGCTGCTTCACCCGGCGTCGAAACGCCCAGCGAAGCGTCCTGCGCCCAAACGCCTCAAGTGGCCGACGATGGCACGCCGCTGGTGATCTGCCTGGATCAACTGGAGGAACTGGCGACGTTGCCCGACACGCCGCCGCGTTCGCCGCAGGAGTACGATCCTTCGTCGCTGGCGTACATCATCTTCACGTCGGGCTCCACCGGCCGCCCCAAGGGCGTGGAGGTCGAACATGCCGGCCTGGTGAACCACGCCCGCGAAATCATCGATGCCGCGCGTCTGGCCCCCGGCGATCGCATGCTGCAATACCTGTCGCTGAGTTTCGACGCGGCAGGCGAAGAAATCTTCCCCACGCTGCTGTCCGGCGCCACGCTGGTGCTGCACCCCACTCCGCTAGAGCTGACAGGCGGCGATCTGCTGGCCTGGTCGCAACAACAGCAAGTGAATCTGCTGCACGTGCCGCCGGCGGTGTGGCAGCAGATGATTGAAATCGTGGATCGCGATCCGGCCACGGCCTCGCATCTCAGGGCGTTCCTCACCGGCGGCGATTCGGTAGCCACCGAACTGGTACGCCGCTGGTTGAAGCAAACCGGCATCCCGGTGATCTACCTGTATGGTGTCACCGAGGCCACCATCACCACCACGATGTTCGTGGCCACCGACGCCGATCAACTGCCCGACCGCGATCGCCTGCCGATCGGCCGTCCCATCGGCGGCAACGAGGTCTACATCCTCGACGAACGGTTGCAGCCGCTGCCGGTTGGCGTGGCGGGCGAGCTGGTGCTGGCCGGCATTGGCGTGGCTCGCGGTTATCGCCGTCCCAACGGCCCAACCACGGCCCGGTTCATTCGCCACCCGTTCAATCCGCGCGGCGGGCGTGCCTATCGGACCGGCGACCTGGCCCGGTTCCTGCCCGACGGCAACATCGAGTTCATCGGCCGCGTCGATCACCAGGTCAAAATCCGCGGCTACCGGATCGAGCTGGGCGAGATCGAAACGGCCCTGTCACGGCACCCACAAATCGCCGAATGCGTTGTCATCGCCCGCGAGGATCAGCCCGGCCGCAAACGGCTCGTGGCGTACTACGTCCCGTTGCCGCAGCCGGGGCAAAGCGAGGGCGGCGAGCCGACGGCCTTGCCCGTTGAAGAACTGATCGAACACCTGGAAAACCGGCTCCCCTCGTACATGGTGCCGGCAGCGTTCGTCCCCATGGCGAAACTGCCGCGCGAACATCATGGCCGCATCGCCCGGCATTTGCTGCCGGTGCCGGATACCTCGCGTCCGGAAATGCGTCAGGCGTACGTGCCGCCGCAAACCGAGGTCGAGCACAAGCTGGCCGAAATCTGGGGCGAAGTGCTGGGGCTGGAGCAGGTCGGCCGGCACGACAACTTCTTTGAATTGGGCGGCGACTCCATCCTGACCATTCAGGTGATCGCCCGGGCATCCGCCGCCGGGCTGCGGCTTACGCCCAAGCAACTGTTCCTCAACCAGACCATTGCCGAGCTGGCCCAGGTCACCGGCACCGGCCCGGAAGTCGTGGCCGAGCAGGGCGAGATCGTGGGTGCCACGCCGCTCACGCCGATTCAGCACGAGTTCCTCGACCTGCGGCTCCCCAATCCCGACCACTTCAATCAGGCCGTGATGCTCGTGCCCAGCGGCGAGCTGTCGCCATCGGTGGTCGCCACGGCATTGCGGCGGCTGGTGATCCATCACGACGCCTTGCGGCTGCGGCTCACCACCGATGGCCAAGGGGCCACCATCCAGTACACGGCGCCGATCGAGCAGATGCAGCTCGATGATCTGCTCGTCCGCCGCAAGGCTGCCGACACGACCGAACTGGCAACAATCGCCGCCGAAATTCAGGCAAGCCTGAGCGTCACCGCCGGGCCGCTGGTGCGTGCCGCCTGGATCGACCTGGCAGGGCAATCGCCGCGGCTGCTGTTGGCCATTCATCACCTGGCGGTCGATGCCGTAAGTTGGCGCATCCTGATCGAAGATCTTCAGACGCTGTGCCACGGCCTGCTGCAATCGCTCGACGTGCCGCTGCCGGCCAAGACCACCAGCTTCCAGGATTGGGCTCGGCGGCTGGAAGAAGAAGCCGCTTCGCCCACCCGGCTGCAGGAACAGGCCTACTGGCTCGAGACGCTGCGCGTGCCAGGCGCAATCCCGGTCGATCATCCCGAAGGCAGCAACCGCGCCGGCGATGTCCAGCGTCACACGGTTTCGCTCACCGCCGAAGAAACCGATGCGCTGCTGCACCAGGTGCCAGGCGCGTATCGCACCCAAGTGCACGAAACCTTGCTGGCCGCGCTCGCCATGACGTTGGCCGATTGGACCGGCTTCCGCCGCTGGCGGATTGACCTGGAAGGCCACGGCCGGGCTGACCTCGATGAGCGGTACGACCTCAGCCGCACCGTCGGTTGGTTCACCACGCTCTACCCGGTGCAGATCAGGGCGATCGCCCCGGACGATCCGCGGCAAATGCTGATCGACACCAAGGAACAACTCCGGGCTGTCCCGGAAGGTGGCCTTGGCTATGGCCTGCTGCGCTGGCTGCATCCCGATCCGGCCGTACGGCAGGCGCTGGCCGACACGCCGCGCGAACCGGCGGCCATCTGCTTCAACTACCTGGGGCAGTTTGATCAATCGCTTCCGCCAGGCTCGCTGTTCCGCCTGGCCGACGAAGATGCCGGTCCGCTGTACGATCCGGACAATCCGCGGCGGCATACCATCGAACTGTTGTCGCACATCCACGGCGGACGCCTGCACGTGCAATGGGTGTACAGCGGTCAGCAGTACAACCGGGCAACCATCGAAAAGCTGGCCGTCGATCACCTGGCCGCGGTGCGCACGTTGATTGCCCACTGCCAGTCGCCCGATGCCGGTTCGTTCACCCCATCGGACTTCCCGCTGGCCGAACTCGATGCCGAGGATCTGGAATCGCTGTCGGCTTTGCTGGGCGACGATGAAGGGGAATAGCCCGACATGAAAATGAAAAACGTCGAAGACATTTACGCGCTCTCGCCCATGCAGCTGTTGATGCTGTGGCAGGCGCTCTCGCAAAGCCGCAGCGAGGTGCTGGCCGAACAGTTCACCTGCACGCTGGCCGGGCCGCTGGATGTTGGCCAGTTCCAGGCGGCGTGGGAGCAGGTGGTGGCCCGGCATCCGCTGCTGCGCACGGCATTTCTCTCCGAAGGGCTGAAGAAGCCGGTCCAAGTGGTGCGGCAGAAGGTAACGCTGCCCTGGACCGCGCTCGACCTGCGCGAGCTTGATGCACACTCCCAACAAGTACAGTGGGAAACCTTGTGCCGCGAGGACCAGCAGCGCGGCTTCGACGTCACCAAGGCGCCGCTGTTCCGGATCACGCTGGCCCAGGTGGCCGACGATACATGGCGGCTTTTGTGGAGTTGCCACCACCTGATTCTCGACGGCTGGTGCCTGCCGCTGGTGATGAAAGAAGTGTTCACCACCTACGCCGCCCGCGTTGAAGGCGCCGAGCCGCCGCTGGAACCGGTGCGGCCGTTCCGTGATTACATCGCCTGGCTGGCCCGGCAGGATTCTAGGGCGGCCGATGAACATTGGCGCAAGCTGCTGGCCGGCTGTCCTGGCCCCGCGCCGCTGCCGTTTCCCGCGCCGCCGGCTTCGCTCGATGCCGACGAAGACCGCTACGGCGAGGTGGAGTGCTCGCTTGCCAGCGACGACTTTGCGCGGCTGCAACAACTGGCCTCTCAGAACAAACTCACCTTGGCCGCCGTGGTGCAGGGCGTGTGGTCGGTGCTGCTTGCCCGATACAGCGGCCAGGCCGACATTGCCTCAGGCGTCACGGTTTCAGGCAGGCCGGCTTCGCTGCCTGGCGTCGAGAGCATTGTCGGCCCGTTCAGCAACGCGCTGCCGGTGCGCGTGACCGTGCAGCCCAATGAAGCCTGCGGGCCGTGGCTCGCGGCGCTGCATGCCCAATTGCTCGAAGCACAAAACTATCAGCACTCGGCTATCGACCAGATTCAAGCCGCCGCCGGATTACCTCCAGGACAGCGGCTGTTCGACACGCTGGTGGTCGTCGAGAACTATCCGCTCGATCCGCGGTTGAGTATTCGCCCCGGGGGCCTGGAGATCCGCGACATCCGCGGCACGGCGTCGGCTGCTTTCCCGCTGACGCTAGTTGCCATCCCCGGCACCGAACTATCGCTGCGGCTGCGGTATGATCGCCGCCGCTTTTCGGCGTCGTCGGCCCAGCGAATCCTAGGGCACGTGGCAGCCTCGTTGGCAAAGCTTGCCAACGGTCTGCCGTCCATGGTCGGCGAGCTGTTTGCCATGCCCGAGGCAGAACGGCAGCTCATTGCCGAACTTGAGCACGTGCCGGCCGATGCCCGCTGCGGTCCGCCGGCGGCAGGGCAGCGGGTGCGCGTGCTCGATGCCTGGGGCCTATCGCCGATCGAGATTCCCGGCCGCTTATATCTGGTCCCGCACGGCCAGGAGGAAAGCACAGCCGCGTTCCAACTGGAACGCACCGCCTGGACGGCACGCTGGCGAACCACAGAAGGCGAGGGCGAAGAAGCGCAAGCCTCGCAGCGGCCCGGCGTGCTGGAATACCTGGGCCACGATGACGACCCGCTGGCGGTCGACATCTACCGCGTCGATCCGGCCGAGATGGCGGCGGTACTGGCCGAACATCGCATGGTGGTCGATGCCGCCGTGGTGGCGCAAACCAACCAGGCCGGCGAACGGCGCCTGGTGGCCTACGTGGTGCCTAACCGCGAGTCGGCTACGGTGATCGATCCCGAGCAGCAGGGCATGATCCTGCCCGAGCTGCGCAACTACCTGCGCAAGCGGCTTCCGCATCGTCCGTTGCCGGCGGTGATCAAAACGCTCGATGTTATTCCTCGCACCCAAAGCGGCGAGGTCGACCTGGCGAAGCTGCCGTCGCTTTCGAGGCCGCGACCCGAAAGCTGTGGCCCCGCTGTTCCTCCGCGTTCGCGGTTGGAAGCCCGGCTGGTGGAAATCTGGTCCGACACGCTGGGCATCCAGCCGATCGGCGTGACCGACAACTTTCAGGAGCTGGGCGGCACGTCGCTGGATGCGGTAGCGATGGTTTCGCGGATCGAAGAACAGTTTGCCCGCAAGGTGCCGCTGGTTTCGCTGGTACAGCACCCGACGATCGAGAACCTGGCACGGCTGCTGCGCCGCAGCGGCGACGACGCCGGCGAATCGTCGCTGGTGCCGATCCGGCCCGCCGGCACGCGGCCGCCGCTGTTCTGCATCCATCCGGCAGGCGGCACGATCTACTGCTACCTGGCGCTGGCCAAGCACCTGCCTGAGGAAATCCCGATCTACGGCCTCCAGGCTCGCGGCATCGACGGCGAAGCCGCGCCGCATACCACCGTGGTCGACATGGCCCGGTACTACGCCGACGCCATTCGCTCGGTGCAGCCCCAGGGACCTTATCAGATCTGCGGCTGGTCGTCGGGCGGCATCCTCACGTTCGAGGTAGCACGGCAGCTCGAAGCCCAAGGCCAGGAGCTGTCGCTGGTGGCGCTGTTCGACGCCGGCATGCGCAAGCCTGACCAGGTGTTCGACGAACGTGACTTCCTGCCGATGCTGATGCTGCTATTCCCGCACGAAGACGCGGCGTTTGTCGAGCAGCTTCAGCGGAAAACCGCCGAGGAACAACTGGCTTACTTCCGTGATCGGGCGGAGCTGGCCAAGGTGGTCGTGGAAGAAACCGATCACAGCATCGCGCAGCATGTCTTCGCCGTGTTCCAGGCGAACGTCAAGGCGATCGTGGAGTACGAAGCTCAGCCGTGCAAAAGCCGGCTGACCGTGTTCCGCGCCGAAGAAAAAGCCACGCCGATGCACGAGGACCCGCAGTTGGGTTGGGGGCCCTGGGCGGGCGGCGGTGTCGACGTGATCGAGGTGCCCGGCAATCACGTGACCATGTTCCGCGAGCCAACGATCATCACCGTGGCTCAGCACCTGGAACGGCTGCTAATGCAACCACATGAAGCCGCCGCAACGGCTTAAACATCACCGCGCAGCCAAGCGTGCCGCTCAAGACCACGCGGCGTGGCTGATAAACATCGCCGTAAACGCGCTCAGAAGCAATCAGAACCTATTGAAGTAATTGATTCACTTGATATGCTTCTAAGCAACGGACGGACATGGCCGCGTTGGTTTGTCACAAGCAAGCCCACGCGGCCGATTTTTTTGCGCGTCCATCCGTAAACCAATCCGGCTCAACACAGCGCCAGCGCGCCGCGGCTCACGGCGCGCTGGCCTCTTGTGTGGTGCCTTCAGACGGCAGGCAGCATGTGTTCGCCGCGGATCAGGTCGGCGAACGTCTGCCGTTCGCGGATCAGGTGCGGGGCGCCGTTGAGGTCGATCATCACCTCGGCCGGCAGCGGCTTGCTGTTGTAGTTGGAAGCCATCACAAAGCCGTAGGCTCCCGCGCACTCCAGGATCAACAGGTCGCCCACTTCGGCCTGCGGCAAACGGCGCGTGCAAACAAAGCCGCCTTCTTCCTGGGTGAAGATGTCGCCCGACTCACACAGCGGGCCGCCCACCACCACGTCGCACTCGGGTCGCGGGCGATCGGGATCGCGCGCCGGGCAGACCGACATCGGGTGGTAAGCGCCGTAGAGGATCGGCCGGGCAAGGTTATTGAAGCCGGCGTCGAGCAGATAGAAGGTGTTGCTGCCCATCTTCTTCACGGCGCGGATCTCGGCGATCAGGAAGCCGCTCTCGGCCGACAGGTACCGGCCCGGCTCGATCTCCAGCCGCACGTCGTGGCCGAACGCCTTGGCCAGCCGCTGCCGGGTTTCATCCCACAGCCGGTAGTAGGCGTCGATATCCACGTATTGATCGCCTTCTCGGTACGGCGTGGGCAAGCCGCCGCCGGCGCTGATGGTGTCGATGGAATCGCCCACCTTGAGCGCCTGCTGCTCCATCGCGCCGCACACCTGGGCCAGGTGCTCCAGGTCGGTACCGCTGCCGATGTGCATGTGCAGGCCAGTGATGGTGTGGCCCCACCGCTTGGCCCGGGCCAGGCAGTCATCGAGGTCCTCGTGCCAGATACCGTGCTTGGAGCTTTCGCCGCCGGTGTTGGTCTTGCGGCTATGGCCATGCCCAAAGCCGGGGTTGATCCGCAGCGTGATTTCCTGCCCGCCAGCCCGCTGGCCCAGTTGATCGAGCATGTCGGGCGAGCCGCAATTCACGTGGATGCCCAGGTTGGCGACGGTCTCCAACGCCTCGCGATCGAAGATATCGGCCGTGTACACGATGGGGTGCGGCGTGCCCTGGGGCTCGTAACCAGCGGCCAACGCCCGATTGATCTCGCCGGCGCTCACCGCGTCGACCAGCACGCCCTGGCGGCGCAGGAAGTCGATCACGGCCAGGTTGGAGTTGGCCTTCTGCGCATAGCGGACGACGTCGAACGCCTTGAGATCGGCCACCCGCTGGGCCATCACCGCGGCATCGTATACGTACGTGGGCGTGCCGAAACGATCGACCAGGTCGGTCACGGCAACGCCGGCAATCTCGCGACGGAGTGTCTGGAAGGGAGCGCGGGCAGTGGGCATGGATCCAAAACTCGCTGAGTGATTGAACGGGGCGAAACCCCGGCCGCCAGATTGCGGGGGGCCGGGTATAGGCGATAACGCCGGCAGGTCCCAAGCCTTGGACCGCGCCGGCGGCACCGCCAGGTAGCGATCTACGATAGCATAGTGACCGTGTCAGGCCAGGGGGACACATGCGCGGTTCGTGGGGTTCGCAGCCGCCCCGTCCGCCAGGCGTGCCGCAGCGACCGCGTTTCGGCCACCGCCTCCGCTGGTTTTCCAGGCCGGCGGCTTGCAACGCCGGCAGCTTTCAACGAAGAATGGGGGGCTCCAAGAGGCGGAGGCCTCTGCTCGAAGTGTTTCCCGTTGCTTTGGTTTTGGGAGTCGTGCTGTATGCTCACGCAACTGTTCGCCAGCCTGATTGTCGGTACCGTGGTCTTGGCGATGGTTCACTCGGCTGATGCCGCCGAGCCGCAATTGGCCCACATCGTGTACTTCAAGCTCAAGGACAGCTCCGACGCGGCCAAGGAAAAACTGATCAGCGCCTGCCACAAGTACCTGTCGGGCCACGACGGCACGATCTACTTCTCGGTAGGCACGCTGGTGCCCGACCTGGAGCGCGAAGTGAACCAGCGCGACTGGGACGTGGCGCTGCACCTGGTGTTCAAGAACCGCGCCGCCCACGACGCCTACCAGGTTCACCCCCGCCACAAGCAGTTCATCGAAGAGAACCGCGAGAACTGGGAAAAGGTGAAGGTGTACGACTCGTACCTGAGCCCGGCCAAGTAAGCCCGGCACCCCGCCGCTGGCGGCGGAGCTCAGGTCCCCTTGGTGTCGCTTCTTCTCCCTCTTCTGTGTTGAGGTCTCTGCCATGATCCAGCGCGCGTTGCACGTGGCCGGGCGTCGTTGCCTGGTGGCCACCGGCCTGATGACCTGGTTGTTGGCGGTCTCGGGGCAGCCGGCGGTTAGCCTGGCCGCCGATCTGGCGGTCGATATCGACTTTTCGGGCGGCTCGGCGGTGGTCGAAGCTATCGACCAGGAAACGCGGACGATCAAGATCCTGCCCAGCGATCATCCCGGCCGCGGCTGGCGCTGCTGGTGGTACATCCACGTAACCGGCATCAAGCCGGGCGAAACCATCACGCTCGACGTGGGCGGCGGTGTCTGGGCCACGCCCGACCAGGCCACCTACAGCACCGACCACAAAACGTGGCTACATACAGCCCCGGGCAAGCGTGACGGGCAGCGGATCGTCTACCAACAGAAGATCGATGCCAACGAAGCCTGGTTCGCCTGGGGCCCGCCGTTTGTGCCCGAAGATGCCAAACGGCTGGTTGAATCGGCCGCCGCGCGGACCAAGGGCGCCGAGGTATTCAATCTGTGCCAGACGCGCGAAAACCGCGAAACGCCGGCCCTGAAGCTCTCGCCGCCCGACGGCAGCAAGCCCAAGTTCGGCATCTGGATCCAAGCCCGGCAACACGCCTGGGAGTCGGGCTCGAGCTGGGTATGCCAGGGGTTGCTCGAATGGCTCATTTCCGACGATCCCCTGGCCCGGCAGTTGCGAGTGCAATCGCTGATCGTGGTCGTACCGGTGATGGACATCGACAACGTGGCCATCGGCGCCGGCGGCAAGAACGAACGCCCGCACGATCACAACCGCGACTGGACCGACACGCCGCACTGGCGGGCGGTGGCCGCTGCCCAGCAGGCGATTCTGCAGATGGATAAGAACGAAACGTTCGACATCTTTCTCGACCTGCACAACCCGGCCCCCAACGACCGCCAGCCGTTCTTCTTTGCAGCTCCCAAGGAACTGCTGAAGCCCGAGGGCAGAGAAAACCTGGCCCGGTTCCTGGCGATCGCCAAGGAGCAGATCCAGGGGCCGCTGCCGTTCAAAGGTATGGTGCGCGAGTCGGGCACCACCTACGACCGCAACTGGCAGGCAATCAGCAAGAACTGGGTCACCGTGCATTGCCGGCCACACGTGGTGGCCATCACGCTGGAGACCTCGTGGAACACGCCCGGCAGCACCACCGAGGGCTACCTGAGCGTGGGGCAGGGACTGGGCCGCACCGTCGGCGAGTTTCTGCTGAAGCGGTAAGGCATCCAGAGCGCGGCGGGGGTAGGTCGCCAATCGGCCTCGCAGCCGCATCCTCGCCACACCACCTAAAGCACCTATCCCGCCGGATATCCCTATAACTAAGGGACATCCGGCGGGATTTTTTGTGGCCCGCACGCTCGGCTCTGGCCACAAGTTCATTTCCTTCAATGCTTTAATAAATTCGCCCGCTTTCTCCGCAAGGGCAACTCGTATTGACACCGATACGATACAAGTGTACACGTATCGCGGTGCTAGCATGACCGAGTTGCCTCCCCCCACCAGCCGCGACGAAATCCTGGCCCGCCTCCGTAAGGCGCTGGCCCAAGGCGCTGCTGGTACGGCCGAAACGGTTTCCTCAGGCTGCCCTGGCCTGGACGCCATCTTGCCTGGCGGCGGCTTCCGCCGGGGCACGCTGGTGGAATGGCTGGGCGAACCGGGGGCAGGCGCCGGCACGCTGGCCCTGTTGGCCGCGGCGGCCGCCTGCGGTCGCGACGGCACGTTGCTGGTGGTCGATGGCGACGGCACGCACACCCGCCACTGCCCTCCCTCGGAACGGTTCTATCCGCCGGCAGCCGTAGGAGCAGGGCTGGCCGCGCAGCAATTGATCGTCGTGCGGCCGGCGAACGCGGTCGACTACACCTGGGCCCTCGATCAGGCCATGCGGTGTCCCGCGTTGTCGGCCGTGCTGGCGTGGCCGCGGCGGCTTTCGCCCACCGCCTTTCGCCGGCTGCAACTGGCCGCCGAAGGTTCAGGCACGGTGGGTTTTCTAGTGCGTCCGGCATCGGCGCAACCAACGCCTTCCTGGGCCGACGTGCGCCTGCTGGTGCATCCCCAGCCGCAAACCGATCCCTCGGCCGGCCGCCGCCTGGAGCTGGAACTGGTCCGCTGCCGAGGAGCCGCCCATCACCAAAGGCTCGTGCTGGAGTCCGATCATGCGACGGGTACTTTGCGCGTGGTTGCTGGAGACCAACAGTCGCCGCCGTCCTATCGCCGAGCCAGGTGACGCCGCCAGCGACCACGAAACCGCCCAGGAACGCTGGCTCCGCCTGGCCGAAGTGGCCTTGCAGATCAGCCAGGATTTCAGCCCTACCGTCGGCCTGGAACCGTTTGACTTTCCCCGCAGCCTGCTGCTGGACATTACCGGCCTGGACCACCTGCACGCCAAGGCGGGGCAGGGGAGCAGTGCAGCTCCATCGACCAGCCCATCGTTGCAGCCCTACCAGGGACAAACGCCCGGCGAACGAGCCTTAGTTGCCCGGCTGCAACACGAACTACGCCGGCAAGGGCTGGCGGCCTCCATCGCCGTGGCCGACACCATCGGCGCCGCCTGGGCCTGGGCCCACTACGGCCCGGAACTGATGGCCGCAGGCAAGCCGCTGCGGGTTGAGTCGTTGCCGGTCGCCGCGCTGCGGCTATCGGAAGAACCGCTGGCACGGCTCGAAGCCCTGGGCATCGAGTGGGTAGGGCAACTCATGGCGCTACCGCGAGCCGCGCTGCCTTCGCGTCTGGGGGCTGAAGTTCCCCTGCGGCTGGAGCAGCTTGAAGGCTCGGCGGCCGAAGTCATCGTGGCGTATCGGCCACCGGCCCTGGCTGCCGCAGGCCGGTTGCTGGAGTTCCCCGTTCGCTCGCCCGAGGTGCTGGAAGCCTTGCTGGCGGAGCTTCTGGACCAAGTGATCGCCGCCTTGCCGGCAGGGCAGGGGATCGAACAGCTGGTTTGTCGCCTGCGCGAAGAAGGGGGCCGCTGGCTCCAGTTCGCCGTGGGGCTATATCAGGCCACCGCCTGCCCGGCTCATCTGCTGGGCCTGATGCGGCTGCGTCTGGAAACGTTGCCGCTGGCCGAACCGGTCGAGGAGATGCACCTGGAAGTGCCCGTCGCCGGCGAACTGACCTGGCAACAGCGGCAACTGTTTGAACCGCGGCCCGACATCGCACGCCAGCGAGCCTTGCTGATCGACCGGCTCAGCACGCGGCTGGGACGCCGGGCCGTACTGCGGGCACGCTGCGTTCCCGACGCGCAACCGGAGTTCGCTTGCCGGCTGGAACCGTTGATCCCGCCGCGGCTGCGTGGCACCACGCTGCGGCAACGCCAGCCTGCGTCAGCGCGGCGGCGCATGGCTGGCAAAAAACGTTGGCCCAGCGGTAGCAGTTCTCACGAAGGCAGCAACAGCTCGCCCTCGGTCGATCCATGGCTGCGGCCGTGGCGACTGTTTGCCCGGCCGGCCCCGGTAGAAGTGGTCTCCGTAGCTCCCGACGGACCGCCGCAAAGTTTTCTGGTCCGCAGCCGTCAGCGTCCGCTGAATGGAAATCGCGTCAACACACAAACACGGCTGCTGCGGATTGTCCGCCACTGGGGGCCAGAACGGATCGAAACCGCCTGGTGGCGTGGCCAACTGGTCCGCCGCGATTATTACCGGGTCGAGATCGAAGATGGCCGCTGGTTCTGGCTGTTCCGCGATTTACGCAACGGTCGCTGGTTCTGGCACGGCAGCTTTGGCTGATCCGCTGCTTGTACAATGCCCCTGGGCGGTGCCGCGGGCAACACGCCACCGCGGTGTGCCACGCGTTATCGCAATCTCATCCACAAGCCACGACGGTTCACAACACGACAGGCCGGGGAACCATCCAATGATTGATCGCTTCGAAATCATTGACCACGATAGCCCGCGGCCCAAGGCCCAGCGCATCCTGTTTTGCGATGGCACCGGCGACAAGCAGTTTCAGCCTGAAACGGACCTGGAGCTGAGCCATTGGCGGCCTAATCGCACGCCGGCCGAATATCGGGCAGGCACGTCTACCGAGATCTGCTTTCGATTCTTGGATCACCCACGCACCGGGAACTGGACGGCCGCCGTGAACAACCATGTGGACGTCGACGGCATTCTCTCTGTCTATGTCCTGGTTCACAGCGAACATGCCCTGAAGCATCGCCAGACCATCATCCAGGCGGCCGAGATGGGCGACTTCTGGGAGTGGGGCGAACCGCCTGCTCAACGGGTATTTCAGGGCATCACGTTCTTGATGCGGCAGGGCGGCGAGCCGCAGGCGATCTATGCCGAGGCGTTCCGGCAGATTGCCGATTTGATCGCAGGCCACGGGGCACTAGCAGCACAAGCGGAAGCCTCTCTGACGCCATTACGAACAGGCGCGGCATTGATCGAGCAAAGGCGCATTGCGCGCCGTGAGCTTGCGCCGCGGCTCAGCCAGTACATCATCCCCATGGACGTGGCTGGTGATGATGACACCCGGCTGACATATGTGCCGGAGTTCAACGAGGCCATTTCGCCCAAGGCCTTGCTATGGCCGCAAGCCAGGGCACGCTGGGACGCCCAACGGGTTTGCCTGGTCTCCACCGAGCGGCAGCAGGGCTGGCTGCACGACCTGTGGTTCCCCGGCTATCTCTGGGCCGATACCGAAGGCCGCTGGCTCGTACCCGGCATGACGTATCAAGATGGCATGAGCCGATACGTACTTACGAACGACCGCCTGATCGCCGCCTTCGAACAGTTGCAGCGTGAGGAAACCGCCCCAGGCCATTGGGCACTGGGCGGCACGCGGCTGCCGCTGGGCGACAAACTCCAGGAGCGGTTTCCGCTCGTCGGCCGCTTTGCCAACGAAGATGGCCAAGCCGTGCCGAGCCAGTTATCGCCCGAGCGCGTCGCCCAGACGCTACAAACCGCGCTGGACGAATAACAGCCGTGCGCAGAGCCCCCCCCAGCGCACGGCTCAGCAATCGCGCAGTGCGCGAGCGCAGGCATCGATACCGCGGCGCGTTAAGCAGCCCGACGTTGTTCGGGCGTGGCCAGCGCTTCGTCGCAGCGCAGGCAATGCAGCATACGGCCGTCGGAAGCAAAGAATTTCAATTGCGACGTTTCAGCCACAAAAGTGGCAAATAGTTCGCCGGCCCGATACGACCGCCCGTAATAGTACCCGTCGCGGATGAGCACCGTTTCAGCGAGCAAACGGTTCGGGTCCAGCCCGAGCCGCTTGAACGTGTCCATCACCAGGTTGCGGATCTGATCAGGATGCAAACAGCTCATACGCCAGGGATACCTGTTCGTAACGAGGGTGTCGCCGGGCAGCCAGCAACCACAACGGAGGGCGAGGCTGGTTGGGCAACCTGCCACGAGCCGCGGCGCACTGGAGCCAGCACGACGTTCCACCAGAAGGCCAACGTGCCGACTGGGCAATCGATTCAGCCGGCACTTCATGCATCGGCTGTCGCGGCAAGAAGATTGCCTTCAGTTGCAACATCCGGAACGGCTACCCCAGCCGGCAAAGTTTGCCAGGTCACCCCGGGTTCGCTGACGCTTCCCCCCACGGGCTTTACCACGAGCCTTCTTTGCCCAGGCAGCCAGGCCTGCCAAGCTCGCGTGACCACACTACTTGCATGCGTCGCTGCCGGCGGCGACGATGAAGGGGGCCTGCGGCTCGCCCCCCGAGTGGGCCGAAGCCCTGGCCGCTACTGCTCAAGCCTCAACCACTTCAGGGGAAGATCATCCATGCGCCACCTCTGCCGCGTCGCCACTTGCCAGGCTTTCACCGGCTTTCGTCCAACTGCTGGTTCCGTCACGCGGGCGATGAGGGGGCCGCTGCTGGTTCTGGCCGCCATGCTGCTGGCCTGGTCGCTGCCTGCCGCCACCGCCCAGGCAATCGACTCCTTCGACCTGCACACCTCGTACTGGCTCAACCTGGCGATCAAGAACGGCACGCCGCTGGAAGCCGTCACCTCGGGCCAGGCCGCGCAGTGGAAGTTCATTGGCCGCGACGTGACACAGCCCTGCGTGGTGATCAAGACGGGCGAAGGCAACGTGGCCAAGGCGCTGCTCTCGTGGGGATTCCGCCGCACGGCCGACAAGCCTGTGCCGGTGCTGGTCATCGACCGCTATGTCACCTACGATCGCGACCGCGGCAATCTCACGCTGGCCCACGGACGCAACCTGATGCTGTTCCCCGGCTTTGAGTTCGACTTCGACATTGGCCAGGTGGTGCCTAAGGGGGTGGGCGGCGACGTGGCCCTCAACGACAACCGGGCCTTGGTCGCGCTGGGCGATGCCAAGATCTACGGCCTGGATGGCGGCCTCGTGCCCGAGGGCGAAGGTGATAACTACAACCCCCAAGCCCACCAGGGTATACAGCCGCGTGATTACGCCGGCGAATGGAAAGTGACGGCCGATGGCCGCTGGTACGGCACCTGGCATCTGGCCGTGGACGACGACGGCAATGTGGTGGGCCAGTACCTGAGCGAGGAAACCAAGAGCGTGTTCCCGCTCAAGGGCCGCATCGCGCTGGGCGAGCCCAACCGAATTGTGTTCGACGTGGAGTTCGCCGCCGCCACCCAGCACTATGACTTGTACCTGTTCACCGGCGACAAGTCGGCCATGTGCGGCACCACCACGCTGGTCGATCGCAAGTTCGGCGTGCTGGCCGAGCGGGTCACCAAGAAACAGCCCGAGCAAGAAGCCGCGACGAAGCCGGCCGGCCAATAGAACCGGCGTTTCATCAGGGTTGTGTTCCCGCGATGTACCTCATTGAAAACCCTGTCTTGCAGCGTGAGTTGCTCGTCAACTTGCGCATGAAGAAGGCGTTCATCCTCCAGATGGCCTACGTGGCCTTGCTGGGAGTGATGGTCTACTTCGCGTGGCCTGGCGACGAAAAGATCGACATGGCCAACAGCGAAAAGTCGGTTCGGCTGGTGAACCTGTTCTTCCTGGGACAGTACATCCTGGTCGGGCTGATGACGCCGACCTTCGCCGCCGGAGCGATCACCGGCGAGAAGGAACGCAAGACGTACGAACTGTTGCTGGCCAGCCCGCTGCGACCGGCGGCCATCGTGCTGGGCAAGATGCTGGCCTCGCTGGCGCTGTTGGCCCTGCTGATGTTTTCGTCGCTGCCGATCGTGATGCTGTGCCTGCCGCTGGGCGGCACCTCGATCTACGAAGTGCTGGCCGTGTACCTGGCGCTGCTGTTGGCGACCGGCACCTTCGGCCTGGTCAGCCTGTATTGCAGCATGCGGTTTCAGCGGACGGCGGCCGCGCTGGTGGTTTCATACCTGGCTATTCTGCCGCTGGCCCTGTTGGGCCTGCTGTTCTGGTACACGATGGGGCACGGCGAGTTTGTCCGCTTCCGCCTGTTTGTCACCGTGGCCGTGCTGCCGCCGCTGTGCATCGCACTTTGGACGGTGCTCATCATGCGGATCAGCAACCGTCTGCTGTATCCACCCGACGTGGGCAGCGAAGGCAAGGAAGTGGTCGACGAAGAATACGAGCAGCAGCACGCTGTGGGCCTGATCATCCGCCGCGACCAGTTCCCCGACCGGCTATTTGCCCCGCCCAAGCGCACCGGCCTGATGCCCGACGGGGCCAACCCGGTCTACGACAAGGAAATGCGCAGCGAGATCTTCAGCCAGGGCACGCTGATGCTGCGGATCGTGATCCAAGTCAGCATGTTTCTGGCAATTCCGCTGATGGCCTGGTGTCTGTACCTGAAGCCGCAGTTCGCGCCCTGGTACATCGGCTACGTGGTCCTGTTCAACATGCTGGTGGGGCCGGTGTTCTCGGCCGGCAGTGTGACCAGCGAACGCGAACGGCAAACGCTCGATCTGCTGCTGACCACGCTGATCAAGCCGCGGCAGATCCTGTTCGGCAAGCTGCTCTCAGGCTTACGTGTATCCAGCGTGCTGACCGGCTTTCTGCTGTGGCCGCTGGTCCTGGCGTGTCTCATGGTGACCGATTACTGGTCGAACCTGGTGACCATGCTGGGCTATACGGCGATTGTGCTTATCACCTGCCTGTTCACGGCCACGCTGGCGCTATTCTGCTCGGTCCTCTCGCGCAAGACGTCGGTCAGCCTCACCGCGGTCTACGCGGTGGTCGTCGTGCTGTTCATGGCCCCGATTGCCGTTCAAGTCTTCGCCGGCACGTTCTTCCCCGGCAGCCAGGGCACCCACCTGGCAGCCGAAACCTCGTTCGTCAGCCCAATCGCAACGGCTTTCAGCCTGCCGCTGGACCTCGACCGCGAAGGGGTGGAGCCCCGCGTGGGCGAACCTTGGGTGTTTACCAAGTTTGTGGTCTTCTACAGCCTGCTGACCGGTGTGCTGATGAGTTCGATGATCTGGCTGTTCGGCAAACGATGGCGCGTGGCGTACTAGGCCCCCATGCACCACCTTGGGGGGCCTGGGGCGGGACATCGCTGCCCGTGACTGCACCAGCCAGGGGAGGGCGCCAAACCTCCGTAAAACCGCCACATTTGATGCAATTGGCATTGCTTCAATGTTGTCGTCCGGCCACAGTACGCGTCGCCGCTTGTTGCCGGAAGGCAACATCGCCGAAGTTGGGCACTGCCGGGCGGAATTCACTCAAGCTGATAACCGATATATGGTTACCGCAGAGCGGGCCTTGCTGCCTTCCCCCCTTCCGGCTCATGGCATTGTGTTTGCCAAAGAAGGTCGTCGACTTCCAACGCGCTCAAAGAGGCCGGGGACGGCCGACTTTTTCCCAACGGATGCAGCAGTGACGATGCACGCACTAGAACTGATCATGCTCGCGGCAACCGTGGCCCGACAGGGGCGGCAATTGATCCGCAGCACGGAGCCCTGGGTTCCCCGCCCGCTGAACGATTACTGGTGCATCTCCAAGATTCGACTCGATCGCTGGTACGGCCAGCTCCGGGAGTTTTCGGCGGCCATCAGCCAGGAAGAAACCTGGAGCTGGCACCGAGCCCGCCCCGTGGTCGAAGAAATCCTCGCCAGCGAGATCCTGACCCGCGTCTGGGCGGCGGCCGCTACCGCCCGCGATCGCTACGCCGGCACCTGCGAAGCCGAGCCGCTGGTCCGCAGCATCCTGTTTGGCCATCTGGAAGCCCGCAATCGCGCCCTGCGGCTACTTCTCTACGCACCGGGCGTGGCTGCCGATGATGCCGTGGAACTCAATGCGCTGCGCAGCCAGACCGAGCGGTGGACCGACCTGTTGATCGGTTCGCTGCTGGCCGAGGACGACGTGGCCGAATTTGCCGTCGATCCGGAACGCGCACGCGATTTTGCCAACGATTTTGAGGAAGGCTGCGCGATCGACCCCAACGCCCTGTGGAACACGCTGATCGCTTCCATGCGGCAGGGCTTTACCCAATCGTTGACCTATCCGCCTGCTCAGCCCGACTTGAACCGCCAGATCTACCAGAGCGTGGCCTACTGCCTGAACCGCGACGACTGGTCGCTGGTTCCCCTGGAACCGGAGGACTGGCGGTACCGGATCGAGCAGCTCACCGACACCACGGCAGGCCTCATCCTGCAATTGGAGGCCGAATACCTCCACGGTCCCCATGCGGCCCCCTCGCATCAGCCTCTCGTGTAGTGCGTTCCCAGGAACGGCCCCGCCATGGCGCCGGCGTGCCTGGTGCCTCCGCACTTCTGCCTTTAAGCTCCCCCTCGCACGGCGGCCCGGGCCTCGTCGGCAAAACAGGTTGCGGTGCCCCGTTTGCCAAGCAGCTTTCCCCGTAGGCTGCAAATCGCTAGACCGCCAGTGGCGGATCGCCGCGCATTACGTCATCCGGCGATCCACCACAACCATCTAGCCAACAAGAAGTTGCGGACTTCCCTTACGTCGCGACTTGGCGGCTTGTACAATGCTGGCACCCGTTGCATCACGCGGTGCTTTGGCGGATGATTTCACCCAGCAGGGCAAACGGATAGCCAGCGGCCGGGGGTGGCCAACGTGCCAGCAGCCGCAGGCGTCAAACCGCGATTCTCTACCGGTTGCCCCCGTGCGCGTGACGCAACGCCGGGCAGTTACGGGACAGGTTGCGGCGGCGCGCACCCGAATCATCTCCCAGGCGTGCGGAGGAAACGATGAAGATCAGCTTCAGGCTGAAGGAGTTGCTGGAGGAGCGGCAGGACGACGGCCGGGGAATCATCACGCGCATCTGCGAACACACCTCGCTGGAGCGACACAAGGTTGCCGCGCTGTTGGCCAACAAGGTCCAGTACGTTTCGCTGGAAACGCTCGCCGCGGTCTGCGACTACCTCATCGAGAAACACCGCATCCCGCAGGATCAGCTGCCCGGCTTGCTGTTTGGCATCGACGCCTCGAAGTTCTGGACGCTGCTCACCGACCGCAGCTATGTCGAGATCGCCGTCGGCGTGCGGCGAGATGAAACGCTCAGCGAGAAACGCTGGGTGATGGCCGCCGACAGCTACCTGCACGGTGTGCTGTTGCACGAGCTGTTCGGCATCGGCCACGAGAAGCAGCCCGACTTCCTCGAACAGAAGCTGGTGCCCGGCTCGCATCCCGGCTCGGTCGCCGAGGCGGCCGAAGATGCCCAGCGTCACGCCGAGACCGCTTACCAGGAGTTCCACAGCATCAAGGGCGACCGGGCCCTGGTATGCCTGGGCAGCATGAAAAGCAACGTGCTGATGGAGCGCGTGGTCGCCGAGGCCTTCAAGACCAAGAGCTTCCAATCGCAAGACGGCGTCAAGTCGCCGGCCGACCGCAGTTGCCCGTTCTTCTTCCGCTACCGCCAGAACGATCCCAAGCCGCTTTCATGCTGCGGCGGCGAAGTGCTCGCCCAGGGCGTGCAATCGACCGAACCGGGCATTTACTACGCCCGCACGCCCGATCGCTGGGAACTGATCCCCACCGACGAAACCAACGACGCGGCCCTGGTGATGTACACCTACCAGCCCAACCGCCGCGTGGTGGAGATGGTGCTGGCCGGTTTCTCCAGCACGGCCACGCTCTGCCTGGGCGACGTGCTGCGCAAGCACCCCGATCAACTCTGGCCGCCCAAGCTGAGCCGCGGCGATATCGAGATCGGCGTCTTCCTGGTGCACTTCGTGCTGCCCAAGCGACAGATCGAGGACATCAAGTCCGACGTGCTGTACGTGCCGCAACCCGTACGGACCGAGATCATCTCGCTGGATGCCGACGTGCTGAGCCACTACGTGAAGTAAGCGGCCGATAGCGCTTAGCGTTCGTCAGGCAGGCGGAAGCCCAACCGCTGCCAGGTACGGGGCAGGGGAGCCGTAACCACGATCGGCTCCTTGCGGACCGGGTGGGTGAACTTTAACTGCCGGGCGTGCAGCGCGATGCCTGGTCCAAAGCCGCCCGGGCCGCCGTACTTGATGTCGCCCCAGATAGGATGGCCGCGGTGCGCGAACTGCGCGCGGATTTGATGCTTCCGCCCGGTCAGCAGCTCGATCTCCACCAGGGCACGATCCGGCAGTTGCTCCAGCACGCGGTACCGCAGCCGGGCTTCCTTCGCTTCGGCGTCGGCAGCCCGCGCGATGTTCACGCTGCGATGTCTCTTGTCCGGCGCGATAAAATCGTTCCATTCGCCGGAACTTGGCTTCACGCGACCGGCGACCACCGCCCAGTAAATCTTCTGTACTTCGCGATCGCGAAACTGCACCATCAACCGGCCGGCGGCCTTGCTGGTTCGCGCAATGGCCACCACCCCGGTGGTGGGCGCATCCAACCGGCTGGTGATGCCCAAGTACACGTTGCCGGGCTTGTTATATTTATGTTTGATGTACTCCGCGGCCATGCGAAACAGGCTGGGCGCGTCGGGGTTGGCGCCTTGCGTGACCACGCCGGCCGGCTTGTTGACGACCAGCAGATGGTTGTCTTCGTACAGGACGTGCAGCGGACTGGTATTCATAACGCGGTTATAGCGTTTGCTCGTCGATTCAGGATAGGCGTGTGACCGAGAACGACCGGCCCACCTTGATCTTGGCCAGCAGCTCGCCCCGGCGTCGGGAATTGCTGGCCGAGGCGAACTACCGTTTTGAAGTCATACCGCCTTCGGACGCGGCCGAATGCGGCCTGTGCAGCGGCGAATCGCCCGAGGCGTTCGTCGCCCGGCTGGCCCGGCAAAAAGGCGCCGACGTCGTTCAACGCCTGTGGTCGGCCGGTCGCCGCGACGGCATCGTGGTCGCCTGCGATACCATTGCCGAATGCCAAGGGCAGGTGCTCGGCAAGCCCGCCGATGAAACCCACGCCCGACGCATGCTGGAGCTGCTGCGCAACCGCGAGCACCGCGTGTTCAGTGGCCTGTGCGTTTGGCCGCTGCGTAGTCCTGAACCGCAAGTGGCCGTCGACGTCACCGTGCTGAAGATGGACGCCCTGCCCGATGAGGCGATCGAGGAATACCTAGCCTCCGGAGCCTGGGAGGGCAAGGCCGGCGGGTTCGGCTACCAGGATCGCCTGGGCTGGATTCACATCGTGCGGGGAAGCGAGAGCAACGTGGTCGGCCTGCCGATGGAGCTTTTGGAACGGATGCTCCAGCAGGTCAACGGCCGATAGCCACGCCAGCCGCGTCCGCCCGCCTCACTCGACTTGCAGCAGCGGGTCGATCACACATTCGTCGGTATCGACGCGGCCCACCACGTACT
Organism: uncultured Planctomycetales bacterium; assembly: GCA_937927735.1. Classification (GTDB taxonomy): domain Bacteria; phylum Planctomycetota; class Planctomycetia; order Pirellulales; family S012-138; genus CALBRZ01. The sequence continues at coordinate 38,934 of CALBRZ010000028.1, forward strand.
CGTACGTGGTGTTGAGCCCCAGCACCGTGCGGCTGCCGCGCGTGGCAAGCGACCGGTAAACCAGCCACTGCTCGTCGCCAACCTGCACGCGATATCCGGCGGCCTCATCGGCCGGCAGAATCCGCCGTTCCTGGGCGACGGTCAAACGCCGCCACGTACACTCCTCATTCCGCAGCCGGCTGCCTTGCAGATCGATGAACAGCGGCGAGAAGAGACTGCGGCCGTTGGCCTGCTGACGCAGCTCGATGATGCCGGCCGCACCGTCCGCCTCGGTGCCCGACGATTGCAGTTCCAGGCTGCCGGCAGCCGGCGATTGGCGCCACTCTGGTAGAGCAATCGGCAGCAGCAGCGCCCGGCGTTTGCCCTTGGCGTCGGTCAAATAGGCCTCGCGTGATTCAACCGCTGGTTCATACTGCACGCCTGGGGCCAAGGGGAGTCGGGCCACGATCTCCAACTGCCCCGGCTTGAGCGACAGCAGGGCATCGGCCACCAGGAAGAACCCGTCGCGACGTGCCAGCAGCAACTGACGCTGAAGCCGCACGTCATCGCCGAAGCTCATTTCCAGTTCCAGGTAGTCGACTTCTTCGTCGGACTCCCAGCAGACACATGCCCAGGTGGTGCTCGGCCGCAGCACGCGGCCATCGACGGTCACTTGCGTGTCCCAAGTGCCGGCCAATAACGTGCGCTGCCCGGCGTTGAGCTCGGCCTGAAGCTGCTCGGTATCGTACCGCACGGCCACCGTGGCGGCCTTCCGATACCAGTTGGTCCGCAGTAGGCCAAACTCGGCCCACTCGGAGTTGTAACCGGCGGATTCATCGACCGGGTATGCCAACAGCCGCGACGGCACGGCATCGGCCAAGGGCCCATCGAGCCCCAAGTCGCGATCGGCAATCGTTACGGCCGCACGCCAGGCTTTGGCGCTGTCGGCCGTCAGCAGCGCCGCTTGCAAGAGCGCTGGACATGGCTCGCCGGCGGCCCCTTCGGCAAACACCGCGCTGCCGTCGGCGCGGTACAGCCGTAGCAGGTGCTCAACCAGGTAAGCATATTGTTGCCGTGATGCCTTACCCCATCGGGCTCCCGAGAGTTCTTCGCTCAGGATTGCCGCCCGCGTCCAACAAGCCGCCAACGGCCGTAGCCACGGCAACAGATGCGCGGCCGGTAAACCTTCGCCATCGAGCAGTTGTTCCAGACCGTCCTCGATCACCTTGCGGCCGCGCTTGGCCAGCCGCCACAGCGGCTTGATCTCCGGCAACACCGCCGCCAGCACCACCGGCAGTTCGCCCGCCACAAGCTGCTGGGTGAGCGCCGAAGCCCTGGGCGAACTAGCATCCACCGGCGCCAAGCCTGTCAGCGCCGCCTCGGCCGTATCCAACAGCCGCTGCACCAGGTCCCACCAGGCGGCGGGCAATAGATGCTCGGCCAATTGCGGCAGCGCATAGGCCCAGGCCAGACTTTCCACCGCCCAGTTGAGCCGCAGCCGCTCGGGGATCGAGCCGTCGCCCGGCGGCAGCCAGCGTGCGGCTTCCAGGGCCGCATCGAATCCGGGCGTCCGCTTTCCCTGGCTCAAGCGGTGCAGGGCAGCGATCATTTCGAAGGTGAACGCCTCGGCCCCCACAGGCCCGCCCGCTTCAGTCGGCAAACACCACGACAGCGGCGATCGCTTGGACGAGCGCAGCAGCGCCGGCACCAGCGGCTTGCGTCCCTTCAGGTGCGCCAGCCAGGCTTGCCAGCCTGCGCCGGCAGCCTCCCACTCCGTTTCTTGGGCTACTGCCCGCGGCACGTCGCCTGTCCAGGCCAATCGGCCAGCCAGCGGTGCCCTGGACAGTGGGTGATCGACTCGTGGCTCGTCGTCGCGCGTGGTGTGCGTGGTCGCCATCGCTATGGTGATTCTCATCCGGTCGCCCTGGCGGTCGGCTGTGCCTGCCGCCATCTTCGGATGCAAGGGACTTGGCTGTGTGGGGCGGCCTGGGCTGCAATGGACGCCCCCTACCAAAGCCGCTATCCTACCATTAAGACGCTAGCATTGCTTCCCCCGCGGTTTCCTGCTTGTGCCACAAACTGGGAACCGGCACTACCTCAGTCCGGCCGCGGCACGGGAACGCGGCGCGTGCCGAGCCGGCCTCCTCCTCGCGCAGGCGATGCCTGCCCCAATCGACCAATCGAACCTCGCTTCGAGGACAACCCGTCCAGGGAGTTACCCGATGACCTTTCGCTTTCCGTCGGGCTTGTTGCTGTTGGCGCTGTTGATCACCGGATGTGGGCAGAAGGATGAACCCAGCCCAGCCGCTCCCACCGCGCAACCTTCGGCGCTGAGCGAATCGCGTCCGCAAGATGCCCAGGCAGTCGGCGAGCACGCCGCACAATCGGGCAGCAGCGAGCGGATTGATGCAGCCAACGATCCCAATGCTTCACCGGCGCAACCGCAGGAATCGCCGGCCCAGCCCAAGGCGGACGCAAGCGCTGCCGCTACCAGCAGCGAGAGTAGCCCCAGGGGCGACAAGCCCGCTTCGCCGTCCGGAGAAATGCCCCAAACGGCCGGCATGCAGCAAGCGCCCAAGTCGGGCGACGACGTGACGCCCCCGGCCTTCCCGCCACCCGACAAGTTCAATAACGCCGACGACGATCCGCCGCCCCCGCGCGAGCGGCGCAAGCCGATGGCCCCGCCGCCCGAAGCCGAAGGCCTGGTACGTGTGACGCCGGACCACGATATCTGGCTCGACGGCAAGAACAAACGCATCGTGCTGGGTGCCAAGGTCGTACTGCGGCGAGGTCCGCTGGAGCTGTTCTGCACCTTGGCGGAACAGAAGGAACACGAGGCGATCCTTTCGGTGCTGACCGAGGCCTACTTCGTCCACGCGGCCCTGGTGAGCTTTGGCTTTGATCCCGGCCACCCCGTGCAGTTCCGCCCCGAGTACAAGCCGGCCGAAGGTCCGGAGATTGAAGTCACCGTGTACTGGACCGACGAGAACGGCAAGCGGCGGTCCGCCCGAGGCCAAGACTGGGTGCGCGAAGCCCAGACCGGCAAGGCCCTGGAGTATCCCTGGGTGTTTGGCGGCAGCGGCTTGTGGCGGGACCAGGACACCGGTCAGACGCATTACCTGGCCGAGGGCGGCGACTTCATCTGCGTCTCGAACTTCCCCAGCGCGATGATCGACCTGCCGATCCGCAGCACCGACACCAACGCCTCGCTGCTGTATGAAGCGTTCACCGAACGCATCCCGCCCCGCGGCACGGAAGTAGCCATCGTGCTGACGCCCAAGCCGTGGAAGAAACCGGCCGCAGAAGACGACGGCCCGGTCGAAGCCCCGCCGGTGGACGAAGCGGCAGCAGCCCCGGCCGAGCCGAAGCCGTAGTTATTCGCCAGCAGCGAGTGCCGGAGGCTCGCACCCGGCATGGGTGCGGTTGGGCAGCTCCGTCTCAAAGTGCAAATGGTGTTTGCGAGCAACCACCGTACAGGACCGGCAGGCAGTGCCTGCCCTACAAGCGCAGATGGTGGTGGCAAACCAATAGTCCATAGCCCGGATGCTTGCATCCGGTGAATGGATGCAGGTTGGCTGAAACACGATTCCCAGCGCTAACGGCGGTTCCAAGATGCACCGTACAAAATTGGCAGGCAGTGCCTGCCCTACGAGTGCACATGGTGGCCGCAAGCAGCCGCCGAACAAAAGCACGGCCAGTCTTACTGTGAGATACTGTGCACCGCGCGGGTGCCGCAGCTTGCGGCGGCGGTAGAGCCGTCGGCCACGAACGCGTCGGGGGCGGCCTTCTGCAACTGCTTCCAGGTGGCCTGGCTGACCTGGCACCATTGGCCGCGGCGGAGAACGGTGCCATCGTCGGCACGCAGCTCGGCCAGCGGGCCGCGATACAGCACGCTGACCGTGGCCGGGTCGGTTGCCGGCTTCACGGCTTCGATCATCGTCTCGCGCAGCTTGGCCTCGCCGATCTGGAAGCATGGCGAGGAACCATAGCGCGTCAGCCGCACGTGTGCCAGCCCCGCACCGGCAAGCGCATCCAGCAGCGTATCCAGCGGAGGTACCTGTTGGACCACGGCGGCAGGGCCCGGCAGGTTCAGCGGGCCCTCCAGCGGCCGGTCCGACGTGAGCACGTGCATCTGCACCACGCCGCCAGGCTTCAGGCAGCGCACAATCTCGCGCAGCGCCTGGGCCAATTGCTCCGGCGTGTGCGTCATGTTGAGCGTGCCTTGCAAGCGTACTTCGTCGATGGTGGCATCGTGGGCAAACAGCCTGGTGGGGAATGGCTCGCCCAAGCGGTGCATCCACACGGCCGGAGACGGGGCCGCATCCATCGCAGGCGACTGCGGCGGGGCGGGGGACGCCGTCTCCGTGGCAGCCGCGCTCACGGCTCCGCCCGAAAACCCGTGGTGCTCAATGTCCTCATCGAGCGTATAGATCTCCCACAGGTTGCCGTCGGGATCGTGCGTCCAGATCTTGGTTTGGCGGGCGTAGCAGCATTCCACGCCTTCAAGCTGTTGCACCGGGAAGCCGGCCGCCATCAGCCGGGCTTGCCACGCGCCCAAGTTCGCCGCGTCAGTCAGCCTCAGTCCCAGGTGGTTGAGGGCACCGCCCTGGTTGACCGCCGCACACGGTTCCAGCGACAGCACCAGCGGCGGCTCGGCGACTTCGAACTTGGCGTAATCGTGATGATGCTTGGCAGGCCGTTGGCCGAACAACGCCTCGAAGAACGCCACGCTGCGATCCAGATCGCGCACATTGAGCGAGATATGAAAATGGGCCGCCTGGCTGGTGGCCGTAGCGGTCGGGGCGGTTTGGCTCGTCATGGCACCTTGCTCACAAACTGCTGAAACCGAAAGCTTCGTCAAAGCAGATCACGCGCGGCGTTAGGCTTCACCCGTAGCCGGCACCGGCAGCCGCGTGAACCAGGCCAGCACCGCCCAGGCAATCGCGACCACGGCCGCGGCAAAGAACACCGGCTGGTACGAACCCCAGGCTTCTTTGGTGCCGCTGACCAACAGCGGCCCCACGGCCGAGGCCACCACCGTCAACGCTTGCGCGGCGGCTTGAATCCGGCCCAGGTGGCGCGGCCCATACGCGATCCCCCACACGGCAAAGAATAACACCGTGAGCGAACCGCCGGCGAGCCCTTGAATCACGGCAAACGCGTACGCCTGGCCGGGCTGATTGATGAAGGGAAACCAGCACCACGCCGCAGCCAGCAGCGTCATGGCCACCGCCAGTAGCCGCGGCATGGCCGTCGCGCGGGCTACGGCTCCGGTTGCCAGGTTGGCGATCAACCCGGCCAGCAAACCGATCACCAGCACGCGATGATAAACGTCCTCGCCCAGGCCGCGTTCTTCCAGAATGTATTGATTAAAGAGCGATACGCCGGCACTCATCATCCCAAAGAACGAGATCGAACCGGCAAACGTCCAAAAGCACAGGCTCTTCAGTGCGTCGGTAAGCGTCAGACTGCTTTGCCCCCGCGAATGCGGCGCCGGCAACGCCTCGGCCAAGTCGTCCGCCGCCTGGGGCGTGAACTCGATCAACGGATCACGCGGACGCGAGCGCGCTACCAGCCACAGCACGAGGCCCAGCCCCAGCAATAACCAGCCTTGGCCGGCCCAGGCGGCGCGCCAGTCGTATTCCCGAATGGCTTTGCCCAACATGCCGGTGCCCACGGCCATGGCAATCGTCATCAGCACCGAGTACACGCCCATGGCGATGCCCAGCCGCCGCTGGAACCATTTGCCCACCATGGTGATGCTGACCACCGAGAGCATGCTTTGGCCCAGGCCGCGCGTCAGCAGGACCAGCCCGGCCAAGAGCCACATCTGGCCGGGTTCCACGCGCGTCATGGCCACAACAGTTGCCGAAAGCAGGACCACCACGGCTCCGGAAACGATTCGCACGCCGTAGCGATCGAGCAGCCAGCCGCAGGGCAGGCAGAACGCCGCTCCCAGCAGGGTCGCCCACAGGTTGATGTTCGCGAACGTGAGCGGCGCGATCGACAGTTCGTCGAGCATCCGCTTGGTGATCAGCCCCAGGCCGTGCGTGCGGCCCGGCAGCGTGGCCGCCATGGCCGAGGCAGCCAGCACGACCATCACCCAGCCATAATAGAACAGCGTGGCGCGAACGCGTCCCGCCCGCACGTCGGGTTCCAGGACGATCGTAGAAGATTCAACAGGCGGCATGGGCAAGCATTGCTAAGTGGCCGCGGGGAAGGCAGCCGTTGAGAAGTCGGGCAGGATAGCCTGTGCGTCGGTCGGCTTGCGTCAAGTGTCACGCTGCCGGGCATCGCGAGGTTTACTTGAACCAGACCTCGTGCCGGCCGTACTCGGCATACTTGGTGCGCAGCCAGGCGTCGAACTCGCGATAGTGGGCTTCCCGCTGATCGCCGCCATCGCGGCCGGCGTTGTAGCTGAGGTAAAGCTGCCGCCGCCAGCCATTGCTGCGATTGGGACCGGAGCGGTGCGGGGTGAACCCGCCAAAGAAGGCGATGTCACCCGGCTCCAGTTCCAGCAGCGCGCCGCGGGCCGGATCGACGGCATCCTCAGGCAGCGGGTGATAGTTGCCGTCGCGTGGCGACAGGTACCCTTGCTGGTGATACCCACTGAACACTTCCGTCGCGCCGTTCTCGGCATTCGACGCATCGATCGGCACCAGCACCGTGACAAAGCTCTCGGGGAAGCTGTCCCATCCGATGTAGTCCTGGTGCAGGTCGTAGCCGCGTGCGCCGGGACGCTTGAAGATCAGCTTGTCTTTGAACAGGTGGGCCGTGTCTTCGTAGATCGCTTCGAGCGGCCGGATGATCCGCGGATCGTAGGCGAAGTACCGGCACACCGGGCCGATGTCGATCACCGGATCGAAGCAGTCGAAGATGCACTCGTCCGTTTCGACGTGCGTCTGCCAGCGGCAGCGCAGATTGTTGGTATCGATCAGCTCGGTGCGTGAGAGCAGCGTCTGCGCTTCGGAAGCCAGGGCGGCCATCTCGTCGGCGGCGAACACTCCACGCAGCACCAGAAACCCGTGATCGTGGTAGAACTGGACCTGCTCAGGGGTCAAAGCAGCGGATGCCGCTGCCGTTTCGCTAGCGCTACTGGTTGCCACGCCTTGCTGCTCCTGGCCGGCGCACGGCCGAGGGGGGAACGGCCGCACACTAACACGTTTGCACGAACATGCTAATGTGAGCCGCCCCCCGTTTCCAGTCCCGCTCGGCCTGAAAGAGCCGCTTCGGGTCCGGAACCGGGGGGCGATACGGCGGACGGCGACGATCGGGTGCTATCCCAGTTTTTGCAAGAACACACCCTCTTAGAACCGCACATGCATCAGCACGCGAGCGGTAAACGGCGCCCCCGGAAAGATCGTGAACTCGTTGATCGAGCTCGTGGCGTAATCGGTGTCGAACAGGTTCTCGAGGTAGAGCTGAATGTCAGCCCGGCCCCGGGTGTAGTACAGGCCACCGTCCCAGCGGAGGTAATCCGGCAGGATCACATCGCCGGCCAGGTTCGCCGTGCGATCGCCCACGGCCACCATGCCCAGGGCCACGCCGAACGACTGCTGCTGGTCGCGCATCAGGTTGTACTTCGCCCACACGCTGCCCGAGTGCAGCGGCACGTTCCGTTGCCGCTGGCCGTGAATGGCCGGGTTCAGCGGGTCGGTGAGGCGGGTATCGGTGTAGGCGTAGGTACCGATGATGCTCAGGTTCTCGGTGACCTCGCCCAGCAGTTCAAACTCCATGCCTTGCGAACGCTCAGCGCCGACCTGGTAATACTCCGGACCGAAGGGGCCGAAGGTGGCAAACGGTACGTTCTCGCGCTCGGCCCAGAAGCCAGCCACGTGGAAGTACAGGTCCGAGAGCAGTTGCGTCTTGATACCCAGTTCCACGCTCTGACCGAGCTCGGGGCGCACCGGGTCATCGTTGAATGGGAAGCCGCCACCGCCCGGTGGGCTGAACGAACGGCTGTAGTTGGAGTAGATGGACAGCACTTCGGGGATTGGCTGCAACACCACGCCGACGCGCGGGGTGGTGCGTTCGAACCGCTGCTCGGTGCGCACCGGTCCCAGGCCGAAGTCGCGTTCGTAGGTCAGGTCGACGTCGTCAAATCGCACGCCGCTGAGCACCTGCAAGTGCTCATTGATTTCCATGTAATCTTGCAGGTAGTAACCGTGCCGCACCTGGCGAAACACCGGGAAGTCGGTGCCGAACACCGGCGCGCCCACGGGCGGGTTAACGTATACGGGATTGGCCAGGTCAATCGGCGCGAGCATGAAACCGCGGAACGCCGCATCGCTGTCGTAATAAATGTGCTCCGTACCGGCCAACAGCTTGTGGTTCATGCCGAAGATCTCGGTTTCACCCGCGATGTTGGCGATCAGCGAGCTGGAGCTTTCCTGATCCTCGTTGTCCTGCCGCAACCGGGCGTAGGTATCCGGCGCAAACGGCGGGAATGGGCCGGCGACCGGGTAGCTGAGCGAAGCCGGGAACTCGTAGAACACCGTGTAGAAGCCCAGGTACACGGTCCAGTCCTCGTCCAGCTTGTGCGTCAGCACCAGCGAGGTACGGTAGTCTTCCGTGTAGAGGAAGTCGTTGGCCGGTTCACCGGCGTAGATGTTGTAGCGGTACGCCAGCGCGTTGCCGTCGCGGGCGGGCAGGCCCTGGTCGCCGCGGCGGCGGTTCTCGATGAATTCAGCTTCCCAGGTGATGGCCGTCCGCGAGCTGGGCGCCCAGGTGACCGCCGGAGCGATCAAGTGCCGCTCGGTAAAGCCGAAGTCGCGGTAGCTGTCGGCGTTTTCGTAGGCCAGGTTCACGCGATAGAAGATGTTGGCGTCGCTGCTCAGGACACCGTTGGTATCGAGGGTGTAGCGGGTGAAGCCCCAGCTTCCGAACTGCGTGCCAAAGACGGCGAACGTGTCATCGACCGGTTTCTTGGTGATGAAATTGACCACGCCCGCCGGTGACGACGAACCGTAGATTACCGAGGCGGGGCCTTTGAGGATTTCTACGCGCTCGATATTGGCGAAATCGCGCGGGGTATAGGTCGGGTCGAGGAAGCCGTTCTTGCGGAAGTCGCGGCTCTGCACTTCCAGACCGCGGATGAAGATGCGGTCGAGGAACAGCCCATCGCCGCCAGCGATCACGCCCGGCGAGTTGCGGATCACGTCGGTAAAGTTGACCGCCTGCTGATCGTTGATGATGTCGCGGGTGATGACGTCGACACTCAACGGATCGGCGATCCGCGGAATGTTGATCATGGTGCCCGTGGTGGTCGATTCGGCCAAATAGCCGTTGACCTCAGGGCTATCGAAGATCGTGCCGTCCAATACCGACGACACTGGCGCCGGAGCGGGCGGGTTAAACGGCGGTTGCGGCGAGGAAGATGGAACCGCGTCTGGCTCGGCTTCCACGATCCGTTCTGGTAGCGAGGGCGGTGCCCCCGGTGGACTTCCAGCTCCCGGCTGGGCCAGCGTCCATCCAGCGGCCACACTACCCCAAACTGCGCCGCCCAGGGTTACAAGTGATAGTTGCCATCGTAGTTTGCGGAGCCACCCCTGGTACCAGCCGTAATGCATCGATCGATGCCTCCCTGCCTAACCGAACATCGCCGGATGCCTGCGGGCGGCCGCACCTGGCCGCGGCAATCCCAACCTGAGCTAGCAGAGCCGCGTCATGCAGACCGCCAGCGCAACCACAGCATCCGCAGAATCGTTATCGGGGTACGGCGCGGGACTCGAGAAGAAACATTCGCGAGTTCGTTAGAATGTCAGAGCACCATCGCCCGCCGGCTGATAAAGTTTGCCGGTTGAGTCGAGCGTCCGGCAGCTAGCGGATCTGGAAGCGGATGGGAATCAACACTTCGTACGGCACCGCTACACCGCCGCGCCGAGCAGGCACAAACCGCCAGTTGTTCACGGTTTCCAGTGCCGACTGATCCAGGAGCGGGAAGCCGCTGGACTGCTCCACCGTGACCGTCTCGACCGTGCCGGCCGCCGTGGTCCGCACCCGCAGCAACACGCGGCCTTGCTGCCGGGCCGCCAGCGCAGCGGCCGGGTAGCGCGGCGCCGGATTATTGGGAGCCTCGCGCGGCATCTCGTCCACCTGGGCGCCTTCATCGTTCACCGAGGCAGGGCTCGGCGGCGACGCTTCCACCAGGTGCGCGGTGACCTCGGCCTCGCGTTTGGGTTGGGGCTGCTTCTGCACCCGCTGCGGTTGGGGCGTCTCTGGTCGAGGGGGCGCCGAGGTGGTGATTTCGACGGGCTTGGGCGGCGTTGGCGGCACGTCGGGCAGCACCTTGCGAGCCACGGCTACCGGCTCGGTGGACCGCCGCTGAAGCGGTTCCACGCTCGACTCCAGCACGCGCTGCGGCTCACTGGGCGACTTGGCCGGAGCCGGTTGCGGCGGCTTGGGCGGCTCGGGCTCGACCACTTCCACAGGCACCGGCTCAGGCTCCGCGACCGACTGCACGGATGCCAGGCGGGCCACCAGTTCCAGCGACGCTTGCCCCTGCTTTGTAGCAAGCTGCACCATCTGCCAGACGCCGGCGTACGCGAACAGGCCCATCAGCGTCAGGTGCAAACTGACGCTCGTGCCGGACGCGATAAGTCGGTACTTCCGCAAACGCATTGGCAGTCTGACCCATTGGGCCGCCAGACCCAGCCGTCGAGCAGGGGGAGGGACACGGTCCGGCGCGACAACAATCAAACATTCTTGCGATCGTGAAAACACCAATCAAGGTCTTTGCGCAAATAACTTCCGATGGGGCAGCGCGGCCTTTGCCGACCGCGCTTGACCACCAATTGAGGCTTGCGCGCCGCACAACAACGTACCGCGCAACAAAAAACGGCCAGCGTGTCGAAGCTCGATGTTCGACACGCCGGCCGCTGATTTTTGCGTCAGGTCAATGCGCCGCGGAACGCAGTTACTTGTTCTCGGCAGGCTTCTCGTCGGCAGGCGCAGCCGGTTCCGGGTCGCCCACCTTGCGGAAGGTGTAATCGTGATCGCGCTGGTTCAGCACGGTCGCCTTGATGATCTTGTCCGGCTCCTTCGTGCCGGGGTTGTCGGGCGTCCGCTTCTGAATCTGGTCGACCACGTCCATGCCTTCGATCACGCGTCCAAACACGGTGTGCTTGCCGTCGAGGTGGCGCGTGGGCTTGTAGGTGATGTAGAACTGCGAACCGCCCGTGTCGCGGCCGGCGTGGGCCATGGCCACCGAACCGCGGAAGTGCTTGCGGGCGTCAGGCTTGTAGCATTCGCAGGGGATGTGGTAGCCGGGGCCGCCCGTGCCGGTGCCTTCCGGATCGCCGGTCTGAGCCATGAAGTTGGGGATCACGCGGTGGAAGATCACGCCGTCGTAGAAGCCCTTCTTCACCAGCGAGATGAAGTTGGCCACCGTGTTGGGAGCGTCGTTCTCAAACAGCTCGATCACCACGTCACCCTTGGTGGTCTGCAGCTTCACGCGGGGCAGGGCCTGCGGATCGCCCTCAGGCTTGGCGTCGCGTTCGCGGGCCTTCTGCTCGGCTTCCCAGAACTCGCGCTCGCGAGCGATGTCTTGCAGCAGTTGCTCGCCCGGGAAGGTCTTCTGTTGCTTGGTCATCTCGGCCTTGGCCGTCTTGAGATAGTTCTCGGCCTTGTCGAGCTGGGTCAGCTCGAAGGCGGCCTGGCCGGCGATCAGGTAGATCTCCGGATTCTGCGGCTTGTTGGCGATGACCAGATCGGCCAGCTCGATCGCCTTCTCGTAGTTGCCGTCCTCGTAGTACTTGAACGACAGGCCCATCACGAAGTCGGCCAGTTGCTTGTTGTCGGGCTGGGCCTTGAAGGCGGCCTGGGCGCCGGTCTCGAGCTGCGGGAACAATTCCTCAGCCTGCTTCAGCTTCTGGTTGAACTCTTGTTCGAGCGGGGGACGGTCCTCAGGGTTGGCCACCTTGTACTGGGCCTGAAGCTCGCGGAGGCGGTTGAGCAGGGTAACCCATTGCTCAAACTTCTGGTTGAAATCGGCGGCGGCTCCGCCGTTCTGTTGAGCAGCCGCCGGCAACACCAGAACGGCTGTGACAAGCAATCCACACAGTACACGCAGCATGAGTTGGAGTCCTCCTCGATACGCCCCCGGACCGGCCCCACAAGCCAGACCAGGAACCCGATGCCGTACTAGTTCGGCCGAAACGTCTTGGGATGAATGAACCATCTGGTTGGGCCGGCCCCGGCGGCGGAAGCGACCACGAACGAGCGCTACCCCCGCAGACCGGTAAACCCAACCTGGGCGATAAGCTAACATGGAAGCCCCAACTGCGGAAAGGGTAGCTGAGGCCTTCCGGCGGGAGACGAGCGGCGATTGGGTTCCCAAGCCGCGTCCAGGATGGCTACGGCCTGCCTTCCGGGCCTGAGGTGGGCCGTTGTCCGCCGCCGTCCGCGGCGATTCCGCCAATCAGGCCGCGGCAGCCGCCGATTCGCCCATACCAACCATACGTCGTTCTGGCCCGGGGGGTTCTGCGCTACCGCGGGGCAGGGCGGTCGCATCAAACTGGCATTCCGCCAGCCTAAGGGGGTCGCGTTAGCGGCTGGGAGCTACTTCTGGCCGATGCAGTACAGGTGCTTTTCGGTGCGGATGAAGAGCTGGCCGTTGCTCGCGGCGGGCGAGGCCGCGCAAGGCTCGTTCAGGGCATTTTCGGCCAATTCCTCGTACTTGGGCCCCGGCTTGACCACCTTGGTGTTGCCGTCGTCGTCGAGGAAATACACCAGGCCGGCCGCCGTCAGCAGCGAGGTGCTGTACCGCCGCCCCATGCGTTTCATCCACACCCGTTTGCCGGTGGCCGCCTCGAAGCAGCTTCCGATGCCGTTGTCCGACACCACCACAAAGTAATCGCCGCAGGCAACCGGCGAGGGCACGTAGCTGGCGCCTTCGCGCGTGCGCCAGGCAATGTGCGTGTCGGTGACGTTGCCCTTGCCGTCGGGCCGGATCGCCATCATGTGCTTCTCAGGGAAGCCGCAGGTGAGGAACAGGTACTGGCCGTTGTAAACCATCGAGGCCACGAACTGCTCGGTCGGGCCGTCGATATGCCAGTGCCGCTCGCCGGTGGCCGGGTCGTAGCTGTCGACCGCGTGACTGCCGGCCAGGATCATCTGCGTGCGGCCGTCGATCTCGCGAATGATCGGCGTGACATAGCTGCGGGTGCGATGTTCGCGGTCGACCTTCCACACCGTCTGTCCGGTGTTCTTGTCCAGGGCGGCAATGTACGAATCGCCGTCGTGATCGCCGTTGATGATAACCAGGTTCTTGTACAGCACCGGCGAGCTGCTGAAGCCGTGCACGCTCTTGAAGGTGCCCACGCGGCTGATCCACTTCTGGTTGCCTTCAAAATCGTAGGCGGCCATCACAATGTTGCCCGGCGTGAGCGGCCGGACCTGACCAACGTTGCGAGTGGCCAGCTCGGTGCTGCCGTCGATCTCCAGGAAAGCCACGTACACGTACTGGCCGTCGGTGGCAGGCGTGCCTGAGGCGTGGCTATTGAGGTTGTGTTTGACCTCAAGCGGGCAGGTCAGGACCGTGCATTTCCACAAGATCTCGCCGTTCTTGCGGTCCAGGCACAGCAGCACGCGTTCCTGAGAATCGGTCAGGCAGGTGGTCAGAAAGATCTTGTCTTCCCACACGATGGGCGAGGAATGGCCCAAGCCCGGGATCTCCACCTTCCAGGCGATATTCTCGGTGGTGCTCCAGGTGATGGGCAGATTCTCTTCCAGGCTGGTCCCATCGCCGCGGGGGCCCCGCCAGCCGCTCCAGTTTTCGGCCCCGGCCGTAGCCGCCAAGAAGAGCCACGCGCAACAAGCTGTCGTCCAGAATCCGACGCGGTGTACCATGGCGAGCACTCTCAGAAACCTTCACCCCAGGCTTTGGGCACAGGACGATCGGCAGCCGCAGCAGCCGCCCAGGCCGAATTGCATCCAGTCGCGTTGATATTAACGGAGTGAACCGACCCTTCGCCAACGTTTTTTACCGTTGATAGGGGGTGAGGTCGGGGCCGCGCCCCAGCTGTGGGCAGCGGGTGGCGACAGGCGTAGAATTGCCCAGAGCTTGGGTGAGCGTGGCTTTGTCGGCGGGTATCGCGCCAGCAGGCCGCACGCCTTGCGCACATGGCTCAAGGCGTCCACCCATTTGACGGCAGAGGCCTTTCGCCGTAGAACTACGTAGCGTGGCACCGCCACAGCAGCCGAAGTTAGTTTGAAACCATACACCAATTGGCGACATTGCTTCGGCACTCCAGCAATCCCCCGATCACGGTCGCTGGCGAGGGGCCCCTGCGATGGTGGCCTCCGAACCAGGTCAGGTCGTAACAGAAGCAGCCTTAAGGGGTAACCACCAGGTGCGGTGGGCCTCTCGCCGGCGGCCGTGGTCCAGCGCGAAACCGGCATCCCATTTCAATCGTTCGCCGGTCGCATCCGTTGGTCCTTGTGGATCAACCCTGTTTGGGAGGCGTTCCGCGGCGTCTCACCTGACCGTACGCCGGTGTTACCGGTAGTGGTCAAGCGAGGCTCGGCGGTACGGCTCCCTTTTTTCGTTTTGGGGCGGTTGGCGCACGCACGACGGCCGCATTTCGCCCACGCCGCTCGTAGAATCCGCCGAAACCTGGTTGCTCCCAGGCCGTAGCTCCCGAAAATGATCTGCGCCGGCGGCAGAATCCCTTGCCGCACCGGCTGCTTTGGCGTCCGTTGTCTACTCGCCCGGTGGTGTTCATGGCTGCTGCAAATGCCTCGGATTACGTGGTTGTTGCTCGCCGTTACCGGCCCCAGCAGTTCCACGAACTGGTGGGCCAGGAGCACGTTGCCCGGGCGTTAGAAGGGGCGATCACCGCCGGCCGCGTAGGGCACGCCTATCTGTTCACGGGAGCCCGCGGGGTGGGCAAGACCTCGACAGCGCGCATCCTCGCCAAGGCTCTCAATTGCGTGAACGGCCCCACACCGCACCCGTGCGACCAGTGCGAAAGTTGCCTGGCGATCAGTGCCGGCCACGATGTCGACGTGCTGGAAATCGACGGCGCCAGCAACCGCGGTATCGACGAAATCCGCCAGTTGCGGCAGAACGCCGGCGTCCGCCCGAGCCGCTCGCGGTTCAAGATCTACATCATCGACGAAGTCCACATGCTCACCAAGGAAGCGTTCAATGCGCTGCTCAAAACCTTGGAAGAGCCGCCCGAGCATGTGAAGTTCATCTTCGCCACCACCGAACCGGAAAAGCTGCCGGTTACGGTGATCTCGCGCTGCCAGCGGTTCGATTTTGCCGGGATCCGCAGCGATTCCATCACCGGGCGGTTGCGCCAGATCGTTGAGGCCGAAGGCGTTCAGGCCGATGAAGACGCCCTGGCGCTATTGGCCCGTCGGGCAGGCGGCTCGATGCGCGACAGCCAGTCGCTGCTGGAGCAACTGCTCTCGTTCGGCGGCAAGCACATCACCGTGGCCGACGTGCATCGCATGTTGGGCACGGCCACCAGCACCCGCATGGACGCCCTGGCCAACGCCATTGCCCAGCGCAATGCGGCGGCGGCCCTATCCGAGCTGGATGCCGCCTTGCGCGAAGGTGCCGATGCCGGCCAGATTCTCGACCAACTGCTGGGCTATTGCCGCGACCTGATGGTGCTGGCCGTGGGCGGCGATCCATCGCTGCTGCTGCAGACCGACCCGGCCAACGTGCCCAACGCTCAGCAGGTCGCCCGCGATCTGGGGTTGCCCACGATCCTGGCCATGATCCAAATGCTCGATCAGACCCAGAGCAGGCTGCGGCTGAGCACCAGTAGCCGCACCTTGGTCGAGCTGGCCCTGGTGAGGCTGTGCAGCCTGGAAAACCTGTCGACGCTGGCCACGCTGATTCGTCAGGTGGCTGATCCCTCGGTACCGCTGCCGGGTGCCCCGGCGGCCTTGCCTGCGGCTCCGGCGGCTGCCCCGCCGGCAGGCGCCGGGCCTCTGGCCGCGGCGCAACCCGCTTCCCCCGCTCACGATGCAGCTTCCGCCGACGCTTCGGCGTCAGGCGGCGCGGCAAAAAAAAACGAAGCCCTAGGACCTGACAGTGGGGCGTACGCTCGCGGTCCCGCGCCCGTAGCCGCGGCTCCGAGTACGACTGAATCTAACCTCTCTGGCGCTCAGTCTTTAAGCGCGATGGCTGCTGCCGCGGCCGCCGCAGCCTCCCCGGAGCCTGCTTTGCCCGCCGGTCCCACCGAGGAAGCTGACCAGCCGCTTGAGAGTGGGGGAGCCACGGTCGAACTGACCCCGCAAAACATCAACGATATTTGGAAGCAAGCTGTTTCTCAGCTTGGATTTACGATCTCGGAACATGCGTCGCTCTACCGCGAGATAGCAATTCTTGCGCCAAATCACCTAGCCGTGCGTTTTCCGGCACGATATAGTTTGTCGAAGTCGCTCTGTGAGCACCCGGACAACGCCCTGGAAATCGTTAACGCGTTGGCCCGGGTGATCGGGCGGCGGCCCCGAATCGAGTACCAATTGGATCCGCCCGAGCCGGATTCCGGCCCGAGCGCTCCGGCAGCACGCCGGCGGCGGACGCCCAGCGACCTGGTACGCGAGTATTCGGGCCATCCCCTCGTCCAGAAGGCCTCGGAGCTGTTTGGCGCCCGGTTGACGAGCGTCGACGAACCCAGCGAGCGGTCGTAAGTGGCGGCGTCCACGGTGCGCTGCCCTCCAGTTTTTGCCCCCTAACCGCGCACGCAACGGAGCCGCAGCATGTTCAAGAACCTGGGCGCCATCGCGTCCCTGATGAAGCAGGCCCCGCAGATCATGGGGCGGCTGAAGAACCTCACCGAGGAGCTGCGTGAGAAGCGGGCCGTGGGCAATGCCGGCGGCGGCATGGTCGAGATCGAGGTAAACGGCCTGGGCGAAGTGCTGCGGTGCACCATCGAGCCGTCGCTGGTCGAGCGCGGCGACCGTGAGCTGATCGAAGAACTGGTCGTGGCTGCCGTCAACCAGGCCACGGCCAAGGCGCGGCAGTTGCACGCCGATGTGATGAAGGAAGCCACCGGCGGCATCAACCTGCCTGGGTTGGATGACGCCTTTGCCCAGTGGACCGGAGGCCCTGGCGGTCCGCCCCCGTCTCCCTAGCGGAGGTTCATCCTCCCGCATCAAGCCGACCGCAGGAGCGGTTGCCCATGATTAGCGAGTCCGTCAATCAACTTGTTGAGCAGTTTGCCAAGCTACCGGGCATCGGCAAGAAATCGGCCGAACGGCTGGCCTATCACGTGTTGCGGGCCCACAAGAGCGAAGCGCTGGCGCTGGCCGACGCGATTCGCAACGTGAAGGAAAACGTAAGGCACTGTAGCCAATGTTATAATCTCTCAGAGGGCGAGTTGTGCTCCATCTGCCGCGACACCCGGCGCGATCCCACGTTGTTGTGCGTGGTCGAACAGCCGCGTGATCTGATGGCACTGGAGCAAACGGGGCATTACAACGGGCTGTATCACGTCCTGCTGGGGCGGATCGCGCCGCTGGATGGGATCGGCCCCGAGCAGCTCACCATCGAAGCCCTAGTCCGCCGCGTCCGCGAAGGCCAGGTGCGCGAAGTCATCATGGCCACCAATCCCACCGTGGAAGGCGACGGGACGGCATTGCATATCACCAATCTGCTGGCTGATCTGCCGGTGAAAATCACACGCCTGGCCCGGGGAATCACCACGGGTAGCGTGCTGGAGTTCGCCAACAAAGAAATGCTCACCGATGCATTGAGTGGCCGACAGCCATTTTGAATGGAGGCGGTGCAGAATTTGGAAAGGCCAAGGCTTGCCAAGCGGCTACGTGCTGTCGCGCTAACATGCGTAATTGGCATTAGTTAGCGACTGCCAGCCCAAGCCCCTTGGAGCTTTGGCATAACATTTGCAACAGAAACTCGGTATTGTTCGATTAGAGCAGCCGGATCTCCCCGAGCACTACATTCATTCGCAGCCAGGTTGCTATGCGTCTTTCGTTTGGTCAGGAAATCGTTCAGCGAGCCGAGCAAAAGCTCGTCCTTTCGCCCAACCTGATCCTCTCGATGAAGATCCTGCAACTTCCCTTGGTGGAACTGCAAGAACACATCGAGCAGGAACTTCAGGAGAATGCGGTGCTCGAACTTCGCGAGCGCGATCCCGACCTGCCGGACGAACCCGTCGAGCGCGAAGACGACGAACGCACTCCTGAAGAACGCGAACTGATCGTCGACGAATCCAACGACAACGCCGACGATTTCGAACGATTGTTGCAACTCAACGAGGAGTTCCCGGACCACTTCGACGAACGTCCCCGGATGTCCAGTTCGCGGCTGGAAGAAGCGGCCGAACGTCAGCACGACGTGATGGCCAACATGGAGTCGCGGCCGGCCACCTTGCAGGATTATCTCCAGGATCAGCTTCGCTACTTCGATCTGGATCCGCTGGTTCGCCAGATGGCCATCCGGATCATCTATGCCCTGGATAGCAACGGCCGCCTGACCACGCCGCTGCCCGACTTGATTGATCCCACGGGCGGTGACGAGCAGCTCCGGGCCGCCGAAGAGGCGCTAACGATCGTACAGCGGCTCGACCCGCCGGGCATTGCCGCCCGGGACTTGCGTGAGTGCCTGCTGCTGCAGCTCACGCCGTCGATGCCGTATTACGAAGAGTTGCGGACCATCATCAGCGACCATCTGCACGATGTGGAGCGCAACCAGTGGAAGAACATCCAGCGGCGGACCGGCTACTCGATTGAAACGATCGACGCGGCGCTCAAGGAGCTGCGGCGGCTTAATCCCAAGCCCGGCTCCGACTTCAACGCCACGCACGCTCCGACGGTCACGCCCGACGTGTACGTGGAGCGCGATGAGTCCGGCAAATACGTGGTGCGGCTGGAGGAAGGCAACATCCCGCAGCTTTACATCAGCCCTTACTACCGCAAGATGTTGATGCGCGGCGATGCCAGCCCCGAGGCCAAGGAATACATCAAGAAGAAGATCAGTTCGGCGCAGTGGCTGATCGACTCCATCGAGCAGCGGCGTAACACGGTCCGCAAGGTCGCCCAGGCAATCGTCGACCACCAGACGGCCTTCCTCGACAAGGGCCCCGAGTTCATCGAGCCCTTGAAGATGGAACAAATCGCCGAAAAGGTGGGCGTGCACCTGACGACGGTTAGCCGCGCCGTCGACGACAAGTGGATCCAGACGCCGCGGGGCATCTTCCCGCTCAAGCGTTTCTTTGGCGGCGGCACCAAAGGCCCCGACGGCGAGGAAGTGGCCTGGGAGGTGGTCCGGCTGAAGCTCCAGCAGATTATCGACAACGAGGACAAAACCAAGCCGTTCAGCGATGATGAACTGGTGGAAGAGCTGGCCAAGCACGACATCAAGGTGGCTCGCCGGACCGTCACCAAGTACCGCAAAGAAATGAACATTCCCAGTTCGCGTCAGCGGCGCGACTGGGCACGCATTGCCGAGAAAAACGGCGACGGTTAAGCCGGCCGTTCACTCGGTCACGCCGCGCGGCAGGACGCGCAGTCGTCCCTGCCGCGGGCGGTTGGGCGGGCGTTGTTGCCCGCTTTTTTCGTTTTTGGCCCGCTCTGGGCCGCATCCCTGCCCGGTAAGCCTGGCAAACTTTGCCGGTACCGTTGTCTCTACCGATCGGGGGGAGCCTGATCAGCGTTCTGAAATTCCTGGTTCTGAGCGTTGTTCTCGGGCGATTGGAGGGATGAGACATGCCACTTACGGGGAACGCCCAAGTTGGGGAGTTCCCGCACGGTGCGTCCGATCCGCCGCGTGGGTCAAGCTGTGCTGGCAGTGCCAGCCTCCGCAATCGCGCCGCGGGCGTCCGGTTCCCGCAACTTACCGGGCGATGAATTGGATGCACCGGCCGCGCGTGTCGCAAGCGCCGACGCAGCCACCCGTTGAATGCGTGTCCGGAAGGCCGGCCCGCGTCGAACGCGTCTGGCGGTTCCCAAGGGGGAGGACGCCGTCAACAGCCGTCGCACTGGGGAAACCGGGCCCGGCAGCCTCGCTTACACCAGGAGGGTCACGTGAGAAAGCATCTGAAATGGGGCCTGGCGGCCAGCCTGGCCGTCGTGATGGCCTGGGCTTCGCCCGTCTCCGCCCAGTACGGCGCTTACCCGTACGGCATCCATCATGCTGGAGGGCTTCAGGCAACCGCCGTTGGCTACCAACCGGTGATGCCGGCGGTCTACTTCACCAACGGGCCGGAGTTCGCTGATCCGGCGTCGTACCATGCGGCCCGGCTGGGCGACCCCGCGTCCGCCGATCCCCATGCCGCGCCGGCTCCAGCCCACCACGGCCACGGTTGCAGCGCCCACTGCGGCACGCCTTGCGCGGAAGAATGCGAATCGTGCCGGAGCTTTTGCTTCGTGAACCCGTTCCTGCTCTTGGGCTGCGGCTGGCGCGTCCGCGGGGAAGGCGTTCTGCTGCATCGCGCGGTCGGCGGCAATAAGACGTACTCCTTCAACGACGTCACCGGCGCCACCGTCCTGGCGAACGACGCGCTGGACTTCGATTACGAGTGGAGCTTCCGCATCGGCGTCGAGAAGCAGGTGCACGGCATCAACAGCATCGAGGCCAACTACTTTGGCCTGTTCTATTGGGACGATACGGTCGTGGCCCTGAGCCCCACCGGGTCGCTCCAATCGCTGTACAACGACGGCGGCGCGCCGCTCCCCGGCTTCTCCGACGCCATCGGGCAGAGCCTCCGTTACCAGACCGAACTGCACAGCGCGGAAATCAACTATTGGCGGCCGCTCCAATGCCACTGGCTGGGCGCCATCGAGGTTTCGACCTGCTGGGGCGTTCGCTGGGTGAAGATTGACGAAAGCCTGGAGTTCGTGTCCGTCTCGGCCACCGCCGGCGGCGTGAGCCAGACGCAGACCAAGAACGACCTGGTCGGCAGCCACTTCGGCTGGCTCGTCACGGTTCCGATCCACTACAACTGGCAGCTCCGCTGGGGCGGCCGGGCCGGTATCTTTGGCAACATTGGCCGGCAACACACCGAGATCTTCACGGTTGACGGCACCGGTGCCAGCACGGTGCTGGTCGATGAATCGGTCCGCCGGGGCGATGCGGCCTTCGTCGGCTCGATGGAAGCCCAACTGGCTTACCGGATCAACAACGGCTGGTCGGTGTACGTGGGCACCGAACTGCTGTGGGTCGAAGGCGTAGCCCTGGCTGCCGAGCAGTTCCAGGCTGAGGTCGGCGCCGATCGCGTCGAGCGAGTCAACGACAACGGGCTGGCCTACTACCAAGGCTTCCAGTTCGGCGTGGAGGTGACCTGGTAAGCCTGGCCGCTTGAACAACTCAGAGAGATTGCACGTGACCCCCGCATGGCAGGCGCGGCCGAACACCTTCGGCCGCGCCTGTTTGCTTGCGCCGGTTTCCGGCCTCATCCCGGCCGGGCATAAGGTAGAGTTGTACGGGGGGCCCGTTTCGCCACTTGCGATCGCGGCAGCCAGGCACCCGGGATCGGCGTCCCCCTCGCGGCGGGTGCTCGGCGGGGAGCAGCAACCGGTCGCGCAACACGTCGCCCCCGCCGACATGCCCGCCGCTATCGACGAGAATTCTGAGGTTACTGCGCGACGCCGGAGCTTTGTTGCATGTACCGTACGCCGCTCCGACTGCTGCTGATCGAAGACGAGCCGGCTTACGCCCGAACGGTGGAAGCTGCTTGCCAGCACGAGTTGCGACGCGAACATCCTTACGCCCGGTTGTGGCTCACCCACGCCACCTCGGCGGCTTCGGCCCAGAGGCTGCTGGCCACCTGCCAGTTCGACGTGATCCTGCTGGACCTGGGCCTGCCCGACTCGACCGGGCTGGCGACCTTCCACCGCATCCAGGCGGCCGCACCGCAGCTACCGATTATCGTGTTGACCAGTTCGGAGAGCGATGGCGAGGCATCGCTGGCTCTCCGCGGCGGGGCAGCCGGCTGCCTGTCCAAGCATCTGACGGGCGGCCCCGAACTCCGCGCGGCCGTGGAGCAAGCGTGCAAACGGATGCCACCGCACGGCAATTTCGACAGCGTGCAGCAGCAATTGCTCCGGCTGAAGCAACGTGTAGAAGAACTCGAACTGGAGAACCACCGGCTGCGGCAAGCGTTGACCGAACAGAACCAATTCTCCCGGAGCCGCGAACTGGAAGAGCCGCTCTTTGGCGACGTGCTGCTTAACCCCAGCCTGGCTCGCAGCCTGAGCTGAACCGTTGCCCGACCGCCCACATCGCAGTGGCCCAGAGCATCGCAGCGTGCGGCGGCACGAACCGAGCCATCCATCGATCGTGGTGGATGCATTTCCCGCCGCGAGCGGCCATACTGCACCCTGTGTGCGAACTATCACCAGCAAGGTGGGCGCGTGCCGGAAGGGGATGCCGCGGTTCTACGGTCTCCCGCGATAACGCTGCCCGCGCCGCAACAGGGAGTTCGGTTTCGTGTTGGCTGCTGATCTGAGCGCGATTCGCGAAGCGGCTCGGCGGATCGCTCCGTATGCCCATCGTACGCCGGTGGTCACTTCGCAGTATTTCGACCGCGTAACGGGAGGGCAGCTTTTCTTCAAATGCGAGAACCTGCAAAAGGCCGGAGCCTTCAAGTTCCGAGGGGCCTGCAATGCGGTGTTCTCGCTCTCCGACGAAGAAGCCGCCCGCGGCGTCGCGACGCATTCCTCCGGCAATCACGCCCAGGCCTTGGCGCTGGCGGCGCAGCTGCGGGGGATCCCGGCCTGGATTGTCATGCCAGAGAATGCTCCGGCGGTGAAGCAAGCCGCCGTACGCGAATACGGCGGTCAAATCGTCCCCTGTGCCCCGACGTTGGCTGCCCGCGAAGCCACGGCCGAGACCGTCATTCGCGAAACCGGCGCCACGTTCATCCATCCGTATAACGACGCCCGGATCATCGCAGGGCAGGGGACCGCCGCCCTGGAACTGCTGGAAACGGTGCCGGAGCTGGACCTGATTCTGGCGCCGGTCGGCGGCGGAGGCCTGCTGAGCGGCACGGCCCTGGCCACCGCCGAGCTTTCGCCCTCGACCGCCGTGATGGCCGCCGAACCGGCCGGAGCCGACGACGCTTACCGCTCGCTCGCGACTGGCCGCCTCATTCCCGTGGAACAGCCCAATACCGTTGCCGACGGCCTGCGAACGTCGCTGGGCGAGTTGACGTTTGCCGTGATCCAACAGCACGTGCAGGAGATCGTCACCGTCAACGACGACGAAATCGTGGCCGCCATGAAAACCTTCTGGCAGCGGACCAAGCTGCTGATCGAACCTTCGGCCGCGGTGCCGGTGGCCGCGGTCCTGTCAGGCCGGATTCCCACGGCCGGCCGACGCATCGGCATCATCCTCAGCGGCGGCAACGTGGACCCGGCAGCGTTCGCGTAGCCGTGGTGCGCTCGTGCGACTGCCTACAGGCTGGCTCCGGCCCTGCGCTGGACGTATCCTGGGACTGCTGCCTACTGGCAAGTTTCCATCACCTTGTGCTTTCCAAGATTTGACTATGAACGACGTTCGCTCCCGTAAGCATACTTGTTCGCTAGTCCGTTTGGTCGCCGGCTGCGTGGCCCTCGCCTGCCTGGCTCTGGCGACTTCGCCTGCGCTGGCCAAGGACGCTGCCCTCAAAGACAACCACGCACTCGATCAAGCGGTCGACGCCATCATCAAGGAGCACGGCGCCGACTTGAAGTTCAGCCTGTGGCTGGGCCCCGCCGAGGGCGAGGCCTGGTACCAGCGTAACGCCGACGCCGTGCTACCCACGGCCAGCTCCATCAAGGCGTTTTACCTGGTGCTGTTCTTCGATCGGTTCAAGGACCAGCTCGATCAGCCCGTGCCGGGCGCGGCCAAGGTTCTGAACGACGACAATCACCCAGCCATTTCGCACTTCACGCCCCAGCAGCGCGAGGACATTCGCCGCGAGCTGACCACCGCCACCGTGCGGCAAGTCGGCAAGATCATGATCGATTCGACGATCACATCCAATGCGGTGTACAACGCGGCCGCCAACCTGGTAACGTCGGTGCTGGGCGGCCCCGAAGCGATCACCCAAGCGATCCACCGGCTCGATCCGGCCTTTAAAGACGTGTTCGCCCGGCGCTACATGCTCCGCGAGCGCAAGCCCGGCGATAACGAAGCCACGGCCGCCGCTTTTGCGGCGCTCTACCAGCGGCTGGCGACGGGCAAGCTCGCCGGCATCGACGAAGCGACGCTGACCGCGGTCCGCGAAACGCTTCTTACCGAGAAGAATGCTCAGCGCGGAACCCGCTACTCCAAGGGTGGCCTGCTCAAGTCCGATCCGCTCACCCGCGTGCATGCCGGCTGGTGGGATACCCCCCAGGGGAAGTTCGTGTACGTGGTGATGACGGCCAAGCCCATCCCGGAGAACCCGGGCCCCAGCGACACGATCGAGGCCCTTTCCAAAACAACGACCGACCTGAACCAGCTCCTGGTCGACGCTGCGCGAGCGCGGCTTGAGTAGCTGCCGTGTCTGCCAAGGCAACACTATGGTGGTCGTGATCCCGCTTCAGCGTCGTCGGCTGGCACTACGATAGAACCTGCCTATTAGGCGGGCAGAAGCCGTGCTCCGGTTCGCACCTCAACGGGGAGGGCGGACCGTTCTCGTTGCGACTGTTGTTCATCGGGACAGCACTGATCGGTGTGCTAATCGGGGTAGGGGAAATCGTTGGGCGGCAACTGCTCTTCGGCATCCTTGGACACATCGCCTTGGCCCTGGCAGGGCTGCTCTTCTTTTGCGATGCCGTCAAGCGTCTGTAGCGCTTACGGCACGCCTGGGCGGCCCATCCCAGGCGGCATTTCCGGTACGTAAAGGGGGGACATCTGCCAAATTGGCAGCCCGGCCGGGCTGGGCGGCGAGCATCACCCGATCGCCACAAGCCATTATCACGTTTGGCCTTGTGAACTATTTCACGAAGTGGCGCGGAAGTTGCTTAGATAGGCGACGCCTCGTATTGCGTGTAAAGAACGGCAGTCCACCGCATACGCGACTGCCAGTTCTTGGAAACAAAACCGGGTTTTCATCCTCATCTACCCTGGAGGGGAAGACGAACATGGCTACGGCGGTAAAGTCCAAATCGTCCATCAAACTGCAACCGCTCGGAGATCGCGTTGTGGTGGAGCGGGAAGAAGTCGAAGAGCGCACTTCCGGCGGTATCGTGCTGCCGGACACGGCTCGCGAGAAGCCTGCCCGCGGCAAGGTCGTGGCGGTTGGCGACGGCCGCCTGCTGGACGACGGCACCCGCAGCCAGTTGCAGGTGAAGGTGGGCGACCGGGTGCTGTTCACGTCGTACGCCGGCGAGACGATCAAGATCGGCGATGATGAATACCTGCTGATGCGGGAAGACGACATCCTGGCGGTAATCGAAGACTAACTCCCCCGCCGCGGTAACCCCACCAGAAATCACCAAGAAGCTTCCGGCCGCTTGTCGCTCTCCCCGCGTTGGGTCCGCCCGGCGCAGCGGGTGACCAGCGAACAGCCCCCAGCCGTCCAGGGGAGAGGCAAGGCCGCCAACCATCCACCCAGCGCCGCTTGTGGACCGTGCCGCCGGTGGCGTACCCGCTTTCCCGCAGGCCGCATAAGCGGAGCCTATTCCAGGAGAAAGAATCACATGGCCAAGATGATTGCGTTTGATCAGGAAGCGCGCGACGCCATCCGTCGCGGCGTGACCAAGCTGGCCCGGGCCGTGAAGGTCACCCTGGGCCCCAAGGGCCGCAACGTCATTCTGCAGAAGAGCTTTGGCTCGCCGACCGTGACCAAGGACGGCGTGACGGTGGCCAAGGAAGTGGACATCGAGGACGTCTATGAAAACATGGGCGCCCGCATGGTCCGCGAAGTCGCCAGCAAGACCAGCGACGTGGCCGGCGACGGCACCACCACCGCCACCGTGCTGGCCGAGGCGATCTTCAACGAAGGCCTCAAGGCCGTGGTCGCCGGCGTGAACCCGATCCAGATGAAGAACGGCATTGAGAAAGCCGTCGAGGACATCACCGAAAAGCTCAAGAAGATGTCCATCCCCATCAAGAGCCCGGCCGAAATGGCCCAGGTCGCCACCGTGGCCGCCAACGGTGACCGGCAGATCGGTGAGCTGCTGGCCGAGGCCATGGACAAGGTGGGCAAGGACGGCGTGATCACGGTCGACGAGGGCAAGAGCCTCAAGACCGAGGTCGAGCTGGTCGAGGGTATGCAGTTCGACCGCGGCTACCTCTCGCCGTACTTCGTGACCAACCCCGAGAAGATGACCTGCGAGCTCGAAGACTGCTACGTGCTGGTCTACGAGAAGAAGATCAGCAGCGCCCGCGACCTGGTGCCGCTGCTGGAGCAGGTCGTGCAGGCCGGCAAGCCGCTGCTGATCGTGGCCGAGGAAGTGGAAGGCGAAGCCCTGGCCACGCTGGTGCTCAACAAGCTCCGCGGCACCTTCCGCTGCGTGACCGTGAAGGCCCCCGGTTACGGCGATCGCCGCAAGGCCATGCTCGAGGACATCGCGGTGCTGACCGGCGCCACGGCGATCTTCGAGAGCCTGGGCATCAAGCTCGAGAACGTCAAGCTGACCGACCTGGGCCGCGCCAAGAAGGTGATTGTCGACAAGGACAACACCACCATCATCGAAGGCGCCGGCAAGAGCAGCGACATCAAGGCCCGCATCGAGCAGATCCGTCGCGAGATCGAGAACTCGACCAGCGACTACGATCGCGAGAAGCTCGAAGAGCGTCTGGCCAAGCTCTCCGGCGGCGTGGCCAAGGTGAACGTGGGCGCCGCCACCGAGAGCGAAATGAAGGAGAAGAAGGCCCGCGTTGAGGACGCCCTGCACGCCACCCGCGCGGCCGTGCAGGAAGGTATCCTGCCCGGCGGTGGCGTGGCCCTGTTGCGGGCCAGCACCTCGGTCAGCCCCGAGGGCCTGACCCACGATGAGCAGGTGGGCTACAACATCGTGGTCCGGGCCTGCCGTGCTCCGATCACCGCCATTGCCAACAACGCCGGCAAGGACGGCGGCATCGTCGCCGAGAAGGTGATCGAGGGTAAGGGCAACTTCGGCTACAACGCCGCGACCGACACCTACGAGGACATGGTGAAGGCCGGCATCATCGACCCGACCAAGGTGACCCGTACCGCGCTGCAGAACGCTGCCAGCGTGGCCACGCTGCTGCTGACCAGCGACGCCTTGATCGCCGAGAAGCCCAAGGAAGAGAAGAAGAAGGGCGGCCACGGCGGCGACTACGACATGTACTAAACCGCCAACGGCCGAACCGGGCAGGTCGCGTCCGCGGAATGCTAAATAGGCTCCCCGCGTGACCAGCCCCATCTTCCGTGCCATGGAACCCACAAGCGGCGGGGGAGCTACCAGATGCTTCCTCGCCGCTTTGTTTTTGCGCGGCTACCGCCTGTGCTGGCTTGCGTCTGGGTGGCGGCGGTCCCCCTCCCTCTGCGGCGTGCCAGGGCCGCACGCACCGGGCGAGGCCGCACGCCGATGCCGCGGCTGATCCGCTCAAGACCTCGTAGAACCAGGCCTTTAAGGCGTTGGTATCACGATTGCTTAGATTAGTGTTAGTGGCTTCACGAAACTCGGCAACTTGAGGAAGAGGAGGCCCGCCATGATGAACACCGTTCCTACCTGGACTCGCTACCGCGAGTTGATGTTGTGGGCGGTCATCACCCTGCTGGCCGCCGCCGTCGCGGTCGGCATCGCCCGCGTGGCCGGCGGCTAAACCTGCCCCTGCGCAGCGGCCCACCGTCACGCCCTTTTCATGGGGTCATCCACCATGAGCGCCCCAGCCCAAATCGCTCAAACAGCGCAAGCACGTGCAGTTTATGCCTCGCGGCTGAGCCAGCCGTATCACCGGCAACTGGAGGCTGCGCCGCTTTGGCGGTGGCTGGCCCTGATGATCGTGGCCGCTGCGCTGCTCTTGGCCGGCTGGCTGGTCGCCCTGGCGTTCCTGACGCTGGCCCGCTGGTATCTTTCGCGGCTCGTCCTGTAGCCGGTTCCCTTACATGTGAGGGCTCAGCTTGAGACTGTCGGCGGCCACCTGCGAAAGTGGCCGATCGCTGCCGCTCAAGTGCACCAGCAGGTGGGTCAGCACTTCGAGCGCGTCGGGTACATAGACTGTTTGCGTCTGGCCGCTGCCCAGCCGGTGAGCAAACCAAAAGCGGCCGCTGCATCCGCCGCCCAATTTCGCAGCGGGGGCCGATGTAAGCCCCGCCGGGCAACTCCCGTGCAAGGCTGCGAACATTTCGGCTCTGGTTGGTCCGGTTTCAACCCGCCGGGCGTGCATGGAATCGAGGCAGAAGGCCGTCAGCAGTTGGGCTTCGGTGGTGCCGCCCGTTTCAACCGCGACAGCAGCCGCAGGCCGCGCAACTAACAGGTGCCGCGCTAACATTGCCAGGATGGCATGCCACGAAACCTCGTGACCTTGCTCATCCCACAGCCGCAAGGCTTCTCCGTCGCCGTCGATCCAAAGCCCAAAGTGAGCCCGCTCGCGGAGCACGGCTTCGCCCAAATGGCATCCTCGTGGCACATTCTCAGGCCACGGCTCCAATGCGCGACACGCCACGCTTTCCAGCAGCGTATCGAGTGCCCGACGCAACGGGCGGCTTGCCGTATCAAGTACAAATCGCAGCGGCCGCAGCGCGTGGTAGCTCCGCTGCAAACGCTGCAGGTACGCTTCCGAGGGCGCGCGGCGGACCAGCGGCCCATGCTCTCGGACCGGACGGGCAGGCAAACTGGCGGCGAGCGATTCAAGCGTTTCCAAGCCGTGGCCGCGCGATAGCGGCTCGCCCGCCGGTCCCCAGAACTTAAGGGCTACCGTATACGCCTCGCCCGTCGGCGCCCCCAGGTACAGCGCGCCGCTGGCGGCGAACTCGGCCTGCTCCAACGCCAGCACGGGAGCCGTGGTCACGCCCAGATCGATCACGCCGCAGCCGGCCCAGCGCAAGCCTTCGGCCGCTTGCGCCATGTACTCGGCCAAGAGCGGCCGACCATCGAACGCCATCACCACCTGGAGCGGTTGTGCTGCATCGGCTTGTTGCTCTCGCAACCACAGCGCGAAGGCGGCCGCCAGGCGACGAGCATCGCGGGGCGCAAAGTCGGCCCCATCGCGTCCGCCTAAAGTTTCCAGGCATCCGACGGTTTCTTCGCCCTGCGTTTGCTCCAGCGCCGCAAGCTGCCTGACGGCGCGCGGTGAGAGTGGCTCGCGATCGAAGCGGTGTGGGCAATGGCGGCAACCACGGTAAAACGCCGACAGCCGTGCCAGGTGCAGCGACCGGCTGATCGCGTACGGCTCGCCGGGACAGCGATACTGCCCTTCGGAGAACGCGGTGTCGGCACGGTCCATCATGCATCCACCAGGGAAAAGAGAGGCTGCCAGCGATATTTCCTGCGGCGATCGCTAGCGGCAACCTACGGCCGATGCCGCCACGGCGTCAATGCCAGAGGCTTTGCCTCCGGCTCCCGAACCATGCTTGCGGCTGCCTCTGCGTCCCCCCAGACTGGACGCCGGCTCCGGCAGCCCTCAGAATAGCGACCAGCCGGACGGCAGACCCGTTTTGCTCGCCGTCGTTCAACAACGCCGGCCCTTATTTCTTCAAATACCCGAGATGCAGGGAGCGCCCCATGGAAATTGGCATGATCGGTTTGGGACGGATGGGAGCCAACATGGTGCGGCGGCTGATGCGCGCCGGTCACCGCTGCGTGGTCTACGATGTCTCGCCCGACTCGGTCGATCAACTTGCCAAGGAAGGCGCCGTCGGCACCAAAACACTTGAAGAGTTTGTCGCCGCCATGTCGCCCACCCGGGCTGTATGGATGATGGTTCCGGCCGCCGTGGTCGACCCAACCATCGCCAGCGTGGCGCCGCTGCTGTCGCCGGGCGACATTCTCATCGACGGCGGCAACTCGTACTACCATGACGATATCCGCCGCAGCCAGCAGTTGGCCGCCAAGGGCATCCGCTATCTGGACGTAGGCACCAGCGGCGGCGTGTGGGGCCTGGAACGCGGGTACTGCCTGATGATCGGCGGCGATGCCGATGCCGTGAAGCATTGCGAGCCGGCGTTTGCCGCGCTTGCTCCCGGCGTGGAAGCCGCCGCCCGCACGCCCGGCAAGTCGGGGCCGCCCAGCCCGGCCGAACAGGGCTACCTGCACTGCGGCCCCTCCGGTGCCGGCCACTTTGTGAAGATGGTGCACAACGGCATCGAGTACGGCGTAATGGCCGCTTACGCCGAAGGCTTGAACATCCTCAAGCACGCCAACGTCGGCACCAAGAAAACCGAAATCGACGCCGAAACCACGCCGCTGCGCAACCCCGAGTACTACCAGTACGAGTTCCCGCTGCCTGAGGTCGCCGAGGTGTGGCGGCGGGGCAGCGTGATTGCCTCGTGGCTCTTGGATCTAACGGCCCAGGCCCTGGCCGAGGATCCGCAACTATCGAACTTTGCCGGTCGCGTGTCCGACTCGGGCGAGGGCCGCTGGACGCTGGCGGCCGCGATCGATGAAGCCGTGCCGGTTCCCGTGCTCAGCACGGCGTTGTTCGAACGCTTCTCATCCCGCGGCGAGGCCCAATTCGCCGATCGGCTGCTCTCGGCGATGCGGTTCCAATTCGGCGGCCACCACGAAAAGAAGGGCTAATACACCGTAGGTGCCGCTGCGCGGACCGCAACGTTCAATACAACTCACATCACGCCAACAAAACAGCCACCGGCGTGGCTTATCATGCCATGCCCGGTGGCTTTTGTGATGCGCTTTGAAATGGCGGCAACGCGGCCTGCGGCTACTCGTCGAAGAACCGCTTGGGCGGCCACCTGGCTTCCTTATGCGGCGTGAGGCTGTTGAGGAGACTGGTGGTGATCGCGTCGAAGACGTGCTTCACCTGGTCAAACTCGCGGTCGTCGGCCTGGTACATGATCAGGAAACTGGCTGTCGGCGTGCGGAAGCTTTGGAGCACCGCGGTGTTGGTCAGGTCCAGGCAGATGAAGTTCAGTTCATAGCCGCGCAGCCGGTGGCCGGCAATCTCTTCCTCGGTACGCTCCACGTCCAGGTCGGGATACACCTCGCGCATGGCCGATAGGCTCGTCTCGAGCGCCCGAGCCGGCTCCTGCGAAACATGGTGCTTGACCAGCGTCCAGAACGCTCCGCCGGGGCTGCTCACGGTGATGGAATGCGACTCGCCCAGACCGGTCGAATCGGCGTTGGCATCCGACTCGTCGAGCGTCCAGTTGTCGGGGTACTGAAACGTCAGGCCCAGGTTGTGATAGGTCCGCGGCATAGTGTGTATTGCCGATTGAGGATGGTCCAAAGCGTGAATCGCTGAAGCCGATAAGCTCCGGCCGATTCGTTATTCCTGTATTGTACCTGCCTGGCCGCTACTCGCCCGCACGATCGCATCGGCCAGACCTTGCATGGTGTAGACGGTTGCCTCGGCCGCCGGCTCCAGGCCCAATTCTCGGAGCGTGGCCGAAGTTACCGGGCTGATGCTGGCCAGCCGCGCACGCTTCAGGTCCTCGCCAAACAGGGCATGCAAATTGCGCGCAATGGCCGAACTGGTGACGGTGACCCAGTGGATGCGTCCTTCGGCCAGCGCGGCGGCAACCTCTGGCTGCGGCTCCGTTATGTCGCGGCTAAGGTAGCAGACCACCTGTTCTACTGAACCGCCGGCGGCTCGCAGCTCCTCGGCCAATACTTCGCGGCCTCGGCTGGCCCGGATCAGCAGGAACGACTTGCCCTGGCGTGCCGGCTCGGCCAGCGCCGCAGCCAAGGCTTCTGCCCGATACTCGCCAGGTACCACGTCCGATTTGAGATGGTACGCCGCCAAGGCTTCGGCCGTGCCGGGCCCCACGGCAGCGAACTTCGCATGGCCCAGCCGCCGCAAATCAGCCTGCTGGAGGAGCCGCTCCAGGAAGTAGTTCACCCCGTTGGCGCTGGAGAACACGATCCAGTCGTACTTCTCGAGTTGCTCGATTGCCTGATCGACCGGCTCCCACGACGGCGGCGGCTCAATCTCGATCGCCGGTTGCAGCACCACGTCCGCCCCCAGCTCGGTCAGCATCGCATCGAGCACGTGGGCCTGATGCCGCGGGCGGGTGACCATGATCCGCTGCCCAAACAGCGGCCGCTTCTCAAACCAGTTCAGCCGCGAGGCCAGGTTCACCACCTCGCCCACGATCGCCACGACGGGCGGGCGCAACCGCCGCTTTTCTACTTCGTCGGCCAGCGAGCCCAGCGTG
Source organism: uncultured Planctomycetales bacterium (assembly GCA_937927735.1). Classification (GTDB taxonomy): domain Bacteria; phylum Planctomycetota; class Planctomycetia; order Pirellulales; family S012-138; genus CALBRZ01. Next base: position 71,105 of record CALBRZ010000028.1, read on the forward strand.
GTGCGCAGCGTCATCTGGTCGGGCCAACTGCAACGGCGCACGACCGCGACCGGCGTATCGGCAGGTTTGCCGGCGGTCATAAGCGCCTCGGTCCACTCGCGCACGGTGGTCACGCCCATGTAGAACACGAGCGTGCCGGGGAACGTCGCCAGCGAGGCCCAATCGAGCTGCGAATCCTTGTGATCGCATTCGTGGCCGGTAACAAACGCGACGGCCGAAGCCATCTGGCGATGCGTCACGGGGATTCCGGCGTAGCTGCCGGCCGCCAGGGCTGCGGTCACCCCCGGCACGATCTCAAAGGGGATGCCCGCCTCGACCAAGGCCTCGGCTTCCTCGGCTCCGCGGCCAAAGACAGCCGGATCGCCGCCCTTGAGACGGACCACCATGTGGCCGGCCTTGGCCGCCTCGATCATCTCGCGGTTGACTTCTTCCTGGCTGAGCATCCGGCCGCTGCCGTGCTTGCCCAGGCAAATCTGTCGGGAGTCCGGCTTGGCATACCGCATCACCGCCGGATTCACCAGGTAGTCGAACAGCACCACGTCGGCCTGGGCCAGCAGCGCAGCTCCACGCAGCGTGACCAGATCGGGATCGCCGGGGCCGGCTCCAACCAGGTACACCCGGCCGGGCGAATGGAGTGCGTGGGGAGCGTGCGGGCTTGGCATGGGTCCGTGTGGCGACTTGGCGCCGTGGTGGTTGAGCGAACGAAGGACCGGCCAGCACGTAGGCTGCACCGGAGCGACAACACCAGGCAAATTGGGGGTGCGAGGGCAGGTAACCGCATCGCCTGTCAGGCCGCGCGCCGCCGGAAACGCTGCTGCGCGGTAAATTTGCGGCGACGGCGGCAGTGGAGGGCCGCCCATACCTCGCGTTGTTTCGCTGATACCAGCAAGCTACAATATGTTGCGTTGGTTGAGCAGGGGGGGGCGGTGCGACGATTGTTGCGGAACCCATTGTGCTGAACAGTCTTATCTGTTCGGCGGCCCGCCAGTTTGCCACTTCTTAGGGTGACGTGGCCTTGTAGCGCATTATTGGTTCCCTTCCCCCCGGTGTTGATGCTCCCACTCCCAATTGCACCCTGAGCATCGTTCGTTTCGGGGCCAAGCAAAGTTCGAGATACAACATGGTGGAAGAAACCCGTCAGCCCATTTCGCCCCAAGTTCGTAGCCGCTTGCAGCAGCTGTTCCAGCACGGCAGCAAGATGGCCGCGGCGGGCAACTTTGACTACGCCATCGAAATGTTTGTCCGATGCGTGCAAGGCGATCCGGGCAACGTGGTTTACGTGCAGAACCTGCTCAGCGCGCTGCAGCGTAAGTTCGCCAACTCCAAAAAGGGAGGCAAACTGTCGCTGCTTTCCGGCAAGACCTCGCTGCTGAACGCGGCCCGCAAGAAGGACTGGTCGGCCGCCTTCAATGCCGGGGTCGAGCTGCTGACCAAGAACCCGCACGACGTATCGACCCTTACCGCGCTGGCTGAAGCCTGCGAGAACATGCACTGCGAGGAATCGCAGATCGAGTTCCTCAAGGCGGCGGTGCAGGTCGATATCAAGAGCCCCGATACCAACCGCCTGTTGGCCCGGGCCCTGGAAAACCACGGCGACTTCGACGCGGCCATCATCTGCTGGCGGCGCGTGCTGGCCGCCGACAGCACCGACGACGAAGCCAAACGCGGCATCGGCAACTGCACCATCAAGAACACCATCAAGAAGTCGGGCCTCGAAGCGGCCGAATCGTCCACCGAAGTCCGGGCAGAAAAGTCGGAGGATGCGCCCGGCCTACAGCTCACGCCCGAGCAGCAGTTGCAAAAAGCCATCGCCAAGAACCCGGACAACGTTGAAAACTACGTCGACCTGGCCGACCTCTACACGCGCGAAGACCGTCACGATCAGGCGGTGGCCATGCTCGAAAAGGCCCTGCAGGTGGCCGGCGGCGGCGACGTGAACATTCGCGAGCGGCTCGAAGAAGCCCGGCTCCGCAGCCTGCGCGAGAAGGTCGCCATCGCCGAGCAACGCGCCCAGACCGAGCGCACCGAAGAGGCGATGAACTTGTACAAGCGGTACAAGGTCGAGCTCAACAACATGGAAATGGAGGTCTACCGCAACCGCTGCGAACGGTACCCCAACCACCTGGGCTACCGCTACGAGCTCGGTCTGCGGATGAAGAAGGCCAAGATGATCAACGAGGCGATCCGCGTGCTGCAAGAAGCCCGCGCCGATCCTCAGCGCCGCGGCGACGTGCTGCTGGCACTAGGCGAGTGCTTCCACCAGATCAAGCAGTACAAGCTCGCCATGGACAACTACGAGCAGGCGATCCGCGAAATCTCGGATCGCAACCAGGAAAGCAAGAAGCTGGCTCTCTATCGGGCTGGCAAGCTGGCCCTGGGGCTGCGCGATCTGGACCGTGCCGAAGGCCATCTCACCGCATTGGCTGGCCTGGACTACAACTACCAGGACGTGCCAGAGCTGCTGGATAAAGTGCGGCGGCTACGTGAAGGTGGCGACACCGGCTCGGGCACCAACCTGTAAGACACGTCCACAAGAACTTGGCACCGCCGCAGGTTGCTATCTCGACCCGCGGCGGTGTTTGCATTTGCGGCGGTTGATCGTGCCGGCATGCTGCTCCAATTTCTGCTGCGAACCGCACAAAATACCCCGTGCCGCCGGGGCCCCTTTGTCGTACAATTTGCGGCCTGGCAGCTTCAGAATTTTCCTCGATATTTCCCGCCTCCTCGTTCGATGCCTCCCCCCAGCGGCAGCTAGCGTGCAAAACGGTCTGATGCCGTGCCCGGCGCTCTGTTGAACAAGCGCGGGCCGTGGTAGGATGCTCCCCCCTGAAATCGGGAAGCTGTTGCCCCCCGCGAGTCACCCGCTCGGGCAATCGAACTTCTGGCGGTACCTTCCTCGCGTAGCACCCCGCCGCCGGGCGAGCCAGCAGCTAGCCAACCCGCTGCCGCCGGTGCCGTGTTGTTGAGCCGTGGCACCGCCCGCCTGACGTGTTGCCCCGTACTGGCCAGATGATGGCTGCCTGCGGCACCGTAGTGCGCGTCGGCCGGCCCGGATGTGGTCGCACGCCTCCGCCAACCGCCCGCAGCAATTGCCCCCTTACCGCCGAACGATCTACTTGGAACCCAGCATGCGACGCGACGATATTCGCAACGTAGCCATCATTGCCCACGTCGACCACGGCAAGACGACGCTGGTCGACTGCCTGTTGCGCCAAAGCGGCGAGTTCCGCGCCAGCCAGTTGCAGGGCGAACGGATCCTCGACTCGAACGACCTGGAGCGTGAGCGGGGGATCACCATTCTGGCCAAGAACATCGCGCTGCCGTACCGCGGCGTGAAGATCAACCTGATCGACACGCCCGGCCACGCCGACTTTGGCGGCGAGGTCGAACGCGTGCTGCGGATGGCCGACGGCGCCCTGGTGCTGGTCGATGCCCTGGAAGGCCCGATGCCGCAGACGCGGTTCGTGCTGACCAAGGCGCTGGAGGCCAAGCTCAAGCCGATCGTGGTGGTCAATAAGATCGACCGCCCCGACGCCCGGCCCCACGAAGTGCTCAACGAAACCTTTGAGCTGTTTCTCGACCTGGGCGCCGACGAGCACCTGGCCGACTTCCCGTACGTGTTCGCTACCGCCCGCGAAGGCTACGCGACGCACGATCCCAACGTGCCGGGCACGTCGATGCAGCCGCTGCTGGACCTGGTGCTGCAAGAGATTCCCGGCCCCGAGATCGATAGCTCGGCACCGCTGCAGATGCTGGTGACCACGCTTGACTGGTCGGAGTACGTGGGTCGTATCGCGATCGGCCGCATCTACTCAGGCACCGTGCGGAAGAACCAGACCGTATCGCTGATTCAGGCCGGCGACGCGGTGCGTACCTGCAAAGTGGCGGCGGTCAACGTGTTCGACAAACTGGGCCGGACCGAAGTGCCCGAGGCTACCGCCGGCGACGTGGTGGCCCTGGTCGGTTTGGAAGAGGTTGAGATCGGCGATACCGTGGCCGATCCGGCCCGGCCGGTGACCCTGCCGCGCGTGACGGTCGACGAACCGACCATGGAGATGGTGTTCACCATCAACAACTCGCCTCTGGCCGGCAAGGAAGGCAAGTACGTTACCTCGCGCAACCTGCGCGACCGGCTCTACAAGGAGCTGGAACGTAACGTGGCCCTGCGGGTGCGGCCGATCGAAGGGGCCGAAGCCTTCGCCGTTGCTGGCCGTGGCGTGCTGCACCTGGCCGTGCTGATCGAAACCATGCGGCGCGAAGGCTACGAGCTTTCGGTCGGCAAACCGCAGGTGATCACCCGCAAGCGGCCCGATGGCGTGGTGGAAGAACCGTTCGAACTGCTGGTGGTTGAGGTTCCGCCCGACAAGACCGGCCCGGTGATGGAGCTGGTAGGCAATCGCCGTGGCGTGATCGAGGAAATGAAAACCCGCGGCAGCTTCGCCCACCTGGAGTTCCTCATTCCGTCGCGCGGCCTGCTGGGGCTGCGGACGAAGTTGCTCAACGCCACCGCCGGCACGGCCATCATCCATCACCGCTTCCGCGAGTACCGGCCGATGGCCGGCGAACTGAACGAGCGGGCCAACGGCGTGCTGGTGTCGATGGTGTCGGGCAAAGCCGTCGCATACGCCCTGGATGGGCTGCAACAGCGGGCCGAGCTGTTCGTGTCGCCCGGCGATGTCGTCTACGAAGGCATGATCGTGGGCGAGAACAGCCGCGAGAACGACATGGAAGTGAACCCGACCAAGGAAAAGAAGCTCACCAACATCCGCGCGGCCGGTAGCGACGCCAACATCCTGCTCAAGCCGCCTCGCGAAATGAGCCTGGAAGCCGCCTTGGAGTACATCGCCGAAGACGAGTACGTGGAAGTCACGCCCAAGAGCATCCGGCTGCGGAAGATTCTGCTCTCGGCGCACGATCGTCGCCGGGCGTCCAAGCGGGGTGCGTAAGCCGGGCGGGAAGGGCGGTTAGTCGTCCAACCCCAACACCTGGCGGAAGCCGTAGAGCGGTTGCAAGTACGTCTCCAGCGGCAGGCCATCGACGGTGGCTTGCCGCTGGCGCGTGACGCCGTCCACGCCGCCGCCTTCTGCCACAATGGCCGCGACCAGCCGCCGCTGGTCTTCCAGATCCCAAGCTGCCGCCAGATCCAACCGGCCCAAGCGGTGGCACAGGGCCAGCGCTAGCGCGTAGCCACCCCAGTTGCTTACGCCGGCCAGCAGCCCAAAGTCGGTGGGAATCCGGCAGGCCACCCGCGCGGCCGGGCCAAAGGCAATCGCCTTGCGCAGCACGTACCACGGGTAGCGCCCCATGCCGATCTCGTTGCCGCCGTCGGCAATGCCGATGGTCTTGATGGTCGTCCGCGCCGAGGCCACCTCAAACAGGCGGTGAATCTTGGCCGTGCAGGCGTTGATCGACTCGCCCCGCATATTGTGGCAAATGTCGCGATCGTGCTCGGGCACGTCGGTTTCGAAACAGGCGTCGTCGACGTCCTCCGGCGGGCAGTTCCGGTACGACTGGACCGTGTGGCTGGGGCCCGCCCGCTCGATCGAAATCAAGTGATCGATCCGTTGTCCCTGCGGCGACGCCAGAAACGTATCGACAAAGCGGTCGCTCACCGCGTTGCACTCGGCCGCATTGGAGGCGCGGTGCGGGTGATCGACCTCGGGCGATTCAAAGGGAAACTCGACGATGCACTCGCGCGGCAAGCCCAGGGCATCGCAGCCGGCTTCCAAGAGCGGCACACCGAACGAGTCGGTCACCAGGACCACGTCGCGGCCAAGGGCCGCAAATGCGCGGGCGAGGTACAGCGCACCCGGTGGACCGTCGGTTTCGGCGGCGCCGCCATCGGGCGTGGGAATCCAGAACCCCGTGGCAATCGCGACCGCGCCACTAGTCGTAGCCAGGCTTTCAACGGCAGCAGCCAGTTGCCCTTGGGCCAACGGTTGTCCCCGGTGCAAGTAGCCCGATACACCCCGGCCGCCCGGATCGCGCCACATCAACTGTTCAAACTGCTGCCAGGGCTCTGTCATCGCGCTAACTGCTCGGTTGCACGGCCGCGGTTATGTCGCGGTCTGTTGTCGGGAAGGGGAGGAGAGGGAATCGCGGCGCACAGCTACGCCGGCGGCGACACGGCGGGCTGCTACTGATTGTTCTCTTGCGGATCAGGCACTTTGACCTGGATCTCGTCGCCTACCACGCGGACTTCAAAGGACTGGACCTTCAGCCGCGGATTATCGCACCAGGTACCGTCGCAGACCGAAAAACGCCAGGCATGCCAGGGACAAGCCACGGTGAAATCGTGGACCTCGCCGCCGGCCAGCGACGCGCCCATGTGCGGGCAGAAATCGTCGATGGCGTAATACTGCCCGCCGACGTTGAACACGGCCACGGTCCGATTACGAACGGGAAAGGCTTCGCCACGCCCCTCAGGAATGGTGCCCACCTTGGCTACGGTGACAAACTCGCTCATGGCTTCTCAGGGTGGGAATGATGACAGGAAAGTACCCGATTCTATCCCAGGGCAGCCCATCGAACCATGGGGGGGGCATGCGGCCAATCGCCGGACTGGTCCGCGCAGAAAAAACGAGCCTGCACATGTGAGCGCAGGCTCGGCAGGAATCATCGCGGTCAACGATGCTCATCGTCGGGGCGGAGCAGACGCCAGTTTCCGGCGGCCTCGATTCCGCCTCGGCCTTATTTCACCAACACCAGGCCGCGGTCGCCAGCCACACGGCGAAACACGTCCTTCAACTGTTCCTCGTAGTCCGACACGGACTGGCCGCCGGGAATGTTGAAGTGGACGCCGCCAGTGATGTCGGCAATCTGCTGCATCAGTTTGGCGTCGGCGTCGGCCCCCAGCGAAATCGTCACCACGGGAATCCGGTGCTGCTTGCACTGCTGGGCTTCCTGCAAGGCGTATTGCTTGCCGTAGGCCTCGTTCACCGGCAAGTTCGCCTGGCCGTCGGTCATCAGCACGATCATCTTCTGCGCCGAGGGCCGGGCCCCGTTCTGGAGCGCCTGGCGTCCCACCCGCAAACCGTCGTAGATGTTGGTGTACGCCGTGTAATGTCCCGCCTGGCGCTTGCGCACCAGGTCAGCCACCTTGCTGAAGTTCTCGGTCAGGTTCTGTTCCACCTTGGCGGTGCCGTCAGACGACGTGTAGAGGGTGAACCCCAATCGATCCTTCGGGCTGTGCTCCTGCAGGTACGCCACCAGCACGTCCACAGCGTTCTTGACGGCCGTCAGCGGCTGCTGCGACGTCTTCCACAGGTTCGGGTTGTCCGCGTAGCTGTAGTTCTTGGCCAGCAGGTAATGCACCCAGGTCAGGTAGCCGTACTTCTTGCGGTAACCGGCCTTGTTCACGGCCGAGTCGTTCATCACGTAGTTGATGTAGTCGTCCCACGAGCCGCGTGGGTAGGGGTACTTCACATTGGTAAGCCCCAGGGTCGACTTGACCGTGCTGACGGACGTCGACGAGATCGACTCCGGCGTCCACTTCATCTTGCCGAACTTGGGCGCCCCCAGCTCGTTGTAGATCTGGAGCAGGTTGGCTTCCACGGCCGAGCGGCCCAGGTCGTCGATGGCGCCAAACTGGCTGTCGTAGCTCATCGAGCCGGAGTAATCGAGCACCAGCATGATGTCGCGCGGCTGGAAGGTCGCAATCGCGCTCACTTCGGTGTTGAACGTGCTGCCAAAGATCCGGCCGAAGAACAGCGGCTGATTCTCGCGGCGAATCGTGACTTCGATCGCCTCGGGCTCCGCATCGTTGTTGGTGAAAACGCGGGAATCGCTGTTCCACTTGCCGAAGCGGATCTCAACGTCCTCGGGCTTGATCTTGTGCCCGCCCGCCTCGTTGTAACCGATGAACCGCAGGGCCTCTTCGGAGGCCGACTCGGTGCCGCGGAACGTCGCGGCGGCGCCGGCCAAGGCCCCGGCATCGGCGGCCGTCTGCATTTGCGTCCGCACCAGCACGATGTAGCCCAGGTCGCTGGCAAATGCCATCAGCCCCATCATGAACACGACCAGGACGGCACAAAGCACCAAGGTAGCGCCGCGGCGGCGCAACTGGCGAGAGCGTGGGCGAGGGCGAGACATATAGGTGGGAACCTCAACGACAGCACTTTCTGGCAGCGGGCACGCCCGGTGACGGGCATGCACAGCCGTCGGGCCATCCGATCCGCGGCCGTCGCGCTACCGTGGGTAGGGGGGGAGCTCCGCCGATCCTGGCACACAATAGTGTGGCTCACAAACCACGCGTTCGCGCGCTGCGGGAAGGGGATTCCCGCCCGAGCGGAGCACCGTCGGAGGGTATGCGGCAGGGCATGACAAAAATCGAAAACGCGACCGCCTTGCGAACACCTTTCGACAGCGCCCGCAAACTTCGGCGGCCTGGCAAGCTCCGTGGCCGGAACCCCATGGCTTTGCGTCCCGGCCTCGCGACCGGTTTGCCTTTTCGATTTGCCGCTAGCTGGCCACACACAGCTTCCCTGTGTTGGCTATCGCAATACGTAGGTCGCAAATCGGAGGCTGTCAAAAAAGCAGCCGGAAAAATCCGCGCATAAAAAAACGCGCAGCGTGCCCCACGCGCTGCGCGTTGCCAAAAAGCAACACTACTTGAGGCGGTCGAGCGCCTGCCGCAGGTCCTCGATCAGGTCGTCGGTGTCTTCGATCCCGCACGACAGGCGAATCATGTTGTCGTAGATGCCGTATGCCTTGCGGTCCTCGGGCGGGCACTCGTAGTAGCTCATCACCAGCGGCTGCTCGATCAGCGACTCGACACCACCCAGGCTGGGGCCGATCCGCGGAATGGTCACGGCGTCCACCACGTCGGCCGTTTGCCGCCAGTCGGCATCCTTCACCAGGAAGGTGACCAGGCCGCCGAAGCCGCGCATCGTCCGCTTGGCCACGTCGTAGTAGGGGTGCGATTCCAAGCCCGGGTAATACACGCGTTCGATCCGCGGATGCGAGGCCAGGAACTGGGCCACGGCCATACCGTTCTGGTTGTGGCGTTCCATCCGCAGTTCGAAGGTCTTCAAGCCTCGCTGCAACAGGTAGATGTTGTGCGGCGAGTTGATCGCCCCCATGATGCCGCGCAGCTTACGGACCGGCTCCATCTTTTCTTCGGAGCCGACCACCACGCCGGCCAGCAGGTCGTTGTGCCCGGCCAGGTACTTGGTGGCCGAGTGCAGCACGTAATCAATGCCGGCTTCCAGCGGACGGATGTTGTAAGGCGTGCCCAGCGTGGCATCGATCAGCGTTTCGACGCCGTGCTTGCGGCCGATCTCGGCAAACCGCTCCAGGTCGACGCAGCTCAGGTGCGGGTTGGTGGGCGATTCGCTGACCAGCAGCTTCGTGTTCGGGCCAATGGCGGCTTCCATGGCCTCGTAGTCGCAGGCCCGCACTTCCTTGGTGGTGACACCAAAGCGGGCGAGGTGCTTGCGACAGAACTCGCGGCTGCGGTGATAACACTCGTCGAAGAAAATGATCTCATCGCCAGCGCTGAGCTTGGCCATCAACAAGCCGACGATGGCCGACATACCGGTCGAGAACAGCACGGCCGACTCGCCGCCTTCCAGGGCAGCCAGCTTGCGTTCGACCACGCGTTCGCCCGGGTTGCCGTAGCGCCCGTACTCTTCGCGCTGCTGCTTTTGTTCGATGAAGTCGATCACGCTCTGCGTGTCGGCGAAGGTATACGTCGACGCGCAAAAGATCGGATCCGTGATGGCATCGCCGTGCTTCTGATGATGCTCACCGGCATGCACAGAGAGGGTGGAGAAGCCAAAATCGGCGTGCTTTCCGCCCGGACACGAGGCGGTGCCGTCGCCAGCCGTGCGGCGACGCGAAAGATGCTCTTCGGCCATGTTCGGCAACCTGGAGGGCGAGACAAAACGGGGCGCGTTCCGCAGAGCTGACTGCCGCCGCGCACGCGCCGTGATTTCCCGACAGGGATTGCCCGAACAAAAAACGCCGCGAAGGGGATCAGGCCCTCGCGGCGCTTTGGAGGTTCAGGTAACTCGCCACCAGACATGAACAGGCGCAAACGCCAACGGCTGGCGACGATGACACTTTAGCAGATTCGCCATGTTCCCCGGAGCACTACCGCGCTTTGGGCGGCACTTCAAGGACGATGGCTAGGCTGCAAGCGGCCACAAATCCCTATTAACAGAGGGATTCTAAGGGACGCCTGCACACCGCACAAGGGCCCCCGACCGGGTTGGTAGGCAGCTAAGAACGGCCTTTGCGCTTGCATCACCCGTTGCTTACCGGTATCCTGAGCCAACTGCAATTGGATTGCATTTAGCCCATTGCACCGCTTCTTCCCTTCGCTTCCAGGCGTCTTACGCGTGGTCCGTCGCCCCCACATCCTCTGGGCATCGCTGGCCGTATACGTCGCGGCGATTCTGTTCGCCGGGCGGATGCATACCCACGGCCATGGCGACTGTGCGGGCGGCCTCTGCTCCGTGGACATCGCTGCGGCGAGCACGGCAGCAACCCCGGCCAAAGACCACAAGAAGTCGTCGCACCGCTGCTGCGACCATCGCCACAGCCACGACGACGGCGTTGACGCATCGAAAGCCCGGCAGCATGTTCCGCCGGGCACCAAGGCCAGCGTGCTTCCGCCGGCCGAAGTGGCCGGCAGTGCCGACGGCTGTCTTGCCTGCCAGTTCCTGGCGATGGCTTGCGCTATGGTGCAGCCGCCTCAATGGCAGGGCAGCGAACCGCTGGTTACGCCGTCGGTGCACTTCGCTTGCCCGGCGTTTGTCGCACCCATTGCTTCGGGCTTTGCTTCGCGCGCTCCTCCGGAAGCCGCGGTTCTCTAACGCGCCGCTGTCTTAGCGAGTCGTCTGCGCTCGTATGGAGCGCCCCACGGTGAGTTCGGTTTCGCCGCTTTGGCGACCGACACATTTCGCCGCTGGGATCAGCCGTCATCCGTAGATGCAGCCTCGCAGGCGGAACTTCGCCGTGCCAACTGGCTACCTGCCGACTGCACGTTGAACCGCGTTTTTCAGTGAACCGTTTGCTGCCGCCGCGCCCGCCCTCTGGCGTCGGCAAAGCACGGTCAGGCTTCCAACCCGCTTATCCGCGCCAGTGCCGCGACCAGACCTGCCGCGGCCGGAGCGAAATCATAAGGATCGCCGTATGCTCCGTCCCCGTTCGAAGAAGTTGCGCCGGGCCTTCACCCTGGTTGAATTGCTGGTGGTGATCGCGATTATCGGCATCTTGATCGCGCTGCTGCTGCCCGCCGTTCAGGCCGCCCGCGAGTCCTCGCGCCGTACCACCTGCCAGAGCAACCTGAGGCAAATCGGTGTCGCACTTCATATCCATTATGATCAGCAGAACCATCTGCCGTCGGGCTGGACGGCGTACACCGCCGGCAAGCACGACCCGAACGGTCAACCTGGCTGGGGCTGGGCCAGCCGGTTGTTGCCGTACATGGACCAGGCGCCGCTGGCGCAGTCGATGAACTACGACTTGCCGATCACCCACGCCCAGCACGCCACGGCCCGCGAAGCGATTCTCGAGTCGTTCTTCTGCCACTCGGATACCAACCCGGCGACCACGTTCACGCTGAACAACGAAAGCGGCACCGCGCTGGCCAAACTGGCCAAGAGCAACTACGTGGCCATGTTCGGCACGATTGAGCTGGAAGAGTGCGAGGAACTGCCGCCCGGGCAACAATGCCATGGCGACGGCGTGTTCTACCACAACAGCCGGATCACGTTTGGCGCCATCACCGACGGCCTGAGCAACACCATCCTGGTGGGTGAGCGTTCCAGCAAGATTGACTTCTCCACTTGGGTGGGCGCCGTGCCCGGCGGCGAAGAAGCGATCGCCCGCGTGGTCGGCGTGACCGATCATCCGCCCAACCATGAGCATGGGCATTTTGAAGACTTCAGCAGCAATCACCCGATGGGCGCCAACTTCCTGCTGGGCGACGACTCGGTGCGGCTGTTCAATCAGCACATGGACATCAACGTGTACCGAGCGCTTTCCACCCGGGCCGGCGGCGACGTTGTGAACTTCCACTAGACCGCATCGCCAGCGATCTTGCCACCGGCGCGCTACATGACAGGTGCGGCGATTCCCGCCCCATGCCAGGTGCTTTTCCCAGCCCTTCGGCGGGCGCTGCATGCTGCCATCTTGCGGCAATGAGCTAGCAGCCGCGTACTGCTGGATCGCCGCGAAAACCTGCGATTTCTCCTCGCGAAAAGCCACGGATTGCCGTTGACGGAGCGTGGGGGCACTTCTATAGTCCCGCCCCGACCGTTTACCGAGTCTAACGATTACCGGGAGTGCATGAACTTTCGGGATTGAATCAACGACAGGTCTTGTAAGGCCGACAACATAACCAAGTGCGTCGCGGTTTGTTTGGTTTAGGCAAGCAGCGATAGCGTTGGTTTCACGCCCCCTTCCAATGTCACGGATGACACGCCGGTGATGTCCTATCGGACCGGCGCTTTGAACCAAGAGCGAGGCTGAGCCCATGCGGATTCCCATCGCGCGACTGACCGTTGTCGGTCTGAGCATTATCGTATTGACTGGTTGTCGCAGCGGCGGCGGCCTGGCGAAAGCATGGCCGTGGGGAAAGAAAAGTGGCTCGGAGCCGGCCGTCGCGTCGGCACCAAAGAGCAGCTATGCCGACAGCAAAGTGGAGCTGCCGTCTTCGAAGGCTAAGCCCTCTACGCTCGCCAGCAGCTCTGGCAGCAGCGATAGTTCTTCGACCAGCAGCCAAGTGGCCACCACCAGCGGCAGCTCGCCGAGCAGCAGCGACAGCCAGGCCACCGGCGGCACGACGCCGGCGTACAACGCTTACACCAACAGCACCACCGCCGGAACCAACAGCTATCCAAACACCGCCGATTACGGCTCGATGGCGGCCAATGCCTACGGCGCGACCGGCGGTTACGGCACGACGAACAACGCCTACGGCGGCACCTACGACGCCACCGCTGGTGCGGCCTCGTACAACGCTTACGGTGCTGCCGCCGGCGGCTACGGCACGCCGGCCGAAACCGCCAGCTACCAGCCTCGCTACGGCCAGGAATACGGCGCTACGGCTCCCGCCGGGTACGACTCCACCGCGACCGCCGGCTACAGCACCACCACGCCCGCGGGCGGTTACGCCAGCACCGGCGCTTATGGCACCACCGGCTACGACGCTAACGCTTACGGCGGCACGGCCTACAATGCGGCCGGTACCACCACGCCTGGCTATGGCACGACCACGCCCTCGCCTTACGGCAGCGGCATCCAAACGGCCGATGCTCGCAACAGCACCGTGCCGACCACGGGCGGAGCCGGCTGGGACACCACCGGCACGACGGGCACCACCACGCCCAGCTACAACACGCCTGCTGGCAGCACTTATCCTTCCACCGGCGCTACCTACCCGACCACGCCGACGACGCCGGCCTACAACACCGGCGCCGCTGCCACCGCGCCCTATGGCACGACGGGCAGCACCGGTTATGTGCCTGGCAGCACCGGGTACAATCCGGGCAACATGTCGGACAACAAGCCGATGACCGTCGGCCAGTACAACTCGCCGTACGGCACGACCACCCCGACGAACCTGGCCGCCGGCGGTACGGCTGACTATGCCCCCGGCAGCACCGGCCGCTTCAGCAACGAGGCCAGCGCCACCGCCGGATCGCCTTACGGCAGCGCCGGCACCACCGCGACCGCGCCGGGCACCAACTACCAGTACTAAACACGCTGTGGTGGCGGGAGCGAACCCAACTCGTCCCACCGCCAATCACCGCATAACCATTCGTGGGTAACCACGCGAGGCTCCCTTGGCGGCTGGCTAAGGGGGCCTCAACTTTTTTCTGGCCGAGTTCTTTGCCGCCTTAAGTCCCGCGTCGGAATAAGCGTCACCGCGACACGCCCCCCCGATCGGTCGTCCGGCCACTTTGCATGCTAGGCTTGAGATACGCGGCCGCCCCCCCGCATTGCGGGAGCAAAACGTACTCTCCGCGGCTTGATCTCACTTCTGGCATGGGACTTCCATCATGTGGCCCCAGCGAAACTTTGGCCACCTTGTGGCGGCGTCGCTCGTCATCACCCTCGCAGTGTGTGGCGTTTTGGGGGCGGCCGAAGGCAACGTGGTGAAGGTCCGCAAGGGCGAAGCCGCGGTGGAAGGCTTGCCGCTGGCCTGGGGTAGCGATTTCGCGGCGGTGTTGCGGGGCGACGGAGCCTTGTTCACGTTCAATCCGCGCGAAGTCACCGTCGAAAAATCCACGCGCGCGTTTGAGCCTTACACCACCATGGCCATGCGCCGGGCACTGGAACGCGAGTTCGGCTCCGCCTACGACGTGACCGCCGCAGGGCATTACCTGGTGGTCCATCCGCGAGGGCAGGGCCAGGCTTGGGCCAGCCGGTTCGATGAGCTGTACCGTGGTTTTCAGCGGTACTTCAATGTCCGCGGGTTCACGCTGAAGCAGCCGCAGTTCCCGCTGGTCGCCGTAGTGTTGCGCACCCGCGAAGATTATCTGCGGTATCTTGAGAAACACGCCCCCGGCACGCCGACCTCGACACTCGGTTTCTACTCGCCTGCCACCAATCGCGTGGTGCTGTACGACGCCGCCGGCGGCAGCGACGCCAACTGGCACCTCAACGCCGAAACCATCATCCACGAGGCCACCCACCAAACGGCGTTCAACACCGGCCTGCATAACCGATTTGGTGCCACGCCCCGCTGGGTGGCCGAAGGGCTGGGCATGCTGTTCGAAGCCCGAGGTGTCTGGAGCGGCCGAGCCAACGGGCCTCAGTCCGAGCGTATCCAACCGCAGCGGCTGGCCGACTTTCGCAAGTACGTGCAAAACGGCCGCAGCGAGGACGCGTTGGCGGAGCTGATCGCAAGCGACCAGCCATTCCGCCGCGACATGCACAATGCTTACGCCGAAAGTTGGGCTTTGACCTTCTTTCTGTCGGAAACGCGGCCCCGCGAATACGCCCGTTACCTGGCCCGGGTGGCCGCCCGGCCTAACTTCCAGTCGTACCCATCCCAGGAACGGCTGGCCGATTTCACGGCGATCTTCGGCTCCAACCTGCGGCACCTCGATGCCCAATTCCTGCGGTACATGCAGGAGCTTCGTTAGGCGGCCGGGGGCTAAGCCCTCGCCCCCCGGACACCCCACGCAGGCTGCTTTTCGAGGCCGAGCAGGCAGCCCAAATGGCGGCAGTTCAAATTGACCGCCCAGCGGCGGTTCCCTATGCTGGGCAGGTGAGCCATCAAGGTTGATGGATGAGTTTTCCCGCCTGCCTTGCCTCCCTGCCGCGATAAGGAATCGACCATGCCTCGCGGACGTCGCCTCCTTGGCTTGCCACATCTGGCAGGCTGCCGGCCGCTGTTGCTGCTGGTGATTGCGCTGCTTGCGATCGCTTGGGCCAACCACCTGGCGGCTGAGGATTATGAGTACGGATCAGCCGGCAAGGCCGAGAACGGCGTGCCCGTTGTTGGCCCGGGCGCCGATGCGGCAACACGAACCAAGCTGCCCGCGGTGCGGCGCGACCCGATCTCGCTGATCCTGGTCGACAACGATCGCCGGGCCGTGATCGCCAATGCAGCCTCAGGTTCGGTCATGGAAGTCGATCTGCGGACCGGGCAGGTTTACCACGAAACCAAGGTCGGCTGCCGGCTCAGCCAGCTCGTTCGTTACGAAGGCGACCGCTGGTTCCTGGCTGCTGATGAAGCTGACCACGCGGTGCGACTCCTTGAGCGCACCCCCGAAGGCTTTCGGGTCAGCGGCTCCATCCAAGTGCCCCACACTCCGGTCGGCCTGGCAGCCGATCCGGCCGCCGGCCGGGTTTACGTGGCATCGCTGTGGTCGCGGCGTCTCTCAACCGTGGCCGTGCAAACCGAGGGGGAGCAACCGTCGCTGCAACTGACCAAGGTAGTTGATCTTTCGTACGCTCCACGACGCATGTTGCTGGTTGAGGAAGGCCGGCGGCTGATCGTGGCCGACGCCTTCGGCGGCAGCCTGGGCATCTACGACACGCAAGCCGAGGAATTGCTGACCGTCCGCGAGTTGCCTGCCCACAATATCCGGGGCATGGCCCTGTTGCCCGGCGGCCAGCGGGTACTGATCGCCCATCAGATTCATAACGACCTGGCCGAGACCAGTCACAACGACGTCCACTGGGGCGTGTTGATGACCAACGTGCTGCGGTGGATGCCGCTTTCCAGCATCCTCGATCCCAGCAAGCCGATCCTGACCGGCAGCCATTCGCACCTGACCGGCGATAGCTCGGCCGCCGGCGGTGACCCGGCCGAAGTCGTCGCCACGCCTCAAGGTCAAGCCATCGTCGCCCTGGC
The DNA here is from genome assembly GCA_937927735.1 of uncultured Planctomycetales bacterium. Lineage (GTDB taxonomy): Bacteria > Planctomycetota > Planctomycetia > Pirellulales > S012-138 > CALBRZ01. The sequence continues at coordinate 87,420 of CALBRZ010000028.1, forward strand.
CGGCGTGCACCAGGTGGGCATGGCATTTGAATCCGATTTTACGGTGACGCGTACCCGCGTTGGCCGCCGGCCCACGGCTGTGACCACCACGTCCGACGGCAAGACGGCCATCATCGCCAATACGTTTGACGACACGCTCAGCGTGGTCGACACAGCCGAATGCAAAGTCGTCCGCGTGATCTCACTCGGCCGCCGTCCGCAACCCAGCCAGGTGGAACGCGGCGAGCAGTTGTTCTACGACGCCCGACTCTCGCTCGATGGCTGGTTCAGTTGCCACAGTTGCCATACCGATGGCCACACCACCGGCCATCTCACCGACAACCTGAGCGACGATTCGTTCGGCGCCGCCAAGCGTACGTTGTCGCTGGGTGGTGTCGCCCACACCGGCCCTTGGGCCTGGAACGGCAAACAGCACGACCTGGCAGCGCAGGTGCGCACCTCGGTGCAGAGCACCATGCAGGGGAAACCGCTGCCCGACGAGGAGATTGCGGCGCTGGTGGCCTTCATCAAGACCATCGAACCGCCGCCCTCGCTGGCCAACGCCCGGGGCGAACGCGACGAAGCGGCCATTGCCGCAGGCGCCAAGATCTTCGAAGGCCGCGGGTGCATCAACTGCCACCAGCCGCCGTACTACACGTCCGACGGCGCATACGACGTAGGCCTGGACGACAAGCGCGGCAACCGGCACTTCAACCCGCCTTCCCTGCGGGCCGTAAGCCAGCGAACCCCGTTGTTCCACGACGGCCGGGCGACTTCGCTCGAGGACGTGCTCGTCAAGTTCCGCCATCAGCTCGATGAGCCGCTGAGCGATCAAGAGCTGAAGCAACTGCTGGCGTTCTTGCGCAGCTTGTAATGCACGATTTGTAATGCACGATCCGCCAGGAGTGAAGAAAAGATCTGGCAACTACTTCGGCGCGGCTTCTTCGCGCGGTTGCTGCCGGAAGTAGTGATCCAGGTCGATCACTTCGGTGCGGAAGCGGCGGCGCAACAGCACAAAGTCCCAGTTCACGGCCATGCTCTCGCCGGCAAATTCGCGGATAAAGCGGCCCCGCGCGGAAGCCGGTGAGCCGGACGGCGGCACGCGGCTGGCGCGATCGATCTCGGCGGCCGTCGCCAACAGGGCACAAGCCCCGGCGGCTTCGAGCTGCGCGTAATAGCCATCGGGCCCCAATTGATGGTACTTGAGATCGATCTTCTTACGCGCCGCGGCCGAGGCATCGGTGCCGGCCTGGCTCAACAAGTACAGCTTAGTTACCCAGTCGATGCGGCCCACAGCCTGCTCGCGGTCGTGCTCAAGCTGATCGAGCGTTTGTTCCCATAGCTCAATCACTTCGTGGGCTTCTTCATGCCAGGGCTTTTCGGCCAGCCAGCGCCGCGCCGCCGCAAGGTACCACCGCTGTAGTTCCAGCGCTGTGCATCGGCTGCCGTCGCACATTTCGACGGCCGCCTTCAAACTGGGATCGGCCGCGATCGTGTGCAAAGCCATCAGCGGATTGCGCAGCCGCGGCGCATCGCATAGCGCGCCGTCTTCGAGCATGTCCAACAGCAGCATCGTGGTGCCGATACGCAGAAACTCGGCCGTCTGGGCCATGTTGGAATCGCCCAGGCCGATCTGCAGCCGTTGCCGACGCCGGAACAGCCGCAGGTACCGGCGGTGCAGATTCCACACTTCGCTGAGCGCCGCCTTCAGAAAGTGGCCGAAGGTGTACACCGGCCGGTCGTCGATGAAGCCGCCCAGGCCCGTAAGACAGTTGAGGCCCGAGGCCTTCTCCGCGATCTGAAAATGGCCGCCATCGTCGAGCGTGCCGGCCCCGGCAATGACCGAGCGAGAAACCAGAAAGGCTGTGAGCTCCTTGCGCACGTCGACGAACGCCGTCAGGCGCAGCAGCAGATACATGCTTAAGGCTAGTGGCGTGCAAATCGCCAGCGCCAAGAAGTTCAGCCCGGTTTCCATCCAGCCTTCGATCGGGCTGCCCTGGCTGGTCAGAATCCCGTCGATCAACCACCGCCGGATCGTGGCGCGGTCGCGCACAAACGGAATCACCAGCAAGAACGCCAGATGGCTGACGACGATGTACACCAGCAGCAGCGCGATGTAGATCAACACGCGTGCCAGCAGGCCCATCCAGGTCAGCGGGATTAACGGCGCTAACAGCGCCAGGCCGATTCGCCAGCAAGCCAGCCGCAGCCCGGATGCGATCGGGAACTCGTAGTTCTCCTGCGCGCCGTAGTAGTTGCCGATACTATCGCGGCAGTTCTTGAGCAGCGTGAACGGGCCCGATTGGCTCCCGGCGGCGGCCTCGGAGAACAAGCGGTCCTGGGCCCGTTGATAGGCAAGCAATTGCCGGGGGCCGCGGCACTCAGGCGTGGAGCCTTCGATCAAGCCGTACTCGCCGGTCAGGCGGACCATCTCGAACCAGATGGCGCCGCCGTTGGCCAGGAAGTGGCCCATCTTATCCAGCGCGGCATCGGCCAAGGGAATCCGTTGCCGCAGGGCGGGAATCAGGCTTTCGTACAGCTCGTAGTGCGAGCGGGGCGAAGCCGCCGAGGCGGGCATGCGGATCGCGTACTCGGTTTCCAGGCCTGCCAGCCGCCGCAGCGGTTGTACGCTATTCGCCACCGTAGGGGACAACCACCTCGTCCAGATAGGTCTGCGGGGCGCGCCGGCTATCGGCCACAATGTTGCGGAGAGCCTCTTCGCGCGTCGGAATCGAGGGAGATTCTGGCAAGGAGGGCGCGGCGTAATGCTGGTCCTGGGCCAGTTGGGTGGTCATACTCTCGTCCTCAATCGAGAAGCGAATCATCTGAACGTCAGTCTATCCTCGCGGAAATGCCGCGGCAAGCAATTGGTCCCCCCAGCCAGCAGGGCGTGGCAGGTCACGCGCTCCAGGGGATCCTGCGCTGCCGCGTATGCATAGACGTGTTTGCGGGACAAGCGGTTCACCGAGCAATCGTCGTGCCGAAGCATCGGTCCACGCAAAGGCTGGACGCCCCACGTACCACGCGCCGCGAGGCCCCCCAGTACGAGCAATTCACTTGCCGATACAAAAGCGGCTGAAGATGCGATCCAGAATATCGTCGGTGTAAACGGCACCGGTCACTTGCCCTAGGGCATCGAGCGCGACGCGGATCTCAGCCGCCACCAGTTCTTCGCCCAGGCCCCCGGCCGCCAGGTCTGCCGCGGCTTCCAGCGCTTGCGCCGCTTGTCGCAGGCTTTCGCGACAGCGGATCGCCGTGGCGGCAACGGTGCCGGAAGTTTCCCCCGGCTCAGCATCGCCCACCGTAACCAGAGCTGACGCAATCGCTTGTCGCAGTTCGGCCAGGCCTTGCCCGGTGACGCTGCTGGTGAGCATCCCTTCGGCAGGAAGCGGCACGCCTGGGGCCACCTGGTCCGCCTTGGTGAGCACGATCACTCGGGCAGGGCAGGGCGCGGCAAGTTGCTCGGCTTCCCATGGCGTGAGCGGGCGGCTGGCATCCAGGCAAAGCAGCGTTACCGCCGCCGCAGCCCGCTGCGTATCGCCCAATGCCTGGGCGGCCGCTTCGGCGGCTTCGTTGGCAGTTGGGGCCTGCTCTGATTCTGAACTGGAGCCGCCATCGCGATGCTCGACGCCGGCCGTATCGACCACCAGGCAGCGCCGATTGCCCAGCGTCGTTTCGCCCACCAGAAAGTCACGCGTGGTGCCGGCAATGTCGGAAACGATCGCCGTGCGGATCCGTCGGGCTCCACCGGCTTTGCGTTCGTCATCCGATGCCGCTTCGTTCCCGTCGCCCCGCAGCAGCGCATTAAATAAGCTGCTTTTCCCGACGTTGGGCAGGCCGGTCAGCACCACGCGGGGCATTTCGCGGCTTTCACCGCGGCTTTGCATCTGCGCGGCGATGGCCTCCACCCGGCCGCGAATATCGCCCAGTTGCGATTGAAGCTCATCGGCCGAAATGAACTCGATGTCTTCCTCAACGAAGTCCAGCCCGGCCTCCAGATGCGCCAGCAGGTCGAGCAACCGAGTCCGAAGCCCGGCCAGCGGCCCTGCCAATCCTCCGGCCAATTGAGCCAGCGCCGTGTTGAGCGAAGCTTGGCCTTGGGCGTCGATCACCCCCAGCACCGCTTCCGCCTGGGTAAGGTCGAGGCGGCCGGCGAGGAAGGCCCTCAGCGTAAACTCACCCGGCAGGGCAGCCCTGGCTCCGGCCGTTCCCAATCGCTCGACCACCCATTCCAGCAGCAGCGGTGATCCGACCGTGTGCAGTTCCACTAGCGGCGACCGCGTATAGCTGCGCCTGCCCGGCCAGATGTACGCTCGCACCGGCAGTTCGTGCCCTGGCTCCAGCGAGATGCTGCCGTCGATCGTCACCGGCTGAGAATCGGGCGTGAGCGTGGCCCAGCGGGCAGCCGCCTCGCCGGCGGCCGGTCTGAAAACCTGGCCCAGGCATGCCACTGCGGTCGGCCCGGCCAGGCGGATGATCCCCCGGCAGGCTCCCCCGGGAGCCGAAGCGATCGCGGCAATATTGTCGTCGGTGTGGTACTGCAACGTGTGGATCCCGTTCAGGGTGGGACAACTGCGAGCCCTTGCCACCATACACAATTGTGGCGACGTTAAGGAGTTACGGCTGGCGAAGCGCTGCGCTTTGGATCTATGGTGCGGCTCGACAAACTTGCCGCCAAGGGAGCCTGCCCCTAACACCCCACCATTTCAGGGACACCTCTGGGGGGAAACAAGCTTGACCTGGAGCGGTCGGTTCGACTAATACATAATCACGATTCGATGCGTCCTGATTTCCGCAATCGGTCGGCGAGGGCAAACGGCCTTCCCTGACCGATTGGGCATCTTTTCGCCCCGCCTCATCCTTCCCGCCTGGCCTACGAAAGGCTGCCATGCATCCCTCGCTGCCAAGCCGCTCGTTGCTGCCTGCTTCGCTGGCGTGTCGCCGCCTCTCCGCTCCCCGTATCGCTTGGGCTGCCGTTGCCCTTTGGCTCGTGGCCGCCGCAAGTGCCACGGCGGGCGAACCGCTACACGTGCGGATCGATCAGGCGATTTCCAAAGCGTTGGCGGGCCAACCGGTGGCCGAGCGTAGCAGCGACGAGGAATTTGTCCGCCGCATCTATCTGGACTTGGTAGGCCGCATCCCGTCTCTGGACGAGGCCCAGGAGTTCCTGCACGATGGATCAGAAAACAAACGGGCTGCGTTGATCGACCGGCTACTGGAAAGCCCCGAGTTTGCCCGGCGGATGCAGCACGTGTTCGACGTTATGCTCATGGAGCGCCGCTCCGGCAACGCGGTGCCGGAAGACGAGTGGCGGCAATACCTGTACGACTCATTTACCAAGAACAAGCCGTTTAACGAGTTAGCCCGCGAGATCCTGGCGGCCGACGGCGTCGAGAACCGTCCGCCCGCGCGATTCTATCTCGATCGCGGCGGCGATCCCGACATTCTTACTCGCGACGTGGGCCGGCTGTTCTTCGGCATGGACCTGCAGTGCGCCCAGTGCCACGATCACCCGCTGATCGGCGACTATCACCAGCCGTTGTACTACGGCATCTACGCGTTCTTGAACCGCAGCTTTGTGTTCACCGACGAGTCGAAGAAAACCTTCTTCGCCGAGAAGGCCGAAGGCGAAGTCGCCTTCAAATCGGTGTTCGACCCCAGCGTGGACGAAAAGGACTTCAAGCCGCGGCTGCCCGGTGGTGCCGTGGTGGAGGAACCCACCTTTGCCAAGGACGACGCGTACATTGTTGCCCCGGCCAAGAACGTACGGCCGGTGCCCAAGTACAGCCGCCGCCAGAAATTGGCCGAAGTGGCGACCGATGGCACCTCGCGGCAGTTCAACCGCAACATCGCCAACCGGCTGTGGTACGTGATGATGGGGCGGGGGTTGATCCATCCGCTCGACCTCGATCACAGCGACAACCCGCCCTCGCATCCCGAACTTCTGGACATGCTGGCCGAGGAGTTCGCGGCGTCAGGCTTTGACGTCAAGTTCCTGCTCCGCGAGCTGGCGCTGACCGAAACCTATCAGCGCAGCAGCCTGCTGCCGGAAGGCATGACCGACGAGCAAGCCGCACCGGAACGCTATGCGGTGGCGCTGCTCAAGCCGCTCTCGCCCGAGCAGTTGGCTATGAGCATGATGGAAGCCACGGGCGTGCTGCAGCGTGAGCGCAACAGCCAATCGGCCAAAATCGATAAGGATCCCAAGCTCAAGGATCTGCTGGAAACCGATGCCAAGCGGCAACAGCTTCGCGCCGCACTGGTCGAGCAGGCGGTCTATGCCGCGGTGAAGGGCAATATCCAGCAGTTCATCGGCATGTTCGGCAGCGCTCCGGGCGAGCCGGAGCAGGACTTCCAGGCCACCGTCCACCAGGCGCTGTTCTTCAACAACGGCGGCATGCTCAATGGCTGGCTGTCGGCCCAGGCTGGCAGCCTGGTCGATCGTGTGCAAAAGCAGCAGGAGCCGCAGGCCGCCGTCGAGACGTTGTACCTTGCCGTGCTCTCGCGTCTGCCGGATGACACCGAGCGGACCGAAGCCGTGGAATACCTGACGCGTGATCCCAGCGCCCGAACGGCGGCCGTCCAGCAGATGGCCTGGGCGCTGCTGACGTCGTCGGAGTTCCGCTTCAACCATTGATCACCACGACACCAACGAGGCCGGAAGCCTCTCCTCCAATCACGAGCCGCCGGTAGCGTGGCCCTGGCCAGCCGGGCCACCACCAAGCCGGGCAAGGCAGCTATCAGGAGACCAACCAATGAAATGCCAATACGCATGCCAGACGATGGACCACGTCATCGCGCGGCGGACGTTTCTGGGAGGCCTGGTCGGTTTTGGTTCGGCCATGGGCTTGGCCGGCATCGCTTCGCCGCTGGCGGCCAGCCAATTGGCGGCTCAGCAGAAGCACATGCTGGTGATCTTCCTGCACGGTGGTGTGAGCCAGCTTGAAACCTGGGATCCCAAGCCCAAGACCGATACCGGCGGTCCGTTCCGGGCGATCAGCACGTCGGTGCCCGGCATCCAGATCTCGGAGTTGCTGCCGCACACGGCCAAGCAGATGCACCGCATGGCCCTGATCCGCAGCATCAACACCAAGGAAAACGACCACGGCAAGGGCCGCATCTGCATGGAAACCGGCCGCCGCGAGATGCCCGGTTTCACCTATCCACATCTGGGAGCCGTCGCCGCCAAACTGTTGACGCACGAATCGAACCCGCTGCCGGGCTTCATCCGGGTAGGCGGCGGCAATGGCGTCAACAAGAAAGATGCAGCCTACTTGGGGCCGCAGTACGCCAGCGTAACGCTGGGCGATGGAAAGCCGCCGGCCAACTCGCTCCGGCCCGACTCGATCTCGGCCCTGGCCGATGCAGCCCGCAATGACTTCCGCCGCCGGGTAAGCGACCGCTTCGCGCTGCGCCGACGCGCCGCCGAGACTGAAGCCTACGTACAATCGTACGAGCAGGCCCAGCGGTTGATGGAACGCCGCGACGTGTTCGACATCTCGCTCGAATCGCCGTCCATCCAGGAGAAGTACGGCAACCACGAGTTCGGCCGTCACTGCCTGCTCGCCCGGCGGTTGATCGAGCATGGTGTGTCGTTCGTGCAGGTCGGCCACAGCAACTACGACACGCACTACGAGAACTTCAACTTCCACATTGAGCAGTTGGGTGAGTTCGACGCCACGTTCGCCTTCCTGCTCCAGGACCTGCACGACCGTGGCCTGCTGGAAAAGACGCTGGTGGTGGTGATGTCGGAGTTCGGCCGCACGCCCAAGATCAACGAGCGCTATGGCCGCGACCACTGGGGCTCGGCCTGGAGCATCGCCATGGCCGGCTGCGGCATCCAGCACGGCGCCGTGATCGGCAAGACCAACGACAACGGCACCCAGGTGGTCGACCGCGAAGTGCACCACGGTCACCTGTTCCACACCTACCTGCGGGCCGTGGGACTGGATCCGACCGAATCGTTCACGCTCAACGGCCGCCCGATGCCGGTGGCCGACCCGGCCGTCTCGGCCATCAAGGAACTGCTGGCTTAAACGCCTGCTCCCTCGGGGCGTTTGTCAGGACCTGAAGCGCCGCGCGGCGTTTAACCGGCCGCGCGGCGCCCGTTTGATTCCATTGCACCTTCCGCGGTAATTCCATGAGCCAGGCCGATCCCAAGGCGACGCGTGTTGTCCGCGAGCTCAAGTACAACAGCCCGTTCATTTCGTGCCGGTTCGACTCGCAAGGGCGCTACGTGTTTGGCGGCGCCCAGGACTGTACGCTCCAGCGGTTCGACGTGGCCGGGGGAGAGCCGGTGGAGTGTCCCGGGCACGATAGCTGGGTGCGCGCTATCGCCTTCTCGCCCGACGGCGAAATCACCTACTCCGGCGGATTCGACGGTCGGCTGATCTGGCGTGAAACGGCCGCGGCGAAGCCTGAGCCGATCCGCACCATCGACGCCCACGATGGCTGGGTTCGCGCCGTGGCCGTGAGCCCCGATGGCCAATTGCTGGCAACCGCGGGCAACGACCGGCTGATCAAGCTCTGGAAGTCCGACACGGGCGAGCAGGTGGGCGAGCTGGCTGGCCATGAGTCGCACGTCTACAACGTCGTGTTCCACCCGGACGGCAAGGAACTGGCTTCGTGCGATCTGCACTGCTCGGTGCGTCACTGGACGATTGCCGACGGCAAGCCACAGCGCGAGTTCAAGATTGCCGAGCTGCACACGTACGATAAGACCTTCCGCGCCGATATCGGCGGCGCCCGGGGCATCGCCTTCAACGCCGCCGGCACGCGTCTGGCACTGGGCGGCATTACCAATGTTTCCAACGCTTTTGCGGGCGTGGGCAATGCTGCCGTTGCGCTGATCGATTGGCAGGAAGGCAAACAGGTTCAACTGTTCAAGCCCAAGGAAGACCTGCGTGGCTCGACCTGGGGCGTGGAGTTCCACCCAGACGGCTACCTGATCTCGGTGGTGGGGGGCGGCAGCGGAGGTTTCATTTATTTCTTTGACGAGAAAGCCGCCACGCCTCAGGATGAGGTCAAATTGCCCCGCCCCGGCCGCGACCTGGACCTGCATCCCGACGGCTTGCAACTGGCGGTTGCCCACTTCGACAACGTGATCCGCCTGTACACGATGCAGAAGGAAGAAAAGGCGGAAGCCGAGTCGAAGGACGACAAGCCGCAAGAAACCGCCAAGAAGTAGGCGATCCAAGCAGGAAGCGACTGCCGGCCACGGGCCTTCCCATAACTCGATCGCACCGCAAAGGCCCACCTTATGCCGGCACGACGCTCGGTCGCGTCGCTTGTGCTGTTTGTACCCATCCTGGGATGGTTGTTCGCAGGTGCGCTGCTGGCGCAAACGCAGCCATCTTCCCCGCCGCAGCCATCGGCTTCCGCCACGCTGCCATCCGGCAGCACACCAGCCGCGGCAGGGCAGGGCCGCTTTCTGGTCCTGTCCGACGTTCACTTCAACCCGTATGAGCCGGAGCTCTTTGAACGGCTCAAACAGGCCAAGGTCGAAAAGTGGCCAGAAATCCTGGCCGCCGCTCCCACCCAGGGCCAGAAGCTCGGCAGCGATTCCAGCTACGCATTGGTGCGCAGCGTCGTCGATGATGCGGCCCGGCGCGTGCCCGATCCCGATTTCATTCTGTGCCCTGGTGACTTTCTGGCCCACTATTGGCAGGAAACTTTTGACCGCTTGGCCCACGGCGTACGGTCCCAGCAGCCGGAAGTGTTCCGGCAGTTCACCATGAACTCCGTAGCGCTCATCGTCGCGGAGCTGCGACAGCGTTTCCCGGGCGTGCCGATCCTACCGGCCGTAGGCAACGAGGATTCGTTCTGCCAGGACTACGGCCTGGAACCCGGAGGTGAGTTCCTGCGCGATTTTGCCCAGGCTTGGAGACCACTGCTGCACTTGCCGGCCGAGCAGCAACAAGCGTTTGAGCGGACCTTCCGCCGCGGCGGCTATTACGACGTGCCGCTTCCCCGCACGCCCGGGCATCGCCTGATTGTGCTCAACAGCGTGTTCTTTTCGACCGAGTACTTCGATGCGTGCCAGCAGCCGCACCAACAGCGCTCAGGCGAGCAACTGGCATGGCTGGCCCAGCGGCTGCGCGCGGCCGAAGAGGCAAATCAGCGTGTCTGGCTGCTGATGCACATTCCCCCGGGCATTGACGTGTACGACACCGCCAAGCGCCTGGCCAAAAACGAACCCGTGCAAACCTTCTGGCACAACGAATACGCCAGCGAGTTTCTGAAACTAGCCGACCGGTATCGCCGCACGCTGCAGTGGGCGTTCGCCGGTCATACGCACATGGACGACTTTCGCGCGCCGCTGGTTGCCGGGCAGGTGGCGGTACCGTTCAAACTGGTGCCGGCCGTCAGCCCGGTATTTGGCAACAACCCGGCCTACCAGGCGTACACGTATCGCCGCGACGACGGACAGATCGAGGATTACCAGGCGTACTACCTGCCGCTGGCCGGCCAGCGCGACAGCGATATGCTGCCAGCCTGGCGGCCGGAATACAGCTTCCGCCAGGCGTACGAAGCAGGTCCACTCACGGCGGAATCGCTCGTGACACTATCGCGAACCCTCCAAACGCAGCCGCGGCTACGGCAGCGATTTCTCACCTGGTACAACGCAAGCGCGCCGCTGGATGCCGCCCCCAACTTCTGGCCGGTGGTATCCGCCGCCATGTTCGAAGCGCTGCCTGAGCCGTTCCTCAAGCGGCTGCGCAACCTGCCGCATGAATGACGCTAGAAGCGTGTCTACCCGATAGCGAGCCTCGGCGGCGTTGCGTAAAATGGGTACGCTCGCGCGAGTGAATATCACGTTCGTGCCCACCGGCGCTCGCCGCGCGTCAGCCGATTCCCGGCTGGCAATCCGTCCCCCCGCGTCGTTACGTGGTACGACGCTACAGGATAGCGAGGCCGAATTATGCGCATGCACACTCCTACTGTGCGGCTGGCTGTCGGTGGCAGCCTGCTCGTGTTGCTCTCTCTGGTAACTTCCGCCACGCAAGGCGGCGAAGCGGCCCAGCCCGCTGGCTCGCGGCCCAACGTGCTGTTTGTGGCCATCGACGATCTGCGTGACTGGACCGGTTTCCTGGCCGGGCATCCCGACGTCAAGACGCCGAACCTCGATCGTCTGGCGCAGCGCAGCATCAAGTTCACCCGGGCGTACTGCGCGGCGCCTGCCTGCAATCCCTCGCGGGCGTCATTGCTGACGGGCCTGCGTCCCTCAACCACCGGGGTCTATCACAACAATCAGCCGTGGCGTCCGGCGCTGCCCAACGCCGTCACCTTGCCCGAGCATTTCATGGCGGCCGGTTATCACGTGGCCGGCGGCGGCAAGATCTTTCACGGCGGCACCAACGATCACAAGTACTGGCACGAGTACTTCGATCAGCGGAAAGATCCCCAGCCCGCGAACACCCCGGTCAACGGCATTCGCAACGCGCAGCACTTCGACTGGGGCCCGGTCGACGTGGACGACGATGCCATGAGCGACTACCAGGTCGTGTCGTGGGCGCAGAAGTTCCTGGCGAGCAAGCAGGAGAAGCCGTTTTTCCTGGCCGTGGGCTTGTACCGGCCGCACTTGCCGTGGTACGTGCCCAAGAAGTACTTCGACAAGTTCCCGCTGGAGTCGGTGAAGCTGCCTGAGGTGAAGGAAGACGACCTGGACGACGTGCCCGAAGCCGGCCGCAAGATGGCCCGCCCTGAAGGCGACCATCGCCGGGTGCTGGAAAGCAAAAACTGGGAAAAGGCCGTGCAAGGCTACCTGGCGAGCATCGCGTTTGCCGATGCCCAGATCGGCCGCCTGCTCGATGCCCTGGAAAGCAGCCCCTACGCCGACAATACGCTGATCGTGCTCTGGGGCGATCACGGCTGGCACCTGGGCGAAAAGCAGCATTGGCGGAAGTTTGCCCTGTGGGAAGAAGCCACGCGGGTGCCGCTGCTCGTCAGCCTTCCCGGCCAGAAGAGCGGCCAGGAATGCCCTCGCACGGTGAACCTGGTCGACCTGTACCCGACGCTGATTGAGTTGTGCAACCTGCCGGCCAAGGAGCTTGACGGCGTGAGCCTTGTGCCGCTGCTCAAGAACCCGCAGGCGCCGTGGGACCGGCCATCGCTGACCACCCACGGGCGGAACAACCACGCGGTCCGCAGCGAGCGCTGGCGATATATCCGTTATGCTGACGGCAGCGAAGAACTCTACGATCACGAGCAGGACCCGAAGGAATGGAAGAACCTGGCGGGCGATCCTCAGTACAGCCAGATCAAAGCCTCGCTGGCCAAGTACCTGCCGCAGACCAATGCGCCCGACGCCCCGGCGAAGCAGCAAGCAGGGGGCGGGGGTCGCCGCAACCGTGCCCGGGCGAACAACAACGCTCAGCGGTAAGCGGCACGCGCGCGGCATTGTGGTGGATCGGTCCCACCACGCACGTGGAACTGGCCGAGGCGTATCGTGACATCAGCACGTGGCAAGAGCAGCAGCCCGGCACCGTGCGCACCTTCAGCACGGCGGCCGAGGCAATCGCTGCCCTGACTGCGGACACCGCGCCCGAGCTGATGCTGCTGGCCGCGATCCGGCCCGGCGAACTGACGCATGCCGACCTGGGCCTACTCCAGCAGCGGGCCCCATTGGCGCGGCAGATTGCGCTGTTGGGCAGTCTTTGTGAAGGCGAACAGCGCACCGGCCGCCCCTGGCCCGGCGTGGTGCGTTACTACTGGCATCAATGGCCCTGGCGGCTGAAACCACTGTTGGCCCGGTGGCTGCGGCAGCGTCATGCCGCCGCAGCCGCTGGAGCCCAGCCGCGATTTCCGTGGGAGCTGCCGCTCACCACCACCGAAGATGAGCGCTGCCTGGCCGCCATGGCAGGCAGCGCCTGTGCTAATGCGCGCAAGGGCATTGTCGCCGTGGCCGGGACCGATCCCGCGATGGTGGACACGCTCGTGGGGCTATGCCGCCAGTTAGGCTGGAAAGCAGCCGGCTGGACGATGCCGCAAACTGCGGCTGCCGCAGATGCCGCCCAACGCGGTTCGGAGACCGGCCGCCTCTGGTATCCCGGCGTGGCGGCTGGCGTGTGGGATGTCTTTGGCCCGCTCGAAGATAACCTGCCGCGGCTCGCCGCGTTTGCTTCCCAGCTTGCGCCCACGCCCATGGTGGCGGTGGTCAACTTCCCCCGCTGGCACGACGTGCAGGCATTACGGCAAGCCGGGGTGGCCGCCGTCGTTTCCAAGCCGCTGTATCAGGGCGATCTGGCGGTAGCCTTGGCGACGTGTACGGCCCGCAAAGAAGCCTGCCAGGTCTGAGTGCCGGTCCAAGCTCGTCCGTCATCCGGAGGTGTTGCCATGACGCAGCCCCAGCCAGAGCCCATCGATTCGGCCCAACTGCAGCAACTGGCGGCAGCCACCATGGCTCAGGCCCGCTTTCCGATGCTGGCTACGATCGATGGCGATCAGCCCCGGCTGCGGCCGGTTTCGCCGGTTAAGACCGATGGCTTTACCGTGTACGTGGCCAACCTGCGGCAGTACGCCAAGACGCAGCAGATCGCCGCCAATCCTAAGGTGGAGCTGTGTTACCTGGATGACCATCACAACCAAGTGCGGATCACTGGCGTGGCTTCGGTCGTCACCGATCGCGCGGTGCTGGAAGAAATCTGGAACTCCAATCCGCTCCTGCGGCAATACCTGGGCAGCCTGGATAACCCGGCACTGGTGGTGTACCGCATTGATCCGGTCCAGGTGCGGTACATGAAAGAGTGGGCGCTTGAGTACCACGACGTGCCGCTCAAGTAGGGGCCGCTCCGCGGAACGTTGAAAACGTACACGCCGCAGCGGTGCTGGCACGGCTCGGCAGAGCCATCGCACGTGATGGCTCAGTCCCCTTCACACGGCTCAGCAGAGCCGTGGCATGCCTACCTAGCCGGCTCGTTCTACGTGTTCGCAGTCTTGCGCAGATCGACGAAGCGTGCCGCCTTGGCTTCATAACGCGGCAGCGAACCGATTTCGACCAGCGACACGTTCACCGACAGACCAAGCTGCACCCGCAGGGCGTTGGCAATCCGCTCCGGTTGCCCGGCCGTATCTTCGACCTCGATCTCCAGCGTATCCATCGCGCCGACCTTGCGGACGGTCATGCGGTATTCGAGCACCTCGGGGAAGCCACGGAGGATGTGTTCGATCGACGTGGGGAACACGTTTACGCCGCGGACGATCATCATGTCGTCCACCCGGCCCAACACGCCGCCCGGCAAGAACACAAATCCATGGTCACTGAACTGTGGCCGGACCAGGTCGCCGGTCCGGTAACGCACCACGGGGCTGCCTTCGCGGCCCAGCGAGGTCAGCACCAGTTCGGCCAGCACGCCGTCGCCGGTCGTGGGATCGGCAGCGTTCGTCGGCGGCTCACAACGGTCCACCGGCAAGAACTCGGCGATGAACTCGCTTTCGATCACATGCAGCCCGGTGCCCTCGGCATTGCCGCATCCCCAGGGCCCAACTTCGCTGGCCCCGCTGTGGTCGATCAGCCGCGCGCTCCAGGCGCTTTCGATCTTGGCTCGAATGGCAGGCACCGAACCGCCCGGCTCACCGGCCACGACCAGCACGCGCACGTCGCAGGCGGCCAGGTCAAAGCCGGTTTCTGCCGCCACTTCGGCCATCCGCAGGGCATAGCTGGGCGTGCAGAACACGGCCGTCGCCTTCATGGTGCGGATCATTTCAAGCCGGGCCGCGGTTGAAAGTCCTCCCCCGGGAATGGCCATTGCCCCGCGTGCCGACACGGCATCGAACGCGCTCCAGAAGCCGATAAAGGGCCCAAACGAGAACGCCATCATCACGCGGTCGGCCGGACCAATTTCGGCCACGTCGAGCACGTACTGCCAGGTGTCGATCCAGTGCCGCCAGTCCTCAGGCGTATCGAGCACCACCAGCGGCCGACCGCGCGTGCCCGAGGTCTGATGGCATCGCACGTACCGCTCCAGCGGGAAGGTACGGTTGCGGGCCAGGTTGCCGTCCTCGGGTGAGCGCGGGAGCAGCTCGTCCTTAGTCGTCAGCGGTAGCGAGGCCAGCTCGTCCAGGCTCGCCAGCGGCAGCGTCACTCCGGCGAACTTCTCGCGATAGTAAGCGTTCTCCTCGCGGAGTCGGGCAAGCAACCGGTTGAGCCGACCCAATTGGTGATGGGTCAGCAGTTGCCGCGGCAGGTTCCGCATCCGCTCGCGTTCTTCAAAGGTGGTCATCTCAGGCAACCCGCCAGGGGAGGTCGTGCAGGCGAGCCACTGGTTCGCCGGAACCGATCAAGCCAATCCCCAGGGTAAAACGCTACGGCAGGCAAGGGAAGCCGCCGCGCGGATTCGTCACCGCAGGCCATTGCGTGGGATACGGTGTAAGGCAGGGCAGGTGGGAACCAAGTGCTGGGAGTAGCCCCCCCTGTGATCGTCGGAAACGGCCTGCCGGGGCTGACTTGACGCCCTGGGGCCGTGGCGCTAACAATGCTGGTTTCCATGGGCAACCCTTCCCCCACCGATGGGCAGGGTACGCCCCGTGGGTATTGCCTCGACGCATTGAGCTACGGAATTGCAGGAGTCTTCATTTTATGGCAGGCAGTGAACGTCAGCGGGAGTTGCGGCGGCGCCGTCATCGCAAGGAAAAGGTCGCCAAGCTCCAGAAGAAGTTGCAGACCGGTTCCGCTGGCGATAAGGCTTTGATCGCTGAAAAGCTCCGCATGCTGACGCCCGGCGCTGAAGACATCATCCGCCGTTGGGGGCTGGAAGACCAGTAGGCCGTAACCGCCTGCCCACAGCGCGTGCCGCTGTCGGCCGGCTGACCTTCCCCCCTTTGGGCATCGCCACCAGCGTCACTGCTGGACACCGTTCAAGTAGCCACCGCTACAAGGTGGCCCCGTCTCTTTGCGCGCCGCCGCGGCCGTTCCCGGCGGCTGCATGTGCATTCTGACCCCCAAGAAGCGTCTATCGCCAGGAGTTGTCGCTCATGCCCACCAACGCACCGCTCAATCGCAAACTGCGGATGGCCCTGGTTGGCGGAGGCCAGGGAGCGTTTATCGGCCGGGTGCATGCCACGGCGGCCATCTTGGACAATCGGGCGGCCCTGGTTGCCGGCGCTCTGTCGTCCGATCCGGCCAAGGCCAAGGCTTCCGCCCCCGATTACGACATCCCGGCCGAGCGGGCGTACGGGTCGTATCGCGAGCTGATCGAGACCGAGTCGAAGCTGCCCGAGGATCAGCGGATCGACTTCATCTCGATCGCCACTCCCAACCACACGCACTTTGAGATCGCCAAGGCCGCAGTCGAGGCCGGCTTCAACGTCATGTGCGACAAGCCGCTGACCTTCGACCTGAAGCAGGCCGAAGAACTGGCCGAGGCCGTCGATCGCTCCGGCGTGGTATTCGGCGTGACGCACAACTACACCGGCTACCCGCTGGTGCGGCAGGCCCGCGAGATGATCCTGGCGGGCGAGCTGGGCGAGATTCAGGCCATCCGGGCCTTCTACATCCAGGGCTGGCTGCGGACGCGGCTGGAAGCCGACAACCAGAAGCAGGCCTCGTGGCGGACCGATCCCACCAAGAGCGGCGCCGCCGGCTGCTTTGGCGATATCGGTACGCACGCCTATAACCTGGGCCGATACATGACGGGCCTGCTGCCCGAATCGGTCAGCGCCCACCTGAAGATTTTTGCCCCCGGTCGCCAGCTCGACGATTACGGCACCGCCGTCATCCGTTACGAGAACGGCGCGCTGGGCACCGTGACGGCCTCGCAGATCACGCACGGCCGCGAGAACGATCTGTTCATCGAAATCGACGGCACCAAGGGCGCCCTGCAGTGGCGGCAGGAAGAGCCCAACAAACTGATCGTGCGGATCAACGGCAAGCCGCACCAGATCTACAGCCGCGATCCCAACGCGCCGTACATGAACGAATCGGGCAGGGCCGCTTGCCGGTTGCCGGCCGGTCACCCCGAAGCATTCTTCGAGGCGTTCGCCAACGTGTACCGTTCGGCCTTCAACAACATGGTGCTGCGTGCCAGCGGCCAGCCGTTCGAGAAGGTCAACACCATCTACCCCAACGTCAACGACGGGGTGGAAGGCATGTACTTCATCCAGCAATGCGTGGCCAGCAGCCAGGAGAACGGAAGCTGGCTGCCGCTGAAGCATCCTCGGGCCCGGCGGTAACGCCCCCTCTCGCTTTAACCGCCTTAATCACCGCTGCGAGCTACCACGACGCGATGCCCCGCGTCGCTGGTAGTCCGGTAGCGTCTGCGCGCTAGAAGTTGCAAGCTCCGCACGGGAGCAATCCGGCGTTTGGCCACCCTCAAATAAGCACACTCCGCCTGAGCGCGAACGCTCGACGGAGTGTGTCCGCAGGCAGCAGCCGATTAGCGACTGCATGCCTCCAGGGTGCGAGATTGGCAGGGGGGAGAAAGTGCAGGCCCTGTTGGTGGCACGGCGGGCGGGGTCCAGCAACCGCCTACCGCGGTCGGCTTATTTGCGAGAACGACCGACGGTTTCAAATGGCCAGGCTGCGGCCATCACCGCATCCGAAGTCAGGCGATCGTTCACGTAGTTGTGCGAGGGGGTCGACATGGGGATCTCCCGCGGAGCCGGCCGGAACTCGGCGGCATCGACCGAGAGCAGCAGCAGCCCACCGCCCAGCATCGCGCCCGCCACAAAACCGGCGGCCAGGATCAGCGACTTGCCGGGGCCCACCGGACGGTTGCCCACGATCGGCGAATCCACCAGGCTGATCTGGCTGGCATTCGTGGCCGCGGCTTCCGCGGTGCGGGCCGTCGCCAACGCCCGTTCGACCTGTTCCAGCAACTGCGTGCGATGCTTCACCTGGGCCGCCAGGGTCGAGTAGTCGGTCCGCAGGGCGGCCAGCGTATTCAGCCGGCGTTCCAGCTCGCCCTGACGCTTCTTGAGGTCGGCCACGCGAGCGGCGTTCAGCCGGTAATCCACCTCGGCTCCCCGAACGGCAATGACCAGTTCGGCATCGAGCTGCCGGCTGATCTGCTGTTCGGCTTCGAGGGCCGCCTTCACCAGCGGATGGTGTTCGGTCATCAGGCCCATCAATTCGGCCGTCTTAAGCTGCGCGGCCACCAGCCCGTCCTTCAGCTTGGCCAGACCGGGGTGGCGAGCCAGCAAGTCGGTGGGCATCGCCAGCAGCCGGCCCGAATCGCGCTGGGCTTCCTTCAGCAGGTCCAGCGTTTCCTGGTTCGCCCGCAGCTCGCGTTCGGCGGTCCGCAGTTCGTCCTGCACAGAGCTCAGTTGCCGCCGCAGATCGCTGTCGCCCGTGGCGGTGATGTCGAGCATGCGGAGATCGGCCAGATCGCCGCCCACTTCGCTTTCGATAGCGGCCAGCTTGCGCGAGGCTTCGTCGAGATCGGCCTGGGCCAGCGTGACGCCTTTTTCCAGCTCCTCGATCACGCCGGCGGTCCGGGCTGTACGCAACCGTTGCAAACCGTCTTGCAGATGCTGCCCCAACAGCGAAGCCAGCTTCTTGGCGGCTTCGGGATCTTTGTCCTTCACCTTGATGTAGAACAGCTCGGTCTTGCCGAACTCGGCCCCATCGGGGGGAACGATCGACACCATGTCGCGCAGGTCGGCAATGCCCTCGGGCGTGGCTGGCAGACCGGCCTCTTCCAGGACGGCTTTCAGTACGGAGTGGCTTTGGGCCACCTCCAGCACCGTTTCCTGGGTGAGTTGCAGGTCCTCGATGCTGCGGAACCGGCCCAGGCTTTCGTCGCCGGTGCTGACGGCTTCGTTCCGCAGCAATACCGTTTGCGAAGCTTCCCACTTGGGGGTGCGCAAGAACGCGTAAGCACCCGCCAGTACCGTGCAGCCCACCAGGGGCACTAACCAACGGCGCCAGTAACGCAGCGAAACATTAAGCAGTTGGCCACCGTGGCTGCGAGCGTGAGAAGCCTGCGTCATAAGGATCGAAGCATGGGGGATTGACGGATACCGTTGTCAGCGACGAAGGTGCAGCTATGCACTCGCTGTGCCAATGGTTCTGGTGGCGCGTGGTGGCCCGCGCAGGCTTGGATTGCAAGTATCAGTTATGATGGGATTTGTGACGCGGCGTTCCGCGTAACATGGCAGCATGTGCCAAAAGCCAACACTGTTGCCTTTTCACAACAGTGTTGATTGGCGGCAACAGCACTGTGGCTTTCTCGCACATTTTCTTGCTTATTCGCCAGTCTGAGGGAGAGTTGTCTACCGTAGTAGATAAAAAGCGCGGTGCGCGCACGCGGCGCAGTACGGCTCCCTTTATTTCCTGTCGCACTCGAAGCCAGTCATGCACGTTCGGCGCCTTACCCACATCATCGAACTGCACAGCCTCGCCCAAGCTTGGAACCGTCTGGCCGGAGGGATTCCCTTTCGGCTGCGCGAGTGGAACACCACGTGGTGGCGCTACTACGGGCAGAGCGGACAGCTCTACGTGCTGGCCGTAATGGATGACCGTGGCGAACTGATGGGGCTCGCCCCCTGGTATGTGGAGCCGGTGCGTGCCCGCGGCCGCGTGCTGCGGTTCCTCGGCTCGGGCGAAGTCTGCTCCGATTACCACACGATCTTGAGCCGGCCGGGCGATGAAGCTGTCGTCGCCGAGGCCGTAGCCGAATATTTGTGCCACGACGGCGTCGATGACGACGCCGACGGCGGTACCGCCGAGTGGGACCTGCTGCAAATGAGCGGTGTCCCCCAAAACGATTCCATCTTGCGGGCCCTGATCGCGGAAATGGCCGCTCGGGGGGCCACCGTCCGCGAGGAGCCAACGCTCAACTGCTGGCGGATCGCTTTCCCCCCGACCTGGGAAGAATACGAGGCGATGCTCTCCAAGGGGCATCGCAAACAGGTGCGCCAGCTCCAGCGCCGTTTTCTGGACTCCGGCCGCGCAGTGCTGCATACCGTAGAGCATCGCGAAGAGCTTCCGCTGGGCTGGGAAATCCTGGTTCACCTGCACCAGCGGCGCTGGGTCACGCAGGGCGAACTGGGCGTCTTCCATTCGACGCGGTTCACCGAGTTTCATCGCGACATCGCCGAACAGTTCCTGGCCCAGGGCAAGCTCCGACTGCACTGGCTGGAGATCGACGGCCGATTGGCTGCCGCAGAATATCATCTGGCGGGCGACGACGCCGTTTTTGCCTACCAGGCGGGCGTGGAACCTGAACTACTCGATTTGCAGCCGGGTAGAATCTCTAATCTGGCCACGCTCAAGCATGCGCACGAGAGCGGCTTCAAGCACTTTGACTACCTCCGCGGCGACGAACCGTACAAGGCGCACTGGCGAGCCGAGCCGGAGCCGTGCGTCAATGTCGAGATCGTGCCCGCCCGGCTCGGTGCCAAGCTCCGCCACGGAGCCTGGGAAGCCGGCCGGATGCTGAAACGCTGGATGGTAGGCAATCCGACACCGCAAAGCTAACCGACGATCGGCACCGGGTTGCGGGGAGAACAAGGCAACATGCAGAACATCAAACGGCTGCTGCTGGGTCCGTATTACGCCGCCACCTTGCCGTGGCGGGCGTGCCGCAACCGTCTCGCGGTGCACGAAGGCAAAGCCCCCGTGATGGTGGTCTATTACCACCGGATTGCCGACGATACGGCCAACAGCTGGACCGTGTCCAATCGCGAGTTCCGCCAGCACATCCGGTGGCTCCAGCAAAATGTCCGTCTGGTCAGCCTCGAAGAAGCCCAGCGGCGGATCGCCTCGCGGCGCAACGACGAGGCCGTGGTGGCCATCACCTTCGACGACGGCTACGCCGAGAACTGCGAACAGGCACTGCCCTGGCTGATCGAACAGGGTGTGCCCTGCACGTACTTCGTCACCACACACTACGTGCTGACGGGAGAACCGTTCCCGCACGACGTGGCGATGGGCAATCGCTTCGCTCCCAACACGGTGGCGCAACTGCGCGATCTGGCCGCCGCCGGCATCGAAATCGGCGCACACACGCGCACGCATGCCGACCTGGGTGCGATACGCGACTTTCATCGCCTGGCCGACGAAGTGGTAGCGGCCACACACGACTTGGCCGACGCCGTGGGCCAGCGCATCCGCTACTTCGCCTTCCCGTTCGGGATGCACGCCAATCTCCAGCCGGCCGCATTCGGCCTGGCGCGCGAGGCGGGCCTGGAAGCCGTGTGCTCGGCATACGGCGGTTACAATCGGCCCGGCGACGACCCGTTCCACATCCAGCGGTTCGGCGGCGAAGGCCCGCTGGTGCGGCTCAAGAACTGGGTCACGGTCGACCCGCTGAAGGAACAACGGATTCGCCGTTACCAGTATCGTACGGCGGGGGCGCAGTTTGCCCTGGCTCCGGCCGAACCGGCTGGCACGTAGCACGCAGCGGGGCGAAAGCTCAGTCGGGCAGGGTGATCTGGAATTCCTGCCGGAAGGCCGTGTCGAAGTCGAACACGTTGTCGAAATCTTCGCGGCGGTCCTGAGGCGTCTTGCGCATCATTTGCAAGTCGATCAGGTTGTAGACGATCTCGCCGAAGTCGCTGGTGCAGGTCACGCCCCAGTCGTTGAACACCGTCTTGGCCATGTAGCCGAACTGTTCCAGGGCGTAGATCCGGATCGCTTCGCACAGCTCCTGGCCGGTAAGGTGACGCTGGGGTTCGTCCTCCTCGTCGCCTTCATCGGGCGAGGGCTCCCGCACTTGCCCCATACCCAACACCTTCTGTGCGTAAGTCAGTGCTTCGAAAACAAACTGGTAGGCTTCGAGCTTGTACCGGCGATCGCGTCGCACGAATTTCAACAAAGCGTCCATCACAGATTCGATACGTCTAGCGGGATTGGCAGGCGGGATTGATCGGTAGCATCGGGGGGAGGCGGAAAAGCGATCCACTACCAAGGGTGGGAATCCCGCGATTTTACTTCTTGCCGGAACGCTTGCCCAGCACGGTCAGCACGTCGCTGGCGTGGATCAACAGCCGGCGGTGATCCTCCATTTCGACCAGCAGTTGGCTGGCCAGGATCTCCTGTCCCAGCACGCGTCCGCGTCCGACCTTGGTGACCACGTCGGCGCCCACCGGCGGAAGCTGCTTCTGCAGCTCCTCGTACGTTTCAAACTCATAGCGCAGGCAGCACTTGAGCCGGCCGCAGCGGCCGGAAATCTTGGCCGGATCGAGCGTAGCCTTCTGGAGCTTGGCCATCTTCATCGAGACCGGCGGCATTTCCGACAGGTGCGTATTGCAGCACACCGGCTTGCCGCAGTCGCCGTAGTCGGCCAGCAGCTTGGCCTCGTCGCGAACACCGATCTGCCGCATCTCGATCCGGGTCTGGAACTCGCTGGCCAGGATCCGCACCAGCTCGCGGAAGTCGACCCGGTTCTCCGACAGGTAATACACGATGATCCGTTCGCCGCCGAAAATGTGCTCGACGTCGACCAGCTTCATCGGCAGGCCCAGCTCCGCGATCCGCTGCCGGCAGATCTCGAACTCTTGCCGCTCGTGAGCCCGAAGGCGGAAGACTTCCTTCTCGTCCTCGGGCGTCATGCCGCGGATCACCTGGCCCCGCACCGGATCGGTGAGCGATTTGACGGCTGCCTCGGTGGCATCGCAGAGAACCTCGCCGACTTCCAGCCCTCGATCGCTGCGAGCAATCACCCGTGCGCCGCGCGGAAACGTCTCGCCCTTGGCCGTGGCGAAGACGCCCAAGCGGCGCATGGAACCAAAACGCACGATGTACTTGGGCATGCAGGGAAACCAGCGTGGATATTCAAGCAAGGTTGCCACGAGGAGCGCCAGGCGCTGCCCCCCTCCGTGGGCGATGCCGCGCAGCCAACCTTGGTGGAAGGTGTATTCGCACTCTCATGATACCGCCTTGCCAGACGGCAGCAAAGAAACGTCGGGGCGGATTCCCTACGGGCATAAGGCGCGCTGCATGCAGTACATGCCCCGTTTACAGCAGCAATGCTTGATGCGTTGGCCGGTCATCGCGCAAGAGGCGACGCATCTTCTGCCGTCCTATTCGTTCCCCTTCCACGGCGGGGCCACGCTATACTACAGGCACGGAATTGTTGGGGGCCACGAACGCGCCGCTGCAATGCCCACAGGTCTAGCTCAGGATGCCCGCTGATGGGAACGCGCATCCGGCCTTGCCTGGCCGCCGGCGGTGCCAAGGAGTTCAACGGTGCGCGCTGCTTCTACCATGTTGCTGTTTACCGCGGTGCTGGGCGTGGGCCTTGTTATTGCGCTGGCCAGTCCCACACCGCTGGCCGCTCAGGCGCTCGAACGCCTGGAGGCCACGCTTCAACAAGGCAATCGTCCCGCACCGGCGGCAGCAGCACCGGTGGAGCCTGGCTACCTGGGGCTCATTACCGATGACCGCCAGGATCGCGGCTTTGGCGTCCGGGTGATGGAAGTGATTCCCGGCGGCCCCGCGCTGGCGGCCGGCTTGCAAGAAGGCGATCTGATCGTCGCCGTCAACGGCGCCAAGGTGCGTTCGATGGATGACCTGGCGGCGATCGTTCAGAAAACGCCCGCGGGTGGGCAGATCGCTTTCGATCTGTTGCGAGGTCAACAGATCGTGCAGGCCACGGTCACGCTGGGCAGGCGGCCCGCCCCCGGCGAGCGGCGTTTCGAGCAGTTTGGCCCCATCCCGAGCAACCCGAACAGCCAACGCCAAACTCCTGCGGTTCCAGCCACTCCAGGCCTCGCCGCCCAGCCGTCCAAGGAACCAGCAGGGCAGGGCGGTGCAGCCCGTGAACCACTGGGCATCACCGTAGGACCGGCCACCGCCGAGGATCGCCAGCGGCTCAACCTGGGCTTTGTGCAAGGGGTGCTGGTGGTCGATGTGGTCGCAGGCTCCGCGGCTGCTCGCAGTGGTATCCTGCCCGACGACCTGATCCTGTCCGTCGGCGGTGTGGCGGTCACCTCGGCCGACGACCTTGCCCAGCAGCTCAATCAGGTTGCCGGTGAAGAGCTGGGCGTGGTGGTCCTGCGGCAGGGGCGGCCGGTGGAACTGCTGGTACGCTGGGCGGCAGCCCAGGCTCCCGCAGCGGAGCCCGCGCAGCTACCGCGTCCGGAACCTCCGCCCCAGGTTGCACCGACCGATAGTCAGACTGCCCGCATCCAGGCCCTCGAGCGGCGGGTGGCCGAACTGGAAGCCAAGCTACAAGCCCTGCAACAGCGGCTGGACCAGAAGCCGTAAGCCGCTCGCGGTCCAACCGCTCCCTTGTGTCATCCGCGGGAGGTTGCCGATGCCGCCGCGCGCTGCCAGAGTCATCGCAACGTGCTTCACCTTGGTGGCCGTCAGTTGGCTCGGAGCGTCCGCAGCGGTTGCGCACCCGCATTCTTCGCGCAGCTTTCTTCAAGCACGCCGTGAAGCCGAGGCCAAAGCGGCCGCCTTGGCCGAACCAGCGCCCACCGAAGTGGCTTTGGCCGATACCGCCGATCCGTCAAAGACCGCAGATTCTGCCAACGCCTCGGGGCGAGGCTGCCGGCTCACCATTCGCCTGACCGATGCCACCACCGGCAAGATGTTGCCGGGCCTGATTCGCGTGACCAATCTGGCCACCGGCAAGGCAGTGGAGTTGCGCGGCCCCATCAAGCGTGACATGAACTGGTTCGCGATTGCCGAACCGACGGCGGTGCTCGTTCCGCAATCGCGGCTAAAGGTCGAAGCCCTGCAAGGGCTGGAAACCGAACTGACTGAGCGTGAGCTCGACGTCACCGGCCAAGCCGAAGCTACCGTGGAGTTGCCTCTAAAGCGGTTCTACGATTCGGCCGCACGCCATCTGCGATCAGGCAATACGCACCTGCACTTGATGAACCTTACCTACGAGGAAGCCTACCGGTATTTGCAGGTTGTGCCGCAGGCGGATGCGCTTGATCTGGTTTACCTGTCGTATCTGCGGCGCGTGCCGGGCGATCATACGTACATCTCCAATGAGATAGTCGCCCGCAGTCTGAACGGCGGAGGCGAACTGGCCCGCCTTTCCCAGTACGGTGTGCTGTTCGGCAACGGCGAGGAGCATCGCCACAACTTCGGCCCCGGCGGCGAAGGCTACGGCCACGTGATGTTTCTCGATCTGCTGCGGTTGATTCAGCCGGTGAGCATCGGACCGGGCATCATGCAAACCGGCACGGACAGCCCGCCGCTGCAGCAGGGCATTCGCACGGCACGCCAGGATGGGGCTACGGTCATCTGGTGTCACAACAAGTTCGGTTACGAAGACGTCCCCAACTGGATGGCCGGGCTCCTGGACGCCCAGAACATCTTCGATGGCGGCGTTCACGGCAGCTATCGCGATACGTTTTATCGGTATCTCAACCTGGGGATGCTGGTGCCGTTCTCGACGGGCACCGACTGGTTCATCTACGACTTTTCGCGCGTGTACGTGCCGCTGAAAGGCCCGCTGACCAGCAAAGCCTGGCTGGAACAGTTACGGCAGGGGCGAACCTTCATCACCAACGGCCCGCTCCTGGAGTTTGAGGTCGATGGACATACCGCCGGCGACGTGATCGAACTGAGCCAGCGAGATGATCCCAGCCGGCCTCTGGAGATTACGGCCCGGGCGTACGGCCGGTGCCACTTTGACGGCCTGGAACTGATCCACAACGGCAAGGTGGTGCATACCGTGCGATGCCGCCGGCATGAAGGACACTATCGAGCCGAGCTGAAGCACCGGCTGGTCGTCCAGGAGCCTGGCTGGCTGGCCGTGCGGATTCCGCTGGAAGCCGGCACCAACGAATTCGATCGGCCGCTATTTGCCCATACCAGCGCCGTGTATCTGCACCAGCATGGCCAGGCACGCTTTGAGCCTGAGATCGCCCGGCAACTCATTGCCGAGATGCAGGCCAATATCGAAGCCATCACGCGGCAAGGCGCGTTCGCTAACGCTGGCGAGCGGGAACAGGTGCTGGAGGTCCACCGGCGCGGCATCGCTACGCTTAAAGCACGGTTACGGCAGCACCAAGCGTCGCAACCCAAGCAACCCTAGCCGCGTGCAAAGAGCGACTAGTCGAGTTGCAGTTCCATGTTGTCTTCGCCCATGACCACGTTGGGGAAGATCTTTCGGGCAATCTCCACCTGGGCCTGGCAATCGGTCATCAGCGCCGGATCGAGATGGGTCAGCACTAGCATGCCCACGTCGGCCTTCTTGGCCACCTGGGCTACGGCACTGGTCCAACTGTGGCCGGTGAGGCGGGCGATTTCTTCCAGCTCGTCGGGGAAGTTGCACTCGTGCAGCAGCAGGTCCACGCCGCGGATGTGTTCCACGTAGTCGGCATCAACGGCCGCCGTGGTATCGGTGACGTAGGCGATGCTTTGGCCCGGCAGATCGAGCCGGTACCCAACCGCTCCGCCGGGATGCTGCACGGGGAAGTTGCGAATGGTTCCGCCCGCGGCAAGTGGTTGCACCGGGCCTTCGAGCGGTCGCAGTTCGAAGCGTGGCGGCACCGGAAACAACAACTGGGAAAACAAATGCTCACGAACGGTTTGGAGCTTCTCGGCTTCGCCGTGGACGACTACTTCTTCAACGGGCTGCTGATACAGCACGCCCAGCAGAAAGGTGAGGCCCGCCACGTGATCCAGATGCGCGTGCGAAAGGTAGATATCCAGGCGCGGCGTCATCAGCCGGTTTCGGATGCGAAACAAGCCTGTTCCGGCATCCAGCAGTACCCCCAATTCCGGAAGCATCACACAGGCGGTATGCCGCGTGTCGTTGGGATGGTAGCCGTTGGTGCCCAGCAGGACGAGTTTCATCGGCATCTCGGCTGGTGAATCGATGGAGTTGGCAATTACCGCCTGGCGCGGCCGCTCTCATTGTACAAGGTTTCCGGCCGTCGGTCGCGCTACCGTACAAAACAGGGCGGGAGCGTAAAGCCCTCGCTACGGGGGAAGCATCTTCACCATCCCGCAACGGAAGTGAAAGAAACCGTGGCCCGGTACGTATAAAAGCCTCGCCTTGAGGGGCCGAACCTACGTCCACCCCAAAGCGAGGCTTGACCAGAGACTTTCTTTCCACGTGATCCGAATGAAGGCCCAGGCAACCGTGCGATGCTACCTGCGGCAGTCCCCACCGCGGCGTATCATCGGCGGCCGCACCGTCAGGCACGGCCGCGGTCGCATGGCCTGCTGGTTACGGCAGCAGGAACACCAGGCCCGTGATGGCACCGCCTTGAGCCAGGGCGCCCCGCACGCTCAGAGGAGCCTGATACCAGATCTTGGGAGCGCAGCTACCCGGCCGGTAGTAGCCCAGCGGATAGATGCATTCTCCGGGCGGATGGACACCCATCTGGTACGGCAGCAAGGCCAGCGAGCCGAAGAAGTGGGCACCCGATACCACCGGTTGCGCCAGACCCCAACTGTGACCATACCGCTCCACGCTCCGCTCTTCGAAGTACAGCGGCTTGTGGCAGATGGCCGAGGCCTTCCAGGTATAGGTCAGACAGGCCCAGTCGCGGTGGTACACGTCCACCGTGTGATTGGGGAAGATGGCTTCCTGAGGCAGCGGGCAGTCGGGCGGAGCTTCGCCCTTGACGGAGATGTCGATGTTGATCGTGTTGAACAGCGTAGGATCGTAGAACCGATCGAGATCGGCACAATCCAGCGGGCCGGGACGGCCATTGCGATCAATCGGAGCCGGCTGGAGACCGCCGGGGGCAGGCAGACCGCCCAGACCAGGCTGCCGCACCGGGAAGGTCATTTCCTCGGGGGCCGGACGATTCATCCGCGGCATGTCCACCGAACGGCGTTCCGCGGGATCAGCAGGCGCCAGCTCTTGCCGGCCGCGATCGAAATCCCGCGGCTGGCGATCCAGATCGTGGCCAGGCATCACCGGGGCCGCCATGGGGCTGCTGTTGACCGAGGGCACCGGTTCATACTCGTCGTCCGGAATCGAACGAACCGGGCCAGGCATCGGCTCGTAAGCCGGTTCCTGCTCCAGACGCGGTGCGGGGAGCTGCTCGTTGCCGTAACGGCTGGGTTCCTCCACCGCCCGCCAATCGCTGGCAGGCACATTCAGCGGCTTGGGTTCGCGATGCTTGACTTGCAGGATGCGCAGCCGGTTGCCCGACTGGCCGCCTTCGGTAGCGGTGAACTCCGATGCCCAGGCGGCGCTGCCGGCCGCCTGTCCCAAGCAGCACCAGGCCAACGCCAGGGCGCCGGCCTTGCGGAGTACCGCGCCGGGCAGGGCCCGCTCACTGTTCGGAGCGGCCGAACTCGGTGCTGTAATTGGGTGCTTCTTGGGTGATGGAGATGTCGTGCGGGTGGCTTTCCCGAACGGCAGCCGCCGTGACCTGAATAAATCGCGCATCCCTTCGCAACTCCTCGATGTTTCGGGCTCCACAGTACCCCATCCCGGCGCGGAGCCCGCCCACTAATTGGTAGACGAACGGCCCCAGAGGGCCCTTGTACGGTACGCGTCCTTCCACACCTTCAGGCACGAGCTTGTCGGGACCGCGTCCCGGCGCCTGCCGGTAACGCTCACTCGAGCCGGCTACCATGGCACCAATCGATCCCATCCCGCGGTAGACCTTGAAGGTCCGGCCACCGAACAGGATCCGCTGGCCGGGGCTTTCCTCCAGCCCTGCCAGCAAACCACCCAACATCACACAATGCGCGCCAGCCGCAATTGCCTTGGTGATATCACCCGAGTAGCGGATACCACCGTCGGCAATCACCGGCGTGGCCGAATCCTGCAGTGCCTTGGCGACGTTGTACACGGCGGTAATCTGGGGCACGCCCACCCCGGAAATGACCCGCGTGGTGCAGATCGATCCGGGGCCGATCCCCACCTTCACCGCATCGGCGCCCGCGGCCACCAGGTCGCGGGCCCCCTCGGCGGTGGCCACGTTGCCGGCCACCACGTCGATGTCCCAGCGGCGCTTGATGTTGCGTACCGTTTCCAGCACGTTGGACGAGTGTCCATGCGCGCTGTCGACCACCAGCACGTCGACGCCCTTGGCGATCAGGCTTTCGACCCGCTCGTAATCGTGGACTCCCACGGCGGCCCCCACCCGCAACCTGCCTTGTGCATCTTTGCAGGCCTGCGGAAAGCGCCGCATCATGTCAATGTCTTTGATCGTGATCAGCCCGGTCAGTTTGTAGTTTTCGTCAACCAGCAAAAGTTTCTCGACCTTATTTTCCATCAAGATCTTTTCAGCTTCCTCAAGCGTTACAGTCCCCGTAGCCGTTACCAACCCTTCGTCGGTCATCACTTCGGAGACAGGCTTCTCGGTCGTCTCGAGGAAGCGCAGGTCGCGGCGGGTCAAAATGCCCACCAGGCGGCCGTTTTCGGCCACGATCGGAATTCCCGACACGTTGTGCTGGTCCATCAACTGCCGAGCCTTGCCCACGGAGGCCGTGGGAGGCAGCGTCACCGGGTCGAAAATGATGCCGTTGGCGCTGCGTTTGACCTTGTCCACTTCTTCCGTCTGCCGCTCGATGGACAGGTTGCGGTGCACCACCCCCAGCCCCCCCTCCTGGGCCAGGGCGATCGCCATTTCCGCCTCGGTGACGGTATCCATGGGTGAGCTGACGATCGGAATGTTGAGCGTGATCCGATTCGTAAGCTTCGTCTGCACACACACATCGGCCGGAACCACGTCGCTGAAGCGCGGTTCAAGGAGTACGTCGTCGAACGTAATGCCGGTTTCGATGATCTTGTCCATCGCTTGACTCCGTCGGCTGCTGGCGGTGCAAAAAAGGGAATCGAATTATGCCCGTCGGGGGCTAGCTTGGCAAACGGCCCGCTTCCTGCCAAAGTGCCGCACCAGCCAGCTTGGGGGACGCGGCAAATACATGTGCAAATCGTTATGCAACGCGCCGCCCGCGCCCCCGCGATCGCTGCGTCCGCATGCGGCCTGGCGGGATCGCTCACGGTGGCCGCCGGTGGGCTGCTAGCGCCCCCAAGGAGTTGGTGAAAGTGCCGACCAGGTAAACCATTCCGGCTACTGCTGATAGGAAGCCTGCGGGCTTGTTGCGGGCCGTAACAAAAACACTTCCGCGCGGTGCCGCCGGACGACGAATCCTGTTTTGTCGGACGGCAGCCGCAACGGAGTGCGGCACGCGTGGCGCAATCACTGCCAGCACCGTACCGACATGCCGCTAGTTGCGTCTTTCACGCCAGCCTAACGGATGGAGAGGTGCGCGCGTGTCCTTAGCCGAGCGACTTGGCTTCTTTTTTCTTTCCCGGTTCTCAAAGCCTGCCGCCGACCGGCCCATTTACCGGCTGATTCGCCAGCACAAGGTGCGATCGATTGTCGAGATCGGCATCGGTACCGGTTTGCGCACCATGCGAATGATCCGCACCGCGCAGCAAGCCTCGCCCCACGACACCATCACCTACGCCGGCATCGATCTATTTGAGATGGGGCCGGGGGGCATGAAGCTCAAGGACACCTACTGCACGCTCAAAGGTACCGGAGCCAAAGTTCGTTTGATCCCCGGACAGTTTGGCACCGCGCTGCCCCTGAAGGCCAACGAGCTCACCGGCTCCGACCTGATCGTGATCAGCGCCGACCAGCCCGCCGAGCCCGGCAGCCTGGGCTGGTTCTACGTACCTCGGATGCTGCATGAAAGCACCCTGGTGATGATTGAGGAGCGCCAGGGCGATACGACGGCCTTCCGCAAGCTGAGCCGGCTGGAGATCGAACAGTTGGCCGCGCAGCACGCCTCGCACCTGCGGGCTGCCTAGACGAACGCCGGCGGCGTCTGGGGGCTCAAGCCGCCTTGGCATGCTGAACCGGCTGCGATGCTTGCTCGCTGCTTGCAACCAGCGGCGAGGCTTCGATCGGCACGGATTCGAGCCCAACCGTTTCCAGCGGATCGACGTCCACCACAGTAAGCTCCACCGTGGACGGTACTTCCGCGCGCTCGGTCACCGCCCGCCGCGACATGTAGAGCCCCAGCGGGAACCGCAAGATGCGAATCGGCGTGACGCCGATCAGCTCGGTCACCACGATGCGCACGCCCTGCGAACTGGGTTCCCGCAGCCCAGGGGCCAGGAACGCGGCAATCACGCGCAGCACCATGCTGACCGCAAAGACCACGTGGAAGCCGCAGAGGGTCATGCCGGCCACGTGCCAGGTGCGGTCCATGCTCCAGGAAAGAAAAGCCCCGGCGATGATCGAGGTGACCCCGCCGACCATGCCGGCCAGCGCCGTGCCGGCGGCGATGAACATCGTACGGTTCTCCACCGGCGAGTTCTTGATCATGAAGCCGTTGTTGGCGATGGCGATGCCAGCATTGAGCGCGGCATCGATCATGAACACCGGCGTCAGCAGCCAGAAAGCGATGCTTGGATCGCGCGGCGTCAGCAGCAAGGCGATCACGTTTAGCGGCTTGAGGACCGTGCAGATGATCAGCAGCGGGCGGTTGCCGTAAACCTCGGCCAGCCGGCCCAGCCGCCCGGACAGCGCCGCACCGCCCACCCAGGAGCACGTCCAGAGCAGCAGCACGTAGTAGACGTCCATCCCGACGTAATCAAGCAGGAAGTAGCTGATGAACGGCGCTGCCACCATGGCGGCGATGTGCCAGTAGCAGGTAAAGCTGATGAACCGGCGGAAGTCGCCGTGCCGGAAGGGAGCTGCCAGCACTTCGCGCAGCCGCGGGTTGGGAGCCGGCGTCACCGCCGGCTCGTCGACCTTGATGAACAGCAGGATATCGGCCACGCCGAACACGGCGCCCACGATCAGCAGCACCGAAAATGCCGGGCGGATATCGAGCCCACTCTTGAGCATGAACATAGCCCCGCCCAAGAGCGACGCGGCGGCGGCCAGTTGCATCCAGCAGTGGCGGCGTCCCCAGTAATCGCTCAAACCGCGGTGCGGCAGGTAATCGCCCATCCAGCTCAGCCACAGCGGCGTGCTGAAGTGGATCAGGCCGTGGTTGATGGCCGTAAGCACAATCAGCATCCACAGCCAGAACTGGTCGGAGAGGTCAGGCAGCAGCCACGGCCCCAGTGCCAGCGGCAGCATCAACAGCCGCTGGACGAACGTCGACCAGAACCACAGCCGGCGACGGTACTTCAAATGGTTGGCCGCCAGCGCCGCCAAAAACTGCATGAACAGCATGCCGGTGGGCAGCGCTCCCAGGATGCCAATGTGCAGGCCCGTCGCCCCATAGTCGCGGGCGAACTGGACCGTCGCCGGCGACATGGTTAGCTGCGTATAAACCATCGCCAGGCAGCCGGCGATCATGATGGCGAGCTGGGCGGCCGGGAGCGACCACACGGTATTACGCACTCCTGAAACAACGGACGGGGTGCCAGAGCCCTCGGCACGGCGTGGTCGGCCCACACATTCGGCGCCACAAAGCATCAAGGCGGCTTCCAACGGCCGACGCAACGGAGGGGAGGGAAGAAGCGGCGCAGAGTGTAGAGAAGGTTGGTCCCCCTGGCGAGGTCGGCTTGGCGAGAAAGTGGAGAATCGGGCCTGCCGGTCGGCCCCCCAGGCAGCCGACCAATCGCCCCGGGGCGGCGCCGCGCGGGCCGAGACAGCCAGCATCACCCATACCCGACCAAATAGCGGCAGAAAGCCGCCCCCAGGGCGGGGCTACTCCCGTTGAGCCCTTGCCGTAGATCACCTATACTGCCGGTTCGCGATAAACCGGCCACAACAGGCCGGCCATCGGGTGATCGCCGGGGGGGTCCCAAGCCGAACGGCGAGTGCCACCGCTGCGGCGCTTGCCAGAAGGTCTAACACTCGCTCGCCCCTCGACTTGCCACGCCTGCCCGCTCGCTGGGCCATTGTGCCGCCACGACTTGCGACGGCTCTGGGCCCGGCCGTGCTCCCAGCCGCACGGCGGTGAACTTCTGCTGCCGATCTCGGCCCGGTATCGGCCGCAATGTGCCAGCCACGACGGCGAAGCTGTTGGCATCCCGCAGGCGGCAGATCAGCGGGCCTGGCCCCGGTTTGCGTACTGTTGGTCCCTTGTTCCGGCCGCTGGTCGGACCGCTCGGTTGCGGTCTGGGATGCGGTCGTTCAGCCATTCAGGAAACACGATGACGCTTCCCCTTCCTCCGCACGGCGGATTGACCGAGCCGGTTTGCTGCACTGTCCCCCAGGACGAGATCGAATCGTTCAAGGCCGAGGCGGCTTCGCTGACCAAGGTGCCCGTTTCCGACGCGGACCTCTCGACCGTCTACCGCTTTGGCGACGGCGCCCTCAGCCCGCTGACCGGCCCGATGGACTCGGCCACCTATAACCGCGTGCTCGACGAGTGCCACATTGTCCACAACGGCAAGAAATACGCCTGGACGATTCCGCTGGCGTTCCCCGTCACGGCCGAGCTGGCTGCCAGCCTGAAGCCCGGCCAGAAGGTGGCCCTGGTCAGCGCGGCTGGCGACATCGTGGCCACGCTCGAGCTCAACGACGTCTACCCCTGGGACAAGGAAAAATACCACAAGTCGGTGTACGGCACCGAGCGGACCGACCACCCCGGCGGCGACATGGTGTTCAAGACCGACACCGACAAGACGCACCTGATCGGCGGCACCATCCGCGTGTTGCCGCAGCCCAAGAACCCGGCCTTCGGCAAGTACGTGCTGTCGCCGCGTGAAGTGCGGGCGTTGCTCAAGGAGAAGGGCTGGGACGCTTGCGTGGCCTTCCAGACCCGCAACCCGCTGCACCGGGCCCACGAGTACGCCCTGGTGTATGGCCTGGAGCAGTTGCTGCGTCAGGGCCACAACGCCGGCGCGTGCCTTAACCCCCTGATCGGCGAAACCAAGGGCGACGACGTCAACGCCGAGGTCCGCATGAAGACTTACGAGGCGTTGATCGAAGCCCGCGGCCTGGGCGAAGGCGATAGCGATCCGGAGCTGTGGGGGCCCCGCGGCGAGAGCGTGCCCGACCGCGTGTTCCTGGCTGGCGTCGACATCAAGATGTTCTACGGCGGTCCCAAGGAAGCTGTGATGCACGCCATTTACCGGCAGAACTTCGGCTTCAGCCACATCGTCATCGGCCGCAAGCACGCCGATGCCCCGTACCACGACGGCACCGCCATCTGGGGCGACTTTGACGCCCAGGAGATCTTCGACAACCTCCAGGGCGAACTGCTGATCAAGCCAATCAAGGTGGGCTTCGCCGCCTACTACGACTCGATCGGCCGCGTCGACCTGATGGAAAACCACAAGGACGAGAAGCCGGTGTTCATCTCCGGCAAGGAAGTCCGGGCCACCCTCCAGGCCGGCAAGCCGGTCGATCCGCGGATCATGCGCGAGTCGACCAGCCGTATTCTGGCCGAGGCCATGTCGGGCCAGGGCAAGTAGCGCCCTGCCTGGCATAGCTCGCGGCCGTGGCAGCTTGCTGCTACCGCCGCGATCTTCCCAAGAAACGCAACATCCCGCCTGGCGCTGCGGCGCCAGGCGGGATGTTTGTTTTTCGCGCTCACCCTGAGCGCCCGCATGAAGGAACCGATCGAAAACTTGGCCCGCCGAGGGCTACCACACCAGTTCCACCGTCCCCGTGCCCGTGTTGAGCGTCTGGTAACGGTTGATGATCAGGTCGTAGCCGCCGGAGACGCGCAGTCGCTTGGGCACAATGTCCAGCGACAAGCCCTCGCCCAGCACGCCGAAATCGCGACCGATATCGGCGCCGGCGACCACCAGGGAGCCGTCGCCGAGCGCCGAAATGCCCGTGCGGACGTGCTGGACGCCGCCGAACAGCAGGTCGTGCATCCACATCGAGCGGAAGTCGACCGACACCCCGCGTTGCTGCGACAGCAGCACCGACAGATCGAGGCCCAGCATGGACCGCAGACTGTCGATCGAGGATTCCTTCACAGCCAGGCTCAAAAAGCCGCCATCTTCAGCGTGGCCTTCGGTATTGAGGTGCGTGTAGCCCAGCCCCCAGAACGGCCGCACCGTAAACCACTCCCAGGAGTGCTTCAGGCCCACTTCGGAGTACACGCTGGCAAACGAACCGTCGAAGTTGCTCCGGAACATCTCCTGGACCGGCAACTGGATCGCGGTGTTGCCGAAGACCACACCACGGCGAACCTCGTAAGCAGCCGTACCGCCGGAACCTAGCACGGTGAAATACAGCAGGTCGGCATGGTGCGTGAGGAACATGCCCCACTCGTTCGCGTCCACCTGGGCGGAGCTGGGCCGCTGGCGGAACGAGATGCCGGCGTAGTCGTAGAAGCCGCCGACCAGCGTATTGCAGTCGATCCCGTACGCTGCCACCGCTTGCGTACCGCCGGTCGATACGTCGTACCCCTGCACGATGCTGTTGCCGTGCGTCCGGCCACCGGTGCCAAAGCCGGTCACCCAGCCCGTCCACCCCAGCGACACGCGATTCCCCTGCTCATCGCAAACGCCCAGTCGGGTTTCGTCGCTACGCAGCCGGGCGGCAAGCTGGTTCTGCGAGCGATAAAGCTCCTGCAGAATCATCGGGTTCACCGAGGCATACATTTCGCCGCTGAGCGCGTTGAGCAAGGCCAGCACCTGGTTTTCGTCGGGCATCAGGTCCAGCGTGTCGCGGAACCATTGAATCTGATCCGACAGAGCAGAACCGTCGTCGCTCGCGAACAGGCTGTCGAAGTAAGCCGCCAACGTCTGCTGGCTGGGCGTGGTCGCCAGCGAGGCGTACGGTACGTCGCGTCCAATGTAGGCGTAGTAGATCTGCGCGCCCGGTGTGTAGAAACCGTTAACATCGGTATTCGACCGCAGGATGATGCGGCGGCCGTCAATGTTGTCGACAGCCTTCGGCCGCTGCACCACGACCAGGTTGCCCGGATTATCGGTCACGATGATCGCATACCGGCGGCCAATCGCGTAGTCGGCCGCGGAGGTTGAGGTCTCGCCGATGAACTCGAACGTGCCACGGTCCGCGTAGGTGGTCGCGTTGTTGATGAAAACCGTGCCGCCGGAAACGACGATCCGGTCCGTATCCTGAGCCAGCGGCAGATGGGAGATTTCAAACTCCACGTTGCCGTTGGATTGAAAGTCGCCCACGACCGCCATCGTGCCGATGCTGTTGCCCGGCGCGATGGTGCCGCCCGGCATGTTGTTCACCAGCGTCGAAAAAATCGCCGGCGTGCCGGAGAACCGGGCGCCGTTGTGAATTTGGATGCCCCCGGGCGCGACGATCTGTCCGCCCACGCTGTTCATCGCCCCGTGCACGTCGATCCCGTCGGTCACCACGAACGTGCCGTTGGCGGTAAGCCGGCCCGTGTCGTGGATGTGCACGCTATTGAAGCCCACGGCGCCTTCGAGCAGGGCACCGGTTTGATGATCGATGCCGCCCACAAAATGGGCATCCATCCAAGTCAAGCCGCCGATCGTGCCGCTGTACTGGATGTTGAAATCGAGATCGGCGGTCGTGGTCTTGGCGCCGTCGGCATCGGCCTCGTAGCCAAAGGTGATCGTGGGGCGATACAGCGACAGGGACTCGTTCACCAGCGCATCGCTGACGATGTTCCCGGTGATCTGTGCCCCGGCCATGATGTTGATTTCACGGACGGCCGCCGTGGAATCGATCACAATCGCGTTGCCGCCGGCGGAAATCGAGCCGGAGATATCCAGCCGGTCCACGAGATAATCCCGGAAGCCGAGGGACGCCGACGTCCGGTTTTGGCCAAAGGCAATGCCGTTCGGCCCGAATCCGATCAGAA
>CALBRZ010000029.1 GCA_937927735.1 uncultured Planctomycetales bacterium
GGTTGCCGCAGCCGCTAAAATACCCGCCGGGCAGAATACTTCAACGGGCTGTTAGAACAGGTCGTCGTACTCCTTGGGGAGCGGCTGTTCGAAGCGGGGCCGGGTAGGCTGCGGCTGGCTTTCCTGGCGGATCTTCTGGCTCAGTACGGCGGCGTCGTACCAACTGAAGCTCAGCTCGGGATTGGAGGCATAGCGACCCAACACGCGCAGCGTCTCGGCGCGCGAGGCGTCGTTGTAAAGGAACACGTACCGCTCATTTCCCTTCACCAGAGCCAATACGTTGATGTCCTGTGTCACTAGCTCCCTCCCTCTCCATAGCTGCGGTTGTGCGGTGCAGACCAATGCGGGGTCTGTCGGCCAGGCCAGATCCATTGGCGCTGGCAAATCGCGGCGTCCCTTGCTTCGCTCTGATTGCTCGCCGCTACAGCCTCACGGGCAGCGGTCACCCGAACAGGCGGCGTGGACAAGCCCGGCAACTACGCCAAACAGAGCGCTGGGCATCGCGGCAAGCGACGACCGGGGGGCGAACGGCTGAGCACGGCCCCATCTGCTCTATCGGCTTTTGGGCCATCGCCACACCACTCGCGTTTTTCCTGCCCCACCCCGTGCTGTCAGCATTTCCGAGAGATGCAGATGACAGCAGAAGCGGATGAAATCGTCGCTCACCTTCATGAAGGCCTCGTGGCCGGCAAAATCCTCCCGATCGCGCACCGCCAGGTACTGCTTGAGCGCTTTGACCACCTGCGGATCGTTGCCGCTGTACGTGGCCACGTGCCGCATCACTGGGTGATTGTTCACCTTGAGCCCCTGAGGCGCAGGCGGCGCGGCGGCCGGAATCGGCGGCTTCTCGGCCGAGGCCCCAGGCGGCGGCACCAGCTCCACGTCGTGCCGGTGCGAAAGCGCGCGGTACTGCCCGCTGGGTGCTTCCACGTCGCCGGGACCAGGCAACCGCTCGGGCGGATGCACGGCATCGGGCGGAATCAGCGGCACCTGGGGCGGCAGCGGCTGAAGCTGGATGGGCTGATAGGGCGGAGTCTGCGTCTCCAGTGCCGCCCGGGCCGCGGCAAACTCGGCCTCGTGAATCAATGCCGGCGGGATCTGCTCGGCGTCAGGCGTGCCCCACGGCAAACCGTAGCCGGCAGGGATCGGCTGGAAGTAGGGATTGGCCGCGTACCACTCCACCATGAAGGCGCAGCGAGGCGGGAAGTACGGGTCGTAGTCGGTGATCGCGCCCACGGCGATGGCATCGACCTTCAAGATCTGCGCCAGGGCGCGGACCTCGGCCGCGCTGTTGAGCTGCAGGCCGAACTCCTTCATGGCGTTCTCGACCACGCCCACGGGCACGACCTCGAAGCCCTGGATCTCCTGCAGCTGCTGGTAGTAGCAGACCGCGAACTGCCGACCGTCGGCATTGGGCGCCGTGCTCAAGTTGAAGAACGGCGCCACCGCCACCTTGCTGAGCTGCGGATACGGATTGAAAATCTGCGGCTCGATCGCCGGCGATGGGCACAAAGAGCACCCCCCCGACAGCAATACCAGCACGGCGGCTAGGGTCGGGCGAATCATGGTCGCAGGCGGCTGAAACAGGAAAAACGCTGGCCCAACAAGCGGCAGCCTGACGCACCGCGCCAGCGCACAGGAACGGGCGCGCTGGCGGCGCAACAAGCCACAACACCCGCCTTATCGGCAAAGACGGCCCGACCTCTCCAGTTTCACGCCAGAAGCGGCCCGGAAATGCCGTCTTCGCGGCTGCTGGCAACGTTGTCCTGGCCCCAACGGGCAGGGTCCTGGCGATAGAACCGCCGGTAGATGTCGTACAGCCGAGGATGCTGGCGCTGCATCGCCTGCGGCATCTCAAAGAAGCATTCCGTTACCACGGCAAAGAACTCGGCCTTGTTGGTCGCGCCGTACGGATTGATCAGCGTGGGCCGGCCCCGCTGGCTATCCAGCCGCAGGCGGCGGTACTCGGCGTCGGTGACTTCTTCCCAAACCTGGGCTTCGTCCTTGCTGAGCGGCGGCACTCCGTCGGTGTAGCCGTCCAGCCGGTCGAGGCAGTGGGCAAACTCGTGGAACACCACGTTCTCGCCGTAGCGGTGACGGCTCTCCTCCTGAACGATGTCCCACGACAGGATCACCGGCCCGTTGGTCCAGGCTTCGCCGGCCACGTCCACGTCTTCTTCGATCAGGGCCACGTTGCCCACCGCGCCGATCGGCTGCTCGTGCTGGTAGCCCGAAGGGTACACCAGGATCGTCTTCACCTGGTCGAAGAAGTACGGCGGCTCAAAGCCCAGCGTCATCACGCCCACCAGGGCGGCGATGGTCACTTGAACTTCGTCGTTCATTTCCTGGCCGCCGCAGCCTTCCCAGTACTTTTCGGGCACGAAGGCGGCCACGTACTGGCAAACGCGTGTCTGCTGCTCGGGCGTGAGCACCGCAAACTGCTTGACGTTGCGCTGGATGATCCGCAGCCACGCCTGGGGGAACGGCGCGGCCATGCGTTTTTTGCGGCGGCGGTTCTTGAGCCACGAGAAAATCATGCCGTCAGCCCCCGATGAGAAGGCCCCCTAAACTTGATCCCTACTGCTGCCCCGGCCAGCCGCGGGCGGACAGCGCCAACGCCAGCCAACCGATGATGAACGATACGCCACCAAACGGCACGATGTGGACCAGAAACTGCGGCCCGCCAAACCCCCAGTAATACAACATGCCGCTGAACAGCGCGATCCCCAGCAGGAAACACACTCCGGCCACTTTGACGGCCGCTCCGTTGCGCCACGCGGCAACGGCGGCCACGCCGATCAGGGCCAGCGCGTGCCACATTTGATAGCGGACCGCCGTTTCAAAGTTCGCCAGCCGCTTGCGGATATTGGCTTGCACCTCGGGCGCGGCCGACTCGATCGCTTGCTGCGGCGCAATCTTCTCGGGGCCCGCGGTCGCCTCGGGGATGTACTTGCGCACCAGATGTGCATCCAGTCCATGCGCTCCATACGCGCCCAGGCTCACGCCTGCGGCGCCAAGCAGACCGGCCAGCAGCAACCAGGCGGCGGGTTTCATAACCACTCCTCACAAAACTACAAGCTTGGGGGCAATCTTGAAGGGCAGGACAGGCTGGGTGGCCAAGCCGGTAGCACACCTGGCAGGAACCGGGAGTGATGCGCTCACTCTCTGATCAACTGTAAGGCATCGAACGTGACACTGCCATCCGCCCCAGCGGTAGTGATCTGAATCGCGTCGCGCGAGTTGCCGGTGAAGTTGAACGTGTCCAGCACATGAAAGCGGCCATCGCTGGGCCGTTGCCGCAGGTTGATTCTGCGCGTCTGGGCTTGTCCACCCGCGATCACATGCACCGTGACCTTGGTCGCCCGATCCTCGCCCGGCACATAGGCCACGCGTACCTGGTAGTAGCCGGGTTTGAGCGTATTGAGGTGATAGGTGATCGCGGCGGCCTCCGGCCCATTGGCAAACAGGTAGTGCGGGCCAATGTGCTCCCCATCGATGCGGCGCTCCCAGTTGCCGAAAAGTTCCGCCTGGGTGTCATCCAGCACGATACCTTCCAGCGCGGCGGACGGATCGGCCTGGCCCCCCGAGCTGCCCAGCCAGAGCAAGAGGCCGCCCAGCAGGGCAACCGCGGCCAGGCTGGCAGCCACCACCAGCGATCGCGAGAAACGGCGTGCTGCTGCGGTCGGCGTGGCCGCTTTAGAAGCCGAGAAAGTCGCCGGTTCTTCGGCCGGCAAGAAACTGCCCGAGGGTACCTCATCCGCCGCCGGGGCAGGGCGGGCAGGTTTCGACGTCTCGGCTGGCGAGCGCTTCGGTTTGGCCGGCGGACTGGTGGGGGCGGAACCGGCGGCTTTCAACCGCTGCCGCAGCTCCTGGTCGTAGGCGGCGCGGCTTTCCGGATTGAGCAGGCAGACCCGGGCGGTGGCAACCTCGTTGAGCAGTTTCTGCGTCAGGGCGATATGGGGGCCGTGGGCGCAGCTTTGCAGAAACGCCATCCGCTGGTTGGCCGCGGCATCGATCACGTCCGGATCGGATTCAAACAGGTTCAAGCCAAGCAGGCGATAGTGGTGCGGCGGCTGATCCTGCGGCGGAATGCCCAGCCACTTGTAATACGGGTCGAACGATTCAGCCATGCTGCGAGCGGCTCCGCGAGATGTCCAATCGGCGCGTTAACGGCGGCCCTTCGATCAGGCGAGCGACATGGCCAGGCCCATCGGACATTGGCCGGCCAGCCCGTTCGTCGCCACCTGGAAGTAGGGCATTCCTAGCGTGGGGACAGCCCGGGGGATGTCAAGCAAATTGCCCCGGCAAGAACCGCTCCCCGCTACGCTTGGCGCAATGATTGCTCTCATCGGACCTTTGGACCAAGCGGTGTTCGGACAGATGGGTGACACGCGTTTGGACAGATGGGGTAACCCCCAGGTCTGCCGCCCGATGCGTGCTCAAGCAGCGGGGGGGAAGTCCCCCTGGCCCGGCGGCAAACGGGAGTTTCCCTTTCCCAGGCCCGTATGGTTTAATGGGCTTACCGTTGCGCCTGGCCGGGTTGCCAAATTACCGACCGCGGCATCAGGCGCGGCCCGCCCAGCTTCGCCGCCTGCGGCGTCGAAAGGCGCATCCGGGAGCGGCGCATCCCCGTTGGCCTGGCTTGCATTGCCCCGCCTCCCCCCGACTTCCTCCTACGAATCGCATCGAGCTATGGCTACCGATACCAAGACTGAAGTCGGCAATTATTTCATCTCCAACTACCCACCGTTTTCGCAATGGACCGAGGCGGGGCTGGCCGACGTCCGCGAGGCGCTCAATTCCCCGCCGGCCGACGTTCCGCTGGGGCTGTACCTGCACATTCCGTTTTGCCGCAAGCGGTGCAAGTTCTGTTATTTCCGGGTGTACACCGACAAAAACGCCTCGGAAGTCGAACGCTACGTGTCGGGCCTGAGCCGCGAGATCGAACTGGTCAGCAGGCTGCCGGTGATGGGCGGGCGGCCCTTCCGCTTTGTCTACTTTGGCGGCGGCACGCCCAGCTTCTTGAGTCCCCGGCAGCTCACGTCGCTGGTCGATCGGTTGCGGGCGAACATCAACTGGGACCACGCCGAGGAAGTCACCTTCGAGTGCGAGCCGGGCACCCTGAGCGAAACCAAGGTCCGCACGCTCCGCGAGCTGGGCGTGACACGGCTGAGCCTGGGCGTTGAGAACTTCAGCGACGAAATCCTCAAGGAGAATGGCCGGGCGCACCTGTCGGGCGAAGTGTACAAGGCCTGGGACTGGATCGTTGCCGCCGACTTCCCCAACGTGAACATCGACCTGATCGCCGGCATGGTCGGCGAGACCTGGGACAACTGGAAAGACAACGTCCGCCGCACGCTGGAGCTCAACCCCGACTCGGTGACCATCTACCAGATGGAACTGCCGTTCAACACGGTCTATTCGCGCGACATCCTGGGCAACAAGATCGAAACGCCCGTCGCCGACTGGCCGACCAAGCGGGCCTGGGTGCAGTACGCCTTCGACCGTCTGGCCGAGGCCGGCTACAAGACCAGCAGCGCCTACACCATGGTCAAGGATCACCCGCCGGGCACGGGTCCACAGGTGAGCTTCAGCTATCGCGATAACCTGTGGCGGGGCAGCGACCTCTTGGCCACGGGCGTGGCGAGCTTTGGCCACGCGTCGGGCGTGCACTACCAGAACAAGACCGAGTGGAACGATTACCTGGAGCCGCTGGAACGCGGCGAGCTGCCGCTGGCCCGCGGCCTGAAGCTCACGCCCGAGCAGCGGTTGATCCGCGAATTGATCCTGCAACTGAAGACCGGGCGGATCGATGCCGGCTACTTCCGCAACAAGTTCGGAGCCGACATCTTCGAAAAGTGGAGCGACGTCTGGGCCAATTACATTGACGAAGGATACATCGAGCGCGATGGCGACGACGCGCGCGTGACGCCGCCGGGCTTGCTGCGCGTCGACAGCCTGCTGCCGCCGTTCTTCGAACCGCAGTTCCAGGGAGTCCGCTACACATGAGCGATGAGCTGGTCTTCATGATGGGCAAGTTCGCTGCCCGCATCCCGACCGACCGGCTCTACGCTAAGAACCACATGTGGGCCCAACCGCTTCGCTCCGAGGCTCCCGACCCAGGCTGCGCGGCGATCCCCTGCCGGTTTGGCTTCTCGGCTTACGCCGTGCGGCTGCTCCAGGATGTGTACTTTCTGGAGTGGAACGTCGATGCGGGCAGCACGCTGGCCGAGCGGCAAGAGGTTGGCGCGATCGAAAGCTCCAAGGCCGAAAGCTCGCTGTACGCCCCGGCGGCCGGCACGCTGACGACGTTCAACGAACAGTTGCTCTCCGACCCGTCGCTGATCAATGTCGATACTTATGGCCAGGGCTGGCTGTTCGAGCTGGTCTGCTCGACGGCCAACCTGCTGACGCCCGAACAATACCTGGTCCATCTTGAAGCCGCCTGGAAGGTTGCCGAGCGGACCATTAAAGGTCAAATCAACGAGGACTGACGGCACGCGTGCCACGGCTCTCTAAGCCGTGCCGCATCAGGTTGCCACCGGCCCGGCCGGCACACGTGTGCCACTGGTTGAGCCAGAGCACGAGCGGCCGACTTGGGCGATGCCCTCATTCCTCGCACTAACCCCCAGCCCCCAACACCTTGGCACCTATGGCACGCAGACTCACCGTTGTCGTATCGCAAGGGCAGAGCGCCAATCCCGCCAAGCGCCAGTTGGAAGAGGATATCGTCGCGGCGCTGCTGTTTGAGAAAGGGATCGAGGTCACGGTGGTGCCGCACCTGTACGACCTCA
Source organism: uncultured Planctomycetales bacterium (assembly GCA_937927735.1). GTDB lineage: Bacteria > Planctomycetota > Planctomycetia > Pirellulales > S012-138 > CALBRZ01. Next base: position 6,795 of record CALBRZ010000029.1, read on the forward strand.
AGCCCGACGGCACCGGCATGCTGGCCCTGCAAAACATTGCCGGCGACATGGTGGTGCTCTCGTGGCTGTATCCCCGGGCGTCGTTCTGGACGTTGCACCGCTTCGGCATCAAGGGCCGGATGGGCACCACGCTGATCGAGCCAGAAACGGACGACGAGGACGAAGAAGACGAACACCAGGCCGAAGCGGCCCAGGCGGCCGCCTCGGCCGCGACCGCTCGCGACGTGCCCAACCGCTTCATTTATTGCCTGGACCTGCGGTGGCACACGCAGGTGCAAACCTATGTGGACGAGATCAAGCGGATCGCCGCCGAAGCAAGCGTGCCCACCGTTCAACTGATCGAGGGCTTAACCGGCGGTGGTCTTATCATCGGCCCCGCGAGCACGGCAGCGCCGCCAAGCAGCACTTCCAGCAGTACCACGCCCCATGCCGTGGCAGCTAATGGCGCCCCGGCCAACGGCGAAGCAAGCGATGCGCAGGCGGAACCGGCTGGCGCCACGGTCCACCGGGTGGAGGAGCAGACCGGCCGCCGCTGGTACCCGGTGATCGACTTCGACCGCTGCACCAACTGCATGGAGTGCCTGGACTTCTGCCTGTTTGGTGTGTACGGCGTTGACCGTTTCGATACCATTCTGGTCGAACAGCCCGACAACTGCCGCAAAGGCTGCCCGGCCTGCAGCCGGGTGTGCCCCGAAAACGCCATCATCTTTCCGCAGCACAAGTCGCCGGCGATCGCAGGCTCGCCCGAGAAGGCAACCGGCGGGTTGAAGATCGACCTGTCCAAGCTGTTTGGCGCTCCGGACGAAGATCCGATGCAAACCGCCATCGCCGAGCGCGACCGCGAACTGGTGGCCGCCGGCCGCGAAGCCGTGGGCGCAAGCGTCGGCATCCCCAAGCGTCAGGCCAACCGGGCGAACGAGCCCAAGGACGAACTGGATAACCTGATCGACCAGTTGGACGAACTGGATCTGTAACGTCTCCGCGACACGTTCCGACTCTCGCCGCCACGCAAGTTAGCGAAACGATGAACCAGCACAACGGCAACGCCGCCGACGCATCGGCCGCCGCCCAGGATCCCAGGCTCAAGCGGTACGTTCGCCAGTGGCGCTATCCGCCGCTGGGCCCGGAAGGCCAAAAGCGGCTGCTTGAATCGCGGGTGCTGTTGTGCGGTTGCGGGGCGCTGGGCACGGTGCTGGCCAACACGCTGGCCCGGGCCGGGGTGGGCTTTCTGCGGATCGTCGACCGCGATTTCCTGGAGCTGAGCAACCTGCAGCGGCAGGTGTTGTTCGACGAAGACGACGTGGCGGCCGGGCTGCCCAAGGCCGTGGCCGCCGTCGAGAAGCTCAAGCGGATCAATTCGGAGATCGAGTACGAACCGGTCGTCACCGACGTCGACCACACCAACATCGACCAGTTGGCAAGTGACGTCGACCTGCTGCTGGACGGCACCGATAACTTCGAAACCCGCTTTCTGCTCAACGACTATTCGCAGCACAAGAAGGTGCCCTGGGTGTATGGCGGCTGCCTGGGGGCCGAAGGGCAGACGCTGACCATCCTGCCCGGCGAAACACCGTGCCTGCGGTGCCTCATCTCCGATCCGCCTCCGCCGGGCGAGTCCCCCACCTGCGACACGGCCGGTATCCTGGGGCCGATCATCAACATCGTGGCTTCGTTGCAAGCGGCCGAAGCCATCAAGATCCTCAGCGGCAACCGCCAGGCGGTGAACCGCAAGTGGACGATCATCAGCCTGTGGGACAACACGCTGCGGCAGATGGATGTGAGCAGCCTGGCCGAAACCGGCTGCGCGACGTGCCGGGGCGGCGACTATCCATGGCTGAGCGGCAGGCGCGGCAGCCATACCGCCGTGCTGTGCGGCCGCAACTCCGTGCAGTTGGTCCCGCCCGAGCGGCACCAGCTTTCGCTGGAAGCCTTGGCCCAAAAGCTGCAAGGAGTGGGAACGGTGACGCGCAACAAGTTCCTGCTGCGGCTGGAAGTGCCCGACTACCAGATCACCGTCTTTCCCGACGGCCGGGCGATTGTTGGCGGCACCGATGATATTCCCACGGCGAAAACGGTCTACGCGCGGTATATTGGCAGCTAGTCCTCTTGAGGGGGAATGCTGACACAAGCCCTGCAAGGCATAAGCTATTTCGCGCGGTGGCGCCGGCCGCCCGCGACGCATGCCGACCGCGGATTGGCCGCCAAGTGGCCTGACCGAGCCGTGCCGCCCCAGCCAATTCGGGTGGCAGGGCCATTTCCTTTCCGAGCATTTCGTCGCTGGAACGAATAACCCAAGGAACGGCCCCGCACGCTACCGCCGCGGAGCCGTTTTCACCACGCACACGCACGCAGGCCCGGCCTGCGAGGGGGACCTTAACGATGCCAGCGCACTCGCAGTGGATCTACATCAAGGACGGCCAGGAGCACGGCCCGGTCAGCTTCCCGCATTTGCAATCGCTGCACGATACCGGACAGTTGAGCGGCGACGACATCGTGCGTCCCTTCGGCAGCCCGGTGACGGAAAGCCGCCCGTTCTCCGAAGTGCTGATGCGTGAGACACAGTTGCGGCTCGCCAGCCCCGGCGAAGGCGAACAAGAGCCCCCCGGCGGCGAATCGACGCGCCGGCCGGTCGACTGGATCAAGGAGAAGGTCGACGCATGGACGGCGGCCGCCAGCGTGGCAGCCCGGCGGGGCGTGCTCCAGGCCCGGCGGTACCGCGTCGCCAATTCGCAACTGCCGACAGCTTACCTGCAACTGGGCCGCGTGATTCGCGACCGCGGCCAGTACCGCCACGAGTTCAACGATTTGTACCAGGAACTGGACGACCTGGCCGAAGAAGTGGCCCAGCTCGATCCCGGCGACACGGCCAAGACCGAGTTCCCCTCGCTCATCGACCAGGTGCGCGACTTTGCCGCGCGACTGACCGGCTACCCGCAGCGCGAGATGTTGGCTTCGCACGCCCGCAGCATCCTGCGAGAACTGGGCCGCAAGGCGTATGACCAGTACGGTGACCAGGCCGGCCCCGAGCACCTGGTGGCCGAAATTCGCCGTTTGCGCACGCGGCTGGAGCGGCTCAACGAAGAACTGGCGCACCTGGACGACGAAGAAAGCCAGAGCAGGGTGGAAGCCCGCCGCGCGGCGGTCGACAGCCTTCGCCGGCTGGTCACCACCGGCAGGGAGCTGGTGGCCGAAATGCCCCGGGCGTGGTCGCGTGCCAGGGCCCGGGCTGAGGAACTGGCCAGGCAACGCCACGAGCGCGAGGAGCAGGACCAAGGTAGCGGCATTTGAGGGGGTCTAGCCAAGGGGCACGGCAGAACCAATACTGGCAGGTGTACGGTCCGCCGTGCGGACCTGAGCCGCCGACTGCGGCGTAAATTTGCGTATTACCGCCGCTGTTTTCTGCCACTTGCACCACCCGCAATCCCCCCGACGATCTCCATGCCAATGGTTCGCCCCAATATTGCCGCCATGCAAGGCTACGTGCCGGGGGAACAACCCCAAGGCGGCAAGTTCATCAAGCTCAACACCAACGAGAACCCCTACCCGATGTCGCCGGCGGTGGTTCGGGCGGTGCAGGAGGTGCTCCAGGCGGGCTTGTCGCGGTATCCCGATCCGTTGGCGACCGCGTTCCGCACTCGGGCGGCCGAGGTGCTGGGCGTCGAGCCCGACTGGATTCTCTGCGGCAACGGCAGCGACGACATCCTGACCATCGTCACCCGGGCGTTCGTGGGCGAAGGCGACCTGCTGCGGCTGCCGTACCCCAGCTACGTGCTGTACAAGGTGCTGGCCCAACTCCAGAACGCCCAGAGCGAGGAGGTGGAGTTCTCCGCCGATTGGACGCTGGGCGACACCTTCACGGCCGCCCGCGATAACCTGCGGCTGGCGTTCCTGCCGAATCCCAACAGTCCCTCCGGCACGTTCATCCCCAAGGAGCAGATCGCCGAACTGGCCGAGCGGCTGCCTTGCCCGCTGCTGATCGACGAAGCGTACGTCGACTTCGCCCCGGGGCACTGCCTGGACCTGGTGAAGCAGAATCCGCGGGTGATGGTATCGCGGACGCTCAGCAAGTCGTACTCGCTGGCCGGGCTGCGGTTCGGCTTCATCGTGGCGCACCCGGACGTGATCCGCGAACTGCAGAAGGTGAAGGACTCGTACAACTGCGATTCGCTCTCGATTGCCGCCGCCACCGCCGCCATCGACGACCAGGCCTGGTTGGCTGAAACCACGGCCAAGATCATCCGCACCCGCGGCCGACTGGAAACGGCCATGCGCGAGCTGGGCTTCGACGTCGTGCCCTCCCATGCCAACTTCGTGTGGAACACGCACCGCGAGGTGCCGGTGGGCGAGTTGTACCGGAAGCTGAAAGAGCAGGGCGTGCTGGTGCGCTACATGGCGTACCGCGGCTGGCCCGAGGGCTTGCGGATCTCGGTCGGAACCGACGAGCAAATCGACGCCTGCGTGGCCCTGCTTCGCTCGATGATCTGAACGGCCGGCGGGCAGTCCAGGCAGCAGCGCAACAGATAAACGGCCAGTCGCACGTGCGACTGGCCGTTTTGTTTTGTTGAACTTCGGGATTCAGCGGCCGCTAGCCACGGCCTCCCCAGCATGCCCGATTGGGCGGCGCTGGGCCCTGGGGCAGCGGCTACTTGCTGGACGACTTCTTCTCACCGTAGTTGGGATCGGTCAGCGCGGCCTTGAGGTAGTCGCGGTTCATCTCGGCGATGAACTTGACCGAAATCTCCTTGGGGCAGGCGGCTTCGCACTCGTAGTAGTTGGTGCAGTTGCCAAAGCCTTCGGCGTCCATCTGCTCGACCATCGAAAGCACGCGGCGGCGCCGCTCCGGCTGGCCTTGCGGCAGGTGCTTCAGGTGGCCGATCTTGGCGGCGGTGAACAGCATGGCCGAGGCGTTCTTGCAGGCGGCCACGCATGCGCCGCAGCCGATGCACTCGGCCGCGTCCATGGCCGTTTCGGCCTCATCGCGCGGCACCGGGATGGAGTTGGCGTCGACCGCCGAACCCGTCGGAGCCGAGATGAAACCGCCCGCCTGGATGATGCGGTCCAGCGCCGAGCGGTCCACGACCAGGTCGCGGATCACCGGGAACGCCCGGGCCCGGAACGGCTCGATGTAGATCGTGTCGCCGTCCTTGAACTTCCGCATGTGGAGCTGGCAGGTTGTCGTCGCGGCCTGGGGACCGTGCGGCTGGCCGTTGATTACCAGCGAGCACATGCCGCAGATGCCTTCGCGGCAGTCGTGATCGAACGCGATTGGCTCCTCGCCCGACTCGTACAACTTCTGGTTGAGCAGGTCGAGCATCTCCAGGAACGACATGTCGGGGCTGACGTCCGAGAGATGGTACTTCACCATCTGGCCGCGGGCGTTGCGGTCTCGTTGTCGCCAGATGTAGAGGGTGAGGTTCATCGTCGCTCCTTACAGCCGCCTGCGCCGCAGGTGGCGTCAGGCGCGGTGGATTCTTCGAGCGGCCGGCCAAGGGGGCGGCCCAGGCATGGCCGCGCGGTGCGGGCCTATTTGTAACTGCGTTTGGTCAGTTCCACGTTCTCAAACACCAGCGGCTCCTTGTGCAGCACCGGCGTCTTGCCGACGCCCTGGTACTCCCAGGCAGCCACGTGGGCAAAGTTTTCGTCGTCGCGGAGGGCTTCGCCTTCCTCGTCCTGGTATTCCTCGCGGAAGTGGCCGCCGCACGACTCCTCGCGGGTCAGCGCGTCGTGGCAGAGCAGTTCCGCGAACTCCAGGTAATCGGCCACCCGGCCGGCTTTCTCCAGGGCGATGTTGAACTCCTCGCCCGTGCCCGGCACCCGCACGTCGCGCCAGAACTCCTCGCGAATCGCGGGGATCTCGCTGAGGGCCTTCTTGAGCCCCTGGGCGTTGCGGGCCATGCCGCAGTACTCCCACATGATCGAGCCCAGGGCCCGGTGGAAGGAGTCGGGCGAGCGCTTGCCGCGGACGTTGAGCAGCTTCTGGAGCCGGTCGCGGACCTCGGTTTCGGCTTCGTCGAACGCCGCGTGATCGGTGCCCACCGGATCCGGCTTCGTGGTGGCCAGATAGTTGCCCAGCGTGTCGGAGATGATGAAGAAGCCGTCGGCCAGACCTTGCATCAGGGCGCTAGCGCCCAGGCGGTTGGCGCCGTGGTCGGAGAAGTTGGCTTCGCCCAGCACGAACAGGCCCGGCACGTTGCTCATCAGGCTGTAATCCACCCACAGGCCGCCCATCGTGTAGTGGCTGGCCGGGTAGATCCGCATCGGCACTTCGTACGGGTCCTCGTCCGTGATGCGGTTGTACATCTCGAACAGGTTGCCGTAGCGGGCGGCGATTGTCTCGCGGCCCAGCCGCTTGATGGCATCGCGGAAGTCGAGGTACACGCCGCGGCCAAGCTGGCCCACGCCACGGCCCTCGTCGCAGACTTCCTTGGCCGCCCGCGAGGCGATATCGCGCGGGCTGAGGTTGCCGTAGCTGGGATACTTGCGCTCCAGGTAGTAGTCGCGTTCGTCCTCGGGAATATCGTTGGGGTGACGCGTGTCGCCCGGCTTCTTGGGCACCCACACCCGGCCGTCGTTGCGGAGCGACTCCGACATCAGCGTGAGCTTCGACTGGTGCTCACCGTGCACCGGGATGCAGGTGGGGTGAATCTGCGTGAAGCAGGGGTTGGCGAACAGCGCGCCCCGCTTGTAGGCCCGGTACGCCGCCGTGACATTGCAGCCGGCCGCGTTGGTCGACAGGTAGAACACCGTGCCGTAGCCGCCGGTGGCCAGGATCACGGCCGCCGCCGCGTGCCGCTTGATCTCGCCGGTGACCAGGTTGCGGGTGATGATGCCGCGGGCCTGGCCGTTGACCACGACCAGGTCGAGCATTTCGGTCCGCGTGTGCATCTTCACCTGGCCGGCCGCGATCTGCCGCTGCAAGGCCGAGTACGCGCCCAGCAATAGCTGCTGGCCCGTCTGGCCGCGGGCATAGAAGGTACGCGACACCTGCGCGCCACCGAACGACCGGTTGGCCAGCAGGCCGCCGTACTCGCGGGCGAACGGCACGCCCAGCGCCACGCACTGGTCGATGATCGCCGTGCTGATCTCGGCCAGGCGGTAGACGTTGGCTTCGCGGGCGCGGAAGTCGCCGCCCTTGATCGTGTCGTAGAACAGCCGGTAGACGCTATCGCCGTCGTTCTGGTAGTTCTTGGCCGCGTTGATACCGCCTTGCGCGGCGATGCTGTGGGCGCGCCGCGGACTGTCCTGGAAACAGAAGCAGTCCACGTTGTAGCCCAACTGCCCCAGCGTGGCGGCAGCCGACGCGCCGGCCAAGCCCGAGCCCACCACAATGATCCGGTACTTCCGCTTATTGGCGGGGGAGACCAGCTTCATGTTGCGGCGATACTCGGTCCACTTGTCTTCCAGCGGACCAGGAGGAACCTTGCCGTCCAAAATCATGTCGTTAGCTCCCGCCCCCCCCGTAGAGGCCCAATAGAATTGATAGCGGTATCGCGCAGTTGCCGATCACGATAAAGGCCACCGCGATCGGCGTGATCACCTTCACCAGGCTCACGACCACGGGGTTGTGAGCACCAAAGGTCTGGAACATGCTGCCAAAGCCGTGCACCAGGTGGGCGCCCAGGAACAGCATCGCCACCACGTAGCTGAGCGCCACGGCCGACTGACGGAAACCGAAGATCACCATCCCGTACACGTCGTGCCGCTCGGTGCCGTCGGGCAGGGTCTGCATCAACTGGTAGCCTTCGCGCCCGATAAAGCCCAGCGTGAAGTGCAGCAGGTGGTAGATCACAAACGCCAGAATCACCAGGCCGGTCTGCAGCATGTACATGGCCGCGGTCACGCGGGCCTTACGCAGCGGATCGGTCTGCGAGAAGGCGTTGACCTGGTAGCGAACGTCGCGGGCCTGGTGGTTCAGCTTGGAAAGCCGCACCCCGGCCACGATGTGCAGCACAAACGCGGCCAGCAGCACCAGCCGCGCCAGCCACAACAGCGGGCCCATCGACTGCAGGTTCTGGGCGTACTGATTCAGGGCATCTTGACCTGCGTAAATCAGCAGGTTGCCGGCCAGGTGCCCGATCACAAACAGCACCAGGACCACGCCGGTGACGGCCATGATCTGCTTGCAGCCGATCGACGTATGGAACATCCGCACGAAACGGCTCATCCATTCCTCCTGCCGCAGCCCCGGCGGGCGTGCTCTCGTGCTGCCTCGAAGTCAAACTGGTTCAACATCACACTCGCTCGCAGGATACTCACGCGGCCGCCATAAGCAACTGCTGGTCGCGGTTCCCCATACGTAGCCTGCCACGGTTGGCTGCGTGCAGCCGGAGATTCCCCCCAGGAAATCGACTCGATGCACCGGCCGGACAGACTGCCCAGGGTGCGCTGCCAGGGGGGCAATCCAAGCAGCCCCGACGGATGCAAACCTCGGCGCCGTCGCGCAGCAGACAGGGTTCAGGCGGTAACACGCGACTGAAACCAGGCTGCCAGGGCAGGTCATCGCTACCGTAGGGGGGTGGCGGGAAGGTTGCAGGGGGAAGGCAAAGCGGACAATCGCTTGCCGCGGCAGAAAACGGCCCATCAAGAAGCCGCGCTCAACCCACGGCCATATCGACGGGAGAAGACCACGCACCATGCGGCCGGCCGCGGGCAAGATCCGCAGCTCAAGCAATGCCTTCGTGAAAGGCCAGCAGCGTCACCTGCGGCGGGCGCAACGCCTTGGTATTGGACCCGATCGACCTTTGCAATTGTGTCGAACAAACGCCCGCCGTCAATACACCCAGCGCAGCGATATTTGCCATCCGCTCGCCGTATCGGCAGTTGACTCGCCACTACAGGTCCAAGATCAGCGGCAGCCGCCGCACGCCTGCAATTTCAGCCGCCGCAACGAGCGTTGCCAATACCTCGGCCTCATCCGTGTCCGCCTCGATCACCGCGGACAGAAGCGCCAGCTCATCCATCAGCCGGGCCAGCGAACCGCAGTCGTACACGCCCAGGCCGCCGGGGGCTTCCAGCTCGAACGGTTCGTCGAACGCACCGGGCACAAAGATATTGGCCGCCGCGAGCGCCACAGCACTGCGCGCCGGCGGCCGTCCCAACAACCGCCGGGCAATCCGCTGCCACAGCGACGGCTTTTCCTCGTCCAAGGCAGCCGCCTGCCACCGCAGCGACCACAGCGGCTCGTGCTGTACCCGGCCAAAGAAGGCCGGCTCGGCCGCTTCGTCCCAAAGAGCCCCGGCCAGCTCCGGCTGCCGGGCCAACTGTTCGACCAGCTCCGCGGAAAGAGCAGCACAGCGAGGCTCGGCCTCCAACCCGCCCAAGGGCACGCCCGGCGGAATCTCGTGGACCGCGTCCTCTTCGGCAACCGCGGGCCTGAAGATTTTATACACGCCCTGGAGCTTCCAGATTTGCTCCATATGCGGCGTGATATAGTTGCCCGAAATATATCGGGCCAGCGGCATCACCAGGATATCGACGGCCATGGCGGGGTTGGTCTCCGTCGTGTAATGCCCCCGCCTCGTGCGTGCGCCGCGAGCAATCAACAGCCATGCGAGCCACAGCCCAGAAACAGGCGCGACTGCGCCCACCGATGCAGCCGCCAATGCCGTTTACATTACCGGCGGGCGGGGCATCCGCCGCACGTAGGGCGGCGTTTCAGCCGGGGGCGGCACCTGGTCGGTGGCTTCCGCCCAGGCCCAGCGTTCTTCTTCCGTCGCGTAGTAACGCAGCCAGATTTCCGGATTGCCGCTCACGTTGGCGCAATCCCAGTGCAGATAATTACCGGGCAGATCGAGCTTTTTCTCGCAGCTAGGCAGAATGTCTTCGGCAATGATACGGTACAGCTGGCGGTCGGTCAGGTGATCGGTAAAGTCCAAAACGATCCGCTGGCTGTACAATCGTTCGATGGCGTCCCACAGCGCGAAGTGCAGGTCGTGATCGTCGAGCGTGTCGGCCGGCGGCAACTCCAACGGCGGATCGAACCACTGGCCGATCGGAATGCTGGGCGTCTGCTCCCAAGCAAGCAGCGACTCCAGGTACGCGTTTTCCTCCGGAGTAGTCAGTACCGCCGTATTGATGCGACTGATAGACTCGTCGAAGTACGGCTCCAGGGCGTCGCGCAATTCTGCGTTGCGCAACAGGTGCTCAACTTCTTCCGGGGCCGGCTTGTGCGTACGTGACATGGCAACCAAACTCGACTTCGACTGCTATCTTGCCCTGCGTGCTGCCTCGGCGCCCCCGGGCAGCCTCCCGCGTGCGGCAGCCCGGCTTGAACGACACTTCTGAAAGGCGACCAACCGACGGCAGAAATCCAACCAACGACCAACCAGACTGCGAGAACCCAACCGCTGCGATTCCAGCCCCGTGCCACGGCCGCATCCTGCCCGGGATCTCCCACCCGAATTGCCCAGCCGAGCCGCACCAGGTTGGCTCGGCGGCCGGGGCCAACCAACGCCTGCCGCCGGCCGCGTATCTGCTGCCCACGCGGCGGCTGCGGCAACACCTTGGCCGTAGCGTCACTTGCCCAATGTAAACAGGGGCGGGGCGCCTTCAAGAATGATTCACCCGGCGGATACGCGATTCTGGCGACGGCCTGATTTCATAACCGATACAACCATGAATGTCTCCCAGCCGACGCTCTCCCCGCGACAATTCAAGGCCCTGGCCGACGCCGTTTCCGGCGATGTTTACACCGACGACTACCACCGGGCGCTCTACAGCACCGACGCTAGCTTGTACAAAATCCACCCGGCAGCGGTAGTCGTGCCTCGCACGCCAGACGACGTCCAAGCCACAGTCGCCTGGGCCGCCGAGCACGGCGTGCCGGTCATTCCCCGGGGTAGTGGCACCAGCCTCTCAGGCCAGTCGATCGGGCCGGGCGCGGTGCTCGATTTCAGCAAGTATCTCAACCAGATTCTCGAGCTCGATCCGCAGCAGAGCATCGCCCGCGTCCAGCCCGGCGTGGTGCTCGACCAGCTCAACGCCGCGGCCGCCAGGTACGGCTTGCAGTTCGGCCCCGATGTGGCCACCAGCAGCCGCGCCAACATCGGCGGCATGCTCGGCAACAACTCGGCCGGCGCCCGCAGCATCCACAACGGCAAGATGGTCGATCACGTGATCGAGGTCGCCGCCGTACTGGCCGATGGCAGCACCGCGCGCTTCGGCTGGCTGACGCCCGAGCAGCTCGCGGCCCGCCAGCAGGGCACCAGCCTCGAAGCCCGCATCCATCAGCAGATCCCGCAGATCGTGGCGGCCAACCGCGACGAGATCCTGGCCCGCTACCCGCGCATCCTGCGGCGTGTGAGCGGTTACAACCTCGACGAGTTCGTTCCGGAAACGCGCAGTTGGTACGAGCCGCCGGTCAACGTGGCCCTGGTGCGGCAGCGTGAAGCTGAGCGGTTCCCCGGCGCCAACTTCAACCTGGCACGGCTGATCGTTGGAGCCGAAGGCACCCTGGCCACCGTCACCGAGGCCACCGTGCACCTGGTGCCGCTGCCGCGCGAGCGGGCCATCGTGGCGCTGCATTTTGAATCGCTCGACGATGCCTGCGCCGCCCTGGCCGCCACGCTGGCCTGCAAACCGTCGGCCGCCGAGTTCATCGACAAGATGATCATCGACATGGCGCGCCGCAGCCTGGAGTACCGCAACTATCTCGACTTTGTGGTGGGCGATCCCGAAAGCCTAATCATCGTCGAGTTCAGCGGCGAAACGCGCGAGGAGGTGCAGCAGCGGTGCGACGAACTGCTCGACCGCCTGCAGGGCCAGCGCGGCTTGTATCACGTGCTGCCGGTGATTGAGCCCAAGCTCCGCGACCACATCTGGGCATGCCGCAAGGCGGCCCTGCCGCTGCTGATGGCCATCCCCGGGCTGCGCAAGCCGGTGGCCTTTGTCGAAGACACCGCCGTGAACCCGTCGGTGCTGCCGCAGTTTGTCCGTCGCTTCCGCGAGATTCTGCACAACAACGGCACCGACGGCGCCTTCTATGGGCATGCCTCGGTGGGCTGCCTGCACATCCGCCCGCTGGTCGATGCCGCCAACCGCGACGACCTGCTGATGCTCGAGCGCATCTCGCACCAGGTATGCGACCTGGTGATCGAGTTCGGCGGGGCGATGAGCGGCGAGCACGGCGACGGCCTGGCCCGGAGCTTCCTCAACGAAAAACTCTTTGGCCCCAAGCTGTACCAGGCGTTCAAGCAGGTGAAGGCGGCCTTCGACCCGGCCAACCTGATGAACCCCGGCAAGGTGGTCGATGGCCCCAGCCCGATCGAAAACCTCCGCTACGGCGCCGACTATCGCACGCTACCGATCGAGACGGGCCTCGACTTCTCCGACCAGGGCGGCTTTGCCCGGGCGGTGGAACTATGCAACGGCTCAGGCGTGTGCCGCAAGACGCGCACCGGCACAATGTGCCCCAGCTTCATGGCCACCGGCGACGAGGAACACAGCACCCGCGGCCGCGCCAACGCGCTGCGGCTGGTGCTCTCCGGGCATCTTCCGCCCGAGGAACTGACGGGCGAGAACCTGTTCCGCACGTTCGACCTGTGCCTGCAATGCAAAGGCTGCAAAGCCGAGTGCCCATCGAACGTGGACGTGGCCCGGATGAAGGTCGAGTTCCTGCACCAGTACTACAAAAAGCACGGCGTGCCGCTGGGTGTGAAGGCGATGGCCAACGTGGCCCGGCTCAACCGCATCGGCTCGGCCCTGGCCCCCATCTCGAACCGGCTGGCGAACCTGCCCGGCGTGCCGCTGCTGCAAGAAAAGCTCTTGGGCGTGGATCGCCGCCGCAAGCTGCCGCGGTTCCACCGCCACCATTTCCGTAAGTGGTTCGCAGGGCATCAAGCCAAGCGGACGCAGCGATCCGGACACGCCCCGCGCGGCAAGATTGTGCTGCTGGACGACTGCTTGACCAGTTACTGCGAGCCCAACGTCAATCGTTCGGCCGTGCAGGTGCTGGAGGCGGCCGGGTATGAAGTGATCCTGGCAGGCCTGGAATGCTGCGGCCGGCCCCACATCTCCAAGGGCCTGGTGCCCGAGGCCAAAGAGCTTGCCCGGCGGAACCTGGCAACCTTGCAACCGTATGTCCGCGAGGGCCTCACGATCGTCGGCACCGAGCCGAGCTGCCTGCTGACAATGGCCGACGATTACCTGGACCTGGTGCCCGGCGACGACGCCCAGCGGCTGGCCAAGCAGGTGTTGCTGCTCGATAGCTTGCTGGCCCGCGAAGGGATCGAACTGCCGCTTGCCCGGGATGCCCAACCGGTGGTGCTGCACGGCCACTGCCATCAGAAGGCGCTGGTCGGCGCGGCCGACACGGTGTCCGCCTGCAAGCAGGTGACCGACAACGTGCGGCTGTTGGACTCCGGCTGCTGCGGCATGGCCGGCTCGTTCGGCTACGAGCATTACGAGATCAGCATGAAGATCGGCGGCCGGGTTCTATTCCCCGCCGTGAAAGAAGCCGCGGACGCGGCGATTGTGGCCCCCGGCTTCTCCTGCCGACACCAGATCTGGGAAGCCACCGGCCGCCAGGCCGAACACCCGGTGGAATACCTCGCGAGACATCTTACGGCGGATAGCGGCAACGCCGGTTAGAGCCGCATCTGCCAGCCGCATTAGAGAACGCGCCTTCTACTTACGCGTTTGTCTTTGCAAGCGTGCGGACTCGCCATGATGCGCGTGCCACGGCACTGCGAGCCGTGCGAAACTGCGCCAACGTTCAATATTCGCCGCGCCCAGCAACTTGCCCAACCGTAGGATATCGGGTGGCGTAGCAGCAATTGGTGGTGATGCGAACGATTATCGGAGGTCGCGGCAGGGTAAAGCAATCGCCTAACGGCGCATGCGCAAAGGCACGTATTAGTCACTTCGCCTCAAACCCACGGCGGATCGTGCCGTCTTGGCTAATCAGCGGCAGTGGGCTTTCCACGCGGCCGAGCGGGCGGCAGCCGGGGCCGATGCCGGTGGTGCCCAGGTCGCTCTCCATCTTCGCGGCCAGGGCCTTCAGATGCTGCACCACGTCGGGGTGCTGGGCGGCCACGTTAGTCATTTCGCCCAGGTCGCGTTCCAGGTGGTACAGCTCGCCGCTGTGCAGGTCGAGCTTCCAGGGGCCGGAGCGAACCGCCCGCAGTTCCAAGCCGCGGAAGTAATAGAACTCGGTGCGCGGCGGCTGCTTGTCGGCCGTGCCAGCGATCACCGGCCACACGTTCACGCCGTCGATGCGGCGGTCCCGCGGCAGCGAACCGCCGGCCAGGTGGACCAGCGTGGGCAAGACGTCCATGGTGGTGGTGATCTCGCCAGTCGACGTGCCGGCCGGCACCACGCCCGGCCACCAGGCGATGGTCGGCACGCGGATGCCGCCCTCGAACGTGTCGCCCTTACGGCCGCGCAAGGGGCTGTTGCTGGCGCCGTGCTGGGGCGCGCCGCCGTTGTCGGAGGTGAAGATCACCAGCGTCTTTTCGGCCAGGTTCAGTTCGCGGAGCGTGTCGAGCACCTGGCCCACGCTCCAGTCCACTTCCATCACCCAGTCGCCGAACAAGCCGGCCTGCGAGCGGCCGCGAAAATCCTCATGAGGGTAAAGCGGGAAGTGCACCGCGGTGTGCGGCAGGTAGACGAAGAATGGCCGGTCGCGATGCTCGCGGATGAACTTTACGGCCTTTTCCGTATAACGCCGCGTGAGCTGGGTCTGCTCCGGGCCGCGGACGCGCTCGATCACCGTTTCGTTCTCCAGTAGCGGGAGCGGCGGCTGCTCAAACCCGCGAATGCCGGCCTCGTCGCGCTGCGGCTGCTGGTTGTTACGTGGGCGCCGCACCGTCTGGCCGAAGCTGCTCTTGGCGCCGTCCTCGGCCGGGCCCATGTCGTTGGAGTACGGCAGGCCAAAGTAGTAGTCGAAGCCTTGCCGCGTGGGCAGAAACTCCGGCTGGTCGCCCAGGTGCCACTTGCCGATGCAGGCGGTGGCGTAACCTTGCTCGCGGAGCAGCTCGGCCACGGTTACTTCATCGGGATGCAGGCCCACGGCGCTGGCCGGGAACAACACGTGCGGGATCGGCAACACCCGTTTGGGATAGCAGCCGGTGAGCAGCGACGCCCGGGACGGCGAGCACACCGGCGCCGCGTAGTGGCTGGTGAGCCGCCGGCCCTCCTTGGCCATGCGGTCCAAATTCGGCGTGGGATGCTTTCCGCCAAAGGGGCCGACGTCGCCATATCCCAAGTCGTCGATATTGATGATGACGAAGTTCGGCCGGGCGGGTCGGTCGTCGCCCAGGCCGTCAGCGCACAGCGGGCCTGCGGCAAGCGCTAGCGCAGCCAGCCAGAACGACCACGATGGATTGGGCCGGGCAGATGTCATGATGGGTCTCCGCCGGAATGAATGGGACCTAACTTGCTATACCGCACGCGTGAATTAAGCTAAGAGCGTGTCCAAAAAGCTAGGAGTTGCTTAGTCGCCGAGCCATAAGGTGA
>CALBRZ010000030.1 GCA_937927735.1 uncultured Planctomycetales bacterium
CTCGAACCCGCAACCACCGGATCGACAGTCCGGTACTCTAACCAATTGAGCTACGGCCCCGTTAATCACCGGGATTTCGTGTGAATTATACGATGGTTTTTTCGGCTTGCAAGAGTGAGTTGTTAAGAGAATTTCCGCGAAAAATGCCTGCCCTCCGTGAGTGGGATCAAGGTGGCCCGGACCGCCCCGCTCAGGCCGGCAGCAGCGTAATCTTCTCCACCAATTGCGCGTGTGTAAAGGCCTGGTCGGTCGGCACCATCAGGTAGGCCGCCTTCGAGCCGCAGCAATCGAGGATGATCTGGATCTCGTTGGGCACCGCGTACCCCTGCTCGGGGCACGGCTCGTGACCGTGGATCAGCACCTTGGCGTTGATCGCCTGGGCGAACGCTGCGGCATTCTCGGGCGAGTAGTCGCGGCCCCACACCAGGTTGAACAGGTCACCGTGTTCGATGAAGTCGCCGGCGTCCAGTTCGCGATCGAAGATGCTCAGGTCGAACCGCCGCGCATCGAAGTTGGCCGGGGCACTGTGGCACACCACCACATCGCCGGGCAGCCGCACCGCCAGGGGACAACTGCGCAGAAACGGCAGGGCCGCCTCGCGCACCTTCTCCAGCGCCGCGCCGTACGCCTCCTGCAGTCCCAGGCGGAACAGCAGGTTGAGCATCTTCTTCTGCTTGAGGATCGGGTAATCGGTCAGCTCGGCCAGTTCGTGATTGCTCATCAGGAAGTGAACCTGATTGGGGAACTGGGCTTTGAGCTGGGCCACGTCCTCCAGCATGGTGTGCGACATGCAGCCGCCGTTGCCAGGGTACGTCGGACCACCGTGGCAAACCTCCTGCAGGATCAGATGCCGCCGCGGGTTCTTGTCCAGCGCCGCGATCCGCCGGATGGCGGTAAAGTTGCGCCGGTTGCCGTGCAAGTCGGCGGTGATCATCACCTCGTCGGCCAACTCCGGCGTGATCTCGATCACATTACCGACACGGCCCGGCGTCGCGCGGTTCGCCTTGGCAGCCGCCTGGTAGTTGGCGATCACGTTTTCGATATGTTCGATCGTTGCAAGCATCGGAACATGCGGTTGTGATTTTGGGGTGAGACGCCGCCACCAGGTTTGCAGACCGGCCGCGTACTGCCACCGCCCCCCCAGACGATAGTTGCCGCCTGCCAAATCAAGCGGCGCTGCGGCCAAGCCAACAGACATTCAACGACGTGGCAACCTGAGAAGCAACGCAATTTTACGGTCGGCGACAGCTTGCACTCAAGCGCCGGCTTGGTCGCAATCGCTGCTTGCCGTACAAGCGATTGCGAACCACCCAATCGCGGCAACAAAAAAACGCCCCCGGCACAACTCGGTGCCGGAGGCGTCGTGAGTGCTAACAGGATCGCTTACCTGGTAAGGCGTGTGATGGTCGGTCGCCTCTTGCTATAGGAGCGATTGCCCGCGGACAGGCGATCAGGGCCGCAGGGGGGCCGTCTCCCCCCGGGCAAACCAGGTTAGGCCTGGAACGAGCTGCCGCAACCGCAGGTCCGGACGGCGTTGGGGTTATCGAAGGTGAAGCCACGGCGGTCGATGCCGTCGTGGAAATCGACAGTGGTGCCGTCCAGGTACAAGGCGCTCTTCTTGTCGACGACCAGCTTCACGCCGTGCCAGTCGTACTGGTGGTCGTTCTCAGTGTTCAGGTCTTCGGCGAACCGCAAGCTGTAGCTGAACCCGCTGCAACCGCCACCAACGACGCTCACGCGCAAGACGGTGTTCTCGCCGAGGTTCTGCTCTTCCATGATCTTCTTGACCTCGTTCGCGGCCCTTTCCGTCAGAGTGATCGCCATGCTTGCACGCTCCCAATATGCGAATGTTGCGACAGAAATTTCACAAGGAACTCTGTAAATATCTTACGCCGAGGCGATTCCCAACGGCAAGAGACAATGCGTCCCCCCGGAACAGCGCGCCGGGCAACCCCGTTGCCCCCGCCGCCGGCCACCGCGGCACCGTGCAGTGCCCAGGGCTCACGGAGGCGTGCGCGCGACGTGCAAGTTAGTTGGCCGACGACTCTTCCGGCTCGGGGGCTTCCTCGACCTCGTGGGCGCCGTTGCTGGCCACTTCGCCGATGTTGAAGGTCAGCAGCGGGCCCAGGCCGGCGGCGTGCCACAGCTCGCTCATCGCCCGACCGACCACGCGCACGATCTCATCGCGGCGTTTGCCGGCCAGCACCGAGCGGTGCACCACCGGGGTGACGGGGCCCTGGTAGTTCATGGCCTTCAAGGCATTGATCGCATCGACCAGCCGAATCGGACCTTCCAGCGAGGGAATCAGCCGATGCTGCTCATCCAGCTCGGCCGCGGCAACATTGGCCGGAGCGCTCGAGACGCGCACCGCGAAAATCTTCTCCGGCCCCAAGCCCTGCCACTGATCGATGCCGGCCGAACAGATGTAGTTCTGCCACAGGTCCAGGCTGTGACCGACGTGCGGGCTGTTGACGGCTTCCAACAGCTTGCACATCGCGTCAAAGGTGTAGATAAACTCGAACGACTTGCCCTGCCGGGCCGAGGCCACGGCGTTGTAGCCCACGGCCAGCCGCAAACCGGCTGCGCCCAACACGTTGCCGATCTCGAGCAGGCGGGCACGGTGCCGCTCAAAGTTCTCGTGCATCGGCAGCTCATTGCTGGCAGGCTGGATGAAGGTCTGGCCGATGGTGATGCCCAACTGTGCGGCGTACTGCACCATGCCCCCCAGGCGGGCCACCTGGCTCTTGAACTTGGTTTCGTCGGCTTCCAGATCCACCGGCAGCCGGAAGCACCCCAACTTGATCCCGGCGCTGTCGATCAGCCGGCGGGCCATCTTCTCGCCGCGCGCTTCCACCTGCTGCGCGTAGTCGACCAAGTCGAGGTCCATGCCGCGAAACCCGTACGACAGGGCCATCTCAATCTGCTCGTTCTGGGGCGCCAAGAAACCCAGGGCCTGCGTACTCAGATTTCGATACATGGAGATCTCCAAAGAGGAATCGTTAAAGTTACCAATTTGGCTTGGCGCCATTTCTGCCCACAAGCCACGACAAAAAGCTCATCTGCTTACCAAAGGCCATTATGCGGGTTGGGCCGCGAGCGCCTAGGGGTAGGGCTGTCGCGGGGCGTGTGCCGCTTTGACGTATCTCCAATAGCTAGCGATGCTTGCAACGCTGGCATTACCCCGGCTGAGCGGCCCGTGCGGCACTTTGGGGGCCCCAAACGCGCGACGTAAAGTCTGCTCCGCTGGAAAAACTAGGGAGACTACGTGAAATGCACCAAACAATCCGCTACATTTGAGCGACGGTAAATGCCTTCCGTTGAGCCCATGCGCCCGCCCGGCCTTCCCGCCTACCCAGTCGGCTCAATGATGGTCCGCGCGAGCGGTTTGCGGCTGCGGAGACTGCTGTGAACAACATCAGCCGACATGTCATCTGTTGGACGTGCCTGGCCGCGGTGCTGGTCATGCTTAGCGAAGGGCGCGCCGCCAACTCCCAATTGCTGCCCCCCGAGCATCATCCCTGGGGCCGCTTCTCACCCGGTGCCTGGCAACTGACCCGCACCACCAGCGAAACGCTCGATCCGCACGGCCGCGTGGTCCGCACCACGGTTACCCAGACCAAGACCACCCTGCTGTCGCTCGATGAGCAGCATTACACCCTCAAGGTGGAATCCACCGTCGAAGTGCTGGGCAAGCGGTTCGAGGCCACGCCGCAAATCATCAAGCGCACCTACGACGATTTGCCGTACGACCAGGCCGCCCAAACCCGCGTGGCCGAGCAGGCCGACCTCACCATCGACAACCACCGCTACCCTTGCACGGTGCTGGAAACCGTGGCCGAGTCGGCCGTGCAGCACGTGGTCGCCCGCACGTTCTACTGCCGGCAGGTCCGGCCGTTCACCCTGCGGCGCGACGTGACCGTGACCCAGCACGGCGAGGCCCAGCCCAAGAGCCAGACCAGCAGCTACGTGGTGGCGCTGGACATGCCGCACAAAGTGCTGGGCAAGACGTACACCGCCAGCCACATCAAGACCGTCCACAAGCAGCAGGGCGGGACGGTGGTCACGCTGAGCGTGCAGGTACTTGAGCTGCCCGGCGGCATCGTCAGCCAGACGACCAAGGAGCAGGACGAAAACGGCCACGTCATTCGGCGAAGCACGCAGGAGCTGACCGACTTTGGTTTCGACTCGCCGGTCGAAGCCGTTGCTCCCAGCGAACCGCCCAACCGCATGGGCATGATGTTCGTGCCGCTGGTGCCCTGCCGGTTGCACCGCCAGCGCCATGAACCCGCGCAGCGCATGGTGGCGACCTACCGCTGGAGCCGTTAAGCCGCCCCCGCCTGTAACCAAGTATGCCGCCGCGGCTATTGATCCGCTTCGTCGGCGGCGATGCGCACGTGCTCGAAGCCCAGGGCGTTGCCCACGTCGAGCACCATCACCACTTTCTCGTGCAGCGCATCGCCGTGTGCGTACACCAGCAGGTTGCTGGGCGCCTTGGGGCCGGCTTCGCGCAGATCGCGCAATTGGGCCAGCAGTTCGTGCCGCGTAGGAGCCTCGTGCTCGTCCACCCAGATCACGCTGTCCTGGTCGATCCGCACGATGATGTAATCGTCGTCCTGCTCCAGCTCCTCGATCGTGCGCCGCTGGGAAACCGCTTCGCTCCGGTCCAAGGCCGGCATCTCCTGCGACTTTTGCAGGCTGAACGACGCGGTGATCATGAAGAAGATCAACAGCAGAAACGTGACGTCGACCATCGGCGTCATATCCATGCCATCGTCTTCTTGAGACTGCCGGCGGAACGAAAACTCCTGGCCCTCGCCCAGCCGGGTATCAGCTTCCGGCAGGTGCTCGTCGGCCTGCGCGGCAGGATCATCGGCCGTCCCCAGCGGCGGCACCTTTCCGCAGGCCCCGCAGTGCACGCAGCGGAAGCGCCGGCCCACGTCGGCAGGCCGGGCGCGCAGCGGCTGGCGGCACTGCCCGCAGCGAAACACCTGGAGCGTGGTCTTGGCGGCCATGCTCAGTGCGCCTCCATCACCGCCACGTGAACGGTCAAGCCCAGGCGCCCGGCCAGGCGCGTAATGCGCGCGATGTGCCGGTAGCGTACTTCGCGCTCGGCAAGGATCAGTACGGCGGTCTTGCCTTCGGCCATCGCCTGGGTGAAGTAATCCTCGAGCTCCGCCATTTGCGAGGCCTCGTCATCGGGCAGCAGCGCCGCTTCGTCGCGTCCTTCCGCCTGAAAGATCAGCGGCATGTCCGGCGAGCTGCCGGCCACCAGTGTTACCGGCGCGGTCGTGCGCGAATCGACACCGTCGCCATACTCGGCCGCCGGCAGGTCAATCGCTTGCGAAGGATCGGCAATCGAACTCACCAGGAAGAAGATCAAGAGCAGGAACGTGACGTCGATCATCGGCGTGATGTCCATCTCGGCATCGAGCGCCGGTCGGCGCCGCGGCAACAGCGGCTTTTGATCGTCGCCTTCTTCCAAGGCTTCCAGGTCCGGATCCACAAACGGCGCGGTGACCATGGCTGATGCCTTCTGTTGAACAACGTCACTAGGCGATCGCGGAAACGCTGAGAGACAAACCCAGGCGGCTTGGCAGGCAGCCGGAGCCGACGGCTTCACGCGGCGCCTCTGAGCTTGAGCGCCTGCTTGAACGACTCGAAGAATCGCGTGAGGCCGGCGCCGGTCAGGTCTTCCAGCTTGCGAATCCGCACGTTGATGCTGGCCATGCACAGTACCAACGGAATGGCGATGGCCAGCCCCAGCGCCGTGGTGATCAAAGCGACCGAAATATCGCTGGCCAGCGAGTCGGGGCTCACGTTGCGGCTGCCGGCCAGCTTGCTGAACGCACCCATCATGCCGATCACCGTGCCCAGCAGCCCCAGCATGGGAGCCGCCTTGATCACGGTCGATACCCAGCTCAGCCGGTATTCCAGGTCGGCGAGATAGTCGCGCTGAAACCGATCGGCCACCACCGCCCGCAGCTTGGCGTAGCCCAACGGATGGTGATCAAGGGTGAGGCCCGCAAGCTGGGCCACCGCCTTGGGGTTGCTGTTGCACAGGGCGCTCGCCCCTTCCAAGTCGCCGACGGCCAGGAACCGATCGACTTCGTCCAGGAAGGCATCCTGGGCGTCTTCGCTGCGGAACCCGGCGGCCGACACGCGCCGCCAGACCACCAGCACGCAGAACAGGCCCCACAGGGCCACTAGCGCAAGGGCGCCGTAGATGGTATTCCCGACAATCTGAAGTACAGCTTCCATAGTGGGCGCGACGCTATTTCGCAGGAGTTGATTGGATGGGAAGTGGCCAGCACGCAGCCGCGCTGTTTACAGCGGCTCCTGGCTGATGACGTAAAAGTCGGCCTGGCCGTTGGTCATGCGAATGCCAAACGTAGTCCGCCGGATCTGGTTGGGCTCGCGGTTGGCGAAACTGCGTTCCAACTGGGCCAGGCGGTTCTCGACGGCTTCGGGATAAAACTGCACGATGATCTTACCCCGCGGATCGATGCCGGCCGCCTGGAGCAGTTGCATGTCGAACTGTTGCAGGGTGCCGCCCTGCCACGACATGTACAGCCGCTCCTCTTGTGCATCGGCCTCGGCCACGCGGCGCTGCGGTTTGCCGCCGCCGCTAAAGCCCCATGCGTACTCCACGCGGCCCGGCCGAATCGCGGCCAGTTCGATCCCGAAGGCATCCAACTGCCTCGCGTATGCCGAGAGCGTGGTGTTATCGAACTGAATTCGCCACCGCTGCGCCCGGGCAAAACCGCCACCGGTTCCCTCCCCGCTGCCCAGCGGAGCCGACGAACCCTTCCTGTCACCCTGCTGGCGGACGCTGGCTTCCAGCTCGGCGTTGAGCAGAGGATCATCGAGGTTGGCCAGTTGATCGGCCAAGGCATCGGTGATCATGGCCACCGTTTCTTGCAACTGGGGTTCGGCCAGGTCGGTCTCGGCCAGCATTTCCTCCTCGGGCACCCCCAGTTCTTGGCCTTCGCCGAGCGAACCGTCCTCGCTGCCGCCAACGTTCTCGGTCTCAACCGGTACGGTCACGTTGGGCACGTACACGCGATTGGTCAGCCAGATGGCGAACATGCCCACCACGATCGCCCCCACCAGAATCAGCAGGGCGATCAACAGGCTGGAGGCACGGTCGTAGGGCGTGACTTGAAAACGCTGACGCGGGGCCGCGTCGAGCCGAGGCGGGGAGGCTGGGCCGGGAGCCGATACGTTCACGGTTGCAACTCCGCACCAGGCCGAATCGCCAGATACCACTGCCCCCATTTCTTGGCCGCCGCTTGCTTGTCGGCCACGGTGGCCGGGTAACGCAGCCCGAACCCTTGCAGCTTGCGGCTGACGTATCGCAGCGCGTCGCGCGCGGCCAGCGATACGCGATCATCGGGATCCTGGAGCGCGTGGATCAACAGCGGCACGTCGTCCAAGTTGCGGGCGCGTCCCAAAGCGGTGATGGCCGCGGCCCTGGCCGCCGGATCATCGTTCTGGGCCAACTGCCGCAGCCGGGCCACCAGCGGCGAAAGCTGTTTTTCGTCGGCCGTCTCGGCATACCGCTGGACGCCCTCCACCGCCTGGGCAAACCGCGCATCGTTGGGATTGCCCAGCACGTCCAGCATTTCTTCAGCCGGTCCAGAGAGCGGCTTCACCACGATCTTGCCGGAGCGCATTTCCAGCTCGGGCACGCCCAGCGGCAGGCCGCGTCCACCGATCAGGGTTCCTTTGCCCTCGAGGTCCATCGCTCCGCCCGCCAGCAGGCTCTGCCGGGTGGAACGCAAGAGGAACAATACGGCGAAGGCGTTATCGACGTCGTTCTTCCAGCCGTCCTTGGGATCTTCGGCCTCGAGGATGAACCTCGCCGCCTGGTCGTACCACTGCGGCGCCGGCGGCGAATAGCCTTCGACATACTCGCGGAAGCTGCGGTACCGCTCGTAGCTGTACAGGTAGTAGTACTGGTAACTGCGGACTTGCACGGTGCCGTTTTGGGCAAACCAGGCGTCGCCCCGTTGAAGCGCGGCCTGGAGCGCCGCCACATCGATGGCCAGGCGGTTGGCGCTCGCGGCCTGCTTTTCTTCCACCGGCTTGAGTACCGAAGGCATGTTGGGATCGCGCGGCCGCTCGACGGGTTTGGTCAGCCCGGTGCGGGCCGCAATGATATAACACGATCCCAGGCCGCCCGCGGTCATGCTGGGAGTGACGGGCGAGTCGCCCGTTTCGGGGTTGTAAGCGAAACCGCCGTTGGGCTTTTGCGTGCGCAGCAACCATGCCGCCACCGCTTGCCAGCGTTCCGGAGGAATGCGCACGCCGGCTTTCTCGGCTTCCCAGAACGCGAGCACCGCGTACTGCGTCATCGACGTGTCGCCGTAGTTGACCGTGGTCGGCGGATTGGAGAAGGCGCCCATTCGCCGCTGCATGCTCATCAGGTGTTCGCTCAGCACGGCGATTTCGTTGCGAAACCGCTGCGGATCGAGCGTGACCAGGAGCATGATCGCGACCGAAGTGCGGTACACCGACTCATATTCCAGCCGCGGCGGCGTTTGTCCGCCGTACATCGTGGCAATCGACTGAAGCGCCTGCTGAACCTTGGGATGGTTCGCCTGGCCGCTCTTGGCAATGGCCAGCGCCGCCAGATACAACCTGCCCGGCGAGCTGGGCTGCCTCTGATCGATCAGCCGCTGCACGCCGCGCTGAACCGCCGCTTTGACTTCAGGACTTTCGGGCGTGAGCACCTCGTCCTGAGCGAGGGCCGACGGCTGCCAAATGCCTGCGGTGGCGAAGACGGTCGCCAGCCAGAACACGACCAGAAACCCGCGGCGCCGGTGATGCGCAATACCACGGTCGCCCACCGGACCGTTTGCACGGCCGGCCACGGCGCGACAGTCGCTGCCAGGCAGCTTGCGCATGGGTTGTTCCGCTAGGAAAGAAGGGAGCCAACGGTAGCGGCGTTTGCGTTACGCGGCACAAACGCCGACCAGTGGCCAATGCGCCCACGTCGCCGGGGCGAAGTCCGGCGGACTTGGCCGAACGGCCATTGCCGCCGATTGTACCGCAACCTTTTGGCGCGCCCAAAGATTTCGCGGGGCCTTTCCCAAGCCGCGGTTGCAGAAGCAGGTCAGCGCCGCGAGATCCAGCAAAGGCCGGCTACGGCTTGAGCCAATACTCCAGAAACGCCAGTTCCAGCTCCAGTGCCTCCGGCGTCGGGCGGTGCGTTTCGCGGGCGGTCATGGCCACGCGGTTCTCATAGCCCAGCAGCTTGTTCAAAGCGACCAGGTGATTGAGGGCTCGCCAGTTGCGGGGCGGGTCCTCGGTGCCGCCGGAAACCAGTACCGGTCGCGGAGCCATCAAGGCGTGCAGGTCGACCAGGTCTTCGCCGGCCTCCACCATCCGCTTGTACAGCCCGGTCCGCGGATTCTCATCCGAAGGCACCCCCGGCTTGCGCTGCACGCCCGGCTCGTAGCCCAGGTACCACGGTTCCCAGTAGTTGACGTTGCGGTTCTCTTCGTTGAAGACGATGCCGGGGTCGGACCACACCGCGCAAGCGAAGCGATCGTCGAGGCACGAAGCAAACATCGACCACTTGCCACCGTACGACAGGCCGATGATGCCGATCCGCTGCGGATCGACTTCCTTCATCTGGGCCAGCGCCGTGTGGCAATTGGCTGCCGTTACTGCCAAGAGCAGCAGCGGCTGGCGATCGAACTCGATGCCGGCTTCGACGAGCAGTTGCCGCGTGTCGAGGCCCGGCTTTTCGACGGAGCCCGGCGTGCCGATCGAAAGCGTGACAAAACCCCGCTTCACCAGTTGCAGGCCGTAGTCGTGCGTGCCTTGCCCGCGCTGGCCGCGCCCGATGCTGGTCAGCGGTTCATAGAACGGAACGAGCACGGCGGGGAACGGCCCAGGGCCATCGGGCACCAGCAGGTATCCTTCGGCCAGATGTCCCTTATCCGAAATCTGCACGTGGACCTTGGTTTCGCGGTAGCCGTCGCGTTGCACCGTTTCCAGATGCTTGACTTGCGGCTGTTTGAGCAGCGGCAACCGGCCGCCCAGCCGCTTGTACCACGCATCGAGGATTTCCTTACGGCGGCGCTGCCAATCCTCGGCCGTGCGAACGGTGGAGCCATCGGCAAACTTCAGCGGCGAGGCATACGTGATCAGGTCGCCGGCAAACTCCTGGGGCGGTTGATAGTACGGCGCCAACTGCCGGGCAAGTTCCCCGCGGTGCTGCGCAGGTTCACCGGCCACGCCCCACGAAAGCGCGCCGTGACTCCAGACAGCCATCGCGGCCGCGACCATGGCCAGCATGGCTGTGGCGGTGGTCCGGCGCGACGCCAACACCAAGTGCGTGCGCACCGCTTGAGCAAGAGTCGCTGGCACCATGGTGAACCCTCCCCCTTGAGGAAGTCAGCTTGCGTGTTAACCGGTGACGCCAATACGGCAGTGGTCGAGCATCTGCGCCGGCGTGCAGATATAGCCGGTGTAGAACGGCCCGAACTCGGCATACTTGGCGCTGGCTTCGTCGAACCGCATCCGGTAGACGATCTGCTTGAGGTACTCGGGGTTACGGGCCCACAGCGTGACGCCCCACTCCCAGTCGTCCAGGCCGATGCCGACGGTGATCAACTGCGTGACCTTGCCGCCGAACGTCATCCCGGTGCGGCCGTGCTCGGCCATCAAGCGGTTGCGCTCGCTGAAGGGAAGCGTGAACCAGTTGGCACCGGGAATTCTCCACTTGTTCATGGGATAGAAACAGGTGGCCGGCCAGTCCGGGAAGTCGGGCGTCAGCCGCTGCTTGCGCATCACGCTTTCGCGCTGTTCGTACGCCTTGAGCTTGGCCAGGTAGGCGGGGCTGCCTTCGGTTTCGCCTTCGGCGATCAAACGCTGACCGTACTGCTCGACGGTCGGCACGTATTCGGAAACCTCGGTCAGCGAGATGAACGACCACACCGGATTGATGGCCACGCCCAACCGCGAGGCCATCAGCCGCTGATGCACGCTGTCAATCCGCAAGGGATCGGGGTCCATGACCATCAGCCCGAAGTCGGCCTTTTGTCCCGACACGATCGTGGTTTGCAGCCGCTGCGGTGCATCCGGCCCCTGGGGGGCGAGGATGGCGATGACTTCCTCGCGGGCGGCGGCAACATCGCCCAGTTGCGCCAGCACGCGGCGGTCGAAGGTGTAGTACAGGTGGCTGCAGTGCCAGCCTTCGGTCGGCTGGAGGGAGTTTTCCGAACCTTGGCTCACGGTATCGAATCCTCACAAGCTGCGGGTTGCAGGTCAGGTGTTTGTTGTTTCGATCATAGCAATCGCAGCGATCATTCACCACTCAGGGCGGTGTCGTAACCCGGTGGTGGTGTTGCGCATCGGTAACAAGTGTTGCCACTGGTAAACATGGACTCGCCGTCAGGCAAGAATGGCCGAAATTCGATCGCTGAGATTTTGACCCGGCCCATCCATGAGGTAGTTTTCCACGGTGTCAATGCGTTGCAGTGTCGGTTGACAACGGTCAAACCGGCTCCGCCAACTACCCAAGCTGGACACCGGCACGTCCGCTGTGCGCCCATCCATTTGCACCCCACTTGGGTTAGTCATGCCGGTTTTACCTGCTCACTGGCACCGCGGTCGGAACGCGGCAACGCCCTCATCGGCACAGTCCGTCGCGTCATTTCTTAAGGAGTTCGATAGTATGAGCCTGCCTGCCGCACAGCCTTTCATCGATCGCAGATCTCACGACTCGCCGGGGGTCGCGCCGGGTCGGGATCGGCGGCAATTCTCCAGCACCTATTCCGAGCTGTCGCCCGACGCTCGCGAACTGGCGCTGAAGGTCGATGAATACAAGCTGCTGCACCACCGCCGCTTCGTCACGTACGAAGAACTGTTGACGGTGATCAAGAACCTCGGTTATCGCAAACACGTTTGAGCACTCGCGTGGCCGAGGCAACCGCGTCCCGGCGAAGTGCAGTGGCAGGCAGTCATTCGCCAGGGCAGCAGTTGACGGTAATGAGCACTTGGGGCGGCCAGGGGTGATGGGCAGCCGCACGAGGGGTTCGAAAGGCCAGTAGCGACCTAAGTCGAAGCACAAGAATGCAGTGGGCCGGACGCGGCCAGGCACTTCGTGGGAGTACCTGGCAAACGAGTTCGCCGTGCCCGCCGAAGCTAGCAGGCCGCGCCAACCCACGGGCGCGGCCTGTTGCTTTTTACGGACTGGCCCTTTTGTCGCCCGCGTCAGTCGGCGGCTACGGTCACCGCCAGCCGAGCCGCATCGGCGGTGATCTGCGTGGCAACCAAGGCCCGATCGAACAGCTCCAACACCGCATGCAGTTGCCGCAAGCCGCGGCTCACCCGGTTCACATCCTGATGGCGTGCCTCGGCAATCGCCCTGGCGAGCTGTTCGCCGCGTGCTTCGAGCAATGCCCGGCTTCGCGCGGCGTTCACATAGAAGAATCCACTAGGAGCCGGCAACTCCTTGGGAAATGAACCGGCAAAGGCCGCCGCATCTGCGAGCCGTTCGCCTCCATCGGCCAGGGCATGCTCCATCGCCGGCGGCGACGATGAAGCCCAAAGCCAATCCTTCGCTACGGCCAGCGCGACCTGCCGCGTGGGTTCTGCCGCCGGCGCGTATTTGAGAACCAGCAACGTGTGTTGCCCAGCGGGCTCGTACTGCACGGTCAGTTCGGGCCGCTGGAGCGAAGCCAGACCTAACAGTTCTCCCAGCGCCACTTGCAGGAACTCGCCGGGCGTGCCCGCTGCCGTAACATCCTTCCACCGCGGCAACACCGAGGCGGCCAGCACCCAATCGACGGGCAGATCGCCTTGGCCGTCGATCACGTATCCGCCAAAGTCGCCCGCCAGCACGGCCAGGCAATTGCGGACCAACCGCCAGCCCTCAGGTTGTCGCTGCCCGGACTGGCCGACGATGCCATCGACCACCATCGCCATATCGAGCTTGCCGGCAACCGCTACCAGGCTCTCGGCAGGCATCTGCCTGGCCAGGGCCGTAGGGCCGCTCACGGCGTCCCACACCGTCTGGACGGGCTTGGGCCAACGCGTGCCATCGAGCTGCACCAGCCCCTGCACGACAATCTGCCGGTCCAACTGTACGGTCACGTTGAGCGAATTCAGCCCTTGCCACAGGGCGAGGAACTGCTGTTTCTCTTGCTGCGCGCGGCCGGAACTGGTGGCGGCATCGGCAGCCAGGGCGTCGTTCCACGCCGGAGCCGGGATGAAGAGCCACGCGGTGAACGCCTGCGGCAGCGCGGCCGCCGCGCGGCGATAGGCAGCCGTGGCTGCCAACGACTGCTCGCGGCGGGTACGGCCAGATGCCAGATTGATCGCCGCTTCGATTACGCGACGCGTATCGCTTACTAGCGCCGTATCGCCCAGCAGGGCGACGTACAGGTCAGGCCGGCGCTGGCTCGCACCGCGTTTGATGGCCACGCCGTTGTAAGACAGCTCGGTCCATTGCACCTGCTCAAAGCGCTGTTGCGCGGAGCAGAAACCTTCGACCAGCCGAGCCAGGGTGTCAGCCTGTTTTGCACGGAGGATCAGCAGCGCGTCGGGATGCTGCGGACGCGGCGTTTGCCCCTCTGTATCCTCGGCCGCCGGTGCGTCGTTGTCTTTGGCCGCAATCTGCGGCGGCCAGGCAGCCAGCAGCACGCGGTGGCCAAAGACGTCGTACCAGATGTCGCGGGGCGGAACCTGGAGATACCGGCCCACGTCGTCGATCATCCGCAACGCCCCCTCGCGATTCTGCTCCCACCAGCGCCGCAAGGGAGGAAACTGCTGCCAGCGCTGGCCCAAGGGGCCGGTCAGAAACGCCTCGGCGGCGGGTGCCAGATTCTTCACCTCAACGACCAGGCCCGCATCGGCCGGCACCAGCCACGCCAGCGAGTCGGGATCGACGGCCGCCTCGCTCGCCGAAACTCCCGCAGAGCCTGCGACGCAGCAGGCCACGGCCATCAACAGCCGCAGACACGCTTCAGCGATCGGTTGGGGCCGCCGGCGACAGCAACCGCGGGCGGCGAAACGGCGCGAAGGCTTCATGGACGGCAACTTCATTGAGGGGTGAACCGCATCAACAGGCCGACGGCCCCACGCGTCGTTTCCTTGAACGGCCGCAAGCGATCGACCGGCAGTTCGGTATCATCCATGGTCGAAGCATCGGCCACCTCGACCGATCCCAGTTCGTACTGCGGCACCAGCACGGCAACGTCGGACAGACTGGCCTTGGTTTCGGCCGCCAGCGACTCGTACTGCCGCAGCGCCAACTCGCTCAAACTGGCAAAGTCCGACGGCGCTGCCTGCCGCTCATCGGGCACCAGCATGTCTTCCAGCGGCGCTGGCGGCGCATGCTCGGCAACCGCACCTTGGCTTGGCCGCATGCCTTGGTCCGCAGGGTGGTTCGCAACCTGGCCGGGCCCAGCCGCGTCGTCGCCCGGCTCAACCGCAACAAACAGCACGCCGATCAACAGCGAAGCGGCAACGGCCGCGGCGCTCCACACCAGCACCCACCGGCGGTGCCCACGCGCAGGCTCGGCGGCCTGCGACGCCGGCGCCGGCACGGCGGCCACATCGTCGAACAGGGCTTCATCGTCCACATCCCCGGCTTGGCCGGACAAAGCCACCTTGGCCAGCACGTTGGCCGTCAGGTGGGCCGGCGGCTGCGGCAGCGGCCGGACCTTCATGGCGGCTTCCAGCGCCTGGTAAGCCTGGAGAATCTGCGCGCAGGCCGGATCGTTGGCGGCTGCTTCGCGCAGCGGCTGCGGCAGCTCGGCCAGCGGCGCCCGCTCGTCGAGCAGTTGTTGCAGTTGGGCTTCAAATTCCGCGCAGTTCATGCCGCCGTTCCTCGACAACGCCCCGGTCCAGCAAATGCCGGGCAATCTCGTGGCGTGCCCGATGGATCCAGGTCTTGATCGTGCCCACCGGGCGTTGGAGCATCTCTCCGATTTCCGCGTAACTGAGTTCTTGCTCGTGAAAGAGCAAGAACGCCTGCTGGTACTCGGGCCGCAGTCGCTGCAAGGCTCGATCGATCTCTTCCTGCAACTGCTGCCCTTCTTCGCTTTCGCCGGCGGGAGCAGGCAGGTCGTCCTCGATCAGGCCCAGCGCGCTGGGACGCCGGTTGCGCGACGCCAGCAACGAGCGGCAGCGGTTCCCGGCAATGGCCAACAGCCAAGGGCGGAAGTCGCGGCTGCTATCCCAGTGGTGCAGGTTCCGCAACGCGCGGACGAACGCTTCCTGGGCCATGTCCTCGGCATCCTGGCGATTGCCCAGCATGCGATAGCACAGCCCGAAGACCTGGCCCTTGAACCGGTCCACCAGGGCGACCATGGCCGACTCATCGCCTGCCAGGCACCGTTGGACCAGCTCTCGGACGTCGTCAGACAAAGCGCACCTTCCACCCGCAGACGCGGCTAAAAAGCAGTACCGCCAGAGGTTCGGTGGGGTTTCACAAAAACGGCGGCCCCCCCTCGGCGTACTCGCCGCGGCATGGCCGCCATTGGCCGATTGTCTGCCGCCAAAATGGGAGCCGGGGCGCCGGTTACGACGCGCGGATCGCCTCGCGGACCGCGTGCCGGGCCACCTTGAAGGCGTTCACCAGCACCTGGGCCCGCAGCTCCATCTGCTCGGTGGTGAAACTGAGCCGCCCCTCGCTGGGGGCCAACCCCGCGATCGCCAGCGTCATGGGCATCAAATCAAGAAACTCGCGGTAGCGGCGTTTCAAAGCTTCTTCGTCGGCCGACATCGTTCGTCTCCGCAGACCGAGGGAGTTCCGGGGGTAAGCACCCAAAGAAGGGACTACCATCGACCCTAACTGCGCGCCGGTAAGGTGGCAAGGGGACGGCCCCCAAGGTGTGCTAGCACTTGCGCTTAGCTGCCCGGTCGCCGGCGGCATGCCAACCTGGCTAACTCCCCAGCGGGACGGACCAGGTGGCGCAGCGGCAGCGATACCTCGTGCCCGGTGGCGGCCGAACACAAACCGGCTTCGAGCATCTCTTGAGCATCGCGGGCCATCGCGGCATCGCACATCGGCAAGAACGGCTGGCCGGTCCGCAAACAATGCGCAAAGTGGGCCGCGGCCGAACACCGCTCCGGCGGAAGCTTGGGCACGTCGACCGGCGAACCCTCGGGGTCGGCCGCCGTGGCCAGCAGCAGCCGGCCGCTGGGCCGAGGCTCGATGAACAGCGTGCCCGTCGTGCCGTAAATCACCGTTTGATAACTGGTCAACTTGCCGATCTGCGTCCACGAACCTTCGGCCGTGGCGATCGCCTGGGGATAGGTCATCACCAGCAGGCCGTTGTCCTCCACGGTCAACTGCTCGTGGACCACGCGCGAGGCCAGACCGTACACGCGGCTGGGGACGCCCAGCACCACGCGGGCCAGCAGCGCTCCGTAGCAGCAGTAATCGATGAACGCGCCGCCGCCGTTGCGATTGCGGTCGAACAACCACTCGCAGAAGAAGGGGCTGCAGCCCAGGGCCTCGGGCCCGGCATGCGCGGCGCGGTACTTCACCTGCCACACCCGGCCGATCTCGCCCAAGGAGGCCAGCTCGATCGCGTACTGCAACTGGGGCCACCAGGCGATGGGCCAGTTGACCATCAGCCGCGTACCGGCTTTCACCACGGCCGCGATGGCTTCCTCGGCGCCGCGCAGCGAATGCGCCAGCGGCTTTTCGACCATCGCCGGCAAGTTCTGCTGCGCCGCCAGGCGGATGTATTCCACGCTGGTGGCGTTGTCGGCAAAGATCATCACCGCGTCGACGGCTTCGCGATCGATCAGTTCCTCGGGCGAAGCGTACGCCGGCCGGCCGTACTCGCTTTCGAACTGTTGACGCAGCGCCGGGTGCGGATCGGCCGCGGCGGTCACTTCGACATCGGGAGCCAGGTTGGCGTCGGCCAGGTTGTTCCACACGTGATCGTGGCTCAGCCCCAGCACGCCGACACGCAAAATCTCTGTCATAGCCGCATCCCAATCGCCAGAGAGCAGATATTGCTTTGCCACGATATCGGCCGCTTTCTCAGCAGGTCAGGGAGTGCCGCACTGCTGGTTGGGCTGTCTGCCGGGCAAGCCGCACGTCGCGGGCGCGTCCTTACGGCTGGCTGTAAATGTCTTGCGGGATGTCGATCCAACGCCGCTCGGCATGCGAAGCCATCACGGCGTCGGCCACCACCTGGGCACGCCAGCCATCGGCGAAGCTGGGCACCGCCTGCCGGCCTTCGACAATCGCCGACACGAACTCCCACACCAGGTCGTAGCGGAACACCGTAGCCGGCTCGCCGGCGGACGGATCGCGAGGGCTGCCCTCGGGCTTGAGGAACCGGGCTTCCACCGGCACCGGCTCCAAATCGCCGCCGGTCCTGCCCACCAGGATGACGTTCGGTTCGTGCATGCGGTACACGGCCGAGCCTTCCGAACCGTTGACCTCGGCCCATTCGTGCCCGAAGCCGCCCAGCTTGTAGCCCTTGGCCAGCGTGGTACCTTCCCACACGCCGGTGGCGCCGCTGGCGAACTCGCCCACCAGGGCCGACCAGTCATCCACCTCCGAAGGCTCGCACGGCTTGCCGTCGGCCGTGCGGTCGCGTTTGGCAAATCGGGCAACGGCGCCGCATACGCTGGAGAGCGGGCCCAGCAGATCGACGGCAAAATCGATCCGGTGGATGGTCATGTCGTACAGGTCGCCGGCGCCGGCCAGTTTCTTGTATTGCCGCCAGCCCCAGCTTGTCTCCGGCCAGTCGAGAAACCGCTGCGAACGGAAATGCCGCGGCTCGCCCAGTTGCCCGCTGGTGACCATGTGCCGCAACTGCCGCATCGCCGGGGCAAAGCGATAGGTGAACGCGGTCATGTGAACCACGTTGTTCTGCCGGGCCGCCTCGTACATGGCCTTGGCTTCGTCGGCGTTCACACCCAACGGCTTCTCGCACATCACGTGCTTGCCGGCCTGGGCCGCCGCAATGGAAATGGGCGCGTGCGTGAAGTTGGGCGTGGCGATGATCAGGGCGTCCACGCGGTCATCGTTGCACAGTTCGTGATAGTCCGTGGTAACCCAATCGATGCCCCACTCGCTCTTGCGGCGTTCCAGCAGTTCCGGGTCGGCATCGCAGGCCGCCACCAGCCGCGCGCGGGGGTCAAGCTTGATGCCTGGCACGTGATGATAATCGCTCACCGCACCGGCCCCGACGATGGCGATGTTGACCGTGGACGATTGTGACATGCGACAAAACCCTTTCTGGCAGGGATGAGTGAGCGAGTCTGACCGTACCGCCCGGGGGAAATGCCGGCGGCCTTCCAAGCCAGTAGCCTACGAGCCGTCCGACAGACGCTCAAGGGGCCCGGCTTGACGGCTGTTGCCGGCCGCTCGCTGCCTTGGGTGCCGTCCCCCTGTCACACCGGCCGCTAGCTGGCACGCCCCGCCGGCGACAGCACCGCCGGGGCATCCAGCACTGGCTGCGGCAGCGCGTCGACCAGCGGAAGATCGTGATAAGGATCGTGGGCGGCCATGAACGCCGCGAGCCCTTGGGCCTGGATCGCGTCGAAACACGCCAGGCATTGCGCTGCGGCCCCCGGCCAGCCTTCCGCCTGGGCAGCCAAGATATAAGCGTATTGATCGCGCGACATGCCGTAGGCCAGCGCCACCACGGCATCGAGCGCAGCCCATGCGGCCGCCCGCTCCCGCTCGGTAGCCAGCGCCGGCCACGAAAATGCCGGCTGGCCCGGCTCGCGCCAGTGTGTCCCAAGCTGTTCTTCCCAGAGCGGCGCGTAGGCGGCGTCGTTGGCCGAAAGCCGCAAAGCCCCGTGAGCCAGGAAGGCTGCCGCCGGCAGGTCGCTCGGCACGCGGAGGTTCCGCAGGATAAACAGGTTGAGATTGAGCACCACCTGCTGCGCGGCCAGGTAATTGAATGTGTGGCTGTTCAGAACCGCCAGAGCGACCAGGGCCGCGGCATTGGGCCGCTGCAGCGGTGCGGCCTCGACCATGGCGCTGTTGGAAACGAGCCCCCCAGGCGGTATCAACGCAAAAACGGCCTTCTCCGGCTCGCTGGCATGGATCGCGCTGCGGCCCATCAGGCGATAGTACCGAAGCTGCTCGGCCAGGTCGGGCCGGTCGGCACACCGCAGCAGGTTGACCAGGTAACGCGGCCACGCGCGCTGCTGGGCGTGATACCGGGCGATGGTGCCTTTCTCGTGTAGCGGGACATAGCCCTGCGCCAATAGTGCCGCCGTTTGCTCCGGGTCGCGAGGATCGCCCTGGCACACGCGGCGTGTTTCTTCCAGCCGCCACGAATCCTTGGTGGCATTGAGCGCAGCCGGATTGGTCTGAAACTGGATGCCCTTAAACCAGCGGCTTTCACCCAGCGGCTGCGAGGAACCGGCCAGGTGCAGCATCAACCGCAGCTCGCGCTCGCCTGGAAGATTGACCATGGTGAGATAAGCCCCGCCGGTCGCGTGAATTAACGCCAGGGGATAGGTCAGCGGGCGTGGCTGGCGGTCGCTCGCGAACAGCCACTGGTCGTCCTCCAGATCGAATGCCACTTCGACCGCCTGGGTTGGTCCACGGCCGAACGTAGCCACGATCAGGCAGAACTGCATCCCGGCGGAGATCTCAAAGAGCTGCCGCGTGTTGCGAAACGTGTAGCAACAGTTCAGACAATTCTCGATGAGATAGAAACGGCGGACGCCCACCGCCCCGGCATTGGCACGAAACGCGGCCGGAACCACCAGGCCCACACGGCCGCCTTGCCGGACCAGCGCGGCGCTTCGTTCCATGAAAACCCGGTATTGATCCAGGTAACGCCCCGCCAGGCTGCCGTCGACGGTCAGCTTTTGATACCGATAAAGGGCGTCGTAGCAATGCTTTTGCCCTTCGATCTCATCAAGATAGGTTTCATGCAGCCGGGCTACGGCGGGATTCTCAAGCAGTCGCGTTTCCGCCGCCACCCGTTCGCGTTTGGTGTAGCCGGTTAGCGCCTCGAGATCGAAGCTGCCAAAAAACTCGCCGCGCCGGGGCCGCACGGCTTCCCACGGAGGATTGCCCAGCACGGCGTGAAACCCTTGCCGCCGGCTTAGGTCGCCGCCGGGATAAAACACTTCGGGGAACGCCAACTCATACGCCAGCGCCGGAACGCACAGGCCGGAACGCACAAGCTGCTTGAGACGTTCCCCATCCTCAGGCACGTGGTCTACGCCTAGCCCTCGAGCGAGCATGGTCCTGAGCGAAGCCGCATCCATGCGATCCGGCCAGCAACCATGTGCAGCGACATACCCCAGCAGTTCGCGATATGCTGCATCATCGCAGCGACCAGGGCCCAGCATGACGCCGCCGCTCCAAGCCGCGGCGACCAGTCGAAACGGCAATAGGGCGCTATCGTCTGCGTGGGCGTGATCACCTGCTGCCCATCGTCGGCGCTGCAACGCATCAGCCAGAGCTTGGCGGAATGCGGCTTGAAGCTCCGGGGTGCTGTAATCATCGCACGCCCGCTTGGGCTGGTTGGGCCGCGTGAAGAGATGCTCCAGCG
Source organism: uncultured Planctomycetales bacterium (assembly GCA_937927735.1). GTDB lineage: Bacteria > Planctomycetota > Planctomycetia > Pirellulales > S012-138 > CALBRZ01. Next base: position 20,508 of record CALBRZ010000030.1, read on the forward strand.
AAGGCCCCGTCAGCGCGTCGCCGGCCACCAGGTGCCGGTCAAGCCGAACCGAGGGCAAACCCGGCACGTGCGCAACGAGCCACAGCGCCAGGCGGGCAAGTTCCACCGCCAGCGGGTTCTTGTCCACACCATATAAACAGTGCTCGGCCACCAGCCGCCGGCAAATCGCTAACGCCCGATGATGCGATTCGGCTACCGTGTTACCTTCCTTGCGTTCGCCGGTCAGGCAAGCCAACAGTTCGGCCCCCAGCGGCAGACTGATAACGCGTTGCCGCCACTGCTGGGCTTCCTCTGGCGCTGCAGATGCCGTGGCCTGCTGGACACAGTACTGGCAAGCGTCGTACAGCTTTTCGCCCAGGAATCGGCAAGCTTCGACCAGAAAATGCCCGCTGCCCATCGCCGGGTCGAGCACCTTGAGTTCTAAGATTCCCGCAGGCCAAGGATCATCGACCGGTGAACATTCCTCGAGCTGCGGCTGAAGGGTTTGCCGCACCAGGAACTGCACAAACGTGTGCGGCGTGAAGTACGTTCCGCTGGCTTTTCGGGCAAGGCTCGCGCGCAAATAAAACCGCCCGGCGGGAATCGCCTCCACCCACTGTACCTTGGAGGCGGCACGGCCATTGCCCGAGGTGTGGCGATACTTCTCGCCCTCGGCAGCCGGCACCACCACTTCGAGCTTTTGCCGCCGCAGCCGGCACATCGGTTCGGTGGCGATGCCGGGCTCCAGTTCCAATAACCCTTCGTAGGTATGCCCCAGGTCTTCAATCGCCAAGGCGGCCAGGTCGATGCGTCGCCGCGGCTTGCCAGCGCGGTTGCCCTTCGCCGGAACCCAAAGCAACTGCTCGATCAGTTGCGCGACGGCGTCGTCGCCCCACGCAAGTTGCCATAGGGTGGGCGTGGAGGGATCACCAACTGTGGCTTCGCCCGATACGTGGTCTTCGACGAAACCATTGCACAACACCGACCGCAGCCGCTGTTCGATGTCTTCGCACGGTGCGCCGCCCTGCAAGGCAGCCTCCACCTGGGCCACCAGGTCAGTGGCCGGCGTAGGCGTTTCGCCGGGGTAGTCGCCTTCCCGCTTCAGCAGAAACAGTAGCCGGTAGGCGACCAATAGTCCTTGCTGCCAGAGCGTGCGTGCGAGTTGCTGCGGCGGATATGCTTGCCAGCCGCGGTTCGCCGGATGGTCGAGCACCATCTGCAGCAATCGCGACACCGCGAGCCGGGCCTGTTTACGCAACTGGTCCAAGTCGGGCATCGGACGCCATCACTCCCCAGCCGGTCGCGACCAGCAGCCATCAGCCAACACCAGCACGATCCAGAACGTTCGCAACATCGTGCGTACGCGTGGCTGTTATTGCCAGCGGTAGCTGGCCTGCTTGCGGAAGCCGGTCAGACGAATATCGCCGCCGGGGAACACGTCGAGCACCGAGTAGCCGTTGTTTTCGGGAGCGGCCCCTTCGATCATCGCCACCAGCGTGCAGTAATGAATGCCGGCGATTTGCTGATAGTCGTTCTTATGGCTGTGGCCCTGAAAGACGGCCGCCACCTTGCCCGACGCTTCGAGGACCTTGCGCACCTGGGCAGCGTTCTTCACGGCGTGGACGCCGGCGTTGTCCAGCCGCTGATGGGTCAGCACGATCACCGGCTTGTCGGCCGCCTTGAGATCGGCCTCCAGCCATTCCAGCTCGACGGCCGGGATGTTGGCGTCGGTCCAGTTGGAATTCTTGCGGCCGTACGGCTGGCCGTCGCTGCGGTAGCACGCATCGAGCACCACGAAGTGCACGCCGCCCTGGTCGAACGCATAGTGTGCCGCCTGCTGCTCGACTTCGCCCAGGAACTCTTCCTTAGTGAGCGTTTCGACGCAGTGGTTGCCCAGCACGTAATACTTTTTGCCGGGCAGCTCGACAAACTGCCGGTGAATCCGGCGGAGATGCTCCAGCTCCGCCGCGACCGTATCGGCCGAGTCGATGAAGTCGCCCAGCTCGACGATGAAGTCGGGCTTCTGCCGTTCGAACTGCTGCCCGGCTTCTTCCAGCTTGGCGAGCGTCTCGCGGTAATGCCGGGTGCCGCGCGTGGGCTTGTCGGCGTAGTGCAGGTCGGTCACCAGGCCCGCCCGAACCACCGGCTTGGCGTCCGGCGAATCGGCCAGCAATTTCACGGCCTGGGCCAGGCCACTGCCCGAGGCCAACAAGACCAGGGTTCCGTTGCGAAGCAAGGCGCGGCGGGTAACGGCAGTCATGGGCGGCATCCAGCAAAGGGCGGGATAGGCGTACTCGCAAGAACGCAACTTGCTTTGCACCCTAGCGTGCATGGCAGGCCGCTTCAATCCTTTTGTGCCGGCGGCGGAGCCTGGCAGTACAAGCCGCTTGCGCCCAACCGGGCTGCCCTTTGTATAATGCCCGTCGGACCTTGCAACACGAAGACAGGCTCCTTAGGCGGCAGCCATGAACGACGAAGCCAGTTACATCTGCGACTCGTGCGGCGAAGAGATTGTGGTGCCGATTGACCTGTCGGCCGGTGCCAGCCAGGAGTATGTCGAGGACTGCCCGGTCTGCTGCCATCCCAACGTGATCCACGTGGAGATCGACGAAGACGGCGATGCCCGCTGCTGGGCGGAACCGGAGCAGGACTACGATTGAACGGCGGGGTGGACCGTCAGTGGGACCGCCACGCGTCACGGAGCCGCATTGTATTCGCCCAGCCGTTCGGCCGGGGGCAGGTGTTTCTTGAGATCAAATTTGGGCCGCGGATGCGAGTTCACATAGGCGGCGATGTCGAGCGCCTCCTGTTCGGTCAAATCTGTTTCGCCCAGCGGCATGGCCACCTTCAGCCAGGCCGCCAGCTTATCGACCTCCGACAGACCGGCTCCTTCGTTGTACGACATTGGTCCCCAAACCGGCGGGCCGTCGGAGGTGCCTTGGCCATCGTCGCCGTGGCAAGTAGCACAGCGCTCGCTGTAAAGCAGCTTGCCTCGTTGGGCATTGGCCGCTGCCGCAGCGAGCTTTACCGGGGGAACTCGCCTTGGCCCCAGCGGTGCTTTGGCATTCATGGCCAGCGTCTCACCTTGCGAGAGCCAGGTGATATAAGCCGTCACGGCGACCGATACCTCGCTGCCCAGCGGCGGCCGCACACCGTTCATGCTCCGCATGAAGCAGTTGAGCACGCGGTCCTCAAGCGTGATCACGCGTTTTTCTCGCGGCGACCAGGCCGGGTAAGCCGTCGCCACCCCCAAAAACGAAGCCGCTTGGGGATCGGTTCCTGCCTCCAGATGGCAGGAACTGCACGTCAAAGCATTGCCCACATACGGCTTGGAGAGCGGGTGTTTGCCGGTGTTCTCGACGATCTCTTTGCCGAGGGCGATCACGCGGCCGAGCTCGCCGGGCGGAAGTTCTTGCTTGGTTGCTCGCTGACTGGTTTGATCGGCTTGCGATCCGGCAACGTTCACCAAGACGGCCACCAGCGGCAGGGCCAACAACTGAGCAAGCTTAACGCGCATCCCATACCATTCCCTGTACGAACCTTTTTGGCCGCTGAGCGATCCTGGCGGCCGAATCGGTAAGGGCAAGAAACCGACATGTGAAACACCCAACGGCCATGGTGGCATGCCGGGCTGGCTCTGGGAACCTACATTCGGGGGGCTGCAGCAGCGTAAACAGTACGTGGCCCGGATGCTTGTAGCCGGTGAATGGGCGTGGCGGCTGCGTCGGACCTCGGATCCGCACCTTGTGTGCCACTGGCTTTGCCAGTGTGAATGGAGGTCGGGATAGCGTGTCCCGAGCGTGTGCCCGGGCTCTCTTCGCTCGCGCTTCAGGCTTACCGGAAATGCGGGCGGGCAACGTCGGCGAATCACGCGGCGACTACACCGCATCGGCGCACATTCCCTCGCTGACGTTTGGGTTACGAAAGAGGAGCCGACTATTGCGCGGCCAGCTCACTCCAATTCGTCTTCGTCGCGGCAGCGCAAGCGCGCATCGGCCACCAGCGATTCGGGGTTGAGCACCGCCTCGGGGAAGTGACGCTGCAGGAACCGCCGCACGGCGACCACCCGGGCCGGATCGCGCAACTGGTCCTCGGCATACAGGGCCAGGTCTTCGCAGCTCACGTCGCAATCGGCCGGAGCCGTTTCTGGCGACGCAGGCAGCGGTTGCGAAGCGGCTTGGAGCTCAGCAGGTTTGGCCAGCAGCAGACGCAGTTCGCGCTGCGCCGCTGCCTGGGCAACGGCGGCCGGGTCGGAGATGATGGCCAGGAAGGATTCAGTCGAAATCGCTTCGCCGCGAGCCAGCTTCTCAACGTCAGCAGGATGGTACATCGGCAGTCTCACTTGTCCGGCGGCCTGTGCCTGCCCAGCCTCTCACAGGCCGCCTCCACGGTTAAGTTGGGGGGCGAAGCTCCGGCCCACGGCCAGGTAAGGCCGTGAGCCGGAGTTGTTTCCCCCACGGGAATTGTTTCTCCAGCAACAAACAACAGGGAAGCCGCCTACGGGACGCACGCGTCCTGGACGACTTCCCTGAGCAAATCAAGCAATGGTTTGATGCCTAGCCCCGAGGCTTCTTCATACGTGCCCGATAATGACTGTTGGAGTCGCTGCTTGGCCCGATGCAGCGGCTGATCGTACTGGTTGCGGGTGCCCTGCTCGTCGCCAGCCAGCCCCAAAAGCTCAATCGCCTTCCGGCGCACGCCCTCCGTTTCGAGCCAGGCCGAGAGCGCCGTCAGCTCGGCCGGCGAAAGCTGCTCCACGGCGCGGCGAAACCGCTCGCGCAGGCGGTCGCGGAGCGTCTCCAGTTCCTCGCCCGTGGCCTCGATGTCGGCCGGCTCGTGCTGCTCGAGGGCCTCGACCGTGGCGGTTTCCAGGTACTCGTGGTGGTGCTTCTGCCGCCGGCCCTGGTCGAACCAGACGTTGCGGATGGCGGCCACCACCAGGCCGTTGGCCCCCGCTTCGTCGATGCCCTCGACGCCGCCGCCACGGGTCATCACGTTGAAGATCGCTTGCTGCACCACGCACGCCACGTCGGGGCTGTCAGCCGGCAATTTCACCAGCCCCGCCGTGAACCGCAGCCACAGCGGGTACCGCTCTTTGACAAGTTGGGTAAACCGTTCCTGCTGCATCGCGACTCCTACCCCAAGGGGAATTGAACCGTACCCAATGTAACGCTCGAGCTGCCGCGTTTTTGGGCACCAAAATGTCAAACAGCGGTAAGTGATTTTCTGGGCCACATTTACCGCTACGCCGCCGCTCTTGCCGGATCCCAGCGCTCCGTTCCGGGGAGGACACCGGTAGTGGGAACGGCCCTATATACGTGGCAGGAAAATCGTTTTTGTTAAGTACGACCGGAAATCGGGGGCCGGTAACAGGGCGAGCGGCTGCAATCTGCGAGGGTGTTTCGTCGCAACGCCCAGAACCTTGGACATGGTTTGGCGCCCCACCGCGCACCGCGGCAATGGCCAGCTGCGCCGCGCGGCCTCGTATTGTACCGGTTATTCAAATGCGGATATGCTATAGAGTTGGAGCGGGCATGGCCGTGCGGCTGCTTGCTCCGCGCGTCGGCGCCAGCGGCAAAGTCGCCTCCTCTCCGCGAGCGAGCATGAGGGCCATGAGGACTCTTTCCCAACTCCAGCGGTCGGCCCGTTTCCTTCGCCCGAGCCTGGGGCAGCAACCTGCCCAGTGCCAGAACACGCGCGGCGGTGCTTGGCGTTTGGCCGCACAGCCGACCGCACCCCGCTGCCTAGGCCGTCGCGTGATGGCTTGGTTCATGCTGCTGCTCTTGGCCGCTTGCCCTGCCTGGGCCAAAGAGGCCAAGCCCCAAGTCGAGACCGGCCAGGCCTCCGAAGCGGACGAAGCCGCCGAAATCGCCCGGCTCATCCAGCAGCTAGGGCACGAGGATTACTTCCAGCGGCAACGGGCCCAGCAGGTGCTGGCCACGTACGGGGCCGCGGCCTTCGACGCCCTGGTGGCCGCCCAGAACCACCCCGATATCGAGATCGCATCCCGGGCAAAATACCTGCTGCACAAGATCGACCTGACCTGGGACCGCTCCAGCGACGATCCCGACGTGCAACGGGTTCTCAAGGGCTACGGCGATAGCACCGAGGAAACCCGGCTGTCGCGTGCCCGGCAATTGGCTCTGCTTCCCTGCAACATCGCGGCGGGTCCGCTGGCGCGCATCGTGCGCTACGAGCCTTCGGAGCTGCTGTCGCGCCGGGCCGCGCTCCTGATCATCCATCAGAAGGCGTACAGCCCTCTGAACGATCAGCGGCGCCGCGAGGCCATTCTGGAACAGCTTGGCCCGAGCGAACGCACCGCGGCGCAGTGGCTGCGGACGTTCGTGCTGGCGGCCGAGTCGCCGTCGGAAGCCGTCGAACAATGGCAGCGTTATGTCGACCAGGCTAAGGCGGAACTGAAACGCTCGCACAACAGCCCGATCGAACGCCAGATCGCCCAGGGCCTCGTGCAGTATCAGGCGGAACTGCTCACGAAGCTCGGCCGGGCCGAGCAAGCGCGGCCGCTGTTCGACCAGGTGGTAGAGTGGACGCCTGAAAGCCTCGATGCTCTGTTGAGCCTGTCGCGGTGGCTGATCGAGCAAGGAGCGCTCGACGCCTTCGATACGTTGGAGCGCACCCACCGCGACTTCCTGACCGCGCAGCCGCTGCTGCTGTATGCCGTGGCCGAAGCCAGGGCTTTACAGGGCAACGACGAGCAGGCCGAGAAGCTGGTGAAGCAAGCCCGGACGCTCGTCGGCGGCGACAGCTTCCAGCAACTGCGGATCGCTTACTTCCTGGGCAAGCAAGGCTTTGTGCGCAGCTCCGAACGCGAACTGCGGCACGTGATGCAGATGGTGCCTGCCACGCACCGCGACGCCCTCAGCGCACGGATGCTGCTCTCGGAGCGGCTGCACGATCGCGGCGCCCACCTGGAAGCCGCCAAGCTGCTGGAAGAATCCATCACCGCCATGGAGAAAAACGAGCAGCAGGGCCAGGCCGATCAGAACGGCGGCCGCGATGTCCACTCGGTCCGCAGCCGGATGTATTACTTCTATGCCCGACACTACGAGGACGATCGGGCCAGGCAGGTGGACTACCTCGAGAAGGCGATTGCCGCCGACGCATCCGATGCCGACGCCCTGATCGCGCTCTACCGAATTCCCAACAAGAGCCCGGAGTTCAAAGCCAAAGTGTCCGAAATGATTCGGGCCGCGGTGATCGGCTTCCGCAAGCAGATCGAGCAGAACCCGGACCGCGAGGCCACGCCGTACAACCAGTTGGCCTGGCTCGTCGGCAACACCGAGGGCGACTATCAGGAGGCCGTGAAGGCTTCGCTCAAGTCGCTGGAGATTCAGCCGGGCAGCGCCGCGTATCTCGATACCCTGGGCCGCTGCTACTTTGCCGCCGGCGATCTGGAAAACGCCATCAAGCACCAGATCATGGCCGTGGAGCGCGAACCGTACTCGGAACAAATGCGGCGGCAATTGGCCGAGTTCCTCGCGGCCCAAGAGGCGAAGGCCAAACCGTGAGCGCCGTACCGAGCGTCCGTTTTCTGCTCGTTGCCGCAACGCTCGTCGCGGCACTATCCGCCTTGCGCGCCGAGGCAATTGAGCCCAAACTGTCCGATCCCGCGCCGGCTCGAAAGAACGTGGCGGTGGCCCTCGTCGCCCCGCTTGATGCCTGGGATGCCGACCTGGCCAAGGCAGGCGAGCCGCTGGCTACGGCGCTGGTCAAAAAGCTGCAAACCCGCACGGGCATCCAGGCGCTGGCCGGCCTCGACCGCACGCGGCCTGCTGGCGTGGTTGTGCAAACCGATGGCATCGGCCTGGCACCGGTGGCGTTTGTTCCGGTTACGGATGCCGCGGCGTTCTTGCAAGCGATCGCCCCGCTGATCGGCGAGGCGACGGCGGGGGAAGCTTTGCCCTCGGGCCAGGCCGCCGAGGTGTGGAAGATCGGCCGCCGCGAATGGACCGGCTACGTGCGCCGTCGCGGCGACTGGCTGTATGCCGCTCAAACGCTGGCGCTGCTGGAAGACGGCTTGCTCCCCCAGCTCGAAACGATTCTGCCGGCCCCGCGCGCCGCCGCGGAAACGGCTGAACTGCCTGATGTCTCACTCCGCGTCTACTGGCAGAACATGCCGGAAGCGCTGCGTGTCTGGGCGATCGACCGCGTGCGACAATCGATGCAGGCGGCGCAGATGCACGACCAACGGCCCCCACTGCGGCAGCTTTATACATCGTGGTTCGTCGAGCGGCTGCTGGCCGATGTCGACGAACTTGGCTTCTCAGCCACGTTCACCGCCCAAGGCGCGTTGCTCTTGGAATGGGACGTTTCCCTGCTCGCCGATTCCCCGCTGGGAGTTTTCGCCGCCGCGCTAGCGCAACCGCTTCAAGCGGAGCCCCTACCGCAACCAACCCTGCCTGGCCAGCAAGTGGCGACCATCCGCGTTAACCTTCCGCCGCTGAAATCGGCCACGGCAAAGCTGGCCGCGAACGCCCGCAGCGAGATCGCCGCCATTACCGGCATCGCCATCGAGAACAAGACGCGATCGGAGCCTTGCGGGTTCTGCGATGCCGTTGCCTCCCTGGCCCAAGGCAATCTGCAGGCCGCACTATGGTGGGCAGGACAGCGACCGCCTTCGCAAGCCGTGATGACAACGCGCGGCCTGGAACCAGATGCCCTGCGTCACCTGTTGGCGGCGATCGTACAGCCTGCCGGTCGTTCGACCGCCGACGATGCGGTTGCGGCGTTGACGGTCGCTCGCGACAGCTGGCTGGGCAGGGCTCTTGCGCCGCCGAGTTCCGACGGCACGCAGCCGCTGCACGTGCCGATCCACAAGCAGGGCGACCGGTGCTACGCGCTGTTCAGCCACGACAGCCGCCGGTTAGCCCAAGCGCTAGCCGATGCCTCGGTGATGCCCAGCGGCAACGGCGAGCAACCACCGCTGGTCGATGCCGCGCTCCGGGTAGGCGCCGCTCTGCGACTCGCCGGCATGGTGGCCGAGGACTGGCAGGCCAAGGCCCAATTGGGCAAGGTCTCGCTGGTGGTGCCAGCGGAGAAAGATCGGCTGCACGTTACCGCCGCGGCGGAGGAACGCACGCTACGGCTGTACGTCGAAGTCGATTCCGGCTTGATGCAAGCGGCCAGCTTCGGCCTGGCCTTGTGGCTTCTGGCCGAGTAAGACCAGCCCCGGATGCAAAAGGCTCGGCTACTGCGAAGCGCCGTAAAGTTCGCGCGTCACCAGCGCGATGTGGAACGGCAGCCAGCGTTCGTAGGTGTACACGGCGTGCCCCAAGATGTGCTGGAACATGTTGCCTTCCAGCTCGCCGTAATCGACCAACAGCGTCTTGCCGGACTGGGCCACGCGCATGCCGCGGCACATGCGGCGCACCAGGTCGCGGAGCTTGATTCCTCGCTGTAGCACGGCATTCAGCCGAAGATCGGCCAGCAGGGCTCGCCAGGCCAACGGGTTCAATTGCATGTTGGTGCCGGCGATGCCGATCAGGTGCAGATAGTCGCCGCCCGTCGCCCGATTCAGTTCTTCCCAGGTAGGCGGGAAGTACGCCCGATACTCCGGCCACCTCGGCCGCGGCCGGTGCGAAACCACGTGCAGCAGCTTGCCCGGCATGGCCTCGCACCACGCATAACGAATCGGCGTACCAAAGGTCACAAAGTCCGGCTTCACGTCGGCCAGCGGCTGACTGGCGAGAAGTTTTCGCATGGCCTCCGCGCGACTGATAACCTGGCCACCCGTTAACTCGCCACCCTCGCAGCGCTGGCTGCGCAAGAGAAGATCGCAGCGGCTCAACAAGGTCTCAATCACCTCCGGACCGCCGTACAACAGATGACTGGCCAGCGCGAACACGTTGCCGCCGTGGCTATGTCCCCACAGCATGACGCGGCTGCCGGCCGGGAACCGCTGCTGGGCCAGGTGTTCGATCAATCGCAAGGCCGCGTCAAACCGCCCCAGGTGATGGTTCTCGCCGCTCCAGACGAACCTCCGCACAGCGATCGGGGCGAGCTGCGGACCGTTGATGCCGGCCTCCAAGTGCCGCACCAGCGACTCCGGGTAGTTGCCGCGATCGCCCGCCACCCGGTCAACCAGTGCCTTGGTCACGCGCCGCAGCCACGCCGCGGCGGAGGGCGACAGCCGCTGCATCATGCGGGCAATGCCAAAGAAATCATCGCCCACAAATGTGCCATGCACCAGGTAGACGGCCTTCACCCCGGCCGCCCGAAGCAACTCGCCGGCCTCATCAAACGCCCGGCGGCTTTCATCGCTAGCCGGTACTGCCGGCTGCCCGGCTTGCAGCAGACGATAGGGTGAAGTGGGGGCCTCCTTCGTGTACCGCTGATGCAGTGGAAGCGTGTCCGGCAACGGGTGAGCCGGCGTCAATGCGGTATTGATGGACGCCGTGCGACTGCAAGCCGAGATGGCCGCACCAGGATTCGTACGGTCGGCCGTCACGCTCATCCCCCTGGAAGAACACCAGATAATTCATCACGTCGTGCGGGATGAACTCGCACTCGTTGGCCCGCCACCGCGTTTGGCGGTAAACGCGCCGCCACGTGCCTGTGTTGAAATACATCTGCTCAAACGTGCCGCTGTCAGTGTAGCTGACATCCAGCGGCACGGCTTCCACCTGATGGGTGTGGCCGTAGACGATGTACCGGGCGAAGCGGTTGCGGAACTCGCGTTCGGCCAGCGCGTGCTCCAGGTACGAACTTTCGTCGCAGCGGAAGTTGGCCAGCAGCGACGCCACGGCGCTGGACCACGACATCGGCAGCCGGCTGAACCGCAGCAGCTTCTGCAGGCCATCGACCAGTTCGCCCGGCCGCCAGGTGTCTCGGTGCCGTACCCAGGGCATTTCCAGAAACTCGTCGGCCAGGCGATCCCAAACGGCCTTCACCTGTTTCTGCTGCCCAGGCAGAGGACACGTGCGATCGAGCAGCCCTTGCAGCCACAGCGGAACCAACAGCAGCGGACGGACGTTATCGATCTCGCGCAAGCCCGCCACCGTGGCCGCGGGCAGCTCGTGCGATAGCGATCGGGCAACCTCCACCGCAAAGCGGTTCACCAGTTCGACCACGATCGCGTCCCCCAGGCTGCTGCCGTTGCGGTCGCCCTCGAAGTTGAAGGGGTCATACACGTCGCCGTGGCGGGCAAACACGCGATGCCGGGCCAGCACTTCGTAGATGGCGGGGTCTTCCAGCGGATCATGGGCAAAGGGCCGATCGTGGCGGTTGGCCAGTCCCAGGTGTTGCACCACGCTCTGGCGCAAACGGTCGTAGTTGGCCCCCGGCAGGTACAAGAACCAATCGTGGTTGCCGACCAGGTAATGGATTCGCACCTCGACCGGCTCGCACTGCGAACCGTGAGCCGGCTGGCCCGCGGCGTTGGCGGGCGGAATGCGAATGGCCCCTTCGCCCGACAGGCCTCGCAGCACCTGCAGCGCCGCCGTGTTGTGGTGAAGAATGTCGCCGGTGATGCGGGCGACCGTGTGCGCCAGCGGGCCTTGGGGCGCATCCCATGGCCGCGGTGGCCCGTCCAACCACTGCGTGGAACGGATGATGTCCAGCACGTCGCCCAGCAGGAGCAGATCGATCCGCGTGATGGGCCGGTAGCGGCCATCGCTGCGCCAGCTTGCCCGAATGGCTAACTCGCGGAGGCGTTCGGCAAAGATCACAAAGGCGCCCGGCGAGATGGTGCTGCCGCTGGTGCCATCGGTCAGATGCAGATCGCTAATGATGACCAGCATGATGCATGCCCCCTGGTGCTAGCCCCGGCAAACGTGGCCGGTGTTGCGTCGTGCCTGCCTGGGTTGGCGGCCGGTACGGCGGTGACGTTGCAAGCGGACGTGGACGGAAGGCATCAGCGGCCTGTGGACGGTTTGCAGCAGGCAGTTGCCAGCGTGTCCCCCCGCAGGGGACGCAAGGCTGCTAGTGATGTTTTCTCTGGTATCGGCTACAACGAACGTAGCGATTGAGGCGAATAGGCGAAGTATTCCGCCTGCAACCCACCTCACGTCCACCAGTCACCAAGAGACCAGCCATGCAGAAGTTCACATCGCTCACCTGGCTGGCCGCCCTGCTGCCGTTCGCGCTGTCTCTGGCCGGGTGTGGCGGCTCGGGTCCGGCCGAGCCTGCCGGGCAGCCTGCCGCTGCGACCGAAGCGCCCCGAAGCGACCACGCTTCCAACGATTCCACGCTGGTGGCGTTGACGGCCGGCAATGCCCCCTTGGATTGGCCCCGCTGGCGCGGTCCCATGGCCGACGGCATCTCGCGCGAAACGACCTGGCGCGACAACTGGAATGACCAGCCGCCCCAGGTGTTGTGGCGGGCCGAGCTGGGCAAGGGTTACAGCTCGTTCGCCGTCAGCGATGGCCGCGTTTATACGATGGGCCATAACAACGGTCGCGAAACCGTCTGGTGCTTCGACGCGGCCACCGGCAAGGTCCTCTGGTCGCACTCGTATCCCGGCAGCCTGAACGACAATCTGCACACGGGCGGTCCGGCAGCCACCCCGACGGTGGACGGCGACCGCGTGTACACGCTCGGCAAGGACGGCCAATTGCACTGCCTCGATGCGGGCAGCGGCAAGGTGCTGTGGCGGCAAGAGCTGACCGATCTCTTGGACGTCGACGTGCCTGAGTGGGGCTTTTCGTGCTCGCCGCTGGTGGTGGGCGAGAAGCTGATCGTCGATGCCGGCCGCATCGTCGCCTTGAACAAGAACAACGGCCAGGTGATCTGGCAGACCGAGCGGCACCGCGCCGGCTATGGTTCGCCGGTAGCGTTTGAACATGCCGGCACGCCGCTGGTGGCCGTCTTCAATAACGACGCCCTGCTCGCGCTGCGGCTGGCCGACGGCAGCCAGGTTGCCCGGCAGAACTGGACCACCGATTTCGTCACCACGGCGGCCACGCCCATCGTGGACGGCGACCGCATCTTCATCTCCAGCGGTTACAAGACCGGCTGCGCCATGTACCAGTTGGCCGACGGCCAGTTGCGGCAGCTCTATCGCAACCGCACGATGTGCAACCACATGAACAACTGCGTGCTATGGCAGGGGCACCTCTACGGCTTTGATGGCAACTCGCACAACGCCCGCAATGTGCGGCTGGTATGCATGGATGCCGCCACCGGCCAGGAGAAGTGGGCCCATCGAGGGCTGGGCTGCGGTTCACTGATGGTGGCCAATGGCAAATTGCTGATCCTCAGCGACGACGGTTACCTGGTGCTGGCAGCCGCCTCGCCCGCTGGCTACCAGGAACTGGCCCGCACCAAAGTGCTCGATGCCACCTGCTGGACCGTGCCGGTGCTCGCCCAAGGCCGCATCTACTGCCGCAATGACCAGGGGCAGACGGTTTGCGTGGACGTGCGCAAGTAAGTGCGTTTGCATTCTGCTGGCTTTGCCCAGCCGTAGGCCGGGTGTGAGCCACCGGCGATTGCTCGCTCGCCGGCGCATCCGTCTGACTTGACGCTGGAAAGTTTCTCGAGGTCGATACGTCCTGACAAAGCATGGCATGGCAGCGCCGGCCATCGCATTCGCTGCAGTTCCGTCCCAGGTGATGCCTGAGCGACGCGTTGGCTCTGGTCAGACATAAACGGGGTGCTTGCGTTGCTGCGGCGCTGCGAGCATTGTCAAGAAATCCAGGCACAACTCGGGTTGTACGACTCGCCATTCCCCGCTAAAAGGCTGCCACCTTTCCCTCGCAGTTTTGTTCCATAGCTCCGGGCACGCGTTGCGCTGGAGGTATCGCTTCCACGTGCGCATTCAGCACGTGGGCGATGCCGTCAACGCTACCACTGCGCCGGCTCATGGGGACCTGTCTGGAATGCTGCGCGCTTCGTACCATCCGCCCCGCGCCGTTGCGGCCCTGGCAGCCGTAAGCTGCCTGTTGGCTGCGACGTTGGCCACTGCGCCGCGGGCCATGGCACAACTGCGAATCGCGCCGCAGTCGGTTTCTTCACCGGCCGAGGTGACCACGCCGGAACTGCGAATCCAACTGTTCGCCGACGCTCCTCCGGCGCACTCCGATCTGCTGTTCCGGCCCGGCCAAAGCTTCGCCGACGAGACGGCCGACACGCCAGCTAGCCCGGCGGCCGACACGACTCCGCCGCAGGCACGTCAGCCGACGGCAGCCGCGCCAGCGTCTCATCAACCGCCAGCACCGCAACCGACCCAACCCGCGCAGCAGCCGACGCCGCCGGCCCAGGCGCCAGCTCCCTCAGGTCAGCCAGCGCCGACCCCCGCAGTGGCAGTGCCGCCGCTGCGAGCGCTCGCGCCGTACGTACCGCCGCTAGTCGCGCCAACGGATCCGCAACCGAGTGCGGCCAAGGCTGCGGCGCAGAATGCCCCCCCCGAGGCACTGCCCCCCAAGGTTGCTCCACTTCCCGCTGGCCCGCACGAGGCGGTAACGCCGCAGCCAAGCCAGCCGGCCACACAACAACATCAGCACCAGCATCCGCATCCGCCGCATGACGGCCACGAGCGTTCGGCCCTCACGAGCGAACCGGCGACGCTGTATCATGCCATGCCGATCACGGCGGCCTTCATCGCCCGGCAGGAAGAATTGCCGGCCCCCGGCGCTGAGCCGGTTGCCGAGCCCCACCAGCCCGGCGAAATCGTGCTGACCGAACAACCCGGCGAAATGCTGGGCCCCGCCTGCTTTGAATGTCCGCGTTGTGGCGGACCTGGCTGCTATCCGGGCCGGAAGCATTGTTGTTCGGTCTGCACGGCACGGACCCGCTGGGGCCGCTTTTGGTGCGCCATCTACGAAACAATCTGCTGCCCCGACCCGTGCTGGGATCCCACCTTTTTGTACATCGCCGACTCGGCCTTCTTTGTGCCGAGCGCTCGCCCCACCACGCAGGTTCGCTTCCGCTGGGATGCCGGCTTTAGCATGGTGTACCCGGACCGGGCCGAATACTTCTGGGCAGAAGCCGACGGCAGCGGGCTGGGTCCCCAGCCGGTGCCGCCGTACAAAGGCGAACGCGGACTCGATTACGACGAGCTCTCGATGTACACCGAGGCGGCGGTCAACAACTTTGCCCTGACCTTCGAGATGCCGTACCGCTCGGTCGATCCGCTGGATGGCAGCATCGAGGCCGGTTTCTCCGACATCGTCATCGGTACCAAGAGCCTGATTTTCGACCGCGAGCTGTTCCAGATTGCGTTCCAGTTCCGCACGTTTATCCCCTCGGGCAATACGCTGGAAGGCTTGGGCACGGGGCACGTATCGCTGGAGCCGTCGCTGATCCTGGGCTTCAAGATCAGCCCTGAGTCCTACCTGCAAGCGCAGCTGGCGGAGTGGATTCCAATCGGCGGCGGCAAGTTCGCCGGCAGTATCCTGCACTACCACATCTCGTATAACCGCACACTGATTCACCTGCTGCCCGACGTGCCCGTCGTCGGTACGGTCGAGTTCAACGGCTGGTCGTTCCAGGACGGTTCGTACACCGATCCCTACACGGGTCCCCAGCCGGCCAACGACCACACCTACGTCAGCGGTGCCATCGGCCTGCGGATGTTTGTGTGCGACAATCTCGACATGGGCATGTCGGGCAACTTTGCCCTCGATACGCCCAACTGGACCCGTGAACTGTATCGTCTGGAACTCCGGGTGCGTTACTAAGCGGGCGGCCTCTTTTCTTGTCGCTCTCTGCCGGCTGGTCGCGACTTCTCTTGAGCCAGCCGCTCCACCTTGGCTGCGTGCTTGACCGCTCGCTGCTGCGCGTGCATGAAGCATGTTGATTTCCGCGTGCGCGGCCCATTTGCGAGCTTGATCCGGTCTTGCCGTGGGGGGGCTTTCGGTATTTAGCTCCGACTTCTTCAACCTTTCTCAGAACTTTTCTCTGGATTTGCCGCCCTGCCGACCGGCTCGCCGGTCTGCATTGCGGTGAGCCTGCTCCTCGTCTGCCGTGGGAGATGGCCGATGTCAAAGCGCGCTGTGCTGGCAGTCTGGCTCCTGCTGACCGCAACGGTTCAAGCCGCCGAGCTTGATTTGCCGCTCGAGGCCACCGTCACTGCGTCCAGCGTCTACGTGCGCAGCGGCCCTGGCGAGGATTACTATCCGACCGAAAAGCTCCGCGCCGGCGACCGCGTGTACGTCGTCCGCGAAGGCCGCCGCGGCTGGCTGGCCATCCGGCCTACCCGCGAAAGCTATAACTGGGTTTCCGCCCGGTATGTCCGCGAGGTCGAGCACGGCATGCTGGAAGTGACGGGCGACAACGTGGCCCTGCGCATCGGCAGCGACCTGACCAACGATCGCGACGTGTACCAGGTGGTGCTTCGCCGCGGCGATCGCATCGAGATGATCGACCGCGTCGGCACCGGCTCCAACGCCTGGTATCGGGTGTCGCCACCCGATGGCGATGTCCGCTGGATCCACCGCGACTACTTGGACCTGGGCGAGGATGACGCAGCGGCTACTTCGTCGGATGTCGTTCGCCCACTGGCGGCTCCGCAGCTTCAACCAGCCGCGTACCACCGCAGCAGCCGCGCCGCGGACCAGGCCGGCTACTCCAAGCCGCGGCGGCTGGAACTTTTCGACGACGAACTGCTTCCGGTCGAAACCGCCTCGTACACCAAGAGCTATTACGACGACCCGCAGGTGGTGCGGGCCTCAGCGGTGCAGCCGGCCAGCAACGTGGTGATCGGCGAACCGATGGTGGGCGAGCCGGTGGTAACCGGGCCGTTGATGGCTCCGCCGATGGGAATCAGCCCAACCGATCCTTACTGGGACCCATACTGCGATTGCCCACCCCTGGCGCAAGGTTACCACCATTGGGTTCCCGTGGCGGGTGCCGAGGCCACGTTCGTGTATCCGGAGCTGCGCGGCAGCAGCTCAACCGTCTCGCTCTTCAATCCCTTCAGCGGGGCCCTCGCGAGCATCACGCGTGATGGCACGCTGGATAACGAATGGACGGCGGCGCCGCGCGTTTGGATCGGCGTGCAGCGGACCCGAGGCATCGGCATCATCGGCCGCTACTGGCAACTTGGCGTCTCGACACAAGACCTGAATGCCAACGTTTCCTTGGGCGATGCCCTGGGCACGCCGGTGTTGGCCGACTTCCTGGCGACCGAGCGGGTCAGCGCGTGGAACGCTGACGCCGAGCTGACCTTACACTGGGATTGGGAGAGCGGTTTCGGGCTCAACGGCAGCGTCGGTTACCGGCATGCCGAGCTGGAAGCCAGCCACCTGACGGCGGCTACGACCGTGCTGCCTGCGGTTGGCCCGTTGGCTTTTCCCACCGCCATCTCGCACGTCGACCGCGAGTTCCACGGCGACGGCGTGACCTACTCGGTGGGCGGCAAGATTCCGCTGGGCCGCGGCAGCGCGTGGCACGTGTTCTTCGCCCTGCGTGGCTCCAACCTGTGGGGCACCCACCGCACCGATTTGTACGCCGTGGCGCCCGTGCTGCCTCGCCAGTTGCTCACCGTTCAGTCGGAAGGCACCGACATGTTCATCGGCGAAGTCCAAGCCGGTGTGCAATGGGAAAGCCGGTTGCAGGTGCTGCCGGCGAATGCGTTCGTCCGCGTCGCGTTTGAATACCAGAACTGGTCGGTAGGCGGCGCGCAAGGCATCGCCGCGGTCGATTTCCTGCCGCAGCCCAATACCGTGGTGAATGCCACGGCCTCGGCCAACGGCGACCTGGAACTGCAACTGCTCGGTGTGGCCGTGGCTGCCGGAATCACCTACTAACGGCGCACAACACGTTGCCGCGAGACTCGCGGCCTTTACTTGGCACGTCCCTGGTTCCAATAGATCCGCACGTTGTGCGTGTGGCGGCCCACGGCCACGATGTCCACACGGCCGTCGCCGTCCAGATCGCCGGCGGTCAGATCCTCGACGGCCACGCCTGCCGGGTCCACCAAGAGCCGCTTCCAGCCCTCGGTAGGATCGTAGATCCGAACACCGGAGCGGACCGCGTCGTCGAGGTTGTCGCGCACGCCGATAATGAGTTCTTCGTCCTCATCGTCATCGAGGTTGGCGCACCACACGGCGTGCCCCCACTTCAACTGCTCGTCGAGCACCTGACGCTGCCATTTGCCGGTTTGGCGGTCCTGGCGATAGATCACCACTTGATGCCCATGCCAGGGCTCGATCGTCGCGATGTACTGCTCGCCACCGGCCAGCTTGCCGAGCTTGATTTCGCTGGCGCCCTTGCTGGGATTGGTTTCCTGGTTGCCCTCGTGCAGCAGCTCGCGCGTCCACCGGCCGTTGTCGCCGCGTTTGAGCAGGCTCACGCCCTCGTAGCTGGCCACCAGCATGTCGAGCTTGCCGTCGCCATCCACGTCGGCCGGATAGAAGTTGTGGGCGACGTGCAACTCCTGGTTGATGACCTCGGCCTTCCACGGATCGCGCACCGGATCGGCCGGAATTTTGTACGAAAGGATCTTCAGCGGCTGATCCATGAAATTCTCGCGCCGCGTAGCTCCCCGGCCGAACAGCGGCACCACGATCAGCTCCGGCTTGCCGTCGGCATCGAAGTCCGCCCAGCAGATGCGATGGATCGTCGGCACCTGTTCAATGGGGTGCACGCTCCAATCCTCACCGGGCTTCTTGCCGGGCGATACCCACTGCAGCGTGCCGCTGTTGACCGTGTCGGCCGGGCGCCAATCGGCCCCCAGGGCGAAATCCAACCGGCCGTCGCCGTCGATATCGTGCGGAGCGAAGCACACGTTGTCGGCCTTGGTCTTGCCTTTCAGAAACGTGTGCGACTTCCAACTGGGATTCTCGTACCACACCAGCCGCTCGGAATCGACCACGACGATGTCGAGCTTCTGATCACCGTTCATGTCGATCAGTTGCACGGCGTAACCGACGTTGAGGCTGTTATCGATCTCCTGCACGCGGAATTGCAGCTCGCCGGCCCAGCCGCTGGCGGTCAGCAGCACCACCGCCGCGCACGCAGCCACATAAACCAAAGGATGAAACGCGCAAGGGCGAGTCGGACGCGGGCGATTTCTCATGGCAGGCACATTCGTGGCAGAAAGGAACTCGGCGGCCCCCCACGCGCCAGCGTGCAGGAACCGCTGCGAAGGAACCACTGTGCCTACGAGTGTAGCTGCCGCGACGGCCGATGCCACTTGAAATGCCCGGCGGGCACCGTGCCTTTCAGCAATATGCCGCGGCCAGTAAGAGGGGCCGAAAAACCCTATGAAACCCTATGAAACCCTATTGGGGTGCTCCCGGCTTGCTGGCGGTGCGAACGGCGGCGCGCCAGGTGCCAGGAGCCCGCAGGTCGATGGGCCCGGCCGAGTCGAGCGAGCCGTGCTGCATGACCAGTTGCTTGAGCTGCGCCAACTTGGTTTCGGCAGTGGGTTCACCGGCGGGGTCCACGCCGGGCGGGCGGCCCCAAATGATCGACGTGCCGTGCAGCGTTTGCAGCTCGTAGTTGAAGATTTCGCCCGCCTCGTCCAGCGGCTGCGGCGACGGCACGATCCGTGCCAGCCGCATCTGGTTCCACACCTCGATCAGCGTGGCCGCCAGTTGGCTGCCGCCCAGCACGCGAGGGTCGCCCCAAGGCGTGCCGACCTGGCCGATCGGGATCGTGGTAATGCCCGAGAGCCGCGGGTAGCGGCTGGCTTCGTTGGGCGAGAAATCGCCGCTGGGCAGCAGCACACTGGCCGCATCCACGGCGTACAAGCCGCCGGGCACTTCGACCATGCACACTGGTCGGCGATATTCCAGCTCGACTTTCACACGCGCCGGGTACTGCTTGCTCACGCGGATCACGCGCTGGACCCACGGATGCAGCGGAAAGGCATCGTGCAGCCGCTGCGTAAGCTGCGGATCAAGGATCGAAAGCGGCCCGTCCAGGCTGGCACTGCCCAACACCTCGGTCTTGATGTCGCTGTGAATCCAGGGCGGCAACGGCGACAGCTCCACACGGTCGGCCGTCAACAAATATTCGTCGCTCTGCTTGACGCGGTCGCGCACCACGTACCAAGCCACCGCCCAGGTCAAACCAAAGGCGGCTAGCGTCAGCACGGCCAGTTGAATGCGGCGTCGAGTGGACATGGGTTGGTTGGTCAGTCAGCTAGAACGATGACGATCGTGCCTGGCTCCGGTCGCAGGGCTATCCCATCTGTGACGCGCTCAGCGCAGGGGCGGCGGTCACGCGGCTTCGGTGGCGCACGCTGCCGCGTCGGCGCGACCGGACGGTGCCCAAGGCCTGGCGGAGCAACTGGTCGCAAAGCTCAGGCATGTCCAGGCCAGCATGCCGGGCCGCCATTGGCACCAGGCTGTGCGAGGTCATGCCCGGCGTGGTGTTCACTTCCAAGACCACCAGTTGGCCATCATCCGCCATCAAGAGATCAACGCGCACCATGCCGGTGGTGCCTAGCGCTCGAGCGGCTGCCAGGGCAGTCTCGCTAATTTGCTGCGAGGTCTGCGGCGACAGCGGCGGATCGACCAGGTATTGCGTGGTCGGGGCCGCGTACTTGGCGTCGTAATCGAACCAGCGGCGCGGCGTGACGATCTCGATCGTCGGCAGCGGCCGATCGTCCCACACAGCCACCGTGAATTCTCGGGCTGCCAGGAACGGCTCCACCAGGCAAAACGCGTCGTACTCCCCGGCATGCCGCACGGCTCCGGCCAGTTGCTCGGGCCGATCCACCCGCAGCACGCCCAGGCTGCTGCCTTGCCCATCGGGCTTGACCACCAGCGGATAGCCCAGGTGATCCACGCGGGCCAGGCATTCATCCAGCTGCTCGCCGACGGCCAGCAGCACGTACGGCAACGTGGGCACGCCGGCGAAAAAGAAGCGTTCCTTGCTGGCCGACTTGCTCATGGCCACGCGGCAGGCCGCAGGGCCGGGCCCCGTGTACGGCACGCCCAGTTGTTCCAGTTGACATTGAACGCGTCCGTCCTCGCCGGCTCCGCCGTGCAGGGCCAGAAAGCAGCCGTCAAAGCCGCCCCAGGGGATCTGCTCGATGGGTTCCTTGGCCGGATCGAACAGGTGCACGCGATGACCTGCCTCGGCCAGCGCGGCGGCCACGCAGCGGCCACTTTCTAGGCTGATTTCGCGCTCGGGCGAGTCACCGCCGTACAACACGGCCACCTTCAGCGGCTCCGCCCGGCGCGCGGCCGGCTGGGTGCGTTGCATGGCCATCCTCCTTGAATGGGCCGAAAGGGTCTGAAAGCGGGGGAGGTGATCTTCGCCGCTTTGGGCCAGCACGGCAAGAGAGATCGGCCGGGGAGGTGCTATCAGCTAGCGGCGGGGGGACAAGGTCGCCGTAGCTCACGGCCCGCTGCCGGCTGCTTGGCAGCGGGCGCGAGCGTGCCCTAAGATTAACCGAGCGGCCGCACGTCTTTTCCTGGGCCGCCGCGGGGCGGACACGTCGATTGAGTCGATTATGACGGAGATAGCGGCATGGGCCGAGCGCTGATCGTGACGGTAGCACTGGTGATGGCATGGTCCGGTGCCGCGTTTGTGGCCCAGCCCGCGGCCACTGAAGCCGCCCAATCCGACGAGCAGCTATCGCGGCAAGTGCGGAGCCTGGTGCGGCAGCTTTCTTCGGACGTCGCCGCCGAGCGCGAAGCGGCCGAGCAGCAGTTGATCGCACTGGGCCCCAAGGTGCTCGATTTGCTCCCGACCATCGACAACCGCACGCCGGCCGAACTGCGGCTGCGGCTTCAACGCGTGAGCGAAACCCTGCAAAAGGCCGCGGCCGAAGCAGCGGGGCAAGCCAGCACCGTCACCGTCAAGGGACGGATGCCGCTCAGCAAAGCGCTGGAAGCCATCGAGGCCCAAACCGGCAACGCCATCATCGACTACCGCCACAACTTCCAGCAGCAGGCCCCCGATCCTGAACTGGAACTGGACCTGGACACGGTGCCGTTCTGGCAAGCGCTCGATCGCGTGCTCGACCAGGCCAAGCTTACCATCTACGGCTTCCCCGATCGGCCGGGCGTGGCCATCGTCAACCGCGATAACACTGAGGTGGCTCGCACCTCCGGAGCGGTCGCGTACGCCGGCCCGTTCCGCATCCAGGCCGTGAACCTCACCTCGCTGCGGAGCTTGAAATATCCCGGTACCAGCCGGCTTGAGGTCGAGCTGGAAATGACCTGGGAACCGCGGCTACGTCCGATCGCCATCAGCGTGCCGCTGCTGGATGTGACGGCTTCGCTGGACGACGGCAAACCCCTCGAAATTGCCCGCCTGGGCGACCAGGGTACGGAGATCACGCCTGGCACGTACACCACCGAGATTCAATTGCCGTTTGAGCTGCCACCGCGCAGTGCCAAGAGCATTACCAACCTGGAAAGTGCCTTCGGTGTGCTGGTGCCCGGCCCTGCCGAATCGTTCCGCTTTACCGAACTGAAGGCAGGCAAGCGCGAAGCGCAGCGTCGGGCAAAAGCCACTGTCACGCTCGACTCGCTGCGGAAGAACAATGACCTGTGGGAAGCCCGGGTAATCCTAGGGTTTGACGAAGCGGCCGGCGCCTTGGACAGCTACCGGGGCTGGGTGTTCAACAATCCCTGCTACCTGGTCGACGGCCAGGGTCAAAAGATCGAGCCCGACCTGACCGAAACCTTCCGCCAGACGGAGAACGAAGTCGGCGTCGCCTATTACTTCGATGCCCCGGCCGACCTGACCGGCTACGAACTGGTGTACGAAACACCCACGGTCATCATGCTGCTGCAACTGAAGTACACCCTCAAGAACCTGGAACTGCCGTAAGCCGTTTTCCCGGGGCAGGGGGCGCCGCGTGACCTATATTTCTGTGCGCTTGGTGAACCTGAGTTCTTGATCGATGGGGAACGGCGGCATGCCCGACCGCTTCACAATGTTCGCTCTGGCAGGCTCGATCGTGGCCCTGGTGTTAGGCTTGGCGGCGTCGCACGCCACCGCGCAGGCACCAACCACGGATGTGGTCACCGCACAGGATCTGCTGCCGACGGAAGAACAAGCCGCGCAAGTCGCCGCCACCGTCAACGGCGAGCCGATCACTGTGGGTGAGGTTGCGCGTCTCTTGGCCACGTCGCTGGGCAAACGCAAGATTGCGGCCGAAGCACTGCCGCGGCTCCAGGCCGAAGCCCTGGAACAGGTAATCGACCAGCGTCTGGTCGCGCAGTACTTGCGGCAGCACGGCCAAGGCATCAGCGACGAAGAACTGGAGGTGGCGTTCAACCAGTTCCGCCAAAGCCTGGAGCTGCAGAAACGGCCGTTCGACGAACACCTCAAACGCGAGCGGCTCACCGAGCAGCAATTGAAGCAGCAGCTTTACTGGACGCTGAGCTGGCGCCGCTACACGGCCCGGCATATCACCGACGAAATCTTGCAGCGGCGATTCGAACGCGACCGCAAACATTACGACGGCAGCGAGGTCCGCGTGGCCCACCTGCTGCTCAAGCCGCAGCCGGGTCAAACGCTGGACGACGCTCTGCCTGAGCTGACCCGCAAAGCCCAAACGCTGCGGGATCAGATTGAGCGTGGCGAACTGACCTTTGACGACGCCGTCGCTCGATACTCCGACGGCACCAAGGAAAACGGCGGCGACCTGGGCTTTATCACGTCGCCGGGCAGCATGCCGGAGCCGTTCACCAAGGCGGCTTTCTCTCTGGAAGTCGGCCAGGTCAGCCCACCGGTGACCACGCCCTTTGGCGTCCATCTGATCCGCTGCACGGAGGTGAAGCCGGGCACGCGCACGCTGGACGATGTACGCCGCCAGGTGCAGCGCGACGTGATGCAAGACGGCCTGGAGCGGTTGGCCCAACAAGCCCGGCAATCCGCCAACATCACCTACAGCGGCGCGTGGCCTCACTTCCGGCCCGGCACGCAGGAACTAGCCGGCGTACAGCCGTAGGGCAGGCAGGTTGCGAAGCCGGTCGGCGGCGCACGCCCGTGGGGGGCTCGCCCCTTTTCTTTCGCCGCCGTGGCGGTTAGAACACCGTAGCGCCCTGGCTCCCTTCGCATCCTGGTTCTGTTGTAGGCCACCTCCACCATGAGTTCGCTGCCCAAACCGCTGTCGCCTCCGGTTCGCGTGCTGATGGGCCCTGGCCCCAGCGACGTTCATCCCCGCGTGCTCCAGGCGCTCGCTTCGCCGACGGTTGGTCACCTCGACCCGTATTACCTGGAGCTGATGAACGACCTCCAGGTGATGCTGCGGACGCTGTTCAACACCACCAACCAGATGACCATGGCGATCAGCGGCACGGGCTCGGCGGGCATGGAAACCGCCGTGGTCAACCTGATCGATCCGGGCGATAAGATGGTGGTCTGCGTCAACGGCGTGTTCGGCGGACGCATGGCCGACGTGGCCCGCCGCGCCGGGGCCGAAGTGATCCAGGTCGAACGCCCCTGGGGCGAAGTATTCCGCGTGGCCGACCTGGAAGCCGCACTGGCCCAAAAGCCCAAGGTGGTGGGCATCGTCATGGCCGAAACGTCAACCGGGGCCTGGCAGCCGCTGGAAGAGATCTCGGCCGCGGTCCACGATGCCGGGGCGCTGCTGCTGGTCGACGCCGTAACCAGTCTGGGCGGCGTGCCGGTGGAAGTCGATCAGTGGCAGATCGACGCCATCTACTCGGGCACGCAAAAATGCATCAGTTGCCCTCCGGGGCTGGCTCCTGTTTCGTTCAGCCCGCGCGCCATGGAGGTGATCCTCGGGCGCAAGCACAAGGTGCAAAGCTGGTATCTCGATACTACGATGCTCGCCAGCTACTGGGGGACCGAGCGGGTGTACCATCACACGGCCCCCATCAACATGACGTACGCCCTGTACGAGGCCGTGCGACTGCTGCTGGAAGAAGGGCTGGAGAATGTCTACGCCCGGCACCGGCTGAACCACCAGGCGCTGAAAGCCGGCCTGGAAGCCCTGGGCATCCGCTATGCGGCCGAGGAGGGTCATCAGTTGCCGATGCTCAACGCCGTGCTGGTGCCCGAGGGCGTGGACGACGCCAAGGTGCGCAGCGGTCTGCTCAACCGCTTTGGCATCGAGATCGGCGGCGGCCTGGGAGCCTTCAAGGGCAAGGCCTGGCGGATCGGCCTGATGGGCCACGCCAGCCGCCGCAACAACGTGCTATTGTTCCTCGGCGCGCTGGAGCAACTGCTGGCCGAGCAGGGTTACAAGTTCTCGCCCGGCTCGTCGGTCGCCGCGGCCAACGCGGTGTACGGCCAGGCGTAAGTCGCGCCCCATCGCACCCGGGGCAGCAACGGTTCGCGGGAGCAAGCGGTGGCCGCCACGTGGCCATCGACTTTCCCGCAGGAGTACACGCAGGAATCCACAAGCGTGTTGCAGCCACGTAATCACCAGAATTCGCCGAAAGTACGGCCGGGCGAAAACATCCACGGCAAACCGCGGTTCTATCGTTTTTGCCGCTACCTGTGCCGCTTTGCCACCGCGTGGTACTGGCGCATCCGCAGCAGTGGCGCTCACCACTTGCCGCTGGAAGGCGGCATGCTCGTGCTGGCTAACCACCAGAGCGTGCTCGACCCGGTGATGATCGGCGTCTGTACCCAACGGCAGCTTACCTACCTCGCGCGCAAGACTTTGTTCCGCGGGCCGGGCAGTTGGCTGATCGAGTCGCTCAATGCCATCCCCATCGATCGCGACGGCTTTGGCCTGGCGGGCCTCAAGGAAACCCTCCGCCGGCTCAAGCGGGATGAAGCCGTGCTGATCTTTCCCGAAGGCACCCGCAGCCGCGATGGCGAGGTGCAACGGCTGCTGCCGGGCTTTGTGGCCCTGGCCCGCCGCGGCAAGGTTCCGCTGCTGCCGGTGGCGGTCGATGGCGCCTATCACTCGTGGCCCCGCGGCAGCAAGTTCCCCCGCCGCGCCACGGTGCAGGTGGAGTTCGGTGAACCGATTCCGCCCGAGGAGCTGGATAAATACACCGACGAAGAACTCCGGGCCGAAGTCGAACGGCGGATTCGCGAACTGCATCAGCTTGCGCGGCAGAAGCGGCTGCAGCGAAACCGCTGAGCCACGTCCGCCGCAGGCAGAAAGAACACAACCATGGCACACGAGCCCGGTCCCGCTACGACCTCCGGCAATCCGCCCGTGGAGCGGTATCTGGCCCTCAAGGCCGCGATGCTGCCGCGTGATACCAACCCGCACGGCACGATCTTCGGCGGCGTGCTCTTGAGCTATATCGACCAGGCCGGAGCTGAAGGGGCCCGCTACGAAATCACGCGCCTTGGCTATCCCGATCCGCTGCTGGTCACGGTGGCCATGAACGCGGTGGAGTTTCTGGAGCCGGTCTACGTGGGCGACGTGGTCAGCTTCTGGACCGAGCTGCGGAGGATCGGACGGACCTCGATCACGGTCCACGTCACGGTCGATACCACCCGCCGCGGCAAGACCATCAAGGTCACCGAGGCCGATGTGACCTACGTGGCCGTCGAGCAGGTTGGCGAAGAACGCCGGCCCGTACCGATCCGCGGCGAGTGAGCCCCGGCCGCTTGCTGCGCAGCGACGCTTAAGCCTTGCGACGTGAGCGCCGGCCGGACCTGCGAGGCCGACGCGGCTTCCGGGCGGCTTCTACCTCTTGAGACGCTCCGCGACGATGAAAGCCCAATCGCGCGAGCGCGGCAAAGATCAACTCCAACGTGCGCGGGCCCATGTTGGGGATCCGCAGAATCTGTTGCGGCGTGCGCTGCAAGAGATCCCACACCGTGAGGATGTCGGCCTGGGCCAGGTAGTTCACCGTCCGCACCGGCAGGCCCAGTTGCGCAACGCCCAGTGCCAGCCGTGGATCGGCCGCCTGGGCAGCACTGCGTGCGGCCGCTTGCTCGGTCGCGACGCGCGAGTTCTTGGTCAACGCACCGTGCCGCTGTTCATACTCGCGCAGCCGGCAGCGCTGGCAGGGAGCGAACACGTGGCAACGGCAACGTGGGCACCACACGGGCTGCGGACGCCGCTCGTCCTCGTCGTGCTCCTCCAGCGGAATCCGGCCCTGGCGCAACCGCTGGACAGTCGTTTCGGCCAGCCCTAACCGCAGGGCCACGTCACGGCTGCTGTAGCCCTGTTCGACCAGATGCAGAGCCTGACGTTTGCGAAGTTCAGAAAGCAGCGATGGGTGCATAACGCGCGTTGCAATCGGGTGGTGAATCGCTCCTGGTTGGTGACCGTGGCGGGCCTCCCTGGTGGCCGCCCACACGCTGGCCCTACCTGCCCTGCGGCAGAGGGTTGCCAGCCGCATTACCCGGCCCGGCGAACGGCAGGACACGCCTCGGCCTTCACGGCCGCGCGATTCATACGATGTACCGCGGGAGCTGCATCGAAGTCGTCGTCCTCGTCGTCCCAGTCGTCGCTGCCGAGCACGGCCTCGGCCAAACGCAGCAGACGTTCATCGGCGTCGTTGTAGCTTTGCCACGGCCGGGCTGCCCGGATCGCTTCGCAGGCCGCGGCGATCTCGGCCTTGGTGGGGATGTACTCGGTAACGCGGCCGCAGCCCTGGCAGCGGTTCTGCCACTGGCCGTCGCGCGTTTGAAAGTGTTCGATGTGGCGGTTGCCACAGTGGTCGCAGCACAAGTCGTCGAAGTCGGTCATGGCAACACCTGATGGATGCAAACGGATGGAGTACGGCATCTGAGCGCAGCGTGAACCGCACAAGCTGGCTGGTGCTGGGGCAGGCGAACGCCCGATGCGGCCCCCGAAGAAGGTTCAACGACGCGCCATGGTTGGCCCCGGCCGGCACGTGCCTGCCAGACCGGCGCGCCGCGGCGAAGGCCAGCGGCGACAACCGGCAGCAGGTGAGCGCCGTGCAGGCTGTCTGGGCAGCCTGGCGAGGTGCATGGCGGCGCTCGGCGGGAACGCGACAAAGGCCATAATGGCTTAGCACATAATCAGTTACAGTTGACGATCCGCCGTGGTAGGGCGACCTCTAGGGGCTCCCTGCCACGTGTGTCGAGCAGTATACAGATAGTGTACATCTGTACAAATATGTGTTCTTTCTGTTTTCGCAACCGCCGAAGAATTGCCGCTTTATGCTGCTCGTGCGCGCGCAGATCGGCCGCGGCGCCGGCGGTGAGTGCTAGCATTCCGCCAATCAGCGTGCGCAAAGAGAAGGCTGAACCGCCCAAGACGTGCCGCGGCAGACAGGCAGCAACCCCCGTGGCAATCGACGGTTCGAGAAAAATCAGCCGGTGGCTTCAGTGTCCTTCAGCCGCACGGCATAGTTGCCTCGGCTCTTGTCGTAGTCCAATTCGATCAAGCCGTGGCTGGCGATGTCTTGCAGCAAGTCGGAGAAACTGCTGTAGCCGTAATAGCCTTCGTTGAAACCGGGATAGATACGGCGGATGGCCTGCTTGAGCATCGAGCCCCAGAGCGGGTCGTAATCCTGCTCAAGCGAGTGGGCGACCTCAAGCACGCGGTCGAAGGCTTCCTGCTTCTTGCCTTCCTTGCTCTTGGTCTTTTGCGCTACCGCCTGGGTTTTCTTGGCCGTGCGGATCAGGTCGTCGTAGTAAATGAACTCGTCGCAGTTGGCGATCAGCAGGTCCGACGTCGAGCTTTTGACGCCGCAACCAATCACCCGCTTGTTGTTCTCCTTCAGCTTGGAAACCAGCGGCGAGAAATCGCTGTCGCCCGAGATCAGGGCAAACACATCGATATGCCCCTTGGAGTAGCACAGATCCATCGCGTCGACCACCATGCGGATGTCGGCGCTGTTCTTGCCACTGGCCTTGGTCTGCGGGATATCGATCAGCTCGATCCCCTGGGCGTGGAACTCGCTCACCACGTCGCGATACTGGCTCCAATCGCAGTACGCCCGCTTGAATACGATCCGTCCCTTTTCGAGCAGCCGCTTGAGGACAAGCTGGATCTGGAAGGGCCCCGAACGCATTGACCGGGCGCCGATCGCCACGTTCTCAAAGTCGACGAACACGGCGATCAGCGGTTCTTCGGAGGTTGTCGATACGCCCCCGATCGGGTCACGACGATTGGACGCGGAAGTCAACGGCGACCTCTCCAAGCACAAGCCGGGGAATCCAAGGCTGTCTGGCCAGACGCTCATCGTATCATAGCCGCAGCCCGATGCACGGCCCGCGCGTTCAATTGCCGAAGCGCGACGGTTCGGCTAGCGACGCGTCGGCACGGAGCGGTTGATTTGGCGGCAGATGCGCGTTGGGCTGATGCGGCTCGCAGCTCGGCGATTGCAGCTCCTTGCCTAGCTGCCAGGGCCAGCGGCCTTCGATCTCCAGGGTCAGCATCACGCTGAGGAATGCCCGGATCAGCACCATCAGCCCCAGGGCGACAATGGCCGAGAGCGACGGGGTCACCATCGCGGTCAGGATGGCCAGGCCTGCGGTCAGGAAATCGAACGCCACCAGGATCACACCGCCCAGTTCCTTACGGAACTGACGGTAGCGGACTTTGGCGGCAAGCCAGCGAAACCGAAACAGCGCCCGGCGGATGACATACAAACTGCCGGCGATCAGAATGAACACGGCAATTGACTGGATGACGATGACGGCGTCTTGTGCCAACTGAACTAGGTCTTGCATCACTTTCCCTGCTGGTTGAAAGCGTCCTTACTTTGCGTCGCCCGACGTGGCCGCGACGACCTCACCCCTACAAAGACTGGAATCGTTTTTGCAATCGCGGTATCATAAAGTCAGTGTTGACTGGCACAAGAGCGCCCCCAGGTTTGTGGGAAACATCCCCACTTGCGGCGGCATCGCGCGTACCAGGCAACATTGCATGTGAAGATTCACGCTACCGACCGCGCGGCCCGGGGATACTCGCCGAATGTTCGTTCCGCGCCCGCGGTTGGTCCTGCCTGCTTGTTGCCGTGTCCCATGTGCGCGGCCCACTGCCAGACAAGGCTCCCGGCGGTTGCGATGCTGGCCGTCAGGTTGCCGCTAGCCTACTCCCCAATGTTGATCCGATCAGGAGACTGACCCATGCGCTCGCGTACCTTGTTCAGCTTGGGCGTCGCTGTTGCGTTTCTGGCTGCCGCGACTGTGGCCCAAGCCGGCGTGAAGGGCGATTACCTCGAAATGCGGACCTGCTCGATCTACACCGGCCCCTGCTTCGCGAACGGCGAAGTCGGCCTCACCGGCCACGAAGCCTTTATGGCCTGGCAGATCGAGTCGGGCGACTACCAGGGCGTCGACTTGGCCGGCCTGAAGGTCGTGCTGGCCGTCAAGGCTTCGGACACGCTGGGCATGGGCGGCGGCATGGTCGTCAAGCCGTTCCCCGTTCGCTCGGTGATCCTGGTCGATGAGAAGGCCAACAGCGCCCAGCGGGCTGCCCTGGTCAAGTTCGTCAAGCAGCAAGCCGGCCCCTTGGCCGCCAACGTGGTCCGAGTCGATGCCATGCCGATCGACATGAAGCTCGACCACACCGAGATGGCCGCCACGCTCAAGGCCGGCAACGAGGTCTCGATGCAAACACGCAAGCTCCAGTCCGGCGACTGCGTCTGCTCCAACGAAGAGATCTACTACCCGCCGCTGACCAAGGTGCAGAACTACGCTCCGGCGTTCACGCTGGATGCCAAGTTCGTGGGCAAGGGCCTGGGCACGCAGTGGTCGGCCCCCGGCACCCGCAGCGCCTTCCTGGCCACCTTCGGCGAGTAAGCCAGACGCTGTCGATAACCAACCAACCGTAACAACCAAGCCGCGCAGGTGCAGCCGTGCCTGCGCGGCTTTTTCGTGCGCTGACGGCAGGCAAGCCCACTGGCCCCGCGGCACCGCCGGCCGCGGCAAACCCGATGCAGGTGCGTGCAGCCGCGATGGCAGGTCGTTATCGTAGGGCGCATCTGGCCGGCGCCGCATCGCGCTGGCTCCTGCGGAGTGTCTATCGGGAAGTCGCCCATGTTCGCCAACCTCGTTCCACGCCGGTTATCGTTGCTGCTTGTCGGTGGTCTGGTGATGGCGTTATTCGCCGAGTCGCCCCAACATGTCGCAGCGGGCGACGGCAATACGAAGCGGCCCAACATCCTGTTCATTGCCATCGACGATCTGAACGACTGGATCGGCTGCCTGGGCGGACACGCGCAGGTGAAGACGCCAAACATCGACGCCCTGGCCGCGCGCGGCACACTGTTCACCAACGCCCATTGCCAGGCGCCGCTGTGCAACCCTTCGCGCACCAGCATCCTGACTGGGCTGCGTCCGACCACCACCGGCGTATATGGCCTGGCGCCGTGGTTCCGCACGCTGTCCGAGTTTCAAGATCGCGTAACGCTGCCGCAGTTGCTCAAGGAGAACGGTTACCACACGTACGCGGTGGGCAAGATCTATCACGCCAACTTCCCCCCGCCGGAACAGCGGGAGCGCGAGTTCACCGAAGTCGCCCGATTGCAGCGCCGCAGCCGGCCCGAGCGGCCGTTCGTGCAAACGCCCGGCAATCATCCGGCCATGGACTGGGGGCCGTTCCCCGAGCGCGACGATCAAACGCCCGACTATCAGATCGCCACCTGGGCTGTGGATAAGCTGAACGCGCAGCCGCCGGAACCGTTCTTTCTGGCTGTCGGCTTCCATCTGCCGCACGTGCCGCTGTACGCGCCGCAGAAGTGGTTTGATCTCTATCCCGATGAAACGCTGCAGATGCCGCCGTATCGCGAGGACGATCGCGACGACACGCCCGAGTTCTCCTGGTATCTGCACTGGAAGCTGCCTGAGCCGCGGCTGAGCTTCTTGAAGCAATCCGGTCAGTGGCGGGCGATGGTCCGGGCGTACCTGGCCACGATCAGCTACATGGATAACCAGGTGGGCCGCGTGCTGGAGGCCCTGGAGAAAAGCGGCCACTCCGACAACACCATCGTGGTGCTTTGGTCCGACCACGGTTGGCACCTGGGCGAGAAAGGAATCAGCGGCAAGAACTCGCTGTGGGAGCGCTCGACGCGTGTGCCACTGATCTTTGCTGGTCCAGGGGTCGCGCGAGGTGCTCGATGCAACCAGCCTGTCGAACTGCTTGATCTCTATCCCACGCTGGCGGAGTTGACCGGCTGCCGCGGCACGCCAACCGATCTTGAAGGGCACAGTCTGGTGCCGCAACTGCGCGATGCCAACACGCCGCGCGCCTGGCCGGCCATCACCACGCACAACCAAGGCAACCATGGGATTCGCACCGAGCGCTGGCGCTATATACGTTATGCCGACGGATCTGAAGAACTATATGACATGCAGGCCGATCCTCATGAATGGACGAACCTGGCAGCGCGGCCTCAATATCAATCCGTCAAACAAGAACTCGCGAAGTGGCTCCCCAAGGTCGATCGCCCACCGGCCGCAGGCAGCGCGAACCGCATTCTTACGTACGATCCGGCTACCGGACAGGCGGTATGGGAAGGTCGTACGATCGTCGCCGCGGAGAAGGAACAGTAACCCACCCCCTAGCGCATATCGCTCAGGATGCGCGACGGGATTATTGATAACCGCCTTATGATGACCGGCGCTGATGGTGACATATACCTAGGCCCGTACGTAACCCTCGCGGGCGTCACTGCGGTCATCAGGTAATGCCCAGCCGGCCATACGGACGCCACGGCGGAGCATCACCGCGGCGTGGTGCGCAGTGCCAAAAAGGGGGGCAAAATCCGGCATTTTTTGATAGGACAACGTGCCGCACGGCCGGATGACACGCCCCAGCGTGCCCAGTGCAGGGCCAAAATGGCCATTTTTTCGCGGTTTTTTGGGGCTTTCTTGCGATTTGCGGCTTGTTTTTTTGATTTCCGGCAATTAAATCTTCGCCATACGGACGGGCGTTGTATTGCACGGCAAGACCCCGCTGCGACGTGGTTCGCCCGACTCCATCCGGCAACCCTCACGTCGGCGTGGGCCGGTTCGCCCAGTACATGCCGCAAACTATTCTCATCGATTCAACCCTGTACAAGGAGGGTGAAGTAACGATGGCCAAGGCCGCACCAGCCAAAAAGCCGCTCACCAAGAGCCAGATCATCCAGAACATTGCCGCCAAGACGGAGCTGTCCAAGAAGGACGTGCAGGCCGTCTTCCAGGCGCTGGCCGAAGAGATCCAGGCCGCCGTTAAGAAGAACGGCCCCGGTTCGTTCACCATCCCCGGCCTGGTGAAGATCGTCCGCAAGCACGTGCCCGCCCGGCCCGCTGGCGAGCGGATGTCGTTTGGTGAGCTGAAGAAGTTCCCGGCCAAGCCGGCCAGCACCAAGATCAAGGTGACGCCGCTCAAGGCCCTCAAGGAAATGGTCTGAGCTTCACCCGCTCGAGGATCACCTTGAAAGCACCTTGTCGTTCGTTGCCAGGGTGCCATGGAATCGACGCACAAAGGCCGGCAGCCCTTGCCGGCCTTTGTTGCATTTGATGCCGCGCGTGCTCCGTGAAGATGTCACGCAGCCAGGCTACCGTTCCGACAATGTGGCGCGCGAAGCCGCGGCAATGTGCAGAGCTCAAGCGGGGGCTTCGCCTTCGGCTTATGAATCAGATGCGCCCAACAGCCTCGGCGCTATTGGCCGCCAGGTCGAGCAAGCCTTAGCGGCCGTTACGCTGTCGGCGGATCTCGTCGCGAAGCTGGGCGGCCAGTTCGTACTGCTCGCTTTCCACCGCCTCGGCCAGACGTTCGGCGAGCGTCTTGCCTACCTGATAACGGTCGCGGAGCGTTTCACGCAGTTCTTGCAGCCGCTCGACCATCTCGTCTTCTTCGTAGCGGTCCTCGGCATCGTACTCGTCGAAGAACTGCCGCATCCGCTCCAGCCCATCGCCGATGGCGACAATGGCTTCCTCAGGCTGGTCCTGCTCAAGCGCGGCCAAGGCCGAAGCCTGCGTGCGATGGAACAGGACGAACGGGCGATACTGTTCGTGCGACAGCGTCCATTCGTCGCTGGGCGAATGCTTCTTGGCGAAGTCCATCAGGGCCAGCGTGTGATCGGCGTCGCGCACCGCCCGTTCAAAGTCGCGCAGCGACAACCAGCACACGCGGCGATGGTAGTACTGCACGAACTCGCGATCGACCTCCAGGCATTCCCGATCGCCCATGGTGAAGTCGGGGCCCAACCGAATTGATTCGCTGATGAGGTAATCGAGATAGGTTTCGTAGCCGCCGGGCCGCACACCGTCGGGTCGGTTCTCCATTTCGAGCTGAAGTACGCCCAGGTCGACGCGCATTTGCAGCACGTCGCGGCCATCAGCTCCCTGGATGACGCGCACCTGCACCTCGCCCGGCTCATACTTCCAGGTGCCGAGGATGTGGTCGATATCTTGCTTACGTCGCGCCATGGATCACGTACCGCTCAATTGGAGGAATCGTTACCGACATTATACCTGATACACCGAGCCGTCGCATGACCCCAAGCAGGTCGGCAGCATTTCGCATGCCGCAGTGCAATGCCGTGTTGCGTAAACGCCTCAGCTTGCGCCACCCCAGGGGGGCACGCGCTCAAGGCACATGCGTTTGCCGTAACAGCACGCTGCCCGCCACCAGCCAAACCTCGCGGCGTTTGCGTATCAAGGGGACAGGGCGCTGCTGCCGCGCGTGGCGTGAACACGCGGAGACGCGCCGCCCCCAGCGAACGTTGCTTAATGGGTTGGGCCGTGCTAGAACGCAAGTACCCCTGCCGATATGGCTTGCAGCCTGCACTGCGGCGCCGCAATTGCGGGCTGATGGTTGAAAACTTCGCAGGTGGTCAACGATGTCGTGATCGAACGGTATTTCTCCGGGGATCGCCAGACATGAGCGCAACGGAACAGTCGGCGGCTGCCGCGGTGGCGGAGCCCGAGCAGAAGACCAAGCAGCGCGAGAAACCGGCAGCCGATAAGTCCAAACCCAAGCGGCAACCGCCCTATGCGGTCGTGCTGCTCAACGACGACAAGCACACGTTCACTTACGTGATCGAAATGCTGCAAAAGGTCTTCGGCTACAACCTGAATCGGGCCATGCTGTTGACCACGCAGGTGCACGTGTCGGGGCGGGCGATCGTGTGGACCGGCACGCTCGAAGGCGCCGAGCTGAAGCGTGACCTGATCCGCGGTTACGGCACCGACTACTACGCCTCGCCGCCGGTGAAATTCCCGCTGGGCGTGGAACTGGAACCGCTGCCGGTGGACTGAACGGCGGCCTATCCAGGCGACCACCTGAGCAACCGGCTGCCACGCCGCTTGCCTACGTAAGAGTGCGACATGGCCCAGGTTTACATCCCAGCCCAAATGCGCGACCTGTCGCAGGGCGTTGAACGTGTGGAAGTCGACGCCCGCAACGTCCGGCAGGCCATCGCTGCCTTGGACGAGCGGTTCCCCGGCATTGCCGAGAGGCTCACCCACGATGGCCGCCTGCGGCCAGGGCTGGCCGTGTCCATCGATGGCGAGCTGACCAACCAGGGGCTGCTCGCTCGGCTCTCCCCCGAGAGCGAAGTCCATTTCTTGCCAGCGATCGGCGGCGGGTAACCGATCCAGCGACCGCGGCTTCTCAGCTCCACGGCTTGAACCGCTTACTGCGTTCTCCATCAAGCCGCATTCCCAGAGGGATTCGGATAACTAAAAGGCCACTCGCACGGGTGGCGAGTACTCGCCACAACTTATTTTCTGGAAGCAATTTGCGGCGCTGCGATCCGCTTGCGGCCTTTCTCGGCCGCCGTGGCAACCTATAATTACCTCTAAAATGACAGCACGTCTTGTCGGCGATTTTGGCCAGTACCGCCGGCGCCCCGATCAGCGGGAACCGGTCCTGTCGGCGGTTACAAAGAACTGCGCGTAAACCCTATTCAACGATCGGCTTGCGCAACTCGCCCTGCATCGATTGGCTGGTCAGAAGGGAGCCACCGTGAGTAGCGCGCGGCTGGGGGGCGAGCAGCCCTACCATGCGGCAGGTTGCCAAAATACCGCAAGCAAGCACCTGGGGCAATCGGCAAAGAAAGCAATTTAGGAAAACCGAAACTTGGTGTTCCGACACCCAATTCTGGCTGCATGACTGCGATTGGGTGAGCGATCCAATGCCGGAAAGCACATTAAAAGAGTAGGAGCCTGGCAGCGGCGGGGTGGTAGTACGCGCAGCGTCGCCGACGCCTCCCCCAGCGCATCGCCGCCACGCCAGTAAAGCCCCACCGACTGCGATTGCGACGATTCACGGGAACTGAGATGGGCATTCACGCACAGTGTCCTGCCTGCGGCCATTCCATGAAGTTGAAGGCCTTCCTGGCAGGCAAACGAGGCATTTGTCCCAAGTGCCAAGCCTCGTTTGACATTCCTTCTGCCCCCGAGGGCTCGAGCGATTCCGTGGCCCAACCGGCGGCGGCGGTTGCCGCAGCGACTAATGGCACCCAAGCGGTGGCCCGCCCCGCGAACGTGCCAGCCCGGCCTGCCACCCCGCATCCGGCCGCAGCCCAGACCGCGCCGCAGGCGGCGTCCCGTACCGCCGTGCAGTCTCCGTTGGCCACGCCGGTCGCCGGATCCGGCTATACCCCGGCCGTGGCGGCGATGCAGACCGTCGGCGTCGCTACGCCTGCGCCCGGCGGTTACACGCCCGTGGTCCAGCCGGGCGGTTACCAGCCGGCTGCGCCGGTTCAGCCCACAGCGATGCCCGTGATGCAGCCCGGCTATACCAGCTCGATGCCCATGGTGCGCGTTGCATCGCCGGCGGCTGGGGTTGCCACGCCCGGCATGGTCGATCCGCTGCTGGAAGCCCCGCAGGCGATGTGGTACGTGCGGCCGGCATCGGGCGGCCAGTTTGGCCCGGCCGGCGCCGACATGATGCGGCAATGGCTGTCCGAAGGCCGGATCGCCGCCGACTCGCTGGTTTGGAGCGACGGCTGGCCCGACTGGCAAATCGCCGGAAACTGCTTCCCGCAACTGGCTGCCGCGTCGGCCGAAACGCCCCCGGCAGGTATTGAGATCATTTCGGCCGGGCCGATCGAACGCACCGGCCGGCCCAAGGTCTACCGCCGCAACAGCAACGGCCAGGTGATGCTGATCGTCTTTCTGCTCGTCGCCTTATTGGCGCTTATTCCGTTGCTTGTGTGGGTTCTATCCCGCAATATGTGAAGGAGCCTCCCGGCCCGTGGTGTGCCGCTCGCGCGGCGCGTCGACCGGCCGTCTGCTCTGCAGGCGCCCAATCCGCCGGGATGGCCACATACCTGACGATCTTGCACATTTCCCACAACGACGAGGGGACGAAGCTATGCTGATGCGCACACGTTGGGCTGTTGCTTGTTTGCTGGCCGCGTTTGCCGTGCTGGGCACCACTGCCGCGACCGCCGACGAAGCCAAGGTCATCCGCTTTGGCAACTACTCGATGCAGGTCCCTAAGGACTGGCAGGAAAAACAGCCCAGCGTGCGGATCATCGCCTATGAGTTTGCGGCACCCGCGGCCGAAGGCGACCAGACCGACGGCCGCCTGACCGTGATGGGAGCCGGCGGTACGATCGACGCCAACATCGAACGCTGGTACGCGCAGTTCACGCAGCCCGACGGCAGTAACACCGCCGACAAGGCCAAGGTGGAGAAGAAGCAGATTGCCGGGCAGACCGTCCACACCGTGGACATCTCCGGCACGTACAAAGACCAGCGTGGTCCGTTCGCCCCGGCCGTGGAACGAGCCAACTACCGGATGCTGGGCGCGATCGTCGAAACCAAGGAAGGCAATGTGTTCTTCAAGTTCTATGGCCCCGAGAAGACCGTCGCCAAGCATGCCGACGCCTTCTGGGGCATGATCAACAGCTTGAAGTAAAGCACATGAAAGCAGCCGGCTGGTATCGGGCTACCTTCGAGATGTCGGCTGGTGCCTTCCAGCGTCAATTCATCGTTAACAAAGTCTGAGCTCGCTTGATCGAACCGGGCGACCAGTCCCTGGCACTGGTCGCCTTTCTCATGCGCGGAGCCATGCGTCGAGAGGAAGGCAGGCGGCGTCATTACCAAGGTGGCGTTCGACGACAAATTATCGGAGATCACCATCAGCCAAGCTGGCCACCATCTCACGAAGTCCCTAGGCCACGCTCCGGCAAGCAGTGCTCAGCCTGCGGTTGCAGCTTCCGTAACCGCTGCACCGCGCGTTTAGTGGCATTGCTCGCGGTGGCCGGAAAAGCTCGCTACAATCCGGGCGCGCTTGGTCGGTGCTGTCGATCGTCGGCCGGCCTGGCGGGGGCAGTCTGGTGGGATGCAATCCGCAGGTGCCGGACGCCTGCCCGGTGGGCTGCAATTCAGGCTCGACAGCGTCGGCGCCCTTGACATACTATGGGCACAAATAAGTGAACGCCGATCCGTTGCCTGCGTGGTAGCATTTTCTCGGCCCCCGCCCAGGCGGGGACGCGTCCAGGCAAATTACGGCGGCTGCGGCAAGATAGGGCTGGCCGAGCCGGCCTTGCATGCTTAAGGTAAAACCGCCACAAAGGATACTGTCCTCTGACCGTCGCGCACACTGCCCGGCGGCCGAGGCCTACGACACCCAAGAGGCCCGCTCGATTCGTTAACTCTTATGTCGGTCATGCAAACCGTGATTGACGTCGCCGACCAGGCCGGTACGGAGCGCCTGGGTCGCAAACTGGCCGCTCTTTTGCCGCGAGGCTCCGTCGTGGCGCTCAACGGTGCGCTGGGGGCCGGAAAGACCAAGCTGGTCCAGGCCGTGGCCGATGCCTGCGGGATCGACCCCGCCGATGTCACCAGCCCGACCTTCGTCCTGCTCCAGGAATACCTGGGCAACCCGTCGATCTTCCACTTCGACGTCTACCGGCTCAAGGACCAGGAAGAGTTCGCGCAGCTCGGGCCGCACGAGTACTTCGACGGCGATGGGCTGTGCTTTGTCGAATGGGCCGATCGCGTCACCGAGCATTTGCCTGAGGAGTACCTGGAGATCTCGATCGAGGTGACCGGCGAGACCTCGCGCCGCTTCACGGTGACGGCCCACGGCGAAAGCTACGAACCGCTCGTCGAAAAGTTGACGGTCAAATAGAACCGTCTGCCGGTCTGTTTGTTGAACGCACCCCAGCCGGGTTCGCGTATGCGCGTGCGCGGCGGCAAGGACCGCTTGCGCTGGTCTCGCGGGCTGCAATTGGTTTGTACCACCCCCGCAGCTCGGAGAGAAACGCGCCGAGCTTTGCGGCCTTCAAACCGCGGCGTTTTTGACTTGGCCATGCCCAAGCAGCAAGGTTTGGCAGGCCACGTGGTGTCGCTAGCGCTTTAGCGCTCGTTATAGGAAGCGAAGCCAACCCCGACAGGCGTTTTGAGAGAAGACTCCTCGGTCCGCCCTGCGGCTTGTTCAGATCGTGATGCCGATGGCCACCATCACGATCAAGAAGATGACCAGTCCCACGTAGCCAATCGTGGCCCAGCGGCGGCAGCCGGCGTCCTCGGCCAAAGCTTCTTCCGTCCAGGCAAGCTGATCCTGCGTTTCCAGCAACTGCGGAAATACGCCTTCGATGAAGCCCTGTTCGCGGCTCGCATCGGCGCCCGTAGCCGCCAGGAAGCAGCCTTGCAGCCGCCAGGTATCGCCTTTGGCCGCCAGCACACCCCGGGTCAGGATCCGCAGCAGCCGCGGCTCGCGCTGCCGCATATCGTCCAAGAAGTAGAACAGCCGGACGTTGCCCTGCTCCTCGCGCGAGGCCGTACCATCGGTGCCCACGCGGATCAGTCGATACACCAAAGCAGGCAGCAGGCTGCGGCAAATCCATGCTAGGGCCTTGGCAGCGACGGCAGGCGCTTGCGGCAGATCGCACGCCGCCAAGTTCGGCAGTAGCGCCCCCAACCGGCGATGCCGCTGTTCTTGCGGAAACCGTTCCAACAACTCACGACAACCGGGAGCTTGCTCCAAGTCGCACACCAGCGTGTACAGCGGAGCCTTCACCTGGAAGATCTCGCGCATGGCGTCCAGGTCGCGCTGCAACAGCACGGCCGTCTGGTTGGCTTGGGCATCGCCCGAGGTTGCCGCCAGCGGGATCAAGCAGATCACGCCATTGATCGGGCAATACGGCCGCCGGGCTCGCTGGATCAACCGGCACAGGTGCTGGAGCCGATTGGTGATCTCTTCAATCTGATCGAGCTCCTTGAGCAGCTTCGGCGGCGCCGGTTCGCAGTCCTGAGCCGCTTGGCGACGAGGAGCTCCCGGCATGGGCGAGAACTTCGTGGCCGACGTAATCGTGGCAGGCGTCGGCTCATCGAGCGCAGTCGCTTTCGGCTCGAGGGTGTCCAATCCCTGCGCGGCGCGAGCGCGAACCTCGCGCTGCGAAGGCATCAACAGATCGTCCTCGGCCGCGGCCGCTTCATCGCCTGGCAAAGCGGTGGGATCATCGAACGCCACGTCCACGTCGCCCGTCGTTCCCTTCGCCAGGTCACTCGGCCACGGCGAGGTCAGATCGGTACCTCTGCCGAACTCTTGATAGGCCTGTCGGGCTTGCTGGCGGCGGCGTCGGGATTCGTCTTCGGCCTGCTGCGCGAACAGCGAAGCCTGATAGCTCAGCAGCGAAACGCCAGGCACGGTCAGAAAGATGCCTTCTTCACTGGCGCTCACGTGCAATGGCGCCAGCTTGTCGCGTGGAGCCTGCGGGACCGTGAACGCCAGGCCGGAACTTGTGGTCAGGTACGTTTCCGGCGCCGCCGTGCGGCCCAACACCAGAAACAGCGGCGTACGATCCAAACTGATATTGGCCTGGTCCAATGCCGCCAGGGCTTCATACCAGGCGTCGTCGATATCCGGGTAAGGCGACTCACCGCTGGGCGTGGTCATCAGTTTGTAGATCCACCAGCCGAGCCAGACCAACGCGTACACGAGCAGAAACAGCAGCGGTAGCCACAGGCTGCGCAGCGCCGGCCACGGCGAGCGCACCACGGTTTCCAGCCCGAGCGCATAGTTCAACATCGCCAGGCCGACCAGCACAGCCGCCAGGAACACGAAGTGGATCACCCAGCGAAACCAGCGGCTTGCCGTAGGACTGCCGCTGATCCGCCGAAACGGGAACACGGCTGCCCGCCCGATGAAAGCCAACGCCTTGCCGAGCAATGTGAAGATGCCCATGGTTGGTTTCCTTCTATTGCGAGAGCCGGTCGACCAGGATGAAGGCGGCCACCGGGATCAGCACCATCAGCACGATCCAACCGGTGACGACCATTTGTTGAAGCCGGTCGCGGCCCAGCAGCGGCGGCACATTCGGCGCGGGAGCCAGCTCGGCAACCGCGCCAAAGTCCAGCTCGGGCACGCGGCCCAGTTGCCGGGCCGTGGTGGCGATCCAGCGGGCAAGACGGTCAGGCCGTTCGCGCAATTCGCCGCGGAAGCCTAGTGCCACGCACAAGTAGAAGGCTTCCACGGCGTCGGTGCCGGCGCGGCTCTGCGCCAGCTCGGCCTGCCGCCAGAACTTCCAGGCGCGGTCGTTGGTGCCGTACAGTTCGACTTCCAGCTTTTGTTCGTTCCAGCGTCCACCCCATGCCGTCGAACTGGTAAACAGCTCATCCAGCCAGCAGACCAGGGCATAACGGATGCCCAGGAAAACTTCGTCGTGATCGGTACGGCTGACGGTTTCGCCGCCGTAATCGTGCCACTGCCTGGCTGCCCGCTCGGTGAGCAGCATCTCCTTGAGGATGGCCTGTTCCTGATCCAGGTCGGCCTGCTCGCCTTGCGCCATCCGTTCCTGCAAATGCAGGCCATAGGACAGGACCGGGTAAACCAACTGAGCGATGGCATCTTGCATGCGTCGGTGTCTCCGGATTGGCGACAGTGGCCTGGGGGAATTTCTCAGGGCGAACGAGCGCACTCTACCGAATGTATCGATTATACTGGGGGATGCGGCGCACACCGCACTAAGGAGGGTGCTTTGTATAGATACGACACGGCAAAGCGCAAGCAACGCGCCGCCTTTTTTTGCCCCATCCTAAGGCGTGTTCTACGTTACGAGTGTACCTGTCTTGTCCCTCGCAAGTGCGGGTGATATAGGCAACAGTACCAATGCGTCTTGACCGACCACCTCTTGCCGTATCGTTCAGACCGTGTCCGACGACTCTACTAACGCCACCAATGTCACCAGCGTAATCGATATCGAGGCGCTGCTGGCTCCTATCCCAGGCGAATCGCCCGCAGGCGATTCCAGGGCGTTCGTACGCAGTCTGCGCGAGCAGTTCGAAGCGCTCCGGCTGGAAGAGCGGCCCGAAGATTTTGACGACGCCACGCGGCCGGCCGTGCTGAAAAAGCCCGACTGGCTGGCGCTCAAACAGCTTACCCAGGACGCGCTGCGCAACACCGTCAAAGATCTGCGCGTAGCCTGCCACTTGCTTGAAGCCCTGGCAAAGTGCGACGGTTTTGCCGGGGTGCGCGACGGCTTGATCCTGCTGCGGCGGTTGCTCGACGAATGTTGGGACCGGCTGATCCCTGAGATTGAAGATGGCGACCTGGACAGCCGTTCCGCTCCGCTGGCCAACATGCTCGACGATCCCGATCGTGGCCTGCGGTTCCCGACCACGGTGCGTTTTATTCCGCTGTTTGGCAGCCAGCGCGACGGCCTGGGCCTGATCGAGTGCAACAAGCTGCGGCAAAGCACCAACGAGGAAGACCTTAAGACCTTTGAGGAACTGGTCGCAGCAACCAGCGTCGAATTGCTGGCCTCGCGCGCTGAAGCGGCCGAAGATTGTCTAACCCAGCTCAAAGCGCTCGTCGACGTGATGGACCGGCGGCTGGGCAGCGATGCCCCCGCCCTCATCAATCTGGGCACGGCCTTGAACGACTGCCTGCAACTGATGCGAGAG
The DNA here is from genome assembly GCA_937927735.1 of uncultured Planctomycetales bacterium. Lineage (GTDB taxonomy): Bacteria > Planctomycetota > Planctomycetia > Pirellulales > S012-138 > CALBRZ01. Next base: position 63,066 of record CALBRZ010000030.1, read on the forward strand.
GAACTTTCGCGCCGGCAGGCCAGTCAAACCGCGACCTCCGACGATGCGTCTGCCAGCCAGGCCGCGGAAGCTGCCGCCGCCACTGCCAGCCCGGCCAGCGCTACCCAGCCGGCGCTCGCGGCCGAGATTCAGATCAATACGCGCGCCCAAGCATACGCCCAACTCCAACAGGCCGCCGATCTGCTCCAGCGTTTGGAGCCGCACAGTCCGATCCCGTACCTGGTTCGCCGGGCGGTGGAACTGGGCCGGCTGCCGTTCCCACAGTTGATGCAGCAATTAATTCGCGATACGAACATTCTGTCTGAATTGAATCGCGAGTTGGGAATCGAGGAATCGACCGCGAGCTGACGTCCGCCCCGGGGAATGTCAGGCAGCGGCGTGCCCCGCTGAGATCTCCAACCGCTTGATGGACGCGGTGCCGCTGGCGCTGTTGAGCGCGGCGGTGCCTGGTCGACATTTGCACCGGTAGTCTCCCCATTTTCTTGCCTTCAGTACTTTCCCTCCGAGGTCGTCATGGCTGAGAGCTTGCAACACAAACTGGATCGCGTCCGTCGTCCCCGGGTGCAAATCACCTATGACGTGGAAACCAACGGCGCGATGGAGAAGAAAGAACTGCCGTTTGTGGTGGGCGTGCTGGCCGACCTCTCGGGCCAGCCCAAGGAACCGCTCAAGGCGCTAAAGGAACGCAAATTCGTCCCGATCGATCGCGACAACTTTAACGACGTGCTGGCCAAGGCCGCGCCGCGGGTTGCCATCAAGGTGCCCAACCGGCTGACCGGCGATGAGAACTCCTCGCTCAACGTCGAGCTTAACTTCAAGAGCATGGAGGACTTTGAACCGGCGCGGGTGGCCGAGCAGATTCCCGCCCTCCGCGAGCTGCTCGAGATGCGCGAGAAGCTGAACCAGCTGCTCAGCAAGATGGAAGGCAACGACAAGCTCGAACAATTGCTGAGCGAGGTCCTTAATAATACAGAAGCAGCTCAAAAACTCGCTCAGGAGCTGGGCAAACTCCCCACCAGCGAAGGGGGCGAACCCGCCGCCCCCGCCGGCGAGCAATCCGAAGGCTAACCCGTCGGACCATCAGCCGTATCTCGATTCACTCATCACCCACCTGCTAGCAGAAAGAATCCGCAATGAGTACCGCTGAACTGGATCCCAGCCGACAACCGACAGCCGACCGGACGAGCGAGGTCAGCCTGCTGGATCAGATCCTGGACAACACGAAGGCCCAGGACGAAGTCGAACGCAATCGCAACCGGTCCTACATCGAACAGTTCATCGCCCAGGCGGTGAAACCGGACCAGGTGGTCAGCAAGGAGGTCGAAGAAAACATCAAGTACTGGATCGCGGCCATCGATCAGAAGCTGTCGGCCCAGTTGAACGAAGTGATGCACCACGAGGCCTTCCAGAAGCTGGAAGCCACGTGGCGCGGCCTGCACTACCTGGTGAACAACACCGAGACGGGCGAAACGCTCAAGATCCGCGTGCTCAACGTCACCAAGAAGGAACTGCTCAAGGATCTGGAGAAGGCGGTCGAGTTCGACCAGAGCGCGCTGTTCAAGAAGGCCTACGAAGAAGAATATGGCCAATTGGGCGGTGAACCTTACGGCCTGCTGGTGGGCGACTACGAGTTTAGCCGCAGCCCCGAAGACATCAGCCTGCTGAAGATGATCTCCAACGTGGCTGCCGCGGCCCATGCGCCGTTTGTCGCGGCTGCCAGCCCCAAGCTGTTCAATATGGACAGCTTCCAGGAACTGGCCAACCCGCGCGACCTGGCCAAGATCTTCTCGGGCGTGGAATATGCCCAGTGGAAGAGCTTCCGCGAGAGCGAAGACAGCCGGTACGTAGCGCTCACCTTGCCGCACGTGCTGGGCCGGCTGCCTTACGGTGCCAACTTCAAGCCCGTGGAAGAGTTCAACTTTGAGGAGGACGTCGACGGCCGCGACTCCAGCAAGTACCTGTGGATGAACGCGGCCTGGGCGTACGCCGTGCGGATCACCGACAGCTTTGCCAAGTACGGCTGGTTTTCGCGGATTCGCGGCGTGGAAGGCGGCGGCAAGGTCGAAGGCCTGCCGGTGCACACCTTCCCGACCGACGATGGCGACATCGCCATGAAGTGCCCCACGGAGATCGCCATCACCGATCGCCGCGAGTTCGAGTTGTCGAACCTGGGCTTTTTGCCGCTGCTGCACGCCAAGAACACCGACTACGCCGTGTTCATGGGCGCCCAGAGCTGCCAGAAGCCCAAGACCTTCTTCGACCCGGCCGCGAATGCCAACGCCGAACTCTCGGCCAAGTTCAACTACCTGCTCAACGTGTCGCGGTTTGCCCACTATCTGAAGGTGATGGCCCGCGACAAGATCGGCTCCGACATGGAAGTGGCCGATTGCGAGCGCTGGCTCAACGACTGGATCGTCAACTACGTGTGCGATCCCAAGACCGCCAGCGAAGAAACCAAGGCCAAGTACCCGCTGGCCGAGGCTCGCGTGGAAGTGCGCGAAGTGAAAGGCAAACCCGGTTGGTACGAAGCCGTGGCGTACCTTCGTCCGCACTTCCAGCTCGAAGCCCTCTCCGCCTCGATGCGGTTGGTGGCTGAGGTACCCAAAAAGGGCTAGACAACGACGGCATCGAGTGGCCGCGGGCCAGGGGACCGTCCTGGCCCCGCCGCTCAACGGACTCGCGTGTGCGAAGCGGCCGGCGGGCTGTCCCGGGTCGTCTTTCGCTGACAATGCAGGGACAGCCAAGGTTCCTCTTGCGACAGGAGCACCCGTACCATGGCACAAGACGCTTTTATCCAGGTCAAGGATCACGACGGCGAATCGACCGACAAGGGTCACGAAAAGTGGATCGAAATCGAGAACTGGTTCTGGGGCGTTGATCAGCCCAGCGCGGGCGCCCGGAGCACCGGCGGCGCCGCGACCTCGGAGCGCGTCAGCCACCTGCCGTTCACCTTCAGCTACCGGCTCGACAAGAGCGCCACGCCGCTGACCAAGGCCTGCTGCCAGGGCAAGCACATCCCCGAAGCCACCATCCAGTTGATGCGCGCCACCGGCGAAGGCCAGTCGACGCTGTATCACGAGTTCAAGCTGGAAGACGTGCTGGTCGGCGGCGTCCAGTGGAAGGGTGGTGAACCCGGCAAGCTGCCCCTGATCACCGTCGAGCTCCACTACGGCAAGATCACCGCCACGTACACCGAGATGGATCACAAGACCGGCGCCAAGAAGGGCAACGTCACCTTCACGCACAGCCTGGTCGAGAACTCCGTCTCGTAAGGCAACTGCTACGGCAACCGATCAACCAGGGTCGGCATGGGCAGCCCCCGTGGCCGACCCTGGTTGTGCCTTGCCGCTGCCTGATGGGCCGGCACCTGCGTTGCCGATTGCTTTGAGCAAAACGCCGTCCCACGCGCCGCACCGCTCGCCCTCTTTCGTTACCGCGCAAAGGGATGTCGTTGACCTGCACCGCCACCAGAGCGCAGGTGAACTTGGGCGTGGACCTGGTTGCTGGCAGTCCATCAAAGGGCGCCTGCAATCGGGCATATTGAGCGCCACCGTCAAACGTTCATTCATCAAAGGATCGTCGCCATGACCGCCAGCGATACCACGCCCGGCCTGACCGCCACGGAATTGTTCAAACTAGGGCGGCTGGATGACGCCATCTTCGCGCAAACGGCTCAGGTCAAAGAAAACCCGACCGATCCCGCCCGACGGCTGTTCCTGTTCGAACTGCTGATGTTTGCCGGGGAGTTTGATCGGGCGGAGAAGCAGCTCGCCGCCGTCCAGTACAACGAAATGGAACGCGATGCCGCCGTGGCCACGTTCCGCCGCGTGCTGGCGGCCGAGCAGGAACGCCGGGCGCTGTACGCCCAGGGTCGCCGCCCCCGGTTCCTGGGCCCCGTGCCCGAGCACGTGGAACTGCGGCTCCAGGCGCTCGATGCGCTGCGTGAAGGTCGCAACGACGATGCCGCCAACCTGGTCGCGCAGGCGCACGACAAGATGCCGGAGATCAGCGGCACACTGAACCAGAAGCCGTTCAAGCTGCTGTGCGACTGCGACGACATTTTCGGCAGCGTGATCGAAGTGCTCAGCGGAACAGGCGCGTACTTCTGGGTACCGCTGGAACAGGTCGACGTGCTGCTGTTGGCCGAACCCAAGTATCCGCGCGACCTGCTGTGGATTCAGGCGCACCTGGAGATCCAGGAAGGCCCCTCAGGCGATGTCTTTTTGCCGGCCACGTACCCGGGCACCTGGCAGGCTTCCGATGACGCCATCCGCCTGGGCCGGGCGACCGACTGGAAGGAAGTGACGCCGCAACTGGTACGCGGTATTGGCAGCCGGCTGTACCTGGTCGACGAGGACGCCACGCCGATCCTCGATTGGCGCGAACTGCAGGTCGCCCATTAAGCCGCCGGCGCTGCCGTGCCGCCTCGATCGGTATCATCCCTCGAAGTTTGCCTGGTGCCGCCATGCCCGACCACCACCAATCGCTGGTTCCATCGCTGATCGACCGGCTCGTGGAAGGCAGCCTGTATGGCGCCAAGCAACAGCCGTGGTACGGCCTGGACGACATGATGCAGGCCGTGCAGCGCGACCTGGAAGCCCTGCTTAACACCCGCGGCGCCGCCGAAGGCACGTTGCCGGGGCTGCCCGAGGTACAGAATTCGCTGGTCTGCTATGGCCTGCCGGACCTGGCCTCGGTCAACGGCGAAACGCTGGAAGGTCGCCGCCAGGTGTGCGCCATCATCGAGAACGTGGTGCGGAAGTACGAACCGCGGCTGAAGGACGTGCGCACCACGCTGCTGCCGCCTGCTTCGCCCTTTGACCGCGACGTGCGTTTTCGGATCGAAGGTCGGCTTAGCGTCGATCCCGCACCCGATGTGGTTTTCGATACCACGCTTGAATTGTCCACCGGCCAATACAAGGTGCAGTCGGTGGAAGTGGAATAGCGGCCGGCATGGCAAGACCCGGCCGACATCGCCAGGCTGCCCGGTCAGCGTGGCGTACCTCAGGGATGTGTGACCGAGCAACGGGCACAATCCATACCACAGGGGCATTCCACAAGAGTCGGCAAACCGTGTGATCGATCATGACCCGTAGGGTCAGCCTTACGCGCAGACGAGTCGATGATCGACACCTTTGATGCCGATACATGACGGCGCCAAAAGATGCGCGCAATTTTCCTCGGCTGGTAATCCACGCCCGGCCGCTTGCCCCGCCTGCTTGCCGACATGAACGATCTCTTCTATCGCAACTACGAGCGCGAGCTGCTGTTCATCCGGCGGATGGCGCAGGATTTCGCCAGGCGTTATCCGGCCACGGCCAACCGGTTGCTGCTGGAGCCTACGCGCAGCCTCGACCCGCACGTGGAGCGGTTGATCGAGTCGTTCGCCTTTCTCACGGCCCGCATCCAGCAGAAGCTCGACGACGAGTTTCCCGAGCTGACCGAAGCCCTGCTCAACGTGCTCTACCCGCACTACCTGGCGCCGATCCCCTCGGTGGCGATGGTGCAGTTCGAGCTGGAGCCGGCCAACGCGCAGCCGACCGGCGTGTTGATCCCCCAGCACAGCAACCTGCGAACGAGCAAGGTCGGCAACCTGTCGTGCCAGTACCGCACCTGCTACCCGGTCGAGCTGTGGCCGATCGTGCTCCGACAAGCCCAGGTGCATGCCCCCCCGTTCCCGCCGGCCTGGCGTCCGCCGGCCAAGACGGCCGCGGCGCTGCGGATGCGGCTGGAGTGCCAGGGCGAGCTGACATTCGCCAACCTGAAGATGGATCGGCTGCGGTTTCACCTGCTGGGCGATCCGCAGGTGACCGCGCAGCTCTACGAACTGATCTTCAATCAGACGGTGGCCGTCGACTTCTTCATCCGCGACTCCAGCGGCACCGAAGAACCGATCCGGCTGTTGCCAGAGGATTGCCTGTTCCAGGTGGGCTTTGAGCGTGACGAGGGGTTGATCCCGTACTCCAACCGCTCGTTTGTCGGTTACCGACTGCTGACCGAACTGTTTGCTTACCCGGATAAGTTCCTGTTTGTCGACTTGGGCGGCTGGCAGCGCGTGGCCGCCGCGGGCGCCCAGCGGCAGCTCGAGATCGTGTTGTACTTCCGCAAGAGCGGGGCAGGGCTCGAGCAGGATGTCGACGCCCGCACGTTCCGCCTGGGCTGCACGCCGGTGGTGAACCTGTTCTCGCGCACGGCCGAACCGATCCCGCTCACCTACCGCGAATACGAGTACCGCGTGGTGCCCGACGTGCACCATCCCCAGGGCATGGAGGTATACAGCGTCGAGGGCGTAACGAGCGCCGACCCGCAGGCCCGCCGCGAATACCGGCCGTTCTATTCGTTCCGCCACCACCACTTTGGCGGCGTGGACGAGACCGATACGGCCTTCTGGTACGCCACCCGCCGGGCTTCTACCATCGAAGGCGATCACGGCACCGAGGTGTTTCTGCACCTGGTCGACGAGAACTTCGATCCGCTGGCGCCCGCCGAATCGGTGCTGATCGTGCGCACGCTGTGCACCAACCGCGACCTGCCGCTGAAGCTGCTCCAGATGGGCGAAAGCCTGTCGTTCGAGTTGCAGGGGGCTGCGCCGGTGCGGGCGATCCGCTGCCTGCGTTCGCCCACGGCCCCGTTGCGTCCGCCGCTGCGAAACCGGGCCCATTGGCGTTTGATCTCGCACCTGGCGCTCAATCATCTCTCGCTGTCGGAAGAGCAGGACGGCCGCGAAAGCCTGCAAGAAATGCTGCGGCTGTACGACTTTTCCGATCCGGATTCGGGCCTGCAGTTGGCCGCGGTCAACCGGCAACTGATCGATGGCATCATGGCCGTCCGTAGCCGCCGCGTGGTGGGGCGCGTGGGCGGTTCGGCCGCAGGCGGCTTCTGCCGCGGTGTCGAAGTCGAACTGGAACTGGACGAACAGAAGTACGTCGGCACCAGCCCGTTCTTGTTCGCCAGCGTGATTGAGCGGTTCCTGGCGTTGTACACGTCGGTCAATTCGTTCACGCAGCTTGTCGTACGCACCAAGCAGGGCAGCAGCGAGTTGAAACGCTGGCCGCCGCGCGCAGGGGACCAGTTGCTGCTATGAACGTTGTCGGCCCCTTCGACCAACCGCAGCCGTCCACCGGCGACCTATGGCAAGGTGAGCAGCGGCCCACCGCTACCGGCCTGCCGTGGCCGCTGCCGCGCGGATCGCTCGCGGCGGAGCTGTTCGAGCATCCCTACGAGTTCGACTTCTTCCAGGCGGTATGGCTGCTGGAACGGCTGGCACCCGGCCGGGCGTCCGTGGGCCGGCAAGGTTCGCCGACCAGCGAAACGGTACGCTTCGCCGCCCATCCTTCGCTGAGCTTTCCGCCCAGCTCAGTGTGCGACCTCCAGTACGATCCGGCCACCGGCACTCCGCGGATGGTGGTTGCGTTCATGGGCCTGACCGGCCCGACGGGCGCGCTGCCGCGGCATTACTCCGAACTGCTGCTGCGGGTGGAACGCGAAGCCCGCAGCCCGGAACGCCACGCGCTGCGCGATTGGTTCGACATGTTCAACCATCGCCTGGTGTCGCTGTTCTTCCGCGCGTGGGAGAAGTACCGCTTCTACGTGGCTGCCGCGCGCGGCGAGTGGCGGAAGCCCACGCCCGACCTGTTCACCGAAGGCCTGTTCAGCCTGATCGGGATGGGCTTGCCGAGCCTCCGCGGCAAGCTGAGCGTGTGGAAAAGTACCGGCGAGCCGGGCGACGCTCGCGTGGCATCGTCAACATCGTGGCCGCAGCAAGGCCGCAAGCTGGCCGCCATCGAAGACCTGGCCCTGCTGTATTACTCCGGGCTTTTCATTCAGCGGCCGCGGACGGCGACCAACCTGCAAGCGCTGGTCAGCGACTACTTCCAACTGCCCGTCGAGGTCCTTCAGTTTCAAGGACAGTGGCTGCGGCTGGATGCAGGCAATCAATCGCGGCTGGGCGGCCCCGGTAACAACAGCCAGCTTGGCGTGAACACCGTGGTAGGCCAGCGCGTGTGGGACGTGCAAAGCAAGTTCCGCATCCGTATCGGCCCGTTGACCTACCAGCAGTTCGTGGAGTTTCTGCCGGAACGCTCGGCCAGCAGCACGTCGAAGTCGCTGTTTCTGCTTTCGCACCTGGTGCGGCTGTACGTCGGACCAGAGTATGACTTCGACGTGCAAGTGGTCCTCAAGGCCGATCAGGTACCTGGCCTGGTACTCAACTCAAAAGCCGAGATTGGCCCTCGGCTCGGCTGGAATACCTGGCTGTGCAGCGAGCCGCCCCAGCGCGACGCCGCCGACGCGATCTTTGCCATCGACGAAACGCACCGGATCGATTAGGCCGGCAGAGCGATCACTTCTCACGCGCTGCGGGCTGCCCAAAGCGGCATCAAACGCGCCGTGTCGTCGGCTGCCACGGCAACCCGGGCAATATCAGCTCCCAGCGAGGCCAGCTTGGCTTCCAGATGTTGATAGCCGCGATCGAGGTGGGCAATGTCGCAAACCTGGGTGAAGCCGGTCCTGGCCAGGCCGGCCAACACCAACGCCGCGGCTCCGCGCAGATCGGTTGCCGCCACGGTTTGCGTCACGCCCTGCCGATCCAAGGCGTAGCCACCGCCATCAACCACGGCCGCATCGCCATGCCGGGCAACCCTCGCGCCTAGCTGTCGCAAGCCGGTCAGGTGAGCAAAGCGGTGCGGGAACACGCGGTCGCGCAGTACCGAGCGTCCCTGGGCAACCGCCGCCAACGCGGTCAACGGCGCTTGGAGATCGGTCGGCAAACCGGGGTACGGCTCCGCCGTCACACGAAATCCGTTCAGCGGTCGCGGCACGGCCACGGTAACGCGATCCAGTCCCAATTCCACTTCGGCACCTGCTTCACGTAGCGTCCGGCACACCGCATCCAGATGCCGCGGCGTGACGCCGGTTACGGTGACTTCGCCCGCGGTGATTGCCCCGGCGATCAACAGCGTGGCGGCTTCCACGCGATCGGGAATCGCGCGGTAACTTCCACCGCCCAGGCAATCCACGCCGTGTATTTCCAGCGTGCTGGAACCTGCGCCACGAATGTCCGCGCCCAGGCTGTTGAGGAAGCGGGCGGCGTCGACCACTTCAGGCTCTAAGGCCGCGCCGCGAATGATGGTGCGGCCGGTAGCCAGCGTGGCCGCGGCCATCACGTTGATGGTGCCCGTGACCGTGCTGCCGCAAGGGCCGGTCAGATCGATCACGGCCCCGCGCAGCTTTGAAGCGGTGGCGGTGATGAAGCCGGAGTGATATTCAACCTTGGCCCCGAGCGCGCTCAGTCCGGCCAGATGCAGTTCCACCGGTCGCGGCCCAATCCGGCATCCGCCAGGCATGGCGATACACGCCCTGCCGTAACGAGCCACTAGCGGTCCCAGCAGACAGAAGCCGGCGCGCATCTGCCGGACGAGATCGGCATCAACCTGGCCATCGCCATCGGTCGGATGTTGCAGATGCAGCCAATAAGGGCCCAGATCACCGTCGCTGCCGCAGCGATGTACGGCAATCTGGCTGCCCAATCGCTGAAGCAGGCCGAGCATTGTGTGGACGTCGCCTACCTGGGGCACGCCTTCCAGCACGACCGGCCCCTGGGCCATGATCGACGTGGCCAAGATCGCCAGGGCGGCATTTTTGCCGCCGGAGGCAGCCACGGTGCCGGTCAGCCGTCGACTGCCGCGAATCTCCAAGGCCTGCGTGGTCGCGGCCATTTGCGATAGCACCATGCGCTGCATCCCTGCCAGAACTGCATTGGGGGGCCGCCAAAGACGGAGCCTGCTAGCGACGCTTGCGTGCGCGATCGCAAGGATCTCCTGATCGCAGCCGCTGGCGCCACCGGCTGCCGTCAGCATGCCGCAACCGCTCAGCGGGGGCAAGGGGAAAACAGCCTGCGACACCGCCGTCAATGTACGCGCCCGAAGATCATTCGATGTGCAACGTCGCGGCTATTTGTCCGCTCCAAGCGAGATGGCCCCATTCCTGCTTAATGCCCGCTTAGCTCGGGCGCTCAGCGCATCAAGCGGTAAAGCTTGCCCAATGTGCATCACAAACCGGCATAACAGGTGGCGAGCGAACGCTTCATCCCCCCCCGATGGAGCCACGGCAGGGCCGTTTTTTGCCTGATCATCTTGAAATTCCCTGCCGATCTTCGGGTAGGATAGTAGCCAGCGGCAGCCCGGCCGAACGGTCGCGGTTGCGCGCCCGCAAACGAAGATCCCACCCGAAGCTTCCCTCCACCGAATCCTGCCATGCAAGAACGTGCTCACCTCCGCCGTTTGGCTGCTGCTGGCAACTTGCACCTGACGCGTCGCGAGATGCTGCGGCGCAGCGGCATGGGTATGGCCGGGCTTGGATTGGCGGCCCTGCTCGGCAACACGGGCGAGGCCATCGCCGCCGACTCGCGGTTGGGCAATCCCATGTTGCCCAAGGCGCCGCACTTTCCGGTGAAGGCCAAGCACGTCATTCACTTCTTCCTGAACGGCGGCCCCAGCCACGTCGATACCTTCGACCCCAAGCCGGCTCTGGAGAAGTACGCGGGCCAGGAACTGCCGGGCGGTAATCTCCGCACCGAGCGCAAGACGGGCGCCTGTTTCCCCTCGCCGTTCAAGTTCCAGCAGTATGGCGAAAGCGGCATCCCGATCAGCGAGATCTTCAAAGAGCTGGGCGAAGTGGCCGACGAGCTGTGCGTCATCCGCTCGATGCATGCCAACGTGCCCAACCATGAGCCCTCGCTCATGCTGATGAACTGCGGCGAGTCCACCCTGGTGCGGCCTAGCCTGGGTTCGTGGCTCACCTATGGTTTGGGCACCGAGAACCAGAACCTGCCGGGCTTCATTGCCATGTGCCCCGGCGGCTACCCGATCAAAGGTCCGCAGAACTGGCAGTCGGCCTTCTTGCCGGGCGTGTACCAGGGCACCTACATCGACACGCGGCATGAAGCGATCGATAAGCTCATCGAGAACATCCACAACAAGGAACTCTCGGCCGACGAGCAGAAGCAGCAGCTCGACCTGCTCAACGCGCTGAACCGGCACCACTTGAGCGAGCGCGAAGGCGATCCGGCGCTGGAAGCCCGGCTGCAATCGTTCGAACTGGCTTACCGCATGCAGTACGAAGCGACCGATGCCTTCGACATCAACCGCGAGCCGCAGTACATCCTCGATATGTACGGCAAGGGCGTGCACGCCCGGCAGACGCTCATCGCCCGGCGTCTGATCGAACGCGGCGTACGGTTCGTGCAGTTGTGGCACGGTGCCGGGCAGCCGTGGGACAACCACGACGATATCGAGGTCCGCCATCGCAAGCTGGCCGAGGAATGCAGCCGCCCGATCGCGGCCCTGATCAAGGATCTCAAGCAGCGCGGCCTGCTGGAAGAAACGCTCATCATCTGGGGCGGCGAGTTCGGCCGCACGCCCACCGTCGAGCTGCCGCAAGCCGGGGCCAATGCCGGCAAGGTGAACGGCCGCGACCACAACCACTACGGCTTCACCATGTGGCTGGCCGGCGGTGGCGTGAAGGGCGGCACGATCTACGGCGCGACCGATGAATTCGGTTTCCGGGCCGTGGAGAACAAGGTGCACGTCCACGACCTGCACGCCACGATCCTGCGGCTGATGGGCTTCGACCACACCAAGCTGACCTACCGTTTCGCCGGTCGCGACTTCCGCCTGACCGACGTCCACGGCCACGTGGTCGAGGACATCATCGCCTAGAAAGCGTCCGCGATAACGCCGGGCCGAACGTATCTGCCGGCCCGGCGTTCCGCGATGAATACTCTTAGCCGAGCTTGGCGCCGTTAGGCACTTCGCGTTCCGGCACGGCCAGCACCACGGCGCCGTCCTCGCGATAGAACCCGGTCACCAGAAACTCCGACCGGAACGGCCCGATTTGCTTGGGCGGAAAGTTCAGCACGCCGATAATCTGCCGGCCTACCAGTTCCTCGCGGGTATACAGGGTGGTGATTTGCGCGCTGCTCTGGCGGATGCCGAACTCCGGCCCGAAGTCTGCCTTGATCTTGTAAGCCGGTTTGCGGGCCTCGGGAAACTCATCCACGGCCACGATGGTGCCAACCCGCAGCTCGATCCGCTGAAATTCATCCCAAGTCAAATCGTGTTGCATGATCCGTCACGTGCAAGAAACAGGAAGCTGTAACGCCCCGCGTCGATTGTATCGCCGGGCGTCAAGCTCCTGGAAGGCGTGCCGTGACGGGCACCTTCACGATGGGTCGCATTCGGCCACGTAAAGCTGCGTCCACGGGCCATCGTTCACGTTGAAATAGATGCGGCGGCCATCGGCGCTGAAGATGGGGTGCGGATGGTTGCGCCGCCACGAAGTCGCCCCGCCCGTGTTCTTGAAGCGGTGGATGATCGCAAACCGGCCTTCACCACCTTGCAGGTCGCATACGAAGATCCCCCATTCGCCCGGCTCGCCGCCAAAGCCGTCGAGGCGGCCGTCGGTGACCATCAGCCGACCGTCGGGGCTGACCGAGGGATGACTGCCCTTGGGCTTGGGCAACCCCGGCACCTCGCGAACCCGGCCGCCGTTGTCCATGTCGAACAGCAGGTTGCCCACTTCGAAGATCTGCCGCGAGTCGGGATGCCACGCCGGGTGCAGCCACTGCTGCCGCATGAAGATCAACTGCTGCTGCGCCATGTTGTAGACCAACGTGCCGTCGCGCACGCTCGCCTGCTTGCTGCGGAAATTGTCGCCGCCGGAGCCTGCGGCCAGCTTGAAGAACACGCGCCGCCGGTCAGGGCTGACAATCGGAAAGAACACCGACACCGGCCGATCGCCAAACCGCTCTTGAATTTGCGGCCCGTACTTGGCGTAGACCTCATCGATGGTGAACACAGGCTGGACGCTGCCGGTGGTCACATCGACAAACTCCAGGCCACGGTGCGGTCCAGGATTCCAGTGGCAGCCATAAACAGGCACGCGGTCCTCTTCCGGATTCCCGAAGCCAACCTGCCGGTCGTGAACCAGCGACCGGATTTTACCGGTATCCAAGTCGGCCACGCTGACCCGCCATTGGCCCGAACGTACCTCGTGCCAGGCAACGCAGCGGCCGCCGGAAATCCATTGCTGGCAGGCAGCCCGATGGGCATCCTCCGTCGCAATGTTCCGGGCGATCGTCCGTTCCTTGCCCGTAGCGCGATCCTGCACCACCAGCGAGCCTAACTGGCCGTTCTCAACGTTCGAGGCATAAAACAGCACGTGCTTGCCGTCGGGGCTTTCCGGGCAGGTGAGGTAATAGCTGTGAATGGTATGCCGGTTCGGCACGCTCGAAACCGGCTTCACCTGGACACCTGCCCTCCACGGTGCCAGTGGGTCTTGCGACGCTGGCTCAGCGGCTACCGCCCCAGCCGATAACATTGCCACAACAGCCCACGACAACATCGCCCGGCAAAGCTGCATGACGTGGTTCCTTGCGAAAGGATGACAACCGTCGCCGTCCCCGAAACAGCGTTTGGAAGCCCCCCGCATTAGAACCACCGCTTGAGGGGCACGCAACGTGCCGCGGAGGCTGCCAGCGCAAACAAGCCGATGAGACGCAGTTCACACCACAACGAGTCGAAGCGCACCGTCGAAAAGCCGTGCAACGATCACTCTGCTCGAATGAGCCGGGCGTTGAGCCAATCGACGTGGTCCTGCGCGTCGCCTCGGGCGGCGAAATCGACCACCAGCGTGAGCGACTGGGCATCAGCCACGTCTACCCGCACGGCAACCGGCGGCGCACCCGGCAGCAGCTCAGGGCTGCGGTACTTCAGCTCGCGGCCCACGAACACGTAACAGACAGCGCTGCCTTCAGGCCCGGCCGCTTCATCTAGCGCCACCTCGGCGGCAAACTCGGTGTAGTTGCCATCGAGCACGTAGGTCAGCCGCGAACGGCTGTGCATGCCAATGCCCTTGGCGTACCACTGGCCGTTGACGCGCAACGGTCGGCCCAGCACGTTGGCATCGCGCCGATAGGGCCAGGTCAGCGAAAGAAACGGAATGTGCCGGTAGCCGACCGGCTCCAGGTCCGAGAGGTACACCACGCGGCCGCCCAGCGGCTGGAGCCAACACAGCCGGCCCGGATGGGTTTGAAAGGTATGACCGGCGGCCTGCACCTGCACGTGCTGCTCGTCGAGGACGACGGAGGTCGCCAACAGACGCGTTCCATCGGTGAAGCCCACCCAGGCGTACAGCCCTGCGGGTTCGGCAGTGCGCAAGACCGCAGGGTTGAACGCGACGGCGGCCACCCGCTGGGCATCAATCGCAGGCAGAGGGCCGGAGCCGGCGTCGAACGTGATCATCCCATCCTCAATCGCCAGCAGCCGTCCGCGAAGCACGTCGCCATTGGCCAACAGCAATCGATCGGCGTCGTGCTCGGTTTCTGTCGCGGCGGCGATCCACGCGTCGCGCCGCGTCAAGTCGGCAGGCGGCCGAAAAAGGATTGCCCGCACCTGGCTGAGCCGCAGCTCAAACTCCTCAAACGCGAGCGAGCCCAGCGACAGCCGGCCATCGGCCACGGCCAGCACGTCGGCCGCGATCACGCCGCCATTGGCCAGAACCACCAACGCACCATCGGTGGCTTGCACGCCCCGACGGCTGCGGAGCCTGGTCGGCGCGCCCCACCAGGCGACATCGGCTGCGGCGATGGTGCCGGGGCCTGCGTCGGTTTCGTAACTGATCTGCCAGGCATCGCTGATCGCCGTCAATCGACACAGCAGCGGTTCCCCGGTGGCAGGCACCAGTTGCCGGAAGTCTTGACCCGCGGCCGACGAAATGGCGAACAAAATGGACGCTACAGCGATGCAAAACACCAGGCAACACCGCAGCCCAAGCGCATCCGCACAGCCGGCGTCAACCAAGGCCGGGGCTTTGGATTCGGCACAATCGGCGGGCGCAGCAGTTCGCATCGTGCTAAGCCATTCCGTGCATCAAAAGGGACCGGCCGCGAGACGCGGCGCTGTGCCGCGGGCAGCCTGTAGGCACCACGATGGCGTACGCGCCACGGTCCCGCAAGCGCAGATCCGCGCGATGTCGGCAGGAAGTGCACCGGCCCAACCGATTACTGGGCCAGCAACTGCGCCAGCTTACGGCGGAAACCATCCACCTGCGGCTTCAGGCGGCCCGGATCGTTCTCGTGGAACGTGACCGTCGTCCGCGGCTCGCCGTTGAGGATCATGTTCAGGTTCCACTCGGCCAGCACACGGAAAATGGTTTCGCGGTGCGTGAGGTAGTTCAGCAGGCGATCGCCTTCGCCGGCCGCCAACTGCTCAGGCGTGTAGCCCCAGAGCATGCGGTACAGTTCCAGCCCTTCGGTTTCGCCTTCGAGCTTGACCAGCGTTTCGCGAACGCCCTTGGCCGACTGCCGATTGCGCTGCACGGCTTTGCGGAGCGAGTCGATGTAGTCGGGCCAGAACTGAGCGCTGCGTTCCACGCGATCGTACTTGCGGAGGGCGGCCACCGCCGGCTGGTAACGATCGAGCGCCACCAGGCTGCGACGAGCCAGCGAACGCAGTTCGACCTTGGCGCCTTCGTCGTACGCGAGTTCTTCCAACCGTTGAAGCACGCTGATATTCGGCATCCGCTGCAATTCGTTGCTCAGGTCCTCGGCGGCCTGGCGGACGATCAGGCGGCGTTCCTCATCGCTGGTGATCCAGTCGGGCAGATCGTCGGGCAGCGGCTGTTTGAACTCGGTCCCCAGCACATAGCGGCTCTTGGCGGTGAGTTCGTACACCTTGTCCTCACCGGCATCCCAGGTGAACTGGCCCGCCGGGGCGAACAGTTCCACGCGATACCGTGGAGCGGTGTCCTCAGGATTCTGGCCGATTTCGCGCATCGGCGTGCATTCCAGGGCCAAGCCCGACGCCGGTTTGACAAACGTCACCAACGCCTGCGGCTGATCGCCGGCCTTGATGATCACCTGGGTATCGGCGTCGTTGGCCAGAATCTCGATCCGACCGTAATAGACCAGGACCTTGAGCAGTTCGTCTTCCTTGGATACCCGAACCAGCGTATCGCCGCGCAAGTGCAGGGCCACGTCGCGCAGCAACAACACGTTGCGGTACGACGGCGGCGACAGCAGCAGATCGTTCACGTAGGCGCTACCGCGGACCGGCACCAATTGCCACTCGCCCGAGCCGGGCGGCTGCCGGAACAGCAGCGTCTGCTGCGAGTTGAGCATGCCGAGTCGTTCACCGGAGGGTTCCACGGCAGGCGGGGTCGCCATCGGCGCATCGCCGGCCGGAACACTGCCCGCAGGGGCACTGCCCGCCGGCAGACTGGCCACCTTGGGCGGCTCCGCCGGCGGCGTGGTTGCACTGGCCGGCGGCATCGGCTCAGGAGGAAGCGGCGGAGACGTGCTCGACGCGGCCGGTGCGGGCGACGTAGTAGGCGTACCTGTCCCGGCTGCCAATTGCGGCGGCGATGCACTATCGGCAGGCGCCGCAGGCAGCGTCGGCGGGAGTGCCGGCGGCGCGGGCGAGGCCGGCTGATCCGGCGTTGCGGGAGCTGCAGGCGAAGCACCTGCAGGCG
>CALBRZ010000031.1 GCA_937927735.1 uncultured Planctomycetales bacterium
GGTGCGTGGCCGACTGCGCTGCGCGTAGCAACTCGTTGCTGCAGTGAGATGTTACGTTTGACGGTCGCTCATGGGATGGGCCGCATCCAGGCGGATGGGTTCAACCCAAGTCGGTAACTTTTCCCAACTTCAAATGGGAAAACTACTCTGGCGGTTGGGGGGTGCGCTGATATATTGACCGCTGCGTCGCCCACATGGACGCCTGTCTCATCTAATTACTGGCTCCGCGCCCGCTCACTTCATTTTCTGGCACGCACCTGGGATCTACATGTCGCGTGCGGGCATACGGAAGCCTATTTGCGCTTTCGTGTCATTTCTGTTTTTCCCATTTCATTCTTGGGAGGGCGCACTGATGCTCTGTCGTTCCCGAAAAATGTCTGGATCGCGCAAAAGGCCTGGGTTCACCCTGGTCGAGTTGCTGGTGGTGATCGCCATCATCGGCATCTTGATCGCGATGCTCTTGCCGGCGATCCAGGCGGCGCGCGAGTCGGCCCGCCGCGCTAACTGCTCCAGCAATTTGAAACAGTTGGCCAACGGGGTGCTGATCTATGCCGACCGCAACAACGAGCAGCTTCCGCCGTATGGCATCGGGGCAAGTTGGTACCACGGCTGGATCGCCCTGCTGTGGCCCGTGATGGAGAACCAGACGAGCTACGACAAGCTCAAGATCTGGGTCAAAGCTGATGACGATGCGGCCAAGCTTGATCCCGCCGACGCGAATGAGCCCACCAACCTGTGGGTGCATGCGCCGTATCGTTCGCCGGCCCTGGTTTGCCCTACGCGAGGGTTCCGCCTCAGTGGCGCATGGAGCGCGCAGGGCGGTGGTCAGGCCGTGGACTACGTGGCGGTGTCGATGCACACCATGCCTAGCGGTTGGCCGACGGCGTCGGGAGCGACCAGCAGCCCGTTGAGCACGAGTTCGGTGGCCTACATCCAGGGGCCGATCGTGGGACCCAGCAAGCATGCCACGGCAACCGATCGCGTCTATCGGTCGCAAGTGACCATTGGCGGCGTGACCGACGGCATGACCTACACAGCCCTGGCGGGCGAGAAGCACGTTACGCCCACGCGAATTGGCCAGGCCAACTACGATTATCCGCCTTCGCCGGGCACTTCCAACACGCGCTACACCGGTGGTGTGCGCATATTGAGCCTGGGCTTGGCATCGCGGCCGGACCAGCCGGAGATGACAACCACCGGCACGGATCCTTCGGCCGATCCCGCGGCGATGGCCAACTACTACTACGGCAGTTGGCATCCGGGGATCACGCAGTTTGTGTTTGGCGACACCCGGGTGCAATCGGTGAAGAACTTCGCCACGCCAGAAGCCCTGTCGAGCATGGGCAGCCGTTCCGACGGGCAGCCCTACAACTTGCCCTAGCAAGCACTACGTCAATCGATGTTGGCCGCCGAACTCCTGGAGATGGGCGGCCGCGTTGGATCGCAACTGCCCGGAGGTTGGCGGCCTGCTGACTCCGGCCAACCTCCGGCGGTTGCGCGTTCGTTCCTCGCTACCTGTCTGGCATCGTGCGGGACAGGTGTAGCACGGCTGGGCAGGGTTGGTTGCTCGGCCGTGTGCAGGCGGAATGATGTGCCGGTTGCGCTTCACACGTCTTCGAATTGACGCCCCTCCCGTCCACCATCTTGGCTTCTTGTGGGCGTCAGCTCAGCACGTCTTGCGTGTCTGGGTTCCCGGTGCCGGGCTCTCTCACGGTCCGCTCCTCTGGACCGACCCGGCGGTTTTTGGCTCGACGCCAAACCGGGGGCTTGTTTCTCCCTTTCTTTTCTCCATTTCAGAGGAGGTTGTGAGATGTTGTGCTTGAGATCGCGCACGGACGGAACGAGAAGGCGGCCAGGCTTCACCCTGGTCGAGCTGTTGGTGGTGATCGCCATCATCGGCATTCTGATCGCCATGTTGCTGCCGGCGATTCAGGCAGCTCGGGAATCGGCCCGCCGGGCCAACTGTTCCAATAACCTCAAGCAGTTGGGCACCGGCATTCAGCTCTACGCCGACCGCAACGGCGAGCAGATTCCGCCGTCGGGATGGGGCGGCTACAGTTGGTTGGCGCTGATGTACCCGGTGATGGAGCGGCAAGCCGACTGGGCCAACTACCGGCTCTGGCGTGAGGACAGCCCTGGCAGTGTCAACGGTCCCACCGGTGGCGCGAGCTATGGTCTTGGTCCCAATGGCAAGACGAACGCCGAGAACTCGCAGGCGTTCCGGTCTGAGGTTTACCTGTGCCCAACCCGCGGCTACCGCCAAGGCCAGTGGGGAACGGCCCAGGCGGTGGACTACGTGGGCGTGGGGGTGACGTATCGCCCCAGCGCCGACTATCCCCACGGTGCCTCGCCGTACAACCTGCACTACACCAGTTCGGGTTCGTCGGCGGCCGGCCAGCCCTGGCTGAACGGGCCGATCATCGGCTACAGCACCTGGGAGAAGACGGGCTTTGACAGCAGCGGCCAGTGGACGCAGGCCATTATCCGTTCGCGCGTCAGCATTGGCGGCGTGACCGACGGGATGGCATACACGGCGTTCGCCGGCGAGAAGCACGTGACACCGTCGATGATTGGCCGCGCCGGGCCGGACTATCCGTACTGCGTTGCCTATACCGGCGGCGGATACGACGGCGGCAAGATCATCGGCCTGGGGTTGGCCCAGCGGGCCGATTCTCCGGCGTTCCCCGATCCGCTGGTTGCTCCCCACTCCACCAATAACCCAGGCGGCGAGGATGTCTGGTACATGTTCGGCAGTTGGCATCCAGGCATCACGCAGTTTGTGTTTGGCGACACCCGGGTGGTGGCGGTGAAGAACCACGCCACGGCGGAAGTGTTGCGTTACATGGGCGGCCGTAGCGACGGGCAGCCCTACAATCTGCCGTAACCATTGCGGCAGATAGCCGGTCGCTTGCCATTCGCAAGGGGCCCGCATCCAAATGAAGGGAGGAGGCGAGCACGATGCCGCCTCCTCCCGTTTCTTTTTGCGTTTGGGAGCTGATCGTCAGTGGCTATTGAAGTTGCGGCAGGCCAAGCGTGGCTTCAAGCTCCAGCACGCCCTTACCGGGCGTGAGCCGCATCTCGGCCTTGCCCATTTCGCGAAGCACTTGCAGCAGCAGGGCAAGCTCGCGCGCGGCCTCGGCACGCGTGTTGCCTTTTTCCAGCATGTTTTGCACGATCAGGGCCTGCTCATTATCGGCCAGCGTTGCCGCCAGTTGGTCCAGGTTCAGCATCGCGTGGATGTTGTCGGTGGTAGCCTGCGGTTTTTCGTTACGGTGGAGTTCATCGATTAACTGGCGAGCCAGTTCGGCCGTCGAGGCGATGATGAAATGATTCTGGAAGGTAGCGCACGTCGGACGGAAGTTGTGGTTCACCTCCACGGTCTTGGGCGGCTCGCCGGGCTGCGGTAAGTAGCTCGCCTGGTACAGCGTCGCATTGCGATACTCCGCAGTCTGTTGCAACAACTGCGGCAGGCCTTTCTGCACGCCATCCGTGTTGGCCAAGCCGATCATCGTCTGATAGGCGGCCACCAGCACCGGCGCAAACTCTTGCGGATGTTTCAACTCCAGCAGCAAGGCGAAGGCCGGCAGCTTTACCGCCGGAACCGGCTGGCCCTCGGCGAATTGTTGCCTCGCTACGATTAGCCGGCTGCCGGGCTGGAGCTCGCCGAGCACCTGGCTGCCAAAGTCGCGATTGGAAAAGAACAAGCCGAGCGAGCTGTCGGCCTGGTTGAGTTTGACCAGCGTGGCTTCGTCAAACCGTTGATCGCGACGTTGCCACAGCGCCGCCAGATCGCGATAGAGGCTGACGCTAAGGATGGTGCCTTCAGGCTGGACGAGGGCCGGGGCGGCGTTCTGGCCTGCGGGGGCAAAGAACCATTGTCGATCGGCTGACACTTGCTGCTGATCGAACGGTATCTGCCAGCGGAGGTTCAGCCGGCCGTCCGCCAACCGGGCTTGCCAGGTCAGGTACGATGCATGGTCCAGTGCTTCGAGCACTCCGCCCAGCAGGCTTTCGGTGGCGGGATTGTTGCGCGGAGCAGCTTGCAGCTTCTCCCACTGCGGCAGGCTGCGGAATTGGTCGAGCCGGAGCCATCCCCAGGCACCATCCTGGCCTGCATTGGCGGCTTGCGCCGCTTGGAATTCCGGCTGGTTGGCCAACGATGAGCCGCCATCGAGCAACCGGTCCACCGCTGCAATGACGTCATCGCGACGATTGCCGGCGATCAATAACTTGTGCTCTGGCGCCAGGGCATACGCGGCCTGACCTGCGATGCTCCATACTTCGAAACCGCGATGATCGCTGGCTTGCAGTGGCGACGGCTTGCCGGAAGCGAGCGACGCCAGTTCGCCCAGGTCGATGGCCAGCTTCCGCACCTTGACCAGGATGTCGGCATTGGTTGCCTGAACCAGGATCAGGCTCCACCGTTTGAACGGATCGGCGGCCACGGCCAGGCCACCACCGGTCAGTTCGCCCAACGCCTGGTGCCACGGCATTTGTAACTGGTCTTCGATCGTGCGGACGCCCGCCTTCAACCGCGTCGCGTCTGGCGATTGCCAGAACGCCTGCCACTTCTCGTTGCGTGCCAGGAGTGTTTGCCAGCGAGGCTCTAAGGCAACCTTCAATAAGGCCTGCGGCTGCGCGAGCTCGGCGTAAACCGTTGTCGACTCCGGCGCCAGCCGAGCCAGCGACGGCGGCTCGGCGGCATGGGCGGAGAGCCCAACGCTGACCGCTAGCGCGAATAAGACACCGTTGCGCACATGCCGCAGCGCACAACGCGAACGAGCGAGCACGAACATGGCGGGTTAGCTCCTGGTAGCCAAGACTTGTGCGACCAGAGGGGATCACGGACCGCGGCGGTTATCGCGACAAGCAGCGACGGCAGCCGGCGCGGAAAACGAGCCGGGCGCGTGGACAGACTGGCCGCGACGACACACAGGGGGGCGGCGATTCAAAAGAAGCGGCCATTCGCAGCGACAAACGCTGTCGCTTCGCAGAGCAATACCGGCCAGCCAGCGGCCGGGTTTCAGAAAATGTCGCGAGAGGCCCGCCAGAAGAGCGAGCACTAACTGGTCGCGTGGCGAATCGCCTCGTCGACGGTCAGCAACTCCACGCCTGCGGCTTGCATCTCTTGCAACGCTCGGTCGCTATCTTCGGGGTGCAGGTTTACGCCGCGGCAGGCCTCGGGAATGACATAGGTCGTGTAGCCGAGCTTCGCTGCATCCAAGGCGGTGTACTTCACGCAGTAATCGGTTGCCAGGCCGACGATGTAGACCTCAGACACGCCTTGCCGCCGCAGCCAAGGATCGGGATCCTTGCTGCGGCCAAGGCTATCCGAGAAACCGCTGTAACAGTCGGTACTGGGATCGTCGCCTTTGTAGAAGACGCGGGCTCCGGTGGGAAGCTGCAGGTTGGGATGAAGCTCCGCACCGTGTGTGCCTTGCACACAATGGACCGGCCACAATTGCTGTTCGATGCCGTGAATCACCACGACGTCGCCTGGCTGTTTACCTGGGTGGTTCGCCGCGAAGCTTACGTGATTCGCGGGGTGCCAATCCTGCGTCGCCACAACGATTGGAAAAACGGCCGCCAGGCGGTTGATTGGCTCAATGACCTCATCCCCGTGCGGAACGGCCAGTGCACCGCCGGGCAAAAAATCGTTCTGCACGTCAACGATGATCAGCGCTTTCATCGTCCACCTTGCGGCACACCGCCGCTGGAACGTTGCGGCAAAAATGGCTAGGATCGCGGCGTATCATTTGACCATACCTGGCAGGCGCCATCACCGCTTGGCCAGGACGCTGCGACGGACCGCATTGTTACTGGCTGCATTGCCAACGCGATCGCCAGCCCAAGTTACGCGAGCCCCGTTGTTGAGGCACAGTATGACCGATTATCGAGCTTTGATCGATGAGTATCTTGCCGGGCCGAGCCTGCTGCGGGAAGCCATCGCCGGCATGACTCCGGCGCAGCTTGACGCTGCCCCGGTGCCGGGCAAGTGGTCCACGCGGCAAGTGATCTGCCACATCGCCGACTTCGAGCCGATATACGCGGTTCGCATGAAACGCGTGATCGCCGAGCACGAGCCGACGCTGCTTGCCGGCGACCCCGAAGTGTTCGCCGCTCACCTGGTCTACGACCAGCGCGATCTGGACGTGGAACTGGCCATGATCGAGTACGTACGCAAGCACGTGGCCAGCATTCTCAAGACGTTACCGGTTGAAGCCTTTGAACGCCGTGGGATCCACTCCGAGGCTGGCCCGTTGACGCTTGCCACGCTGCTGCAGAACGTCACCCAGCACATTCCTCACCACGTCGCGTTCATTCGCGAGAAGCGGCAAGCACTGGGCGTTTAGGGCTCGACGCGCAGGAGGCTGCGGCGGCGCAGTATGCCAGCGCGGGTTGCAACGGCGGTGGTTGCCGGATTGCAGGCGCGCGGTTACTTTTGCTCTTCGTCTTCGAGCGTTTGCTTTTCGCGCCAGGGCTTGCGCTGCTCGTAGCTCTTGAGCTCCTGCTCAAGCTGATCGCCGATCCGGTCGTCGTTCTTGCCGACTTCCAGGGCCTTCTTCGACCACTTGACGGCGGTGTCGAAGTCGCCTGACTCGGCGTAACCGGCAGCCAACGTGCTGAGGATATGGGCCTGCTTGTACTCGGTCAGTTCGCAGGCCTTGGTGGCCAGCTCGATCGAACGCTTGGCGTCGCGGATGTTGTCCTCGGGCGAGGTGGCCAACAGCCACGCCAGGTTGTTGAGGACGTGGGTGTTGTCGGGCTCCAGTTTCAGAGCCTGCTCGTAGTCGTCGCGAGCGCCCGCGTGATCGCCCACCCGCAGCCGTGCATCGGCGCGGGCCTGGTAGGCCAGGGCACGCTTGGGATCCTGCTTGATCGCCTCGCCGAAGGCGTCGATCGCCTGGCGGATGTTGCCGTTGGTATAGTACAGCATGCCCAACTGCAGCAGGGTGGCCACGTCCTTGGCTTCGCCTTCGTTGAGACGTTCCAGGTCGCCAATCGCTTCAGCCAGTTTGCCGGAGCCGGCAAGCAGTGTTGCCCGGGCCCGGATGGCCTCGGGCATGTTGGGGGCGATCTTCAGCGCGCTATCCACGTCCTTGAGCGCGGCGTCGGTCTTGCCCAACTGCTGGTAGGCGGCGGCCCTGAGCAGCAGCACTTCGGGCTGCGGCGTGATGAGCGTGAGGGCTTTGTTGACATCTTCCAAAGCGCCCTGGGCGTTTCTGTTCAGGAGGCGAACCCGGGCTCGGTAGTAATACGGCGAGGCCGCGCCCGGCACCGCTTCGATGGTGTGCGTGAACGCCTCTTCGGCCTGGTCGTACCGCTTCAGGGTTGCCAGGGCCAGCCCCTGGAGTTCGTACAGGCCGGGTTCTTCGTCCTCGTCAGCCAGCTCCAGCGCTGCTTTGATGTCGTCCAGGGCCTTTTCGGCTCCGTTGTTCTGCAGCAGGAAAGTAGCCCTGGCTTCGCGGGCGTCGATATCGCCGGGAGCGGCTTCCACCGCGGCATCGAGATCGGCTTTTTTCTTCTGGGGATCGTCGACGATCTTGGCCCGCGCCACGAGCGCCTTGGCCCGCAGACCCGGCTCGTCCTCGGCAATCTCGATCGCGGCGGAGAGGGCTTTGATGGCCTTTTCCTTATCGCCGCCGGGCAGCGACTGCAGCCGTCCCAAGAGGAACTGACCTTGCGCCGTGCGGGGCGTCAGCTCGATTGCCCGCTCGAGGTCGCGCTGGGCCATCTCGCGCAGGCGGATCAGTTGCTGCAACTGTTGCGCATCGACCGGCACACCGGCCAGCACGGGCCGCGAGAGCTGGGCCGCCCGCTCGATCAGGGTTGATGCCAGAAAGCTCTCGCAGAACTGCTTGTTGGGGCCGCTCATGCCGGCATCGAGTGCCTTTTCGGCCAGTTCGATGACCTCGGTCAGTTCGCGCAGGCTTTCAGCCTGGAGGCGTTTTTCCAGGGCTTCGTCAAAGTACTTCTGGCCAGGATCGTCGGCCTTGGCCGCCGTCACCAGCAGGGCAGGAATCAAGATCCAACTCCAGGCCATCGCACGCATGGATTGCTCCTCCAACGAGCACGTTCCCGCCGGGTTTCGAGGTCGGGGGAACGGGTATAGACTGCATTCTGGCCCCGGCGAGGCAGGCCCCCCTCGCCATCAGCGGCCATCGTGGCACGCACTTCGTGCATCCCCTGGCAGGGTTGCATGTCTCAGCCTATTGCGCGGCGAGTTTGCCGTAAATAGGAATCTGCGGAACGAGGCGCCCTGGGAAGCTTAGGCCAACCTTGTGGCCACCCTCTCCCCCAACATGAGACCTTCGGGGTTGGCGCGGCTAGGAACTGGGGGCCATGCTATCTAAAATGGGCAGCCCAGGCCCCCGGGCTCGGCTCGGTTTCTCAAGCGGTTGAGAAACCTACGTATCGCGGTTTAGCAGGCACGACACGGCATGCGAATCATTCAGGGCAAGGACGAACTCAGGTCCCTGGTGGGCGAGGAATTGGGTGTCAGCGAGTGGATTCCCGTCACCCAAGAACGCATCAACGCTTTCGCCGCCGGCACCGACGACCATCAGTGGATCCATTGCGATCCGGAACGGGCTGCCCGTGAATCGCCTTTCGGCACCACGATCGCCCACGGATACCTGACCCTCTCGCTGATTCCCGCGCTGGCCCTGAAGATCTTCCGGGTCGAGGGCGTAAAGTTTGTGCTCAACTATGGGTTGAACCGGGTGCGGTTCCCCAACGCCGTCAAGGCGGGCGCGATGGTCCGTGGGGTCTGCACGCTCATGGAGTGCAAGGACATCATGGGCGGCGCGCAGATTACCTGTAAGATGAACATCGAGATCCAGGGAGAAACCAAACCGGCCTGCGTGGCGGAAACGGTGATGCGGTTCTATTTCGACGAAGATCCCGTGCAGGCCATCCAGAACCGACGCCGCCGCGGCAGCGATCCAGCGCCCACCGAAAGCTAGTGCGCAGCGGGCGAACAGCCTGCCTGCCGCCCTCGGGCAACGACCACGGAAGGCTAGCGTCCCGGGGGAGTGATCGTTCTTTAGCGCGACTTTATTCTTGCCTAACGAGAGCTGCCAGTTATGTCGCTAGCTTTCCCGCTCAACGTGCGCCCTCAATTCCTGGTTCTTGCCTTGGCCCTGTTCGCGCTGTGTGGCTCGCACGCAGTAGCAGGCGAAGACGCCGCACCGCCGAAGGCCGGCCCCAAGAAGCTTCCCAACGTAGTGCTGATCATCAGCGACGACCACGCCTGGACCGATTACGGTTTTATGGGGCATGAGGCGATCCGTACGCCCAACCTCGACAAGCTCGCCAGCCAAAGCGCCCTGTTTACCCGGGGCTACGTGCCCCACAGCCTGTGCCGGCCTTCATTGATGTCGATCGCCACGGGCCTGTATCCGCACCAGCACCGCGTGGTGTGCAACGATCCGCCGCCGGGCGTGGATCGCGCCGAAATGCTGAAGTTTGTCCGCGAGGCGACCACGCTGCCGAAGATCCTGGGCCGCTTGGGCTACCAGAGCTTCCAGTCCGGCAAGTGGTGGGAAGGCGATTACAGCCAGGGCGGTTTCACCCACGGCATGACGCACGGCGATCCCAATCGGCGCGGTCGCCACGGCGACGAGGGGCTGAAGATCGGTCGTGAAGGCATGCAGCCGATCTTCGACTTCATCGATGGCTGCGGCGACAAACCGTTCTTCGTGTGGTATGCGCCCATGATGCCGCACATGCCACACGTGCCGCCGCAGCGCATTCTCCAGCATTATCAGCAGGAGGGCCGCTCGCCGTTTGTGGCCGGCTATTACGCCATGTGCGAGTGGTTCGACGAAACTTGCGGTCAGTTGCTCGATTACCTCGATCAAAAGGGGCTCAGCGACAACACACTGGTGGTGTACGTCGCCGATAACGGGTGGATCCAGAACCCGAACGATCGCCGTTTTGCACCCAAGAGCAAACGTTCGCCGTACGATGGTGGATTGCGCACGCCGATCATGCTCCGCTGGCCGGGCCACATCAAACCGCAACGCGACGACACCACGCCGGTCAGCAGTCTGGACCTGGTGCCTACCATCTTGGCCGCGTGTGGTGTTAAGCTCACGACCGACCTGCCGGGCGAAAATCTCTTGCCGATATGCGCTGGCCAACGCCTGGAAAGGAGTAGAATCTTCGGTGAGGTGTACGCGCACGATGGCGTGGACCTCGATCGCCCAGCGAGCAGCCTGCAGTATCGCTGGGTGTTTGACGGCCGGTTCAAGTTGATCCTGCCGCAATCGGCTGACGAACAGCCTGAGCTATATGACGTGGTCGCCGATCCGCACGAAACCAAGAACCTGGCCGCGGCGCTGCCGGACCGGGTGAAGGAGCTGACGGCGGCCATCAACGCCTGGTGGGACGCCCGGTAAGTTTGCCCCCGCGCCGCTGTTTCTGCTTCGGACCGCAACCGCTTTGCCGATCGGGCGGGGGCATGAGGAAGGGGCTGTAGGGCTCGGGACCGCGGATGGGACGCCGGCAGCAGCGGCTACGTGGCCGCGGCTGTGGGGCGTTCGACGGGGGGCTCGCGGGCCGATGCTGCACACAATAAGTGCTTGAGCGTTTTAAGGTTGCAGTCTGCACCCTGCGGCAAGCGGAAAAGTTGGCCGTAGCGCGCGGTGACATGATGCGCCTAGATGGGCACACCAAGGGCTAGCGAGGCACCTTAGTGAGTTTGCCTGGTTTTCTGCTTTTGGCGATTCTCGCTGCTTTCGCCAATTTAATGGTGCGGTTAAGCTGTGGGGTCGATGTCCATGGATAACGTGGCAAAGTCTCCATTGACACCGCTTAGTTCGCACATGGTTAAGGCGGGCGATAACGCGATGGAAAACGTCGTATCCAATACGGTTGAATCGCTGGATTGGGAGTTGGAATCGATTACGGAGCCATCCCAAGAGGCCTCGGTCGGTCGCCGACGCCCCTCGCCCATGGGCCCGCGTCGCCGCATCGATACGCCGCCGGAAACCCGCCCGCCCAAGCTCCTTTGGCCCTACGTGATCGGCATCACCGCGATTCACCTGGTGGCCCTGGCCGGGTTTATCCCCTGGCTGTTCTCCTGGACGGGCGTGGTGGTGATGCTCGTCAGTCTGTACGTGTTCAACACGCTGGGCATCAACCTGTGTTATCACCGGCTGCTCACGCACCAGGGGCTCAAGGTTCCCAAGTGGCTTGAGCGGACGTTGACCACGCTGGGCGTGCTTTGTCTGCAAGATACGCCTGCCCGCTGGGTGGCCATTCACCGCATCCACCACAAGCACTCCGACGAAGAGAAGGACCCGCATAGCCCTTGGGTGACGCTCTTCTGGGGCCACATCGGCTGGCTGCTGTACGAGAACCGCGAGCTGAGCCGGCTTTCAACCTATGAACGCTACGCCCGCGATATCCTTCGCGATCCGTACTACCTGTGGATGGAGCGGAACGCGATGTGGTTCGTGATGTACCTGGGCCTGATGGGTGTATACTTCGCCGGCGGGTTTGCGGCCGGCTGGTTCCTGGAAGGCACGCTGCTGGGGGCCACGCAGTTCGGCCTCTCGATCATGATCTGGGGCGTGCTGATCCGCACCGTGCTGGCCTGGCACATCACTTGGGCGGTGAACTCGCTGTCGCACCGCTGGGGGTACCGCAACTACGAAACCGGCGAAAACAGCACCAACAACTGGTTCGTGGCCCTGATCAGTAACGGCGAAGGCTGGCACAACAACCACCACGCCGACCAGCGCAGCGCCGCCCACGGCCATCGCTGGTGGGAGTTCGACGTGACCTGGATCACGATCCTGTTTCTGGAAAAGATTGGGCTGGCCAAGGACGTGGTGCGGCCCCGCCGCCGGCCGGAGAAACTCGTCCGCGTGCGCGGCGAGGCTGAAGCCTAACGCGGGCAAGCTGAGTTTGCCGCTCCGCCGTTCACGACGCCGGCAGCTAGAAGCCCAGGCCTGAGTACAGGTAGTTCAGCACAAACGGGCCGAAAATCACCAGGATGGTGGCGGCCATGACCAGGACGCCCGGCAGCAGCATGTTGACACCTGCCTCGCCGGCGATGGTTTCCGCCCGTTGCGACCGCTTGAGCCGCAGTACGTCGGCCTGGATGCGGAACGTGCGGGCGAGCGGCGTGCCCAGTTCTTCGCCTTGCAAGATGGCTCCGACGATGGCGGTGATCTCGTCGTCGGCCAGCCGGCTGCGGAGTGTTTCAAACGCCTCGCGGCGTGTCTTGCCGAGGTTCATATCGGCCAACACGCAGCCAAACTCGGTGGCGACCGGCGAACCGCGCAGCTCGTGGCACGCCTGACGCAATGCTTGAAGGAACGTGGCGCCGGCTTCCATCAGTAGCGTCAGCAGGTCGAGCAGGTACGGCATGCGGCGTTTGATCTGTACCAGCCGTCGGGCCGCCTGATTGGCTAAACGCCGACGCAGCAGCCAGGCCGTGAGCACGGTCAGCAGGATGGCCAGGATCGCGCCGGCCGGCCCCATCATGTCGATGCACAGGTAGAAATACACCGGCGCGATGAACAGGGCGAACAGTTGCAGCCGGGCGAGGTATTCTTCCGGCAACCAACAGCGCGACTTGCCTGCGGCGAGAATCTGCCGCTGAATCTCCGGCAGCGAACGCGGCACGGCCGCCCGATTCAGTCGCCCCAGGAAGCGGATCACCGGCTGAAAAGCCCGATAGCTGGGGTACAGCCGCCGCAACTCGTTCATGCGGCTGACGTCGTAACGCCACTCGGCTCCCTGCTCCAGGTCTTCGGTGGCCAGGGCGGACATGGTCCACCACAGCAGCACCGTAACCGCCAGCCCGGCACAGACGCTTGCGAGCAAGGGAAGCAACATCGCAGTTCCAAGCGAGGAAGAACGGGCCGCAGCGAGCGAGACACGCGGCCCCTTGGGCCACGCAAGTGTTAAGGGACGCCGCGTGGATTGCTTCGATTGTACGCTGCCGCATTACGGCCAAGCAATTGCGGTGCTGCCGCGAAGTGCCGTGCTTAGCCGGACAGCGTCTCGGCCACGCGGGCTACGACATCGTCCCACCGGTCTGTCGTTTGTTGCCGGAACAGCCGGGCGGTGGGATACCAGCGGCTGCGTTCGCCTTGCACGCCCCAGCACCAGGGCGCCAGGGTGGGCGTGAGCACCCAAACCGGCACGCCGAACGCGCCTGCCAGATGTGCAATCAGGCCAGGCGGCGTGATGACCAGGTCGAGCGAGGTCAGCAGGGCCGCCCAATCGTCGACGTCCTTGCGCCGAGGCAACGCCCGCAGCCGGTGAACATGCCCCGGCAGCTTGTTTTCGTCGTCGTGCTCGGTCGGCGGATCCAGCAGCAGCCACTGTGCATAGGGAACATCCCACAACGGTTGCCAGAGTGCAGCGTTTGTTTGACCAGGCAATGTCCAACCGGCCAGACCGATCTTGCGGCCCCGGCCCAGGATTTCCACACGCCGCTGCCATTGCCGCTGGAGCTTCCACTCGGCGACCAGGTAGCCGGAATAGGTGCAGGTGTGCGAGCCGTCGATCCGGGCAAATTTGGACGGCCGCTCGCCGCGGGCACCTGGCACATTGAGCGGCGTCGGCGACGATATCACCGGCACGCTGCAGGCCGCCACGGCGTCCATACCCAGGTGGCGAGGCAGACTGCCCAGTGCCGTTTGCCAATCGGCGTGCGGGATGTCGCGGCTGCCCAAGCCCGCCGTGGTGACGACAGCTTGCGGGAAGCTGCGAGCGAAGAGTTGCGTCAGCGGCGGCTCGCACTTGATGATCGTTTTGCCCGATCGGTGGATCAGTTCAGGCAGCCACGCGGCAAACAGGATGTCATCAGCCAATTTGCCTTCGCTGTGAACGAGGATGGTTTGATGGTGCAACTCGCGGCAATCGCCGTCCCAGATGGGGTGTGGCCAACTTCCCTGGGGCAAGTGACGCCGCAGCACACGTCGGTACTCGAACCGCCGCCAGCCTTCGTGCCACTGCTCGCGCGCCAAGGCGATCAAGCCACGCAGGTACTCGGACCTGGCATCGCACTCTTGGCCGGTGAATGCGCGGTCGTAATACTCCAGGGCTTCGCTGACTTTTCCCTGATCCCACGACAACTGAGCCAGCGGTAACCAGGGCGAGTGCGGCAAGTCTGCCCTCCAAGTTCCCGGCAGAGCCGTCGAACCGTTCGCGGCAAGTTGGGCCGCGCGAAACAGGTGGGCCTTGGCTTCTTGAACTCGACCTTGGCGGCGATACAAGTCGCCAAGTTGAGCGTGGCTCTCAGCGGCCTGGGGCCGCAATTGCACCACCTTGGTCCAGGCTGCGATGGCTTCGTCGTCCAAACCCAGGTGACGGCATGCTTCGCCCAGGCATTGCCAGGCATCCACCGCCTGGGGATCGAGCCGGGTTGCCCTCGCCAGATGCTGCCGCGCCATGGCGTACTCGCCGGCGGCTAACAGGCTGCGGCCCAGTGTGATCAAATAATCTGGCTGATTGACCTGGGCCACCATCTGTAGGGCGGTGCTGACCAGGGCGGCGTTATTGTTGGCCGCCTGCTTCATCACGTGCGGCAGCAGGTTGTGCGATGGGGATGATTCGCTGCCATGCGGCATGGCACGTTGGCCATGCTGCGGGTCATCGTTCATCGCTCCTGAAGGTGTAGGACGGAGCGTCATAGTCGGCGTTGCCCCGGTGGACGGTGAGGTGGGAAGAGTCGGGCGGGTGCAGGCGTGTCATCCCCGTGGGGGGGGCTACGTCTGCTAGTCAAATGTACGTCGCCACTGGCCGCCGCGCACCGATCTGCTCATTTTGGGGGGGGCTTGTGCGCGCAAACGTGCCCGCAGAACCGTCCACATCGCTACAACCGGTTCAGAATCGAAGCTACGAAAGCGAAGGCGGTATAGAAATGACCCCAAAATTTGCCGTGCCCGGCATCGGGCCTGAATAGCGCGATGCTAAGACGCCGGGCTGATTCGACCGCCTGGCACAGGATGCCTTGCCCGATTAGTGCTGCGCCGAAAGCAGGTGCTTCTTTACGAAATCGACGGTCAGGCGGCCCCAATCGTCGCGGTTGTTGTTCACGTGCACCTCGCAGGGGATGCCCAGCTTGTCCATCCGGTCCTTCAATTCTTTGCCGAACTTGGGATGGTGAATGCCGATGCCCTGGTTGCGGATTGGGGTATCGTAATCGTGAAGGTAAACCATCAGCACCGGAACATCGTCGCGCGTGACATGCGGCAACGCCGACGTTTCCTCAAACAGCCGGTACTTTTCCGGGGGCAGGTTGTCCAGCTCGTCGAGGTTCACATCGTACAACTGGGCCAGCGCCGGGTGCTTGTAGGTATCGGTGCCTGAGAACCATTCGCGTAGCACGCGCGGGTCGTACGTGCTTTGGGCATTAAAAACCGAGACGCACGTGACGCGCGACGACTGCCGCAGGACCGGATCGTCGCTATCGGGCTGGGCAACGTCATCGTGAAAACCGAGCCACAGCGACAGGCCCGCCCCGGCCGAGTTGCCGATGGCCGCGATACGCGAGGGATCGAGATTCCATTCCTTGGCCTGGTGACGCAGGAACTGGATCGCCCGGGCGGCATCTTCAAACTGAGCCGGCGCCTTGGCCACTCGTGAAAAACGGTAGGTGATGGCCGCGACGGAAATGCCTGAATCGAGGCAGCCTTTCAGCACGTCGTCGGGCACGTACTTTTCGCCGCCGCGAAAGCCGCCGCCGTGGATGCACACCAGCAGCGGTGTCGGCTGGTCCGAAGACGCCAACCACAGGTCCAGCACCTGGCTCTCGTGCGGACCGTAATGCACGTTGGCATGGGTGGGCTTTTGGGTGGTGGCGCGATTACGATTGCGCCGCCGCTGCGCCTGGGACTGCTGCCGCTGCGCCGGTTTCGCTTGTGCCTGATCGTTGCCGGCGTGAGCGGCCTCTTGGGCCGCGATCATGGCGGGCAGCAGGAACAACACGCAGAATGTGAGAACCGTCAGCTTCATGGCAAGCGATCTCCGGCAGCTGCGGTAAGTTACGGAAGGAAGTTATGAGCCACGCGCCACGTTGGGGGGCTTCCCCGGTTGTAGCCAGTACCGCGGGCTTATGCGTAAAGATGCGCGACGCCGGCGAATTATTTGCTCGGCCGGGCGAGAGAGGCCGCAAGTTACCGCCAGAATCGTTCTATTGGCCGCGCGGCGCGACTATGATAGCCGCGAGACAACGTACGGTTCTCTGGTCACGGGGAGAGGACGATGCCCATCGCTCGCCGGCAGTTTCTGCGCCACGCCGCAGCGTTTGCGGGGTGCGCGATCGCGTTTCCCCGGCTTGTCGGTTCGCCAGCTCGATTGGGCGCGGCCGAGGCTGGCGGGGCTAGCAATGCGGCATCCGCTTCCAAGCCCAATTACCTGACGCTGAGCATCGGCACCTACGCCATGCCGGGCGTCCCGCTGGAGAAGGTCCTGGCGATGATTGCCGAGACCGGTTTCGACGGCGTTGAGATCGCCGTGATGCCAGGCTACGCGGAGCCGGCCTCGCTATCCGCGGATCGCCGCAAGGAAGTTGCCAGGCAACTTGCGTCGGCAGGGCTGAAGTTGACCTCGCTCATGGAGCACCTGCTGCCGGCGGACGACGAAGCCGAGCACCGTCGGCAATTGGATCGGCTGGCCCGAGTAATGGAATTGGCCACCGACTGGGCCCTGCAGGGGCATCCGCCGCTGATCCAGACCGTGCTGGGCAGCGGAACCTGGGAAGCCCGGCGGAACTTCTACCGCGACCGGCTCGGTGATTGGCTGAACCTGGCAGCCCGGCATCAGGCTGTGCTGGCGATCAAGCCGCACCGCAATGGGGCTCTATCGCAGCCGTCGGAGGCGATCTGGCTGATCGAGCAATTGGGCAATTCACCCCGCTTGCGGATGGTGTACGACTACAGTCATTACGCGTTTCGCGACCTGCCGCTGGAAGAGACGGTTCGCACGTCGCTGCCGTATACCGCTC
>CALBRZ010000032.1 GCA_937927735.1 uncultured Planctomycetales bacterium
TTAACCACTCAACCGGCATTCATCCAAGA
This sequence comes from uncultured Planctomycetales bacterium, assembly GCA_937927735.1. Classification (GTDB taxonomy): domain Bacteria; phylum Planctomycetota; class Planctomycetia; order Pirellulales; family S012-138; genus CALBRZ01. Next base: position 30 of record CALBRZ010000032.1, read on the forward strand.
CCGCTTTTTGGACAGCCTCTTAGAGCAACAGGCCGGCGCACCTCATGCGACCCAATGCGGTTGCGAGCAACCACGCTATAAAAAATTTCCATGGTGATTGTGTGGATGGGCGAGTTCGGCCGCACGCCGGTCATCATCCCCAGGCGGGCCGCGACCACTATCCCAAGGCCTGTTCCGTGGTGCTGTCGACTTAAATGAGCTGCCGCTACCAGGCGAACGGCACTAATTCGCTCTGTACTTGTGGGATAAAGACCACAGTCCACCGCCGAGGCTGACCTACATCGAAGGGGTGGGCCACTATTGCGCCGACGACTCGACAGCCGAAGTCATTCCATTTTTGCGTTGCGGGATGGACGAAGGGCGGCTCGTTCGTGGTCGCACTTGGGCTGAAATGAGCTAGCTGTAAGAGGCCCCGCCGAAGCTCGTCACGAAGAGCCAAGCATTCTCAGCCTGGTTCAATCGCCTCGCCAACTGGATCAAGCGGCACTCCACACGCAACAGCCGGGACGAGTATGTCATGCCCGGTGCCGCCCGATTCGCCAAACAGGGCGGTGTGGTGTCAGATGGTGTTTGCCAATGGCAAAGCACTTTAAGACCAGAATGGTGGTTGCTACCGGTGACGCACGAAAAAACCCCTGGGCCGCTCAGAGCGATCCAGGGGTTTAATGTAAGTAGCGGGGACAGGATTCGAACCTGCGACCTCGAGGTTATGAGCCTCGCGAGCTACCGGGCTGCTCCACCCCGCGTCGTTGTTGTGTATGGGATTATACGTACACGATATCGGCGAGTGAAGCCCCGCCTCTTGAGTTTTTATCAAACAGACCATAAGCCATTATTTACCAATACCTTACAGCGACGGCAGCCAATTAATAACCCCACACCGGTGGCGGGGAAGCACCGCCAAAGTGTCCACCGCTCCGGCCTCACATCAGGGGCGAAAGCAGCCGAGCGGTGCCGTCGCGGAGCTTCCCCAGAAAGCCGATCTGGTCCAGGTATTCCTTGGTGACCTCGCGGCACTCGGACAGCTCGCCCAGGAACTTGGCCTCCATCACGGCGGCGAAATCCGGGTCGACGACCAGGGCCCCCAGCTCGAAGTTCAGGCGGAAGCTGCGGACGTCGACGTTGGCCGAGCCGACGATGCCCCATTTACCGTCGACCACGATCGTCTTGGCGTGCAGCATGGCCGGCTGGTACTCGAAGATCCGCACGCCCAGGTCGATCAGCGGCTTGTAGTAGCTCCGCATGGCGGCCCCGATCAGCGGCACGTCGTTCTTCGCCGGCACCATCAGCCGCACGTCGGCCCCGCGGAGAGCGGCCGAACCGATCGCCCTCAGCGTAGGCTCGTCGGGGACGAAATAGGGCGTCACCATGTACACCCGCTGCATCGCCTGGGCAATGCCCGCGAAATACACCCAGCCGTTGGCGTTGTGTTCCTGGTCGGGCCCGCTGGGGACCACGGCCACGATGGACCGGGCACCGGGCAGTTCCGGCGCGGGCGGCGGCGGCTCCAACTCCTCCTCGGCGGCGAACAGCCAGTCTTCGATGAACGTTTGGGCCAGGTCTTCCACGGCCGGACCGCGAATCATCAGATGGCTGTCCAGAAAATGCCAGCCGCCGCGCCGCCGGGTGCGGCCCGAGTACTCGTCGCCCACGTTCATGCCGCCGGTGAAGCCGACCTCGCCGTCGACCACGATCACCTTGCGGTGGTTGCGCAGGTGGACCGACCATTTGCGCCGCAGCGGGTTCACCGGCAAGAAGGGTTCCGTATAACCGCCGTTCTGGCGAATCTTGTTCAGCCGCCGGGAGTCCAGCCACAGCGAACCAAAGGCGTCGTAGATCAGCCGCACTTCCAAGCCGCGAGCCGCCTGCTCGGCCAGCAGGTCCAGGAATCGGTAACCGGTCGCGTCGTTGCGGATGATGTAGAACTCCGCCCAAATGAACTTCTTGGCCGAGCGGATGGCTTCTTCGATCCGGGCAAAGGCCGTTTCGTCGTGCCAGAGAAACTCCAGGTAGTTGCGGCGGCTGGGCACCAGGCCGGTCAACTGCCGAGTCAGGTTCAACAGCGACCGCTCGGGCAGCTCGAGCGGACGAAAGTCCTGCTCAAGCGAATCAAAGTTGTACGCCTGGTGCGAGCCGGAGGGGTGCGGCACGCTGCGTGTCTCGCGGATCTGCCGCGTGGTTCGCTGCTTGCGCACCTTCGATCGCACGATGCTGGGCGAGCCCAGGTAGAAATAGGCGATCGCTCCCACACCGGGCAGCGTGATGATCGCCAACAACCAGAACAAGGTGCGTTCGACGCCCAGCCCACGGGTAATGGCCCGCAGGATCGCCACCACCTGGAGTGACACGGCCGCGATCCAGAACAGGCGGTACGGTGTCAGCCAATCGTTGATGGCACTCCACATGAATGGTGATCGCCTGAAAGGAATCGAAGCGGGGTACGAGGCACGTCGGCGGCCAAGGTAATATACGCGGCGGACGGCAGGGGAGGGCATGGGGCTTCCCGCCATCCGCGTTGGCGAGCGGCCGTTGCCATGGGTTACAATGCCCGCCGACATCCGCCGCCTGCCGGGTGAACGAGGCCACGGCTTCCACCAGGCAAGCGGCGGTTACCGCCATCGGTTGCCGCCTCCCCAGGCCGCCACCATTGCCACCGATTTGTGAACCACGTTGCAGCAAGGAGTTTTGCAGCATGCCGCAGGTCAAGCACGCCGTATTGTTGCGCTTCAAGCCCGACCTTCCACCGGGAAAGGCCCTGGAATTGCTGGCCGAGGTCGGCAGCCTGAAGGACAAGATCCCCGGCATCCTGGATTTCTCGGGCGGTGCGTATTCCAGCCCCGAAGGCATGAACAAAGGCTACACGCACGGCTTTGTGATGACGTTTGCCGACGAGGCTTCGCGCGATGCCTACCTGCCGCATCCCGAACACGAAGTGGTGAAGGAAAAGATCCTCGCCGCGCTCGATGGCGGCGTCGACGGCGTGGTGGCCGTCGATTGGCTGGTGGAGTAACCGCGGCGTTTCGAAGCACAGTCGCCACGCGCGGCGATTCGGGCCGCGTAATGCTTCCAGCCCAGGCTCAGTAACCTTCAACCAAAAAACAAGCCCAGGTTGCCACGTGGGGAGGGCAACCTGGGCTTTGTTTTGGACCGGTCACGCCAGGCGCGTGGCCGGCATTCGCGAGCGGCGCCGCGCTATGGCAAGGCTTACACCTTGTCGGGCACAACGAACGGCTTGCGATACTCGCGGGTCAGCAGGGCGTCGGCCTTGCTGTTGCCCACGAAGGTTTCGGTCTTGGGATCGATCTTGAGCTGCTGGCCGAAACCGATCTTCAACTCGTTGGCCTTCAGACCGTTCTTCTCCAGGTGCTGGATCGTCCGCTCGAAGGTGGCGGCGTTCTCGGCGTTGTCCTTGAGCCGCTCGCGGGCCTCGGTCACCGGGATCTGCTCGCCGAGCAGGTAGGAGATGTTGCCCAGGTGGCACAGGGCGCTGGAGAGGTGGCCCTCCAGGATGTCGGCGTTCAGGTCCTCAACCTTGCGGCTGCGGACGGCCTGGAGGAAGTTGTTGAAGTGGTGCGAATCGGAGCCGTTGCGGAAGGTCTTCACGGCCTTGCCGTTGCGGTCGAAGACGGTGCCGCCCAGGTAGTCCGGGCTCACCAGGTAACCTTCGGTGCCGTAGAAGATGACCCCGACCTTGGCGCCCTGGTAGTCTTCGGTTTCCAGACCGCGGACCTCGAAAATGAGGGTCTTGTCGCCGTAGTCGTGGATGCAGACCTGGGTGTTGGCCGTGTCGCCGGCGTCCTCGTAGCCGTAGCGGCCGCCGTAGCTGAGCACGCCCTGGCCGACGTCGTTCAACTGCAGGCCCCAACGGGCAATATCCATTTGGTGGATGCCCTGGTTGCCCAGGTCACCGTTGCCGTAGGCCCACTGCCAGTGCCAGTCGTAGTGCAACTGGGGCCGGGTCAGCGGCAGAATCGGAGCGGGACCGCTCCACAGATCGTAGTCAATGCCCTCGGGGATGGAGTACTGGCCCCGAGGACCGATCGACTTGCGGCGCTTGTAGCACAGGCCGCGGGCCACCTTCACGTCGCCCAGGTTGCCGTCCAGGATGTACTGGATGGCTTCCCGCATGCCCGGGTTGGAGCGGCTCTGGGTACCCGTCTGGCAGATGCGGTTGTACTTGCGGGCAGTTTCGACGATGCGACGGCCTTCGCTCACGTTGTGGCTGACCGGCTTTTCCAGGTACACGTCCTTACCGGCCTGCATCGCCCAGATGGCGCACAGGGCGTGCCAGTGGTTGGGCGTGGCGGTGGTGACGATGTCCACGTTGGGATCGTCGAACACCTTCCGCATGTCGGTCTCGACCTTCGGCCGGAAGCTCTGCTTCTTGGCGATGGCATCGGCGCGGGCGTTAGCCACGTTGATGTCGGCATCGCAGACGTAGGTGATCTCGGTCTGCGGACCGCCGGCGTAGGCGTTGATGTGGCTGACGCCGCGTCCCCGCACGCCGATCACGGCCACGCGCAACCGCTCATTGGGGCTCTTGACGGCCTGGGGACTCTCTTCGGCCAGGACGGAAGAAACCGGGCCAGCCGCCAGCGCCGCCGCCGTGGCCAGCATCGAGTCTTCCAAGAAACGTCGGCGTGTGTACGACATCAACAAACTCCTTTGACAGCCGCAAAAACAAAGGTGGGAGGAAGGTTTGGGAGGAACCTCCAGAATACTTGACGGGTAGCGGCCGTGGCTACTGTTTTGGCGATAAAATCGGCACAACCCGCAAACTGGGCGATTCTGCTCCGCAATCCCCACAGCCGCCGGCGCCGGGGGAACCCCGGCCGGGGCAGGTGCCGCCTGCGTGCGCGTAGCGCGGCCGGGGCACACCGCGCAGCGGCACATTCTCGGCCGCGGCAACGGGAGGCGGCCGGCGTCGCAGCGCCGGGGGCCCGATGCGCCGCGTCACATCGCCCTTATCGGCCGCAGGGCAAGTCACAGGCCAAGCGGAGTCGGCCGCGCCGCACACGCCGGTCAACCGATTGCTCCGCACTCTGCAGCCCTGCTCGGCACAACGCGCGCACTACCGTGTGACCTGTCAGGCAAGCGCGCCGGTTTGTACGAGGCGTGCCCTTTCTTCAGCTCGCGCGCAGGGAAACGCAAAGCGCGATGACGCGGCCGCGGCGTCCGAGCCAGCGCCGTCCCCGGCAACCGCGTGTGCCCTGCAAGGCTCAACAGCGATCAACGTCGAGAGCGTTTTCACGGCCCATCAGGTCAGACCGTATCGAAGGCCGCGCTCGGCAGGAATATCAGCTCGCCACGACGACCCATGCGTGAAGCCGGCGTGCGCGGTCGCGTGTGCTGCAAGCCTGCTGATAGCTCGTGCAACATGCCGCGGTTGAAGCAGTGCCATGACGGCAGGTGCGCGGCACGTATCTTGCCCGCGTTGGCCGCGTGATAGTTCGGGGAGTGGTTCCCCGAACGCTCTGCCCCCTCAAGGAGGTACGGTATGACGAACCGCAAGGGTCACAAGCAAGGCTCGCAACCGCATGCGTCAGCGCTGGCATCGCCACTGCGCTTTGAGACGCTGGAGAGCCGGTGCGTGCTGGCATGGAGCGTCATCGACGACGATCCTGCCAACTTCACCATCGCCGCCGAAGCCGACGGCGATGCCGGCACGCTCTCCGTCGAGTCGGGACAGTTGATGATCGATGGCGCCGCCACCGGCATCAACGTCGCCGACCTGTGCGGCCCGATCAACATCGTGGCCGCCGGTCACAGCGAAACCTCGCTCACCATCGACAACGCCAACGATGGGTTCGCCGGGTTGCGTCTTGCTTACGACGGCGGTGCTGGCGAGAGCAACGTGCTGGCTTTCGCCGGGCAGGATGCCGTGCATGAGACCTTCTCGCTGAACCTCGACGAGGCCGCGGGAGGTACGCTGACCGTGGATGACGGCTGCGCTGCCGTCAACATCTCCATCGCCAACCTCAGCAGCGGCTCGCTGCAACTGGATGGCGGCTGTGGTGATGACACCCTCAACGTGATCGGCTCGGCGGCCGACGATCGCATCGCCGTGCGTGGCAGCGACATCGCCACCTCGGCCGCGACCGTCTCGCTGTCAGACGTGGAACACGCCCACCTCGACGTGTCGGGGGCGGGTGACGACCACGTGGAACTGAACCTGCCGGCCGATATGTCGCTGAGCGTCTCGGGCGGCGAAGGCCGCGACACCCTCACCATCAACACGGGTGATGGCTGCCAGCAGGTGACCATCGACGATGGCGTGGTGACGGTGGACGAGGTGGACACCAAGTTCGCCAACCTGGCGGCATTGCATCTGAACGCGGGTGATGGCGATGACACCATCACCCTGCACGTCGAGGCGATGTCGTCCACCGCCATCTCCATCGACGGCGGTGAAGGGCACGATACGCTGATCGTCGAAGGCACGCCTGACGACGACGCGATCGCCCTGCTGCATCGCCCGCCGGTGTCGGAAGCCCCGGCTCCCGAGCCGGCAGCTCCCGAGGCCCCGGCCGATGAGCCGGCCGAGGCACCGTCCTGCGATGCTCAGGAGCCTGTGGCCGAGCCCGAGCCCGTGGCGCCTGCGCCGCAAGCTCCCTCGAACCTGCCGGACTGCGCTCCGCCCATCCAGCAGCCCCCGGTGGTTCAGCAGCCTGTAGCTGAGCAGCCTGCGGCCGAGCCGGAGGAGCCTTGCGCTCCGCCGGTGAGCCGTGCCGAGCAGGACGAGCCGTGCTCTGCGCACCAGCCGGAGGAGGTGACGAATGTCGAGCAGGTGGAAGCCGAAGTTACGCCTGACAGCGTGGCCGCGGTATACGCCAACGACCACCTGGCCGTGCTGACCAACATCGAGGCCTTCGTGGTCAACGGCAACGATGGCGACGACCTCATCATCGGCAGCCGTGGCGATGACACGCTCAACGGTGGTGCCGGCGACGACGTGATCTACGGCCGCGCCGGCAACGATGTCATCACCGGCGGTGATGGCAACGACGAGCTGTACGGCAACGCCGGCCACGATCGGCTCGACGGCGGCCTCGGCGATGACCTGCTCGATGGCGGCAACGGCCGTGATGTGCTCCGCGGCGGGGAAGGCGAAGACCTCCTCATCGGCGGTAACGGCCGCGACCGGCTGTTCGGCGGTGCCGGCAACGACGTGCTGGCAGGCGGCAATGGCCGCGATCTGCTCAGCGGCGGCAGCGGCGATGACATCCTGCTGGGGCAGAACGGTGCCGACCGCCTGCTCGGTGGTAGCGGCAACGACATCCTGCTGGGTGGTCTGGGCCGCGACGTGCTCCGCTGCGGCAGCGGTAACGACCTGCTGCTGCCTGACGAGCTGAGCCTGGAAGGCCTGCCGATGGAGGACGTGCTGGAGTCGCTGTTTGCCGAGTGGAACGGCGATGGCTCGCTGGATGAGCGTCTCCGGTCGCTGGTGGCCAATAGCGAGGACGGCGTGCTGGAACTGTCGTCGGGCGCCAAGATCGTGTCCGACGGCGTGGATGACCTGGCCAGCGGCGGCAGCGGTGAGGATGCCATCTTTGAAGATGGCCGCCTGATCGAGCCGGCCGCCAGCAGCGCTCGCCCGGCTGCTCCCGCGGGCCTGGCGATGATGCGTGCCCTGGGCCGCAGCCTGTGGAGCTAACGCCGCAGGCGGTAGCTTAGCGGAGTCCCCCTAGTCGTTCTTACGCGTGCCCCGGCGGGCCCCCACTCGCCGGGGCACGTTACATTTGGGGGCAATGCAGAGTCCGCGATGCGAACCATCGCGTAAGGTGATTACTTGGCTCCACATGCTTCGCGAAGACCAAGAGTGCATCGTCCATGATGGCGCTACCGCCCCTTCAGAAAGCGCCGCGGTCAGAAAGCGCTGCGGGGCGGGCAGTTGCGATGTGTGAATCAGCCCAGCCTTCAAGAACTCCCGGGCCGGGTGACGAGCCCCCGGCCTACGGCCTCAATGGACCACAAAGCGGCCCCTACCCAAGAGCTGGTGCTACAGTTTGAAGTTCTGATGGTACCAGCGCAGAACGCGCGAGAGTAGCGTCTGCGGGGCGGTGTAGATCTTGGCCTGGCCGGTCAGGCCTGGGCGTAACCAGCGCTCCGAGTCCTCCAGCACCACCTTGGCAAAGTAGGTCTTCTGGATGGCGTCGCGCTGCGTGTTGCCTTTGCTGTCGCGGGCGTAATGCACCAGCTCGCCGTGAGCGACCAGGGCCACGGTGCCTTCCCAAATCTTCCCGGGCTGCTGATGGAACTGGATCGCCACCTGCTGGCCTTCGCTCACAAACTCCACGTCGGCCGGATCGATCTCCAGCACCAGTTCCCAGCTTGTGCCTTCGCCGACGTAGCACAGGAGTGTGCCCGTGGCCAGATGCACCTGCTGGTTGTGCTCATCGAAGATATTGCCCGACCAGGTAGGCAGGCCATGTCCGCGGGCAACTCCGACAGCCGCCGCGGCCGGAATCACCACGCCTGCTTGCGGTGCCTTGATTTCCAAGGCTTGCAGATCGGCCTGCCTGGTACGCCACTGCTCCTCAAGCGCGGCAATGCTTTCGCGCAGCTCGTGCTCCACCAGCAGCACGTGCTGTTCGAGGAACCGCTGTCGCAGCAAGTTGTCGAGCTTCAAACGCTGCTGGCCCAGCGCCGCTTCCAACGCCAGGATCTCCTGCAACAGCGGGCGATTGGTCAGCGTTGCCAGCAGTTGGCCTTGCTGCACCCGGCTGCCCTTGTCCACATGCACGGCCGCCAGCGCACCCGGCGTATGCACATAAACCGGCTCCGCCTGGTGCGGAATCACGGTGAACGGACAGCGTACCCGGTGCGGCAGCGGTACCAGGCCGACGATGATCAACACCACCAGCGTGCCGCCTGCGGTCGCCAGCAAGTTGGTGCGCTGCATCTGCTGACGCCGCTCGGGCACGCGGACGAATCTCACAAACCGCACGCCCGGCACCACCACGGCACTGATCAACAGCATGCCAATCAAAAGGTGCCCGATGGCTTGCAGCCCATACGGCTCCAGCGCCGACGTCAGCAAGAAGGCAATCGAAACCACCACCAGCCAGCGATACGCGAACGAGGCCACGGCAAACGCCGTAAACAGGCCGATATGCCGCTGCGGCAGCATGGGATCAGCGGGCAATTGCATGCCCAGCAGGTGCCGGCACAGCACATGCTTGAGAAGCTGGTTGGCCTTGTGCCGCAGGTTGGGAATCTCCAGCAGGTCGGAGACGATGTAGTAGCCGTCGAACCGCAGCAGCGGGTTGGAATTGAAAACCAGCGTGCTCACCGAGCAGACGAACATCAGGTTCAAGCACAAGTGATTCAGCAGCCCCGGCTGGCTGAACCACCACAAGAACGTACAGATGGAGGCGATCAGCACTTCGACATACATGCCCGCCGCGCCGATCATCGCCCGCTTCCAACGGCTGCCCACCAGCCAGCTATCGGAAACGTTGCAATACAAGCAGGGCGTGAACACCAGCAGCATCAGCCCGATCTCGTGGCATTCGCCGCCGAAGTGCTTGCATGTCAGAGCGTGACCCAACTCATGAACCACTTTCACGGCCGCCACGGCCACCAGCAGCCACAGCGAGTTACCCAGGCTGAAGAACTGGTGAAACTCCGGCAGCCTCGCCTGAAAGACTTGAAACTCCACGGTCACCAGCGTCAGCGCGGCCAGTGCCAGGAAGGCCCAGGCGGCGGTGGCCCAGCGTGTGAACAGCCAGCGTGTCCAGGGGTAGATGGCGTTCAAGAACCGGTCGGGATCCACGCCGCGAAAACGGATCGCAAACACGTTCGTGAACCGCGCCCAGTGCTGCTGCCGCTGTTCCTCGCGCCGCCTTCCCAACAGCGCGGTGCCTTGCCCGGCGGCATCGCCAATCAACAGGCCTCGCCGATGCAACAGGCCAATGAATTGCAGCAGGTCGTTGATCTCGATAGTGGCCGGGGCGAACTGCCGGTCGTAGCGCCGCTTGAGTTCTTCCAGGCTGCACGTGCCATCGAGCCAGCGCAGCACGGCGTATTCGTTCTCGCGCAGCCGGTAGTACTGCAGTGCCAGCGGGTCTTTCACCACCCAGTTGACGGCCCCCTGGTACTTGGCCTGGCGGACGATCAAATCAGCCCGCATGCGTAAAGGAAGAGGCCGCGCCGGGTTGGCCTCCGGCGCGGCGCAAGCGTTGGTCGAAGGTTGGGCGGTTGCCATGGAGCGTTACTTCGCGAGATGGATGGTCATGCGGACTTCGTGGCCTGGCCGCAGCAGAAACTGGTCACCGTCGCGGCGATTGATGATTTCAGCCCGCACGCGATACTGGCCGCCCGCATGAACCCGCGGATTGACGAACGTGATCTGCCCTTCGAACGTTTCCCGTCGGCCGTTCTCCAGTTGCACCTGGACGGTGACGGGAGCCTGGGCCACTTCTTGAGGGCCAACCTCGGCCACTTGCAGAAAGCCTTCCACCCGCACGCGGTCCATCCGCACCATGCGGAGCACGGCTTCGCCCATCTGCACCCATTCGCCGGGCCGCTTGTAGATTTCGACCACCAAGCCATCGATCGGGCTTTCGATCCGTCGCCGCTGGACGGCCAATTGCGCGGCTTCAGCCTCGGCTTCCTTGGCGGCTACCGTATAAGCGGTGAGTTACTGCCGCACTTCGGCCTGTTCTACGCCCAGGTGGGCCCGCTGTTGTTCCAGGTGCAACCGCCGCAGGCTGGCCGCCGTCACCGAGTTGGGAGCACGGCGATTACTTTCTTCGGCAGCCGCCAGATCGGCGTCGGCTACCGCCGCCACGGCGTTGGCGTAACGCACGTCGATATCGTTGGCGGCCTGCGTCTTGGCCTGGAAGTGCGCGGCCTCGGCCACGCGATGGGCGGCCAAGGCCGCCCGGTCATCGATCTGTCCCAGCAGTTGCTCGTGCGTGGCCAGGTCGCCTTCGGCCACGTTCAAGCGAATCAATAGCCCAGCATCCTGCGCAGGCACGGTCACTTCTTCCGAGAGCGAAACCAGGCACTTGTCCAACACGATCCGGCGGGTTGTGCCCTGGGGCGCATCCTCGGCTGGCCCCACCAGGCAACAACCGGCCAATAGCGTTGCCGCGCCAACAGGAAACGTCATTGCATCGACTCCAAGGGAGGAATGCCAAGGGAAGGCAAGAACTTGCGAGGCAGGAATCAACCGAACCGGGGCAGGGCAGGGGGAGCACGTAGCCGGAAGGCAAAGCGCGTATGCATCAAAAGAACACCTGGGTTTGCAGAAACTCCCATACGTCGTGCAACCACACAAAGCCCAAGCTGCGGCGGCCGCAATGCACCTTGGCCGTGGCCTCGGCCCCAGGCCGCAGATGCGAAACTTGCGACTTATCAAACCGCACCTTCAGCGGCACAAAGCTGCCGCGCTCGGGGTCCTGTTCCGCCCGGCCGTGTACGTCGACCAGCGTGCCCTGGTAACTGCGGCCCGGCTCGCTGGTCAGCATGAAGGTGACGCTCATTGGCTCAGCCGCCTGGCGATACGCAGCCAGCACGTGGCCCATCCGGTTCTCGGGCATCTGCACCAGCAGTTCCCATTCGGAGTCGGTTCGGGCGACCGTCAGCAGCAGGTGGCCCGGCTGCACAGGGCGGTTCGTCAGCAGGTTGCGCACGTCCCAGGTGATGACTTTGCCATCGATCGGGCTGCGGATCTCCAGTTCCTTCATCCGCACGCGAATCAGTTCGATTTGAAGTTTGAGGCTTTCCAGCCGCTGCTTGAGTTGGGCTTCTTCGCCGGCCAGCCGGGCACGATCGGCCTCGGGAACCTGCTGGCTTTCCAAGAGGCTGTTGCGGACGGCCGCCAACCGCTCTGCGGCAGCCGAAGCCGCACCTTGCAGACGCTGGTACTCCACCTCCAGGTCGACGTTGCGAACACGGGCAAGAATCTGCCCTGCGGTCACTTCCTGACCGTGGTCCACCAGCACCTCTTGGACGACGCCGGAACTGAGCGCGAACACGTCGCGGCGGATCACCGGCTGCATAATCGCCTGGCCTTCCAGGGCAAAATCCGCCGGGATAACCACCAGCGGAAATAAGGCCCCCAGCGCGACGCCGGCCGCCACGGCCCAGCGTCGCCAGCGTGGACGGCCCCGCCGTGGTCCCCACCATCGGCTGAGCGAAAGCCGGGCAGCCGTATCGTGCTCGACGGCGTTCTTCACCGCCGGCGCACCATACAGCCGGACCACTTCCAGCCGCTGGTCGGTGTCCGCCGGAAAGCGGTCGGAGCTGAACTGCTCAGCAACCAGGACACCGATCACTTGCTCGACGGCACCGGTTGTGGATGAATCGCTTGCGGCCGGCTGGCTTGAACGACTGCTTGCGGTGTTGTCGTTGGCTTGCCCGGAACCTTCTGGCATCACCACCAATGGGGCGACGACTACGGCTTTACTTCCGGTTCGCTGGCAGAACGCCGCCGCGGCGGCACGCATTCGTCCCGCGGGATCGGCCGGCGGGGCGTTGCTATCCGCAGCTTTGGCAGCCTGGGTATACCAGTACGGACCTTTCAACGGTCCCAGCAGGGCTGGCAGTTCTTCCAGCGCGCGGATGCCATCGCTGCGGCGGTCGAACGTCGCCTGGCCGCTGATGGCTTCAGCCCTCCACGTGTCCCCATAACGCACAATCAGGCTGAGCCGCTGGCAGCCCAACAGCCGACGGCCCTCGTTCGCCAGCACGTATGCGGTTTGTTGCAGATCGATCTGGCCATACAGTCGGGCGATGAATTGCTGGAAATGCTCAAAGCCGCGTGAGGCATCGCGCAGCATCGCCTGCTGCGCGACCTCACCGGCGGCTTGGGCTAGCGCAGCAATAAACATGCGATGGGTTCGATAGCTGTCCGCCGGCAAACCGGGCTTCGCCACCGCCCCCACCAGGTAAGCCACCGTGCCAGCGCAGCGAACCGGCGCAATCAAGAGCGGCTCGCGAAACAACAGCGCCGCATCGCCGCTGATGGGACCTTGTGTTCCCGGGTTGCTGGTTTCCTGGTCGGGCAGGATCAACTGCGCGCGCCCGGCCGCGGCCACGCGCTGCAAGATCGCCTGATACTTGCGCAGGTGACTGGCAGCAATCAGGCGGCGATTCGAACCGGCAACTGGCCTCCAATGACCGCGGTCATCGCGCTGCCATACCGCTGCGGCTGAAGCGCCGATGGTCGACATCAACAGCTTCAAGCCTTCTTGCAGAAATGCGACTTCGTCCGTCGCTGTTTCCGCCAGCTTATGGAGCTGCCCCTGGAATGCGCGGAGCACGCGCAACGACCGCTCCAACTGAGCGCGGCCGCGAGCTTCAGTAGCTTGCATGGTAGGCACTGTCCCGCAGAAGCCCCCGATCGATGGCAGTTGCTTTCCCGCGGAAAGCAACGCAATCCGAGCGCATGGTGCTTAGCAGAATGCGTACCAAGCAGCTCGATGCATCCGCTATCGACTGCGTGCTGCCGTGACCTGGCAGCATCAATCAGTTCGCTCGCTCCACGCGCCGTGTTATGACAACGCACACGGCGATTGATGCTCTAAATCCCGATCAACCATGGAGCGAAGCCGCATGGCTGCATGAGTCAATAGCGACTGCTTTCAAGCAGGACGACCAGGCATGCTTCGGCGCACAAGAACAGCCGCTAGGGTTGCCACGACCGCAGCGCAGGCAGGCCACCGAAGCTGCAAGATTTACAACCGCATTTCACAGGCGGATGACGATCGGTGGATGCCGAAAATTACAATCGCTTTGCAACAGCCCCGCTGCTGTTGCAGCGGCAGCAGCGCAGTGATACCGCCTCAAACGCGGGTGTCTGCAACCGCTGCCTGCAGCGGCTACGCCAGCGCTGAAACGCCGCCGGGCCGGGGCACGTCAATCGCCGGACTCGCGCCGCAGCGTGAAGTTGATGTAGTGCAGGCCCGAGGGATCGTCGATCAGCACTGCGCCACCGGGCGCCATGTACTTGCGCAACGATTCGAACGGCGGCAATGGATAGGCCTGAAGCGCCTGGTGCATCACGCGCAGGCCGCGGTTATTCGCGGCGCCGCGTTGCAAGGCCTCGCGGTTATTCTCGTTGGTGGCGATTTCGTACAGCAGGCGGAGGCCTTCTTCAGGCCGATCAAAACTGAACATGCACATCTGGCCTTCGCCCACCATGCTCTCGGCCTGGCTGGCAATCAGCTTGAAGTCGATCGCGTCGGCCAGCGAACGCGATGTGTCACGGCTGGCCATGACCGCCCGTTCGATTGCCGTGTGGTGCGTGCTCAGCACCACATAGTTGCCGATCAATGCGAAGGCCGGCATGGGCCGCTGAACGTCGGCTCCTTGCGATTGCACCGGCGGCCGCCGACCAGGTTTGGTGCGGTAATAGATCACGCCCGCATAGTTTTCTTTTTCGACCTTGTCGCCCAAACGTTCGACGATCTTCTCGATCACGGTCCGGACCTTGGCCGGGTCCTTCACGCGCAGACCAACGATTTGCGCCGATGCCGAAAGCCGGGTCGACGGTTTCTGAATCCAGCCTACCCGCGTCAGGCGGTTATCGAGCAGATCGAGAAACTCCGTTTCAAAATCGATGCCCAGGTCGTTGAACGCCCGTTGAACCTGGGCGGCCGTGGTGCCATCGGAGGTGAAGCGATCGACCAACCGCCGCAGCTTTTCGTAGGTGTGACCAAAATCGAAGTTGAGCGTGGTGTAATTGGCCGCGTCGTCGGGCACCCAGCTTTCCGGCCTGATATCGCCGCTGATGAAGGTCGGCAGGTTCAGCACGCCTTCGCGTGGTTCTTGCAGCAGCAAGTGGAACTGGGCGACGCTGTCGAACCGCTCCGTGGCAAACGTGAGGCTGCCGCCGGCCGCCCGGATACCTTCAAGCCCCAGAGGCTGAAGCAGTGCCAGGAAGAACGCGTTGGCACCTTCGTTGGGCACCAAGGCCCTGACCAGTGCGATGGGATCGGCATACCAGAACAATTGCGGCGGTTCGTCCTTGAGGCCGCGGCAGCGCTGGTGCACCGCGGCAAAGGTGCGATTGTCGGCCAGTGATTCCTCAAGCCCCGTTTCCCACGCGGCCAGCATGTACTTCAGCGCCGTGCGACTGGTGCTCAACACCAGGGCACCATCGCGATCGAAGTATGCGAACTGCCGCCCGCGTCCCTGGTAATAGGTGATCTGCGTGCCGGCGACGGTTTCCTCACCAAACTCGATTCCCCGCAGTGCCAGCTCGGTACTTACCTTATCGAGCAGCTTTTTGGCCGTCTGGTGTTGATCCCCCACTTCGATCAGGGCCACGACGGCCAGCGGCCCCTCGGGCGAGGATGCCACGGCCACCGACAGTTCGCCCTGCGGCAGCGCCAGCAGCTCGTCGATGGTGACGCCCAGTTGTTCCTCAAGCCCCCCCAATTCGCGGCGCAGCCCGTCGTACATGTTCTGAACGAGCGGCCGCATCTGCGGGTCCTGTATCATCCGACCAAAGTTGGTTTGGGAGATCCGGTCGCCAAACTCGCGCGCGTCGGGCACCGTCACCAGAGCCAAGGTGTCCGCAGGCAGCAGGCGAATCAACGGCTGGCGTTCGGCCCTGGCCGCGGCCGTACCAAGCAGCCACGCCGTTACCAACGCGGCCATTCCCAGCCAGATTCGCGCCGAATGTGGAACCCGAAGTGGCATCCGTTCGGTGGTGCGTGCGTTCACTTCCGTTTTCTCCAAGCAGACATAACCTTGGGCAGCCGTTGGCACTGGAAATACCTTGCCAAGTGGCCGGCGGTTTCAAGGAGGGAACCGTTTTTCATCTGGCCCCGTTGGGCCAGCCCCCAGCGGCGCCAACATTCTGATTAACTTAGCCGCGCGGGATCGTTTTGACCGGGGGGCGAGGCCTGCTCCACCGTTTTCAGGGTCGTTGGCGAAGTGCGCGCAAGTGGTCATAATAGCCAGCGCAAGAGCCTCATCGAACCATTGCCTGCAGGAAGAAGGACCACTTCATGGGAACGGCAGCCTTTACGCTTACCACGCTGGCCGACGGCATTGTCGCGCTCACCTTCGACCTGCCGGACAAGGGGGCCAACGTCCTCTCCGCCTCGGTGCTGGAAGAGCTTGCTGCCCACCTCGACGAACTGGAGAAACGCACCGATCTGCGCGGCCTGGTGATCCGTTCGGGCAAACCCGGCATGTTCATTGCCGGGGCCGATCTCCGCGAGTTTGTCGCCGCCAAGGACGTTACCCGCGAGTGGACCGTGCAAATGTGCCGGCGTGGGCAGCAGTTGTTCCAGCGGCTGTCGCGCTGTCCCTTTGTGACCGTGGCCGCCATTGACGGCGTCAGCCTGGGCGGTGGCACCGAGTTGGCGCTGTGGTGCGACCGCCGCCTGATAACCGATAACCCCAAGGCCCAGATCGGGCTGCCCGAGGTCAAGCTGGGGCTGTTCCCCGGTTGGGGCGGTACTGCGAGGCTGCCGCGAATCGTAGGGCTCTCCAACGCCATCGAGATGATTTCCGGCGGCGAGTCGATCGATGGCAAAGCGGCTTACGCCATGGGCCTGGTAACCGATGTGGTTCCATCGGACAAGTTGGAGCAGGCCGCAATCGCACTGATCGAGGCCGAGCAGGCGTCGGGCCAATATCTCAAAGACCGCGAGCGGTGGAACGGTCCGATCGATATCTCCGAGCAAGAGTTGATCTTCCTGGGGGCCACGGCTTCGGCCTACATCCAGCAAGAAACCAAGGGGCACTACCCGGCCCCGCTGGCTGCCCTGGAAACCATGCTGGGCGCGGCCAGCATGGATATCGACGGCGCTTGCCAGGCTGAAGCCGAAGGCATGGCCCAACTGTTTGGCACGCCGATCAACCGGGCGCTGCTCAACGTATTCTTCTTGTCCGACCGCAACAAGAAGGATACCGGCGTCGACCGCGCCGACGTTCAGCCGCGCGACGTGAGAACCTTGGCGATTTACGGCGCCGGTATCATGGGCTCGTCGATCGGCGCGGTCACCGTCAAGGCGTCGATCCCCGTCACCATCACCGACGCCAACGAGCAGGCCCTGCACAACGGCGTGGAGCACCTGCTGGAAGAAGCCTCGTACAACAAGGCCACCAAGGGGCCCGACGTGGAGCGGACGCTGAAGTTCGCCCCGCTGGTCACGGCCACGCAGTCGGACCAGGAAATGGCCCGCTGCGACATCGTGCTGGAAGCCATCGTCGAGAACATCGACGCCAAGAAGCAACTGTACGCGCGCGTCGAACCACTGATGCGCGACGACGCCATCCTGGCGACCAACACCTCGACCATTCCCATCGAGCGGTTGGCGGCCGACCTCAAGCGGCCGGACCGGTTCGTGGGCATCCACTTTTTCAACCCGGTCCGCAAAATGCCGCTGGTGGAGGTGATCCGCGGCCCACAAACCAGCGATGAAACCGTGGCCACGGCGGTGGCCTTCGCCAAGAAGGTGCGCAAGAGCCCGATCGTGGTGTACGACGGGCCGGGCTTCTTGGTGAACCGCTGCTTGTTCCCGTACCTGAACGAGGCGTTGCACCTATTGCAGGATGGGGCCTCGCCCGAGGCCGTGGAGCGGGCCGCCAGGGACTTCGGCATGCCGATGGGGCCGCTCACGCTGTACGACGTGATCGGGCTCGATACGGCCGTGTATGCCGGCCGCGTGATGTACGAAGCGTTCCCCGAGCGGTGCGAGCCCACCCAACTGATCCTGACCATGGTCAAGCAGAAGCGGCTGGGACAAAAGACCGGTTCGGGCTTCTACCGCTACGACGACAAGAAGGGCCGCGGCAAGCCGGATCCCGAGTTCGCCAAGCTGCTGGAGCCGCTGGTCAAAACGCCCGGCCGCAATTTCAGCCAAGAAGAAATCACGCACCGGCTGTTCTTGCCGATGCTGCTGGAAGCCACGCGGGTGCTGGAAGAAGGCAAGGTGCGCGACCCGCGCGACGTGGACCTGGGCCTGATCTACGGGATCGGGTTCCCGCCGTTCCGAGGGGGCCTGTTGTTTTGGGCCGACCAGGTTGGCGCCGATCAGATTCTCCGCTGGCTGGAACCGCTGGCCGACTGCGGTCCGCGATTGCAGCCCACGCCCATGCTGCTGGACATGGCCAAGACCGGCAAGAAGTTCTACTCCTGAGCGGGCTATTCGCGCTCGGCTCCTGTGGCGTCCGGCCGGCGATTTGGCCGGCAGGGCGGAGTCTCCCTACGTGGGTACGGGCCACACACCCGATTGCGGCGAGGTATACTGGGCATAGCCGCCGGCAGTGCCGCGCTGCCTGCGACGTTATTCCCATGAATTCCCGGAACCGCGAAGGGAGTGGCCCTGCATGGCTAGGGCGCCGCGCATTGGAAAACCCGGCTGGCTGGTGGCGGCCACGTGCTGCCTGGTAGCGTGCCTTGCCGGCCCGCTCACCGCCGCCGACGATCTCTACCAACAGCGGCACCAGCTCTTCAGCCAGTATCAAGCCAGGCTCCAGGCGCTGGCGCAGGAGGCCGCTTCGGCCGGTCATACCGATTTTGCCGCGCAAGTTCAGGCGTGGTTCCGACCGATCCATCCCCGGTTGATCTACTTCGCGCCGGCGCCTTCGCTCGCTCCGCAGCAGCCGGCAACCGCGGCCGACATGTCTTCAACCGCGCCGCCGCAGTGGCAGGACCGGTTTGACCAGCTTCGCCGCGAGCAGGCCGATGCGCTATTTGCCCTGGCTCAGCAGGCAGCCCGGCAGCGGCAGTTGTCGCTGGCGATGGCCTTGCTCAACGACACGCTTCGTGAGAACCCCGACCATGCCGACGCCCGGCGGCTGGTGGGCGATGTGCAGGTCAATGGCCGCTGGTGCTCGCCCTACCAGGCCGAGCAGCTTCGCAAGGGGCTACAGTGGCACGAGCGATTTGGCTGGCTGCCGCCCGCGCACGTCCAGCGGTACGAAGCCGGCGAACGGTATTACAACGGCCAGTGGATCAGCCAGGAACGCGATGCCGAGCTGCACGCCGACATCCGCAATCCCTGGAAGATCGAAACCGACCATTTCACCATCACCACCAATCACAGCCTGGAAGGCGGCGCGGCCCTGGGCGAAAAGCTGGAGCGGCTGCACCGCGTGTGGCGGCAACTGTTCGCCGGCTATTACGCGACTGCCAGCCAATGGAACTCGGCCTTCGCCGGCGGTGCCGTGCCCGATACCGGCCGCCGCAAGCACAGCGTGATGTTCCTCAAGGACCGTACCGAGTTCCAGCGCGTGCTGCAAAGCGAGCTGCCGCCGCAGGTGCAGATCTCGGGCATTTACCTGAGCGGGCCGAAGGTGTCGTACTTCTACGCCGACGAAACGCGAGGCGACACCACGTTGTACCACGAGGCTACCCATCAGCTCTTTCACGAGTCGCGCCGGGTATCGGCGACCATCGGCCAGAAGGCCAACGCCTGGATCATCGAAGGCATCGCTTGCTTCATGGAATCGCTGGCCGACCGGGGTGATGCGCTGACCGTCGGCGGGATCGATGCCTACCGGATCCAGGACCACCGATTCTATTTGCATCGCGACCAGTTCTACATGCCGATGGCCGAGCTGGCGGCGATGGGCGTCAATACACTCCAGCGGCAAAACAACTTGGGCATGATCTACGCCCAGTCGGCGGCGGTGACCGATTACCTGATGTTCGCCGCCGATGGCCGCTACCGCGACGGCCTGGTGGAGTACCTGCTCCAGTTGTACGTGGGCCGCGACCGGCCGGGCTCGCTGACCGCAATCCTTGGGTTAAAGCCCGAGGCCATCGATGAGGCGTTCCGTGCGTTTGCCGAAGTGACCGACGAAGACCTAGCCCAGATGCCGCCCAGCGACACCAGCTACCTGGTCTTTGGCGGCAGCCAGATCACCGATGCCGGCCTGGCCAACCTGGTGCGCTGCCGGCAATTGCGGTGGCTGGACCTGGCCGGCACGCAAGTCACCGACGAAGGCATGGCCGCGCTGGCCAAGATCCCTTCGCTGGTGAAGCTCGATCTTGCGCGCACCCGGATCACCGATGCGGGCCTCGCCCAACTGGCCACGCTGCCCAACCTGCAATCGCTGAACGTGGAACAGACCGGCGTCACCGACCGCGCCGTCCAGGCCCTGCGTCACACCAAGCTGGGCATCGACATCAAGCATTAAGCCGCCTATCTACGCGGGCTTCCCCCCAACACGCGCTAGCACGCCCCTGCTGACTGCTAGCACCGGCCAACCGCCATTGACCGCTCCGGGGCTCTTCTCTACGATCCGCCCGCAGTCTCTCCCTCGCCGGGGTGCCATCACACCCGTCCGCATCGGGCTTCCTGATGTCAAACTTCCTGGCGTTGCCTGACCTGTACAACCGATAAAACCACCATATGGCAACGCTTGATACAACATCCAAGGTGGCAGACACGCCGTCCGCGGATACAGCCCGCTGGTTTCTCCGCCCGCGGGTGCAGACCGCGGCCATGTGGCTGATCGCGGTGGTGGTCCTGGTCGAAGGGACCTACGCCGTCTTCAAGCGTGAGAACGATTTCAACTGCCACATCGAGTTCGGCCGGCACTTCCTGGCCGGCGAGCCGTATCTGAGCCGGGGGAATTACTATCCGCTCGGACGCCTGATGCTCGACTCGCTGCTCGCCGTGGGAAGCTACTACCCCACGCGGGCCATCAGCTATCTGCTGGCCGTGGGCGGCCTGTTCGTCATCTTCCATCTTTGGGGAAGGATGGCGCAGTCGTGGCTGCCGGCAACGACTCCGCACCGCCGCGCGGCCGTGTTCCTGACGCTCGCGGCGCTGATGCCGCTGGTGATCCGCGACCTGGACGAGTGTGGCCTGCAGATCTTTCTGGTATTGATGCTCACCCTGGGAGCCTATGCGCTGTACCGCGGGCGTCCCTGGCAATGCGGCCTTTGGGTTGCCGCGGCAATCACCTACAAGGCCACGCCGCTGGTTTTCCTGCCGCTGCTCGTGTGGAAGCGTGAGTGGAAGGCGGCCGCCAGCACCGTCGTGTGCCTGGTGGGCCTGAACCTGCTGCCGGTGCTCTACCTGGGCTGGGACACCACCGTGGCCAGCCACCGGTACTGGGTGCTGAACTCCATCGCCATCATGCGCGATATGCCCGATGCGTACCCTTCCATTCCTTACGGCATCGAGGCTCCCAAGACGCAAAACGCCAGCCTCCGCGCGGGGCTGGCTCGCCTGGTGGAAACGTATCCTCCAGGGCACTCGCTGTACCTGGACCATCCGTTGTTCTTCCAGTTTGGCAACCTGCCCGTCGACCAGGCCAAACGCGTGGTCAACGGTCTCATCCTGCTGCTGGGAGCCGTCATTGCCTGGAGCATGCGCCGCAGTTGGACGGGGGACACGGGCAAACAGCGTCTGCTCAAGGATTGGGCGGTAGCCTGCATCTTTGCGGCGTTGTTGTCGCCGCTGTGCTGGAAGCAGCACCTGGTGGTGTTCATTCCCGCGGTTTACCTCGTGGCCAGGTGGCTGCTCTCCGGGCCCAGCGTGACACGGGGCCAACTGGCGCTGTTGGCGTTCTGCGGCGCCGCGTGGCTCTTCAGTCACCGTTTGCTGCTGGGGCGTGACCTGACCCTGGTGCTTCAGTCGTATCACCTGATGACCTGGTCTGCGCTGGCTCTGGTGTGGCTGGTGATGAAGCTGCCCAACCAGGCACAGCAGATCGCTTCCTTGGACGAAGGCCTGGTGCCTGCCAACACGTCGCCAGTGCGTTTGCCCAAGGCCGCCTGAGCGTTTTTCACCTTAGTCGCATTAAACCACTGCCCCAGCAGCCGCAGCCATGCTCGATGGTGTGATCGTTATCCCCTGCTATAACGAGGCCAAGAGGCTCAACCTTGCGGCCTTCCGCCATTTTGCCCGCCACATGCGCAGCCTGCGGCTGTTGATGGTCAACGACGGCAGCCGGGACAACACCGCCGAGCTGCTCGACAAGCTGGCTCGCGAACATGCTCAGATTGAGGCCCTGCACTTAAGCCCCAACGGCGGCAAGGCCGAAGCGGTGCGACGAGGCATCCTGCACGCCTGCGAGCAGTCGCCGGACTTTGTGGGCTACCTGGATGCCGACCTGGCTACGCCGCTGGAAGAAGTGCCACGTTTCATCGACGTGCTCACGCGCCGCGACGATGTGCAGGTGGTGATCGGTTCGCGCATGCGCCTCTTGGGGCGCAATGTTCGCCGCCGGCGGCTCCGGGAGTTTCTGGGGCGATCGTTTGCCCTCGTGGCTTCGCACGTGATTGGCATGCCGCTGCGCGATACGCAGTGCGGCGCCAAAGTGTTCCGTGTGAATGAGCAGCTCCAGGCGGCTTTCAGCGAACCGTTCAACTCGCGGTGGATCTTCGACGTGGAGATCCTGGCTCGTTTGAAGAACGGTTACCAGGCGGCCGGCCTGGGCGACGTCTCCCAGGTGGTGTACGAACTGCCGCTGGATCGCTGGGAAGAAGTGCCCGGCTCCAAGCTCAAGAGCAGCGACTTTGTCAAAGCCATCGGAGAACTGTACACCATCTTCTGGCGGTACCGCTGGCTGGGCGAAGTTATCCCGCCGCAGTCCTCTGAAGACACGGCGGCCGCACCAGAGTCTACCCCGTTCCAGCGCGAACACCGCCGCGCGGCGTAGCGCTACGCAGTGCCGGCCGCGCATCGTCCAACGGCCAAACGGTTCCATCCGTTCGCGCTCTGACCACTTTGAAACGGGCAGAACACCACGCCTGGCCCTCCGCAGCTTCATTCAGCATGTCGTCGGCATTGGCTGAAACCATCAATTGCCCGTCGCCCGCGCAGGCTAAACCAGTCGGTCGCTTCACGAGCGCCGCCTCTGCAAGCCGCGTTTTAACACCGCCCATTCATCGCTCTTGCCGCGGCCCTGGGCCGGCTTACGTGCCCGGCCAGGTCACCACTTCGCCACGGCGCAACGCCAGGTTGGCCAGGTGCGCGGCCGCTGCAGCCGACACGCCGGCCTCGACCGGCGCGGCAGGTGTCTTGCGGCTGCGTACGCACTCGATCCAGTTAACCAGGTGCAGCGTTTCGCCGTCGGGATTGTTGTAGAAGTCGGCGCCGCGCGGGCCTTCGCCCAGCACCCATTCCTGGTACTCGATCTTCTTCTTGCGCTCGGGATGGATCTCGTACCGGCCGCGATCGAGATACAGCGTGGCGTTGCTGCCCATGAACTCGATCATCTCGCCGTTGCGGGCGTTGGAGAACGTGCCTTCGAAGTGTACCTGCACCTTCTGGTCCGGATAGCGGAGCAGCGTTTGCACGGTGTCGGGCGTTTCCCACAAGCCTGCCGCCTGGAAGTGATCGCCGATGCTGGTAGCAACCTGCGGATGATCCAGCCCCAGGAACCAGTGCACGATGTCGATGTGATGCACCATCAGATCGGTGAAGATGCCGCCGCCAAAGTCCCAGAACCAGCGCCACTGGCGGAACCGATAGGCGTCGAACGGCTGCGAAGGCGCCGGGCCGACAAACAGTTTCCAGTCCACCGTGGCGGGATCAATTTGTTGCCGCTGCTGCGAGCGAGGCTGGTTGCGGTTCCAGGTGAGACGGACCTTGTGGATGTCGCCCAAGACGCCGGCGCGGACGATCTCGTATGCCTTGATGAAGTGCGGCATGCTCCGCTGCTGCGTGCCAACCTGCACGATGCGGCCGCTCTTCTGCTGGGCCTCGAGCACCGCCTTTCCTTCTGACAGCTCATGCGTCAGCGGCTTCTCGACATACACGTCCTTGCCGGCCTCGCAGGCGGCAATGGTCATCGGCACGTGCCAATGGTCGGGCGTGCCGATCAAGACGGCGTCAACGTCCGGTCGTTCCAGTAGCGCGCGATAGTCCTTGAGCACCGCGGCCTTGGGGTCGGCAAGCTCCTTGCCGAGGTTGCGATGATGTTCCCACACATCGCATACGGCCGTGATCTTGACGCCAGGAATATTCGCCAGCGCCTCCATCAGTCGCCGGCAGCGGCCACCGGTGCCGATACAACCGACCTGCAAGGTTTCGTTGGCGGCGTAACCGGCAGCGGTTGCCGTATAACCAGCAGCCAACAGACCGGCCGCCGTTCCTACGCCGACGCTTTCCAGAAACGCACGTCGTCCCAGGCGTTGATCCATATCGCAACTCCCCCGTCTGAACGTTCAGGCTGCGCTTGGTCAGATTGGGCTGCGCGGAAGCAACCGCTGCGAAGCAAGCGGTGCACAATCGCCACGTGCCGCGCCAGCATAGGCAGCCAGTTTACCATGCCGCAGTACGCCGTGCGCGGCCAAGAGCCAGCTCAAAGCGGTGATCCGCGGACGGTGGCGAAAAGCCCAAGGCGTCGCACCATCAACAACACGTTGACGGCAAGCGCTCACCGCGCACTGTTACCGTGACTGGAGCGAAGCAGGATCAGCGCAAGATAAAACCCCGTTGGCGGGGCAGGGACCAACGGGGCAATGTTTGTTAGCGGTGGGGCAGAAACCGCTAACGCCCGTAATCCTAACGCGCCCAGCCAGCGAGACAAGATGCACAGAACGACAGGTGAATCCCTATCACTTGCCGAATGTCAAACGACCGCGCAAGCAATACCTCACTACTACTAGCGGCAGCGCCCCGTTGGCAGTACATCCATTCAAACACTTGCACTAATGTATAGCCCTGCCTAGAGCATGATATTGTCGTAGCAGTTTCCCATTTTTGGGGCGAACCTACACAAAACATGGCTGTCTTATCCATGCGCTGTGGAAGCTGATCCGCCACTGCGGTTGGCATCACCTGGGCTGATATCATGTCGAGGCAGCGCGCTAATATGGTTGCCTTGCGCCAGCCGCCAACCATCCTAAACTCCCATTACAACAATTGTGAATTTTTCTTCATTTTGATCACGGGGGCGAATTCTCCGAAGCTGTCCGACGGAAACGTGAATCCGCAGCAGTTGGATTGGCGCGGTATGTGGTTCGATCGCCAACGCCACAGGTTACAGTTGCGGTCGCCCATGCCGTCGCATTGGCTCCCACATCAACACCCCAACGCCAACGATGACCGAAGCTCAACGATTGCTCCGCCAGATCAAGGCAGCCCGGCTGTATACACGCGAACTCTTGCGTTCGCTTCCCGAAGAGGACTGGTTTCGCGCACCCACCGAAGGGGTGACACACATCGCCTGGCAAGTGGGGCACCTGGCCTTTGCGCAGTACAGCTTGGCGCTACGGCGCATCCGAGGCGAACAGCCCGAGGATGAACAGTTGATTCCCGCCGACTTTCTGGCGGCCTATGGGCGAGGTTCCGTGCCCGACGTGGAGCGTAGCCGCAGCCTCGGCTTGGACGCCATTCGTGAGGTGTTCGACCGCGTCCATCAGCGCGTGCAGCAGGAACTGTCCGACTGCACCGATGAGCAGTTGTCCGAGCCCGCCATCGGGCCGCCGCACA
Organism: uncultured Planctomycetales bacterium; assembly: GCA_937927735.1. GTDB lineage: Bacteria > Planctomycetota > Planctomycetia > Pirellulales > S012-138 > CALBRZ01. Next base: position 25,397 of record CALBRZ010000032.1, read on the forward strand.
CCATGTTCAAAGACAAACAGGGATCGCTCCAGTGGTGCGTGCAGCACGAGTTTCTGCACGCCGGACAGATCGGCTTGTTGCGCCGGCTCTTGGGCAGCCAGCCGCTGCGATAAACGTCCTTCGCACAACGTGCCACTAGGGCGCTAAGGCTTCAAACAGTGCTGGTTGGCAATGGAGATCCCGCTGACGATCGCGCCGATGATGCCCACAAAGCCCTGGTCGGTGCCGCAGATGAACAAGTTGGATAGATGCGTGCGGCCGTCGAGCTGCTTCTGCGGCGAGCCGTAAACCGCGCCGTTGTCGTGCCCGGTGAAGCGTCGAATCGTCGTTGGCGTAAACATGTCGGTAGCGATGATGTGCGGGCGGAAGTCGGGCACAAACCGCACGGCCGATTCCATCACACGGTCGTACCAGAGCTGTTTCTGCCGCCGATATTCTTCCTCGGGCAGTTGATTCCAGAGGTCGAAGTTGGCGATGGCCGTGATGCGCATCAAGCCTTCGGCCAGCGGCGTCTCGTACTCAAAATTGTTCGGCGAGCAGATCACGCCGCTGCGAGTGTCGACCAGTCCTTCGCACTTTTGCCAATAGAACTTAGGGCTGTCGTTGAAGAAAACAATCGTGCGATCGCAGCCGAGGCTGCGGGGCTGGGTATCAAGCACCGCCATGGCCTCAATGAAGCTGAGTTGCCCGGCCGGCCACGGTTCTTGCTGACCGGCATCATCGCACAGGCGCATGGTTTCGAGCCAGCCGGCGCTTGAAATGACGTTTCGCGTGCTCAGCTCCGTGCCATCGTCGAGTACCACCGTTTGCACCCGGCCATCTTCGACGGCCAATCGCTGCACGCCTGCCCGCAACCGCAACTCCCCCCCCAGTGCCTTGTAGCGGCGGACGAGCTGTTTCAGGATCAGCCGCACGCCCGCCCAGGGCCGAGCCAGCCCCTCCAGAAAAATGCTGCGGAACATGATGGAGAACTGGGCCAGGTCCATGTCGTGCTCTCGCGCGCTGCCGTAATACATCAGCGGGCAGAACAGCATCTCCACCAGCAAGGGATCGCGCACATATTCGCCGACGAACTGCCGCGCGGAAACCTTGCCATGCTCGGGCTGGATGTCGTCGTAATCGATCACCGCAGCCATCAGCCGTCGGAAGTTGTCTTTCTCGGCCGGAAACTTTTCGGCGATCTCGTCGCACAACTGCTGCGGATCGTTCGAGAAGTCGAGCCGAATGCCGGGGAACGCGATCGACGAGCCCAACTGCGGCCGCAAATCGAAGTCGTCCCATTGAAACCGCAGTTGCCGCAGCAAGCGGGGCAGGGGACCGCGGCGGGTTCCCTTGGGCACAAAATTGGTGACGGCGTGCAGACCGACGTCGTAATTCCGCCCATCTAAGCGATAAAACGAGTTCAGGCCGCCGATGGTGGTATGGCGTTCCAGGATGCAGACCTTCTGGTCGTAATGCGCCAACCGGATGCCGGCGGCCAGGCCCGACATGCCGGCACCAATGATGATCGTGTCGTACGTGGACATCAGGCAGGGAAGGAAAGGGGGCAGGTCGAACGAACGCAGTCAGCGGGTATAATCCTAGCGTTTGCCCCGGCACGCTGGCAGGTCCCCTCACGGCGGCGGCCTGGCTTGTGGGCCTGCCGTGGCGGTCCATCTTAGCCCCGGGGGTCAGCACTTGCCCACCGGGCTTGATCGCTGAATGCTGGCGAGCAGCCGGCTCAAGGCTGTTTGCGGGGTAGGGGAGGCAGCGAACGTCGCCGCGTCCATAGGTAGCCGCCTAACAAGGAATCGTATCGTGGCATCGGAACCGGTCGTGCGTTTTGGCATCCTGGGCACGGCCCGTATCGCCCGTAAGCTGGCCCCGGCCATCCAACAGGCCGAAGGTGCCCGGCTGGTGGCCATTGCCAGCCGCGACCACGATCGCGCCAAGGCATTTGCCGACGAGTTCGGCATTCCGCTGAGCTTCGGCAGCTACGAGGCACTCTTGGACTCCAACACCGTCGACGCCGTGTATCTGCCGCTGCCGCCTTCGCTGCATCTGCCTTGGACGAAGGCTGCCGCCGAGCGGGGCAAACACGTGCTGTGCGAAAAGCCACTGGCGGCCTCGGGGGACGAAGCCCGCGAGATGGCAGCCGTCTGCAAAGCCGCGGGCGTGCAACTGCTCGACGGCACCATGTGGGTCCATACGCCGCGTGCCGCGGCCATGAGGCTGTTCTTGCAGGATGGTTCGCTGGGCGAGGTGCGCCGCGTGACGTCGGTGTTCACGTTCCTGGACGACGTTCTGCCGGACAACGATTATCGCTACGAGCGTGCAATCGGCGGCGGTTCGCTCCTGGACCTGGGCTGGTACTGCGTGCGGGCAGCCATGTGGGCGTTCGGCGGTTTTCCGGAGCGTGTGGCTGCCTGGGCACGGTGGGAAAACGACGTCGATATCGACTTTCTGGGGCACTTATGGTTTGCTGGCCACCGCACGGCATCGCTGGAAAGCGGTTTTCGCACCGTGCGGCGCAAATGGCTGGAGATCGCCGGCACGCACGGCAGCCTGGTGTGCGACGACTTCACGCGTCCGCACGATCCCGAACAGCCGCGATTCTGGGTTCACGATGCCTCGGGCAAGTCGACCAAGCACGTGGTGCCCGGGCCGCCGCAGGAAGTGTGCATGGTCGAGAACTTTTGCCGGACCGTGCTCTCCGGCCAGTTGCGCGACGATTGGCCGGTGGACGCCGTCGCAACGCAGGTAGTGTGCGACGCGCTGGACCGCGCGGCGCGCACCGGCCAGACCGTCGAAATTGATTGGAACCGCGGCTGAGCGTCCCGAGCCGCATCACGAACTTTTTCAGGGATCCATGTCTGGCTCGGTCCTCCGTTCGGCGATTGGCTGGTTGTTCGCGGCTGCGGTGATCGCCGTAGGACTGGGGCTCGCCAGCGCGCGGGTGCAGCAATCGTTCGCTCCGCTGGGCCTGTACCCGGTGCTGCTGGGCTTGGCCCTGGGGGCAGCCTTGGTGGCAGCGCTACGCTTCACGCAGTTTGGCAATCGGCGCTGGGCGACGGTCGGCGCCGTCGTCGCGGCCGCCGTGCTGATGGTGGCCCAATTCTATGGCAGCTATCGGCTGTATGTGGCGGCTTTGGAAGCCAAGTCACCTGCGACCATGGGGCGGATACCGCTGGAGAGGCTGCAACCGCCAGAACACCTGGGAGCGTATCTCCGCCAACAAGCCGCGCATGGTCGCCCCCTGTTTGCCGGACTGACTGCACGCGGAGGCTGGGCCTGGGCCACCTGGGCAACCGATTGGGCGTTGTGCGCCGTAGCCGCAGCGGTGGCGGTGCGGCAGGGCTTTCGCCGCCCTTGGTGCACCAGGTGCCACAAGTGGTACCGTGCCGTGGGCGAAGGCCACCTGAGCCGCGAGACCGCCGGCCAGATTGCAAAACTGGCCGACGTTTCGCTTCCCAAAATGGACGGCCGGTATCGCGTTTGGGCCTGTCCAACCGCAGGGCATGGCACCGCCATAGAGATTGCCTGGACGCAGCCTGCAGCGCGACCAGCCAGGTCCAACAAGAAAGCTCAAAGCGAGCGCGACGAGAGTGCCCCGGAGGGGGGCTCCAAGCCATCGGCCGTGACGATGATCGAGATTCCGCCTGCCAAGACCGCGGCGCTACACGCCATCCTGGCCGAGCAGGAAAACGGTTGACGTACTCCCGGAGCACAATGTTCCCATCTGAGCACGAAGCGATTGGGCTAATACCTTGCGGGCATTGATTACAGGAATCACCGGGTGTATCGGGTCGCACCTGGCCGAGCATCTCTTGGCCTGCGGCGACGAGGTGCTGGGCGTGGTGCGGAGCGAGGCGTCCGCGCGGCACTTGCCGGAGCCCCTGGCCGGTGTGCCACGAATCGTGTGGGATATGCTGCACGAAGAACGTCCCGCGGCCGACCAGCAGCGCACGTTGCAGGCGTTCGCGCCCGACTGGGTGTTTCACCTGGCCGCAATCAGTGTGTCCAGGCATTGCGGTGATCGTGAGCCTACCGAACTGGCCTGGCAAACCAACGTGGTGGGCACACAGCGCGTGATCGAGCTGCTGCGGACATGCTGTCCCAAGACGCGGCTCCTGTTGGCCAGCAGCGGCATGGTCTATGCGCCAGAGCTGGGCTGTCTGGTCGATGAGAATGCCCCGGTCAAAGCGCAAACGGCCTACACGGCAACGAAGCTGGCCGCCGAAGCCGAAGTGACCAGGCAGGTGAACGAGGGCTGGCTCGACGGGATCATCATCCGCTCGTTCCAGCACGCCGGGCCACGGCAACCGCCCGAGCTGATGCTGTCAGAATGGGCCCGGCAGTTTCTCGATCCGGGCAAGGCAACCGTCAGCGTTCACAGTTGCGATATTTGGCTCGATCTGTCCGACGTGCGCGACGCCTGCCGGGCGTATCGCCTGATCGCCCTGCACGGCCAAACCGGCGGCATCTACAACGTGGGATCAGGAACCCGGCAACGGACAGGCGATATTCTGGCCGTGATGGCACGGCTGGTCGGCAGCCACAAGCCGATTGTCGAGCGGTATCCTGGCCGGCGTTGCAGCCCGATTGCCGATACGCGGCGGCTGCGGTCGCTCACCGGCTGGTACCCCACCGTGCCGGTGGTGCAAACCGTGGCCGACAGTCTTACCTGGTGGAGAAAGCGGGGACCTGGGCCTGGTTGCTGATCGCCTTGCCGCGGATGACGACCTTCGACGTATGGAGCGACAAGATGTCGTAAACGTCGTCGGCATCCTGCGGTTTGAGTCGGATGCAGCCCTCACCGCCGGTGGCACCGATGGTCTGCGGATTATTGGTGCCGTGGATGGCCAGTTCGCCGTCCTGATCCGGCTGTGTGCCCAATTCGACCAGCCGGTTACCCAGCGGGTTGTTGGGATCGCCGCCGGGAATATCGTAGGGTTGGCCGTTCACATACGACTGATAGGGCGGGTCATACGTCTTGAAGGTCACGACGTACTCGCCCAGTTTGGGCGTCACTTCCTGGCCGATGCCGATCGGGAACCGACCGGCATAGCGGCCGTCCTCCAAGAACAGCGTCATCTCGTACCGGTCCAGTTGCACCTCGGCGTGGAACGGTCCCCGGACGACCTTCAACTGCATGCCGGGACGCAACGAGGCGGGGTCCTGGATGCCGTTGATCTTCTCCAGCAACCGGGCGGGCACGCCGTACTGGTTGGCAATGGCTTCCAGGGTTTCGTTCGGCTGCACCGTGTGCGGCCGGTCCAGGTGCGACTCGCGCGAGTACACCACCTTGGCCGCCAGACGATCGAGCAGATCCAGCAAGATCTGCTCACGCTGAGGATCCAACTGGTCGCGGCTGGCATACCAGCGCGACAGTTGCAGGTGGGCGTCCGCCAGGCGATTGGCGGCGATCAACTGATTGGCTTGCAGCAGCGCGGCGTCAAAGGCCGTCTGCACCTCAGGCGACGGGGTCGGATTGGTCCCCGTCGATGTCTGCGCCAGCACGTCCGTCGGGGCCGGCATTGGCTCCGGATTCATGCCCGGCGGCGTGAGTGGCTGCTCAGGATAGCCGCCGGGGCTCTGCACCGTGGCGGTACCTCCGCTGCCCGGTTGCGTCAGGTCGGTGGTGGCCCCGGGACTCGGAACCGGCGGCTGGGCGGCATCGCCCGGGATCTGGCTGGGCGGTACAGAGGGCATCGCCGGCGGCGCACTGTCGGCGGCCGGAAGTTCGACGCTGGGCGCCGGCTCCAGTTCGCCGGGCACAAGCACTGCGGGGCCAGGAGGAGCATCATTCTTCCACAGCGGAGCGGGCGCCGTGGACGCCGTTTGTGTTTTCGGCCCTTTGACGATGGTGGCATACACACCATACGCGACGACGGCCATCAGGCCGGCCAGGACAAACGACTTGAACAACTTCACGGTCGTCCTCCTTGACGCTTTCCGTGCAATCTGCTGCGATAAGTGCCATTCGACTCCGGCCTGCAATCCTTGCTGGCCGGACGGCTGCCTCTCATCCCGCCCCCGCACCCGAGGGCCTCCTGGAACCAGCCGCCGTGTGGGACGACAACGACCCCGACGAATACGATTACGAGACAGGCGACGACGAATCGGAAACGGTTCCTTGCCCCAGTTGCGGTGAACCGATCTACGAGGACTCCGAGCAGTGTCCGTATTGTGGTGAGTACGTCACGTTCAGCACGTCGGCCTGGGCGGATAGGCCCTGGTGGTGGATCGTGCTGGGACTGATCGGGGTCGCGGCCGTTATCTTTGTCCTGACCGGCTTACTGTGATCGGCGCGCAGCGTGCGCGGCGCCCCGGCAGCAAGGGGCGGCTATCGTACCCACTGCTGCCCCGCAATGCTACGTCAATCTCGCCTTATCCGGTTTGTTCGGCACAATCCCTCCAGAGCTTCATTCCAATCGGCCGCCGGCGGCGGAAATTCCCCTCGGCCTGACGTCGTGCTGCCACACGGCCGGGCGGCTAGCACGGCAGCCGGCGGCTCGCGGCCGCCATCCCCTGGTAAAACCGACCACCCTCGCAGAGCAAGCAACGCATTAACGCCATGACCGCAGGTCCACAAGAAACGCCCGTCGCGCTTGGTTACCGTTTTCCGGCGGAGTGGGAACCGCACGTGGCCACGTGGGTTTCGTGGCCGCACAATCGTGATAGCTGGCCGGGCAAGTTCGAACCGGTCCCGGCCGTCTGGGCCGAACTGATCGCCACGCTGGCGGAATTCGAACCGGTACACGTGCTGGCCGGCGGCGAGGCCGTCATGGCGCAAGCCCTGGAGATGGTGGGCTCGCTGCCCAACGTCACCCTGCACGACATCAAAACCAACGACGCCTGGACGCGTGACCACGGGCCGATGTTCCTTCAAGGGCCGCCGGGCGCCCCGCCTGCGCTGATCGACTGGGAGTACAACGCCTGGGGCGGCAAGTATCCCCCGTACGACGACGACAACCGCGTGCCCGGCCTGATTGCCGAGCGGCTGGGCTACCGGCGGTTCACGCCGGGCATCGTGCTGGAAGGCGGCGCCGTCGACGGCAACGGCCGCGGCACGATCCTCACCACCGAGGAATGTCTGCTCAACCCCAATCGCAATCCGCACTTGAGCCGCGAGCAGATCGAACGCTACCTGGCCGATTACTGCGGCGCCAAGAAAGTCCTGTGGCTCGGGCGCGGAATTGCCGGCGACGATACCGATGGGCATATCGACCAGTTGGCGCGGTTCGTGGGTCCTTCGCGCGTGCTGGCGCCGCTGGAATCGGACCCCAACGAAGACAACTACGAGCCACTGCGTGAAAACTTCGAGCGGCTGCAACAAATGACCGACCAGAACGGCAACCCGCTGGAAGTCATCCCGCTGCCGATGCCTCGGCCGGTGTATTTCGACGGCCAACGGCTGCCCGCCTGCTACGCCAATTTCTACATTGCCAACGGCGTGGTCGTGGTGCCGGTGTTCGACGATCCGGCCGACGACGAAGCCCTGGCTACGCTCGCCCGCTGCTTCCCCGACCGGCAGATCCGCCCGTTGTACTCGGTCGATTTGATCCTCGGCCTGGGTGCGATTCACTGCATCACGCAGCAGCAGCCGGCGCCCCATATGCAGCAAGCCTCGTAGCGCCGCGAGCTTAGGTCGCGAGCAAGGCGATCTCGCCAGTTATCCTCGCTGACGCCTTTTGCGCCGCTGCCGCTATCAAGCAAGCGTCGGCGAAACTTTTCGTAAATCTGATGTCCATTTTTGTGGACGCGCTGGCCAGTCAGACTTTGGCGGCAACCTTGCGCTTAAAAACACGCAAGGTTGGCCGTAGCGGGCTCGATTCGCCTTGCACCGGTGTGTGGATACCGGCACAATGGATCCTATCAATTCCACGTGATTCCACGGCTGGATTGTAAGGACACAATCGCCATGGCGGCGAGCGTTCGGCTCGCCGGGCCCTTGAGTCGGTACTGCCGGGAAGCGATTGAGCTCGTTTTCCTGTGGACCGGTTTTGTTCCCTGGGTTACCGATCTGCGGTCAAGGGGCGCCAAAGACGGAAGGAAGTCGTCAAGCTATGATGCCAGCGCTGGAAACTGTTGACACCTTGATGAGCGACCCGCGTTGGGATGCCTACTGGTTTTTGCGCCCTGCCAAGAACCAGAAGCATGGACTCCATGCCTGGCAGGTGTGGAGCTTCCGGGTCGACCGCCGCACGCAGCACGAATTGGCTTGCCGGCTGATCGCCAGCGGCGACACGGCCAGCGAAGCCTGTCGTAACGCGCTTGAAACGGTCGATACTCCCGTCGGGGCCGGACGCGTCTAAAGGCGGCACGTCGAACGCACATCCAGGTCCCCGGGCCGTCGAAGGGCGAGCCTACGCCGCGCACGCGGTGCGCGGCGCCTGTCGCACTCCACCCATCGATGGCCCATCGGTTGAATCCTCCTTGCCACCAGGCACAGGGCGGCCGCACCTCGTTAATGCCCCCCGCCGGCGATCGCACTTCGCTTGGGGCGTGGGGAATCGTCGTTCATGGATGAGCGACCACGCTGCGGCCATTTCGCGAGCACGGACGCTTGAGGAGATTGCATGCTGTCGGTTGCCAGCTTGTTGAGCGGAATTGAGGCCGTGGGTGGACTGCTTCGGCGTTCCTCCGCGGCAGGCAGTTCTCCCGTGGCGGCAGCCAGCGAGGCAGCCCCGGCCAATGCGACCGGCGATTCTTCGCGCTCGTCGCTGCTCAAGGAACTGGCCAGCCACCACGACCTGCGGAACATCAGCCCCAACGCGTTCTCCAACCTGGTGCGGCAATTGCACCAGGCGGGCCTGATCAACGAGCGTCAGTTGCAGGACCTGGCCGCCGTGCGGCTGGAACTGGACCTGGCCGAACTGCCGCCGGATCAGCCGATCGACCTGATCGCGTTCCTGGAGAACAAACTCCAGCGGCTGCATGGCCAAGCCGGTCTTCCGGCGCCTTCTGGCGGCGCATTGTCGGCAACCGACTATAATGAAGCTGCCGACCGCACCATGCGGCAGTTGGAACTGCTCCGCGAGCTGGAACAAGCGCGGAGCAGCAGCGTGGATGCCACGATCTAGGCTCCTTGATCCACGCCCCCCCACGCGCCCCGTTGCGGCGGCCCACGCTTCGCCTCCAACCGACAGCAGAGCAAGTCGATGTCAGCTTCGCCGGAAAACCCTTGGTCGGCCCCGCTGGGCCGCATGCCCAGTGGTATCTTCATCCTGACCGTCCGCCACGGCGATCTGGAAACCGGCATGCTCGCCAGTTGGGTGCAGCAGGCGGGCTTTGAACCGCCGATGGTGACCGTCGCCGTCAAGCAAGGGCGGTACGTTGGCCAGTGGCTCGATGCTGGCGCCGCCTTTGTGCTGAACCTGATCGGTGCCGGCGAAACGCGTTTCCTCAAGCACTTTGGCCGCGGCTTTGAGCCCGATCAGCCGGCATTCGATGGGCTCAGCATCGCCCGCACGGCCAACAACGTGCCGTATCTCACCGAAGCCGCCGGCTATCTCGAATGCCAGCCGCGGCAGCACATCGACTCGGGCGATCACCGCATCTATCTGGCCGAAGTCACGGCTGGAGCCATGCTCAACGAACAGGATCCGATGATCCACGTGCGCAAGTCCGGCTTGCGCTACTAGTGCTACTAGCAGCGTCTTGTCCGCCTGGCGAGCCCAGCGTGGCAGCACCATAAACTGCTCTGTCGGGCCGCAGGGGTTCTTGGTATACGATTCCGCCGCGCCGCAGCGAAAGACACGCCCAAGGTTGCTATGCGCGCAGCCCGCTGGATGGAGCTTTCGCTGAGGGTCTGCTCAGGTTTTGGTTCACCTTTCTCCGATCTTCTGAACACCCTGCGATCGTTCGCACTTCTCCGCGGGTAACTTCATTTCGCCTCACGGTCGTTACGGGTCTTTCCTGGTTGCATTGCAGGTAAGAGCCATGTCGCTGCTGAATCTGCCCGGTCGTTTGAACGCCGAAGGAACCAAGGCTCGCCATGTCGTGCGGCTGATGGCCGCACTGGCAGCATGCGCAATGCTATCAGGGTGCGGCAACAAGGAGGCCGCGGATCCCGAGCCGGCACCGGCCACGCGGCCAGCGGGCGAAGAAGCTCCCGCCGCCGGCGCTGCTGCCGACATGACCCCGCCGGCGACCGAGCAGCCTGCCCAGCCGGCCAACGACAGCCAGGCAAGCACACCGGCCACCCAGCCAACCAGTAGCGAAGGGCAGCCGCGTCCCTGGCGACGTGGCGCAACGGCCGCAACCACGGCGACACCGCCGGCCGGCCCTCAGAATACTTACGAAACAGCTTCGCCTGCACCCGTGGCCGCGCAATCGCTGCCGCAAACGCAGCCGGCTCCGCAAGCAACCGCGGTCAATCAGTGGCAGCCCGAGGCATCGGCCTATGCCACGTCGGCCGCCCCCTACACGTCGTATGCAGCCAATCCGTACGACACCGCGGGCGGTACCGCCACGGTTTCCAGTCCGGCGGCGCCCAGCACGCAGGGAATCACCAGCAACCTGAATTCGTCGAGTTCCCAGGGCGGCTTGCAAGGCGCCCTGGGTGAAGTGGGCCGCACGCTGCTGGGCGAAGCAGCGGCCCGTGCCACGTCCGGCTCCTCTGGCGGTAGCGCCCTGCGGGCCGATACGGTGATCAACCGGTTGCTGCCCGGTGCCGATGTGTCGTCGCAGCCAGCCGGCACCACGGCAGGGCAGGGGGGAGGTTCCGCGATCTCCAACCTGTTGCCATCGAGCCTGCTTCCCGGTAGCGCTGCTCCTTCGAGCATGATGCCGTCGCAGCTGGCGCCCAATAGCGGCGCTTCGAGCTACGCGGCACAACCTTCGGCGACGCAGTCTTTCGCGGCCCAGTCGACCCCCACGATGTCGGCGCAGTCGTACGCCGCTCCGTCGTCGACCACTCCGGTTCCGCTGCCGTCCACCACGACTACCCAACCGGTGGAGATGCAGGGCAGCGCCGCGGCCTCGTCGGCCTGGCCGCAAGCCTCGACCGATTCGAACAGCAATCTCGCTAGCGCGCCGCAGATGGCCGCGCGTTCCAGCCTGCAAAGCGCCTCGACACTCGGCGCTCAGGCCGCCGGCGAGAGCACGCCCGACCAGGCCGCCAGCGCACCGCCCGTGCCTGCCGTTCCGGCTGCGGATCAGGCGTCGCAGGAAAATTACACCACCGTGAAGGTGTTCTACGGTACCGACCGGGCTCGGGTGGATCTGTCGTCCACCTCGTGGTTGGATTACCTGGCCAAGTTCTACCTCGCCATTGCCACGCTGCTGTTGGCGATCATCTGCTTCGTGTGCGCCGCGATGAACATTGGCCGTGGTGCAACGCGGCCGCTGGCCTGGTTTGCCACGGCGGGCACGGTGGTGCTGGCCGCTTGGGGTGGGCTGGGCGCCGTGAAGCTGCATCAAACGGCGACCAAGCCGGGCGTGGCATACGGTGGTGGCCGCGGCACGCTCGAAGTGGGCGTTTGCGAAGTGAGCATCCCGCCCAAGCACGAAGTCGGCGAGCTGGAAGCCCCCACCATCCTGCGTCTGGAAGTCCGCGAGGACCCCACCAAGCACGTGGTGCTGCTGGGCACGTATCCCCAGGACGCGGCCGAGTTCTTCGAACAACTGCGTAACCGCGTGGCATCCAGCCCCAAGAAGGACGCCTTCGTCTTTGTCCACGGGTACAACGTGAGCTTTGAGGACGCCGCTCGCCGCACGGCGCAGATGGCGCACGACCTGAACTTTGAAGGTGCCCCCATCTTCTATAGCTGGCCCAGCCAGGCTCAGCTCGCGGCCTACACCGTCGACGAGAACAACGTCGAGTGGACCGTGCCGCACCTCAAAGAGTTCTTGATGGACGTCGCCCAGCAGAGCGGCGCCGAGTCGATCTGCCTGATCGCGCACAGCATGGGCAACCGGGCCCTGACCAAGGCTCTGCACGCGCTGTCGTTCCGCATGGAACGGCCGGTCTTCCGCGAAGTGGTGCTGACGGCTCCGGATATCGATGCCGACGTGTTCCGCCGCGATCTGGCTCCGCAGATCGTGCGCACGGCCGACCGCGTCACGCTCTATGCCTCGAGCAATGACGAAGCCTTGCGGGTTTCGAAGCAGATCCACGGTGCCCCGCGTGCCGGCGATTCCGGCGCCCTGCTGGTGGTGGTACCCGGCATCGAAACGATCGATGTCTCAGGCATCGACACCTCGCTGCTGGGGCACTCCTACTACGGCAGCAACGGCACGGTGCTGTCCGACCTGATCGGCTTGCTCAAGTACGGCATGCCTGCCTCGCAGCGGTCGTGGCTCCTGCCGCGCGATTACCAAGGGCTGCCCTACTGGGTGTTCGCCGCGGCCACGGCCAGCACCGGCACCAGCCCTTCGCAGCGATAACCGACGATGTTAACCGCCTGATGAACAATAAGACTGCCCGCCGAGCGTGCCAGACACGCGCGGCGGGCAGCGTTCATTTGGCGGCCTTCATTTTGGCAACGGCGCCACTACACCAGGTACGCCAGCACGGCCAGGGTGACAAACCAGGCCGCTAACAACACCGTGGCCAGCACAAACAGCGGCTTGTTCTTTTTCGGCGGCGGCGTGCCACGCCATCCGGTCTGGCCGGCGGTGCCGCTACGATCCGATGGTTGCTGACTGGCAGCGTCCGGCTGCGGGGACTTGTTGGGTTTGCCCGGTTCCATGTACGTCGCTACGTCCTGTTCTTAAGCGTCCTGTAGGCAGCGGCAGCCTTGGGGGGGCGCCGCCGCAAACCGCATTCTGGCAAACCGGCTCAGAGGGGGCGAGCCCAATCGCGGCTCCGCTCGACCGCCCGCAGCCACTGGGCGTATACCTGCTCGCGTTCTTCCTCCGAAATCTGCGGATCGAACTCGCGATCCTTTGCCCAGCATTTGGCCACGTCGGCCAGGCTGTTCCACACGCCAACGGCCAGACCGGCCAGATAGGCAGCCCCCAGGGCCGTCGTTTCATTGACCACGGGACGCAGCACGCGGGTTCCCAGCAGATCGGCCTGGAACTGCAGCAGGGCATTGTTGCTGGCCGCACCACCATCGACGCGAAGTTCGGCCAGTTTGATGCCGGAATCTTTCTGCATGGCTTCCAGCACATCGCGGCTTTGCAACGCCATCGATTCAACCGCCGCGCGTGCCAGGTGCCCCGACGTGGTGCCGCGATCGATGCCGACGATCGTTCCCCGGGCGTACGGGTCCCAGTACGGCGCGCCCAACCCCACGAAGGCCGGCACGAAGAACACGCCGCCGCGATCCGGCACGGTGGCGGCCAGCTCCTCGATTTCGGCGGCGGTCTTGATCACCTTGAGGCCATCACGCAGCCACTGCACGGCCGCCCCGGCAACAAACACCGAGCCTTCCAGGCAGTACGTGGTCCGCCCGCCGATCCGCCAGCCGATCGTCGTGAGCAGGTTGTTCTGCGACTCCACGGGCGACTCACCGGTGTTCATCAACAGGAAGCAGCCGGTGCCGTAGGTGTTTTTCGCGGTACCTGTCTCATAGCAGGCCTGGCCAAACGTGGCTGCCTGCTGATCGCCTGCCGCGGCGGCGATGGGGATCGGCCGGCCGAACCACTGCGGATCGGTTTCGCCAAAGATGTAGCTGGTGTCGCACACCTGCGGCAGGATCGCCGCCGGGATATCGAGGATCTTCAGCAGCTCTTCGTCCCACTGCTGGGTATGGATGTTGTAGAGCATGGTGCGGCTGGCGTTGCTCACATCGGTGGCGTGAACGCGTCCGCCGGAAAGCCGCCACATGAGCCAGGTATCGACGGTGCCAAACAGGATCTCGCCCCGCTGGGCGCGTGCCTTGAGGCCGTCGATATGTTCGAGCAGATACTTGATCTTGGTGGCCGAGAAGTACGCGTCGATCACCAGGCCGGTTTTCTTGCGGAAGGTGTCGGCCAGGCCTTCGCGTTTGAGCTGCTCGCAGATCGGAGCGCTGATCCGGCTTTGCCACACAATGGCGTTGGCTACCGGCCGGCCCGTTGCACGGTCCCACAAGATCGTGGTTTCGCGCTGGTTGGTGATGCCGATGGCTGCCACGTCGTCGGCGCTGCGGCCCGACTTCTCGATGGCCTGCCGGGCCACGGCCAGTTGCGAACTCCAGATCGCCTCGGGATCATGCTCGACCACGCCATGACCGGGCAGAATCTGCTCAAATTCCTGCTGGGCCATCGACACCGCGCGGCCATCGGCCCCAAACAGAATCGCCCGAGATGACGTGGTTCCCTGGTCCAGCGCTAAAATCAACGGTTGCATGAACGGTTCTCGTTAGGCGTGCCACGAAAGGACGTGCGGAAAAATCAGCCTGTGGGCCAGTCGCCCAAGATGCGGCCAGCCCACAGCTTAATCAAGATGCCGTCCTTCCGATATGCAAACCTGCCGCGGCAGGAATGGCCTGACGAGCGCGCTGCCCCCCCGACCGACGCGTCACCGTCGGGTTGACTCCAGCGACTGCAACAGCCGCTGCCGCTCGGCTTCCAACGGGAACTCGTAATAGGTGGTGAGCGCTTTGACCTTGGCCGATCGCGAGGTGACGGCGGCCGTGTTGCCGACGATCGGGCGTTGATTGCGTTCCCACTGGGCCACTAGCTTCTTCTCGGCGGCGACCAGTTCGGTGGCCTGTTCGGCCAGGGCCGCATTGGTGGCGGCGTAGCGGTCGCGGGCGGTCTTGCGTCTGGCCTCGAGCACGGCCAGTTCGCTCCGCAGACCATCCGCCTGCGTTCGCAAGACTTGCAGGCTGGCCTGTTCCCGACCGATGGCGGCGGTGAGCCGATCGATCTCCACCCGCAGTGCGAAGCGGCGGTTGGGATCGCGTTCGCCTTGCAGCAGCGCGAAGCATTGGCTGATAGCCGCGTCCAAGTCGGCAATCCGCCGTTCGACCGGCAGCATGGAAGCCTGGACCGTGGCGAGCCTGGCTTCGACCGGCCCCCGGGCTTCGTTCACTGCGGCGTTCTCGGCCTCCCACTGGGCTGTGGCGGCATCGCGTTTTTCTTCGATGGATTTGCGCTGTTCGGCGAGTGCGTCGCGCTGTGCCAGGAGCTGCGCGGCGATCCGCCCTCGCTCTTGCAGCTCCGCCTGTTGGGCATCCTGCTGCAATTGTTCGCGATCGAGGAACAGTTCGGTGAATTGCTCATCGACGGCTTGGCGCCCGGCGTCAAACGCTTCGCGGCAACCCACCGGCAAAGCGGCCAGCACGCGCTGCCGCGTGGCCTCGACCTCAAGTTGTGGAGCCTCTGAGGCCGAGGTGGCGAGGTAGCCGATCATCTGCCCGACGAACTGGGCGGCTGCTTCCATCTCGGCGACGGTGAGTTCATCGGCTTCGGCCGCGGTGGCGATCAGGCCGGCCAGGTTTTCGAGCTTTGGTAACGCCGCACGATGCTGCTTGAGCAGCACGGTTAAAAAGATGTCGGCCTGATGGGCATTGATCCACTTGCGGTCCAGTTCCAAGGCCACGGTGATGCTCGCCTTGGCATCGTCGTACCGGCGATGCTTCATCTGCACCAGGGCCAGGGCGAATGGTGCCCGAGCGTCGGTCGCGTTCACCCGCCGGGCTTTGCCGAGCAGTTCTTCCGCCGGCCGCAGCGCGCGGAACGACGACTCCCAGCCCACCGTGAGCCCTTGCCGCAGAAAGGACGCGAACTCCGCATCGTTGCAGAGGGCGGGCATCGCGGCCGCCAGGTGCACCGCCAAGGCCAAGCTCCATGCCGGGCGCAACGGATTAAGCATGGCAACCTCCCGGGTCTTTCGGCGAGAAGAGAAGATGCAGCGCACCGCCGATGTTCCCCCACGGTGCCGTATAGCGAAAGAACCGCCCGCATCGTACGGGACAAGCATGCAACGGGCAAGTTTTGCCGTTTTTTCGGGCTATGCCTGTACCGCTGGCCCGGCCGGTTGTGGCGTGCGGGTCCCCCCCTAACAGCAGACATCAAGTCGGCATCATTCTCGGCACGATGCTACAGACAGAAGCGCATGGCAGCCGCTGCCCGTCTCAAGCGGCTCTGGCAAGAAATCGCTACGCCAAGTACGTCCATCGCGCAATTGCCGCAGGAGGCGGCAGGGCGCAGCGCATCTCATTTCGTGGCGTTACTGCCCGCCCCCGGAAAGGATGCCGACCATGACTTGGATCCATTCGCTGTTTGCGTTCCGCAACGCCCGACTCGTGCAAGAAGCCGCCGAGCAGTTATCGGCCCGAGTGTGGCCCTGGGTTTGGCAACGCGTGCAGTCCCGCGTGATCCACATGTCGGCTGCTGAAGCCCGCGGCTACATCCGTGCCCACGCCAGCGAAATGGTGCGGACATCGGCCGCTACGATGGTGCAAGAGCACGAATCGCTCCAGGAGTGGGCCGAGGAGTCGATCGTCGAACAGGCCCTGGAACGCCTGGTGACGATGGGCGTGGAAGAAGTGCTGAAGCACCAGCGGCAGCTTCGCCGCGAGCAACTCCGCGCCCCGTTCCGCCGCGCCGCCTAGCGAGCGCCCCACCGCTTCGGGCGGTTGGATCACCGCTTCGGGCGTGATGTCGGGTAATTCCGGCGGCTGAACCGGCCGCAAGAGGTCTGCGCGGGCCTTCAATCCTTCGCATCCCTCTTTAAATGAATCTCTTGCGCAAATAGCTCACCTAGCGCAAGCGCCACGCTGGTGGCCAGTGCCAGCACCGCCAGGACAGCCACCACAAGCAGGCCCCAGAGCAACCCTTGTGCGGCTCCAAAATCGCCCGCAGCCCAAGCCAGCAGACAAGTTACGGCTGCCAAAGTTACCGCCAACCCCATGGCTGGCACCGCAGCCGCGAGGCACTGAATGGCCTTCCTGGCTCTACTATAAGTCATTGAACCATCTCGACTTGCGCACAAAGATCAGGGCACGAACTGACCGGCCACCCGGCTAAAATTCCAGGCCGCCGACCTGGGCCGTGGTGAACATGCCCGCGCAATTCCAGCGCTCACGCCCACTTGCGCTGTTCACTTGAAAATGAAATTTGGCCGGGTCTAGGATGGGGTTGCAAACCTTCGAGGGCGGCTCCGGCCGGGGCCGCCAAAGCACTCTCCGATGGATCGACCTGGAAGGGCGGCCCTACCGTGTTCGCCCCCCAAGGATGGGGTCCTCTGCGCCTCGTGATTCCTCAGCGGCATGAGTGTTCATCGTAAGCGCATGAACCACCTGCGGCCCGCTTCGTCCTATCAGGCGGGCATGGCGCCGGTTCACCGCAAACTCAACCATGGCGTCCCGCGCAGCAAACGCTACCGCGGCGGTCGCAATATCCAGTTGCCGTTCTTGCCACCCGAGGATTGGTACGAACCGCAGGGCAACCGAGACGGCAACTATCGATTCGTCATCCAAGAGCCCGGCAAGGGCTACCGCCACGTGGTGACGGAAGAGGAAGTGCGACAACGGTTAAGTTTGTTGCCCGTATCCTTTACCGCGCCGCTTGAAGTTGTGCAACTCAGTAGAGTCACACGAAAGAAACAAAGTTTCCCCTGCTATGGCATGCAGTGGGGCTCGGCCATTTACCTATACCCCATTGAAGAGGATCTGGTCGAATACTTCAGCCGGCCGCCGCGTCCCAGCCAATGGAACGAAGCAAGGATGTACGGCGGACGCTGGGTGCAAGATGGCCCCAACAACTGGCGGCTGATCTGGACCGAAGAAGCCATCAAGGACTTCTACCTCAACAACATCCTGATCCACGAACTGGGCCACCTGCTCGACGACCGCAACAGCAGCTACGTGGACCGCGAACGCTACGCCGAATGGTTCGCGATCCGTTACGGCTACCAGCCGACGCAGCGAGAACGGTTCGAGCGGCAACAACGGTCGCCCCGCAACGTGGTGCGAAGGCATCATAGCTGTTGAGGGCAGGGGAGAGCCGGCCGTTTCGCCCGTCCCAACCGGGCAGCACGGCGGTGCAATCCAACACCACGACTCTCCGAACCAACCAATGAAACGAAGCGAAACGCTTTGTCGCACCAGCGGCGCCGATTGCCACCGGCGTCGCTTCTTTTTTGCGCAGTGGCTGGATACGTACGCCTTCTGTCTGGGCAATCCATCCGTCGTGCGCCGCGGAGAAACCTATGCTTGGCACAGACCGCTGCGCCCTTGCGCTTGAGGGTGCGATTGTGCCGAATGTGCCGGCCATGCACACGGCCGGCGGTCACCTGCCAGCCCTCCCAGCCCACAATTGCCTCCTGCATCCTCCGGTCCCGCCGCACGATGAAGCCCAACGACCTGCAAGGCCTGGTTCGCTTGCCGCGCTGTACCTGGAGCTATCTGCTGCTGTGGCTCGCCGTGCCGGTGCTGTTCCGCCTGGCGATCTACGTGCTGGTGATTGCCCCCGAAGTGCCCGGCGGCATCCTGCGGCTGAAGTTCCTGGCGCAGTGCTTTCTGATCGGCCTGCCGCAAGACCTGCTGATCGCTCTGCAAATGTGGCTGTTGGCCCTGGTCGCCATGAGCGTGGCCAACGTGCTGCGGCTGCCGGCTCGCAAGGCAATGGTCGCCGGTTTGCTGACGGCGGTTTTCGCCTTCACGCATTTGTATCTGTTGGTCGACGTGGCCCTGTACACGAAGATCGGTCTGCGACTCGATCCCGACCTGGCAACGTTCGCCGCCGACTGGCGCATGTTCTGGAGCTCAGCCCAGGAGGTGGGGCTGGCCCCGCTGGTGACGGGCCTGGCCGTGCTCAGCGTTTCGCTGACCTTCATCTATCGGTTCCTGCACCGCACGGTGGCGGAGTTGACCTTCTCACCCCGGCTGCTGGCCGCGCTGCCGGTCGTGGCCGTGTTGGCCTTCACCACTCGAGCTGCCATTCCCGGCATGCTCGCATACGCGGCCGACAATGCCCTGGCTCGCGCCGAAACGCAGCTCATCCGAAGCGCCGCCGACTCCTGGCAAGGTAAAGAGGCCAACAGTGCTGATGATGCTGAACTGGCCCTAAACTATCTCCGGCCGCAGGGCGAGCACTTTACGCTGGTCGATCCGCAATACCCGCTGCTCAAAGAGACGCACGGCTTTCATGGCCCACGGTTGTTCGATCTCTCGATCCCGCCCGAGGAGCGGCCGCACGTCGTCTTTTTGTTCCTCGAGTCATTCCGGGGCCGCGATGTGGGCGTGCTGGGCGGCCGGCACAACGTCACCCCCAACTTCGACCGCCTCGCCCAGCAAGGCATCCTGTTCACGCAGTTTTACGGCAACGGGGTACAAACCACGCGGGCGGTGATTGCCTCGCTGTTTGGGCTCCCGCCGCGGTTCTCGACCAAGAGCGTGCAAGCCGCTAACAGTAGCCTGCCGCTGATCGGCATGGCCGACCTGTTCAATCGCCGCGGCTATCATTCGGCCTATTTTATTGGCGGGTCGCTCGACTTTGAAAACCAGGAAGCCTTCTTCCGCAATCACGGCTACGCCGAAACGCACGGCGAAGCCCAATTGCAGCAGCATTTCGGGACTGCCGCCCGCACAAGCTGGGGCTACCACGACCAATACCTGCTCGATTATGTCGCCGACTGGCTGGAAAGCCGCGAACATCAGGGCCAGCCCGGCTTTGCCACGGTGTTCACCATCACCAA
This sequence comes from uncultured Planctomycetales bacterium, assembly GCA_937927735.1. GTDB lineage: Bacteria > Planctomycetota > Planctomycetia > Pirellulales > S012-138 > CALBRZ01. Next base: position 44,958 of record CALBRZ010000032.1, read on the forward strand.
CCATCACCCGTGGCGCGTGCCCGACGATTTCCAGCCGGCCGCCACCGATGTGCCGCCCGATGACGAGTACCACCGCTACCTGCGAACCATGCGGTACACCGATCACTGCCTGGGGCGCTTCATCGAGCGGCTCCAGCAGCGTGGCCTGGATCGCAAGACGGTGTTCTTCATCCTGGCCGATACCGGCACGCCGATGGGCGAGCACCACCGCAATTACATGCTCGTCAATTACCTGTACGACGAAGGCTTACGCATCCCGCTTCTGATCCTGGCTCCCGGTCGCATCGATTAAGGGCAGCAGGTGGACGTGCTGGGCAGTCAGGTCGATCTGCTGCCCACGGTGATGGACATCTTTCAGATGACCGGCCTCAACCATGCGGTGGGCACCAGCCTGGCGCGCGACGTCCCGCGGCGGCAGGTGTTCTTCAACAATCCCTTTGCACTGCAGTACCAGGGCATGCGGCAGGGCGACTGGAAGTACATCCAGTGCCTGGGCGAGCGGCGTCCGTACCTGTTCGACGTGGCTCGCGATCCGCACGAAACACGCGACCTGGCCGCCGATCATCCGCAGGTTGTGGCCGAATGCCAGGCTGCCACCTCCGCCGTTCATGCGTATCTGCTGCGGCTGTACCTGTCGGGCAGGATTGCACCCCGGCAAAGTGGTTCGGCGGCCACCGAGCAGCATCCAGCGCGCAACGTCCCCGTGGCAACCGGCCCGAACCAGTAGGGGGCATGCGGTAGGGCGCCCTAGCTTGCGGCGGCCTTGTTCTGCACAATGGGGAGGCGATCACCAGTTGCCCCCCGCCCTCAGGAGAGCTTAGGGATGAGATTCTCGGAAGCCTACGGTCTTGGCCGTTTCGGCTTATCGTATGAGCTGTTCCCCCCCAAGACTGCCGAAGGCGAAGCGCAACTGTTCCATCACTTGCGCGAACTGGTGGCCTTCCAACCCGACTTCATCACCTGCACCTACGGGGCAGGCGGTTCCACGCGGGGCAAGACGCTCGACATTATCTCCCGCGTCCACCGCGAGTTTAATCTGCCGGTGGCCTCGCACCTGACCTGCGTAGGCTCCACGGTCGACGACCTGCGGGCGTACCTGCGCGAAGCCTGGGAGCTGGGCATCGAAAATATCGTGGCCCTGCGGGGCGACCCGCCCAAGGGCGAAACCACCTTCTGCGCCGTCGAAGGCGGCTTGCGTTACGCCAACGAGCTGGTTTCGCTGATCGCCAGCGAGTTTCCGCAGTTTGGCATCGCCGTGGCCGGCTATCCCGAAACGCACCGGGAAGCCCCATCGCCCGAGGCCGACTTGCAGAACCTCAAGCGCAAGGTCGATGCTGGGGCCGAGATCGTCCTCACGCAGCTTTTTTACGATAACGACGACTTCTTTCGCTTCCGCGACCGCTGCCAGGCGGCCGGCATCACCGTGCCGATCGTGCCCGGCATTTTGCCGGTGACCAACCTGGCGCAGATCAAGCGGATCACCTCGCTGTGCGGAGCCAAGTTGCCGGGCAACTTCCTCGATGCCCTGGAGCGCTTCAGCGACGACGAAGCCGGCCAGTTCGAGGTCGGCGTCGACCAGGCCACGCGGCAAGTGCAGGGCCTGATCGACGGCGAAGTGCCCGGGGTGCACTTCTATGTGCTGAACAAGTCGCAGGCGACCGCCCGCGTGCTCAGTGCGGTAACGCGTCCGGCGTAGCCGCGGCGTGGGCCCAATCGGCGGGTCTGACGCGAGCAGGGCGTTTCCTTTCCCCTCGGCTGAGGGATGCCCTTATAATGGCGGCAAGTTGATCACCGCGCGGCCCCCTGGACCGCGTGGGCAACGCAGCGCACTAGCCCCGTTGACTCTTGCCGGAGTGATCCCGATGCGCACCGCCCTGATCTTCGCGTTGGCCTTTGGCCTGGCTTCCGCCTGCTTCCGGGTTAGCACCGCTCAAGCGGCCGACTGGCTTCAGTTTCGGGGTCCGGGCGGCACCGGGATCGCCGAAGAGAAGTCCGCCCCGCTGGAATGGAGCCGCAACAAGAACATCGTCTGGCGTGCCGAACTGCCGGGTCCCGGCAACAGCAGCCCGATCGTCAGCCGGGGCAAAGTGTTCATCACCGTGGCCACCGAGGAGGGCCGCCACCGCAGCCTGGTCTGCTTCGACCGCAAGACCGGCAAGCAGCTTTGGGAACGCACGGTCGAATACGACAAGGAAGAACCGACCCATAAGACGAACCCCTATGCCGGTTCGTCGGCCGCCTGCGACGGCGAACGGGTGGTGGTCTGGCACTCGTCGGCCGGCATGTACTGCTACGACTACGACGGCAAGCTGCTGTGGAATGTCGACCTGGGCGAGTTCATCCATATCTGGGGATACGGCGCCAGCCCGATCTTCTATAAGGATATGGTCATCAATAACTGCGGGCCGGGCGAGCGGACGTTTCTGGTTGCCCTCGACAAGCGCACAGGCCGCGAACTGTGGCGTGCCGAGGAAGCCGGCGGCGCCAGCGGTCTGGGACAAGGCCAGCGCAACTGGATCGGGTCGTGGAGCACGCCCATCGTCGCCCAGATCGATGGCCAAGATCAGATCGTGGTGAGCTACCCGCGCCACGTCAAAGCGTACGATCCCGCCAACGGCAAGGTTCTTTGGGAGTGCGGAGGGCTGGGCGACCTGGTGTATACATCGGCGGTGGTGGGCGACGGCGTCATCGTGGCGATGGGCGGCTACCATGGACCGGCCATCGGCCTCAAACCTGGCGGCAGCGGCGACATCACCCAAACGGCGCAGCTCTGGCGGCAAGACCGGCGGAACCCGCAACGAATCGGGTCCGGTGTCATCATCAACGGCCTGATGTACATGGCCAACACCGATGGCACGGTCGAATGCCTGGATCCGCGCACCGGCGAGCAGAAGTGGAAAGAGCGGCTTTCCGGCGGCTCGCTGTGGGGTTCGATCGTGGCCGTGGGTGACAATCTTTACGTGACCACACAGCGGGGCGACACCGTGGTGTTCAAAGCCAACCCCGAGAAGCTGGAAGAAATCGCCGTCAACTCGCTGAACGAGTCCAGCAACTCGACGATCGCCGTTTCCGACGGCCAGATCTTCCTGCGCACCTTCAAAGCCTTATACTGCATCGGCGAGAAGTAACGGCGTCGCGATCGTCGACGCATCCACCCACGCTGATCTGCTCGAACCGATGACCGCAGCACTGCTTGAGACGTCGCTCCCGTTTCCGCTCCGCCGAGGCAAAGTCCGCGACGTCTACGACCTGGGCGACCGGCTGCTGCTGGTGAGCACCGATCGCATCAGCGCCTTCGATTGGGTGCTGCCCAGCGGCATTCCCGACCGCGGCCGGCTGCTCACGCAATTGGCCAACTTCTGGTTCGAGCACCTGGGTCTGGCCAACCAGATCCTCGAAACCGACGTCGAACGGATGGGCCTGCCCCCCGAAGTGGACCTGGAGCCGCTGCGGGGCCGCACCACCCTGGTTCGCAAGACTAAGGTCATCCCCGTCGAGTGCGTGGTGCGTGGGTACCTGGCCGGTTCAGGCTGGAAGGATTACCAGCAGACCGGAGCGGTCTGTGGCATTCCGCTGCCGCCCGGATTGCGGCAGGCCGACAAATTGCCCGAACCGATCTTCACTCCGGCCACCAAGGCCGAGACCGGGCACGATGAGAACATCTCGTTCGAACAGGTAGTGGAGCTGGTCGGGCAGGAGCGGGCCGAGGAGCTGCGACGCCGCAGCATCGAGATTTACCAGGCCGGCGCCGACTACGCCCGCGATCGCGGCATCATCATCGCCGACACCAAGTTCGAGTTTGGCCTCTTGGACGACGGCCAGCTCATCCTGATCGACGAGGTGTTGACCTCCGACAGCTCGCGGTTCTGGCCGGCCGATCAATACGCCCCCGGTGGCTCGCCGCCCTCGTTCGACAAGCAGTTTGTGCGTGACTGGCTGGAGAGCACCGACTGGGACAAGCAAAGCCCGCCGCCGCCCTTGCCGGAAGACGTGATCGCCAAGACCCGGGCCAAGTACGTGGAAGCCTACGAACGGCTGACCGGGAAGCGTTTCGAAGACGCGGCCTGAGCAGCCTGGGGTTCGCGGCGCACGGGCACAAACCGTTCTTCGGACCGGACAAGTTCGGTAATCCGCAGGCCGAACTTGTCGCCAACCTTCACGGCTTCGCCCATCGCGATGCGGTGTCCGCCTACTTCCAGGTCGAGCGCTTCGTCGCACGAGCGATCGAACTGGATGATGGCGCCCGGTCCCAATTCGAGGATCTGCGAAGCCCGCTGCTTCTTCCGCGCAAGCGTCACCGAAACCGGTACCGAGATCTTGAGCAAGCTCCGCGAATAAGGCGGCAGCGTGGTCACGCGAGCTACCTGCTGCGGCATGCCCTGCTGGACCGGCGGCCGTCCTTGCATCCCCTGAGGAGCCGAAGCCTGATTGGCCGCCTGAGCGCCTTGCGGACCGTTGGCGTCCGCCGACTTCGCGGCAGCATCAGCCTCAGCCGCGGGCGTCTGCTGAGGTGCAACTGGTTGCGGCTCGGGTTCTGGCGCCACCGTCCAGACCAAGTAGGCCTCGGTATTCGCCTTGCCCTCGCTGGCGGTCACGATGCAGGGCATCGACATCAACCGCGGGCAAACTCGCAGATGCTCAACCAACGCCTCCAACAGGTTGGGCACAAACTTGGCCTGCGCCTGGTGCGGCGTGTGGGCGGCCCCCAGCAGCAAGGGAGCCAGTTCGGTAGCAAAGGTGGCAAGTTTGGTTTGGCCTTCCTGGTCGGGCTGAGCGCACCACGCCGCCATGACGGCATCGTTGCGCGGCACCGCCACCCAGCATTGCTGGATCGGGCCAGTCAGCTTGAGCAGCAAGCCCGCCGTGGCCAGCTTGGCCGGCGGGATCGGGATCGGCATGGCAGCCGCATTGCCGGGCGTCAGGGTGACCGCGGTTCCGAAAGCTCGCTTCCAAGCGGTGGTGATTTCCGCGGCAGCGTCACGGCAGGCGGCGGCAACATCGATGAAAGCATTGGCAGCTTCGGCCATGGCGGTAGGCAGTCGGCTTTGGCGGACAACAGGCGGTAGCGGCAGCGTCCGCGCGCAGCCCCCAGCGGAAGGCGCACGCAGACGCATCCAGATACTGTTTCGGCCAGCCTTGCCCGCAAAGTTCAGCCCAATTGCGCCGTTTGTCCCAACCGGCTACAACTCGGCCAGCGTCACGCGCCGGCCCTCGGCCGCCGAGCGATGCACGGCTTCGGTGAACCGCATGTACTTTACGCCATCGACGAAGCTGGTGTGGGTGATCGGCCGGCCTTCGCGGATGGCGGCGATGAAGTCTTCTTCCACCTGCCACCTGCCGGCTTCTTCGGGCGGGATGGAGATGGGAGCCAGCACCGACTCGCCCGCCTTGGCTCCCAGGATCTCGTCGCTGGCCAGATCGTAAACCAGCGTGCCGTCGCTGCCGTACGCTTCGATCCGCATCGCCCCGGCGTGATAGGCCACGCCGCTGACGTGATACACGCACGTGGCTCCGATCGCCTGCTGGGCGATTACGGCCACGCTGTCGGGCACGTCGGCATCTTGTAGCAACCCCGTCGCCGGATCGATCCGGCGAGGCACAAAGCACTGCGAGTGGGCGACCACGCTGCGCGCGATCCCGAACCAGCGCTGCACGGTTTCGTTGAGGATGCCCAACGTCAGCACGTTCATGCCGGAAAGGTCACTCCGCTGTCGCCAGTGCAGCGGGGCGGTGGCATCGGCCGCCACGGAGGTGAGACCGCGCACATAGATCTCGCGCACCTGTCCCAGGTAGCCTTCGGCCAACAGCCGCCGCATGGTGCGATCGCCCTTGAGCCCGAATGGCGAAGGCACCAGCATGGCCACGCAATTGGAACGCTGCGCGGCCGCCAGCATCTCGGCGGCTTCGCCGGCGTTCATCGCCATGCGGGCTTCGCACAGCACGTGCTTGCCGGCCGCCAGCGCGGCGATGGTGGCCTCGGCATGCAGGTACGGCCAGGTGCCGATACACACGGCGTCGATGTCGCGATCTTCGATCAGCTCCTGCCAATGTTCATACACGCGGGCAATGTTGAACGCCTCGGCCACGCGATTGCCCGACTCACGCGTGCGATTGGCCACGCCCAACAGATCGACACCGGCAATTGCTTGAAACCCCGGCAGGTGTTTCTTGCGGGTGTTCTCGCCCGCCCCGATGAACCCGATACGAATCTTCTGCATGACAGTTTTCAATCCTTGTGTTATCCGCAGGCCCCACTCTGCGGACCAATAGATGGGCACGCGTACGCCGATGGTTGGATTGTCCTGGCACGGCACGTATGAGGCCATCCAACCAGAACGACCGCTGCGGGAAAAATCGAGTTGGGCGGCCGGCCGGCACTTGCGGCCCGCGGCTTCGCCGCAGTATACCGCATACCGCTGGCGGGGAGATGGCCCACGCTTTCCTGGGGGAATGGAGCCCCCCGCGTCAAATACGGCGTTTCCGCTGCGGGCGACATTCACCTCGCGACAAGTCGAACGTCGCGGCGTGTCCTGGGGATAAACCGCAGCGGTCATGATGACGGTGCCGACGAGCCAACCTCGGGTCGCCACCGGGCGGGCAGGCTGGCCGCTTGTCCGCCTCGCCGACTTACCTATAATCACCGCAGGAAACCCAAGTCCTTTTCATTGGTCGCCACGAATGCCTCGGTGACTCTTGTGCCGAGTGCTTAACCGAGGGAGAAACACAATGGGCAAAGTCGCCGAGATTACTGACGCCACGTTCGCATCGGAAGTGCTTGAATCCGACCAGCCGGTGCTGGTGGACTTCTGGGCCCCGTGGTGCGGCCCCTGCCGCCAGATTGCCCCGATGGTGGAAGAACTGGCCGAGGAATATGCCGGTTCGGTCAAGGTCGCCAAGGTCAACATCGACGACAGCCCTCAGTCGGCGATGAACTACGGCGTCACCAGCATTCCCACGCTGATCGTGTTCAAGGGCGGCGAGGTGGTGCAGCGTTTCGTGGGCGCTCAGCCCAAGAATCGCCTGCAACAGGCGCTTGATGCGGCCAAGTAAGCGCTGGGTGATCTCGCCCCAATAATTCGCGGCCGAACGGCTACACGTTAAGATGCAGCACGCAGGCGGTCTGAGGCAGCTCGGGCCGCCTGCGTTCTTTGTTGCGCGGTGCACCGCTCGCGTTGTGGACGCTACTGAGCGGCTGAGCGTGTGCCCTGCGGCGAACCTTCGATCAGCTTGCCAAAGGGCAGCGGCCGACCAGCGACCGAAAAGCCCAACAGGTACAACTCCCGCTTGAGCTGGCGGAACTCGCCGAAGCTGTCCGGGTAGGTCCACACGGTGACCGTCGTTCGCGCCGGATCGAACTGCATCAAGAGCCGACGGAACTCGGAGTTGGGAGCCAGGCAGGTTTCCAGCGGGCTGCCCAGCGTTTGTGAGTCGGGAATGAACGTGATCCGGCTGACCTGGGCGGCGCTCGCCATGCCGACATAGGCCGGATCGGTGGGGACGCCCAACCGCTCGATCGTGTAACGCAGCTTGAAGCCACGCACCGGGCCAACCACGCCGGTCAGTTCGGGACTGGTCCGCAGCAGATCGACCTTGGTGCGAATCTCGCGTTTGACCATCTCGGCCAGTTCTTCCAGCGGCACATAGGCCAGGCGGCCGCCCAGCAGTTGCAGGTGAACTTCCGGCCCGTTGACCGCTTGCGAGATCGGCGTGGGCGAAGGCTCCAACTGCACCGTCTTCCGCGGTTTGTTGGCTGCCGCCTCCAGCTCTTTCAGCAGTCCATTGAGCCGGTCCTGTTGCTGCTGGACTTCCTTCAGCTTTTCCGCCCGTTGCTGCTGTTGTTCGGCGGCCTTCCGTTGCAGATCCACGCTGCGGTCGGCCAGGGTGGTCTTCAGAGCCGCCACGCGGCCGGCCATTTCTTCGACCACCAGGGCTTGCTGTTCGCGCTGGGCCAAGAGCCGCTGGGCTTCGGTTTCCAGGCTGGCTTGCTGGGCTACAAGATTCGCGACTTCGTGCTGCGCAGCCTGAACGTCGACGACCGGCTCTTGCGGCAGGTCGACCTCATCGCTGCGAAACATCTTCACGCGCACCCCGGTCACCATCACCAGGATGATCAGGATGCCGACGATGTTGGCGACGATGTCCAGGAACGAATCGTGTCCGAGTTCCTGGTCTTCATCGTGTCGCGGCCTGGCCATAGTGATTCCTGCTCAGCGAATGACCGGCGATCCCACAGAAAACCTGGATGGCTGGAACCTTCGCAACCCAACAACGCAATCCAACGAACCGTTCCTGCGATCTGCCGCGATTACCGCCGGGGAGTTGCCGGCTGCGGGGCGTTGCGCTCGCGGATGGCAAAACCGCTGTTCTCGAACAGCACCTGCAAGTCGCGGAACCGCCACTCGGCACCGGGTGCCACGTCGACGTGCAACACAGGCTGCCAGTGCATGCCGTAGCCGGCGATGCCCCAGTGCTTCATGTCTTCCCAAACGGCGTTACGGATCTCGTACGCTGCGTCGGCCGTGGGGCCTCGCAGCGGCACGATCTGCGTCACCCGGCCCGTCTCGGTTTTCAGGATCAATTGATCGGTTTCCAGCCGTACGCGGATATCGCGCCACACGGCCACGCTGCGGGCACTGGAGAACGGCAGCGCCCAGTTGGCGCCGGCCGAACTGGCTACGCTACGTGTGGCCGGAGGAGGTTGCACGGTCAACTGCGGCATGCCGACGCCCTCGGTGGGCGCAGACGCATCGGCTCCCATGCCCGCCGGGCCACCGGCCATCGAGCCAGGCCGGCTTGCTCCCCCCGAGGCACCGCCCGCGGCCATGCCCTCGGTGCCGGAACCGCTGGTGCTGCCTGCTGCAGCATCGCCGCCGTCAGTTCCCGCTTTGCTGGTCTTCGCTCCTGACGCGGTCAGGCTGGAGTTGGCATCGTTCGCGCTGCCCGATGCATCACCACTTGCGGTTGGCGAGCCGGAACTTGCATTACCGCCGACTGCCGAGCCGGTCAGGTCGAGGTTAGCGTACGGATTGGAAGAGGTCTGCGACCGTTCTTCACCACGGCTCCAGCCATAGCTGCCGCCGGGGGTAACCGGGGTAGTGCTTGGTCGTTCGCCGCGCGTGAGCCAGTAACCACGTTCAGCCGAAGAACCGGCAGCTGGCGAGCCGCCGACATACGCACCACCGCCAGGTTGACCACCAGGCACAGGCTGGCCGCCGCCCGCGAAAGGATCGCCCGCGCGCTTGCCCGTTCCGCCCGGCTGTCCCCAGGCCGAAGGCGAAGCCCCCGCCGCAGCCATGCCTGGCTGGCCGGGGCTGCCCATCCCGCCTTGAGGCATGCCTTGGTTCAAACCAGGCTGACCGCCGGGGCCTGTCAGCAGCGGTCCCTCGGCGCCAGCGCCGGCAGGGCCCAAGCCCAGCGGGTCGCTACTGTCGTAGGGTGTACTGGTAAAGTGGCCCGGGTTGGGATAACGCGGCCCTGCCAAACCGATGCCCATGCTGCCTGCTTCACCCGGCATGCCAGTGCCCGGTTCGCCGCCCAGGCCGCCACCGCCGGCCCCAGGCAAACCGCTGCCGCTGGCCAAGGGGCTATCGGGGTAGCCGCCGCGGCCCGTCTCGCGGGCGTTGCCTTGAGGATCGGCACCATAGCGGTCGGGCAAAGTATCCAGCCCGCCGGACGTGCCGGCATCAACCATCTTCAACCCACCGCCGGTCGCCGACAGCGAGAACGAAGGCGGTTTGCCGCGTGCCAGGCCGGGCCGGGTCTGCAACTCGCGCATCAATTGGCGGCGAGCCTGCTGGATCGCCTCAAGTTGTTTGGCCGCCAACTGAGGTTCTTCCGGCGGCAGCACCAGTTCCCAATCCTGTTCGATGAACTCATAGCCGTACTGGCTGCGGAACTGGTGCAGCGTTTCCAGCACCTTGTAGTACGACTCGATCCCGTCGGGCCGCACCAACAGCAGCGGGTAAGCATAACCGCGCTGAAGCGGATCGAGTTGCTCGTAGTGATCGATCGTGGCCAGCAGTGCCGCGTTCAGCGGGCTGATGACACGGCTTTGAACGAAATCGGCCGGGAGCAGTTCGATGCCGCTGGGCTGGAGCACCACGCGGTCGGACCGGCATTCGATGTAGATCGGGCGACGGTCGGTCCCGTTGCGGCCGCCATATGGCAAAATGGCGAAGGTCTTGCCGTTGCCGTGCCTCTGGTTGGCGGCCCGGATCTCGTCCTCAACTTCCGCAATCCGCTTGCGATACCAGGCAAGCTGGGTTTCCAGTTCGTCCTGAACCGAAGTTTCAACCGTTTCGGGCATCTGGGCCGCTTGCCGCTGCAACTCGGCCAGCTCGCTTTCCAGCGTGGCAATGCGCGCCGATAGAGCTTCCAGTTCGCGGCGGCGGGCGGCCACGGTCGCCTGCAAGTCGTCGCGCTGCGCCAAAGCGGCGGCGCGCTGCTGCTCAAGCTGGGCAGCCGCTGCCAGCGCTTCGCGGCGTTGTTCTTCCAGACGCTGACGTTGGACCAGCTCTTGCCGCTCAGCCTGCGAGCGAGCCTGCTGCGCAATGACCACCAGCACCACGATGAGCGAGCCCATCGTGCAGAGCAGGACGGCCAGGAAGGGGAACAACGAAACGCTCGTGCCCCCCCGTGCGCGAGCGGGTCGTTTCATGCCGCGTGTCCCAGTTGTTCCGTATCGTTACCGTTAACGTGGTGCGCAGGCAGCGTACGACTGATGCGGGCATTGAGCAGATGGATCACGCCGGCCAGGCTTTCCATCGTGCTTTCGAGATTGAGCGTGGTGGAGATGGTGGCCAGGTTGCGTTGCAGCGAGTCTTCCAGGCGGTTCATGTCGCCCAGGCCGTCGATCAGCCGCTGCAAGAGCTGGCACTGTTGCTGCAACAGCGAGCGTTCGGCGGCATTGTCCTCGGCGGCCGAAGCCAAGGCCTGGCACACCTGGTCCCAGTGCCGATGGTTGCGTTCTGCCAGCGACTCGGCCGACTCTTTGACCTGTCGGGCGTGTTCGAGCAGGCCTTGCGTGAGGGCGCTGCCCAGGGCCTCTTCGAGCAGTTTCCGGCCGGCCTGTTGGACTTCCTGCCAACGTTCCTCGGCTCGGATCATGGCGGCTTCCCACAACTTGGCTTGCCGCTCCACAAGCTGCTCGGTGGCTTGCAGCATCGCTTCGGTCATGCGGCGAATGGCCATCGCCTGCGGATCGCCGCCGGTGCCGCCGTCCTGGAAGCGGCCCAGCAGTTCCTCGGCCGCCCGGGCGTCGACCAGCTCCAGGAGCCGCGTTTCCTGCTTGTCGACGGCGAACTTGCCGAACATCAGCACCATCGACAGCGAGAGGGCCAGGGCCGTGGTATCGAACGCCACGCCCAGCGCCCCGACCACTTCGGAGAGCGACGACTCCAGCGAAGCCGGGTCCAGGTTCGCAATGGCCATCGTGATCCCGATCACGGTGCCCAAGAAGCCCAGGATCGGGATGGCCCAAATGATCACATTGATCAGCGCGTAGCTGGAGTACGCCCGTTCGGCGTCCTGCTCGCTGAGGTATTTGAGTTCGCTATCGAGGGAGTCGGCATTGCCTTTCTGCTGCACGTGGATGAGCCCCTCGCGCAGCCGGCCCACCAGATAGTCCGACTGCTGCCTGGCAGGCAGTTCATCGAGCAGCGCCAGCAGGGCAGGGCAGTCGGCCGCCGTTTGACCTTCCTCGGGCTTGGGGCCCAAGAGCCGTTCGCGCAGCCGGCCCAACTGGCCCATGATCTGGCCCCGTTTGATAACCAGGGCTGACAGGGCCACAAAGAACATGGCCACTTCGCAGTACTCGACCGGGTGACCGGCCGCGTACCGCATCAAGAACCGGTGCGCGTCGCTCCCCAGCAGCGTTTCCAGGACACCGCCTTCCAGCAGACCGAAGAAGCCAACCGTGAGCACGGCCCCCCAGAGGATCGGGGAAGCGCTGATGGAATGCGATTTTCGCTTGGGCTGAGACACCGCTGCCATCCTTTGCAAGTGGTGTACGAAACGACCTTGCGCGTGCCACTGGCTCCGCCAGGGCTCCGATTGCCAACGTCTCCCACGGAGTGCCACTGGCTCCGCCAGTGCGGGGTGAGCAGGCAATCCTCGTCCCGGGCGGCGACCGCAATCAACCTGACGTGCGTATTACCGGTAGGTTTGCAGTACGATTCCTGCAGGCCCTGCCGTCGGACAATTCGGCGCTGTCCTCATGATCGGCGCAATTGGCAAAATCGATACAGGGAAAACCTGAAATGCGAAAGCCCGACTCACCGGGGGAACGCTATTACCGCCCACAATGGGGCCATTTCCGCCGGAAATTGTCCGATAGCTTGGCAGCGCTGCTACCGCAGCCGTGCTGGCAGTGCGGCGTGCCCCCTCGCTCCCCGATCACCGAGCTAGGGTTTTAGGAAGGCTGGGCAACCAGCGGCTCGCGGCATGACTTCGCGTTCCAACCAGGAAAAGGCCCCGCGGTGACAACGCCATCGTCTTCGCACTCCAGCGCCACGGCCATGCCCGAGCCCGCTCCCAACGTCTCAACCACCGGCGAACACCAGGCCGATCCGGCCAGGAAACCGCGCCGGGTGCTGCACCTGATCAACGGCGAACACTACGCCGGGGCCGAACGCGTACAGGATCTGCTGGCCCTCACGTTGCCGCAGTTCGGTTACGAGGTGGAGTTCGCCCGGGTGCTGCCCGGCCGCTTTGCCCAAGCCCGGCGCTCTACCGTGCCGCTGCACGAAGCGCCGATGCGCAATAAGCTGGACCTCCGGCCGGCCTTCAAGCTGGCGAAACTGCTGCGTCACGGCGGTTTCGACTGCCTGCACACGCATACGCCGCGCACCGTGATGGTGGGGCGGATCGCCGCCAGCCTGGCAGGCGTGCCGTTCGTCCATCACCTGCACGGCCAGACCTCGACCGAAGTCCGCGGCACTTACAAGACGCGCTGTTATGCCTGGCTGGAGCAACGCTGCATGCGCCGGGCGGCCAGGGTAATTGCCGTATCTGAAACTTCGCGGCAATACCTGCTCCGGCAGGGCGTGCCGGCGGAGCAAGTTGCCGTCGTCCCCAACGGGGTGCCGTCACAGCCGGTGTTGGCCGAGCTGGCACCGCCCTCACGCACGTGGCAACTTGGCACCGTGGGGCTGTTCCGTCCTCGTAAAGGTTTGGAAACGCTGCTGGAAGCCGTGGCTCTGCTGCGGCAGCAGGGCTTGCCAGTGCGCTGGCAAGGCATCGGCCCCTTTGAAACGCCGGAGTACGAACACGAAGTCCGCAGCCGCGCAACCGCTTTAGACTTAGGCGATGGCCACGAGCCCGACGGTCCCGTGTACTTCTCCGGTTTCTGCACCGACGTGCCGGCCGCCTTGGCTCAGTTAGACCTGTTCATCTTCCCCAGCATTCTCGCCGAAGGCATGCCGATGGTGGTGCTGGAAGCGTTCGGGGCAGGCGTGCCGGTGGTGGCCTCGGCGGTCGACGGCGTGACCGACATCGTTGACGACGGCCGCACCGGCTGGCTGGTTCCCCCGGCCAATCCGCAAGCGCTAGCCGAACAAATCGCCCGCGTGGTCCGCGGCGAACTGGACTGGCAGGCCATCCGTCGCACCGCCCATCAGGTGCAGCGGCAACGCTACTCAGAAACCAGCCTGGCCGCCGGCGTAGCGGCCGTGTACGACGCCGTCTTGCGCTAGCAGGCTTTCGGTCGCAGCGTCTGCCCCCCAGGCCGAGCGTAAAGCTAGTCGCGGCAAAGCCATGCCGCGCGCCCGCAAACACGCATTGCGTTCATAGTGTTCATTTGTACAATGACTGCCACTGGTCCACGTCCCGGTGCGCAGCCATGCCCGATCCTCCTCCCGATAAACGCCGCCCTCGCCCCGAGCCGGTGCAACGGGTGGAGCAGCCCGGCCCGCCCTATGCCGAGCTGCACTGCAAAACGAACTTCTCGTTTCTGGAGGGGGCTTCGCACGCCGACGAGCTGGTTCGCACGGCCGTGGAATTGGGCTACGCAGCCCTGGCCATCACCGACCGCAATACCCTGGCCGGCGTGGTGCGAGCCCACACGGCACTCAAGGATGTCACCCAAGAACTGGGGCTGGACCACCCGCCGCTGCACCTGATCATCGGGGCCGAGATCGTGCCGCAGGACGGGCTGCCGGTGGTCCTGCTGGCAACCGATCGGACATCGTACGGGCGGTTGTGCCGGCTGCTCACCGTGGGCCGCCGCCGAGCCCCCAAGGGCGAGTGTCTCCTCACCTGCGACGACATTGCCGCCCATGCGGCAGGGCTCTTGGCCTTGGTGCAGCTTCCTGCCGAAGTGCGTGGCGGCCGAATCAGCGATCCGCCGGCGCTCTCTCATCCTGCACGCGGGAACACGGAAGCATCACATGAGGCGAACGGCAGTCGCGATGCGCGGCTGTTGCGCGTGCGGCGGTTCGCCACGCTCGAAACGTATCACGACATCTTCGGCGACCGCTGTTATGCGCTGGCCGAACTTCACTATGGCCCCGACGACCGCCGCCAACTGGCCCTGTTCCAGGAACAAGCCGTGGCCGCCGGCGTGCCGCTGGTAGCCGCGGGTGACGTGCATTACCACCATCCCGATCGGGCGGTACTGCACGACGTGCTGACCGCCACGCGACACCATACGACCGTGGCCGAGGCCGGCCCGTATCGCTTTCCGCACGCGCAGTATCATCTGAAGTCACGGGAGACGATGGCCCGGCTGTTTGCCGATGCCCCCGAGGCCTTGGCCCGCACGCTGGAAGTTGCCGCACGCTGCCACTTCTCGCTCGATGAACTGCGTTATGAATACCCTGAGGAACTTTGCCCGCCGGGCCTGACGCCCACGGAGCATTTGAGCCACTTGACGTGGGAAGGTGCCCGCCGCCGCTATCCGGCCGGCGTACCCGACAAAGTGCGGCGGCTGATCGAGCACGAACTGGCGTTGATCGCCGAACTGCGTTACGAGGCGTACTTTCTCACCGTTTGGGACCTGGTGCAGTTTGCGCGCAGCCGGGGCATCCTATGCCAGGGACGCGGCTCGGCGGCTAACTCGGCCGTGTGCTATTGCCTGGGCGTCACCTCGGTCGATCCCGAGCAGTTGGACGTGCTGTTCGAACGGTTCGTCAGCCGCGAACGCAACGAAGCGCCCGATATTGATATTGATTTTGAGCACGAGCGGCGTGAGGAAGTTCTTCAATACCTTTATGAAAAATACGGCCGCGACCGCGTAGGCATGACGGCCGTGGTCATCACCTACCGCGCGCGGTCCGCCATCCGCGACGCCGGCAAAGCCCTGGGGCTACCAGCCGCCGCGATCGATCGCCTGGCCAAAAGCATCGACGGCCGCGCGCTTAGCCTGGCCGATGATGCCCTGGCCGAACGCTGCGCCGACGCAGGCCTTTCGCCCACCGATCCCAACGTGGCCCGTTTTTGCTACGTGGTGCGGCAATTGATCGGCTTTCCGCGGCATCTGTCGCAACACGTGGGTGGGATGGTGATGACGCAAGGCCCGCTCTGCGAACTGGTGCCCATCGAAAACGCCGCCATGCCCGGCCGCACCGTCGTAGCGTGGGATAAGGACGACCTCGACGCCCTGGGCATCCTCAAGGTGGATTGCCTGGCGCTGGGCATGCTCACGGCAATCCGCAAATGCTTTGACCTGGTCCAACGGCACACAGGCCGCAAGCTATCGCTGGCTTCGATCCCGCCCGACGACCAGGCCGTGTACGACATGATGTGCCGGGCGGACACCATCGGCGTGTTTCAGATCGAGAGCCGCGCCCAGATGAGCATGCTGCCGCGGCTGCGGCCCCGCTGCTTCTACGACCTGGTGATCCAGGTGGCCATTGTGCGGCCGGGCCCCATCCAGGGCGACATGGTGCATCCCTACCTTCGCCGCCGCGCCACCGGCGAAACGGTGGAGTATCCCAACGACGAAATCCGCCAGGTGCTCGAAAAGACGCTGGGCGTCCCGTTGTTTCAAGAACAAGCCATGCGGCTGGCGGTCGTAGCCGCCGGTTTCACGCCCGGCGAAGCCGATCAGTTGCGCCGGGCGATGGGAGCCTGGCGGCGGCCGGGCATCATCGACCGCTTCCGCCAGAAACTGCTCGACGGCATGCAAGCCCGAGGGCTATCGCGGCAGTTCGCCGAGCAGGTGTTCATGCAGATTCGCGGGTTTGGCGAATACGGCTTTCCCGAGTCGCACGCCGCCAGCTTCGCGCTGCTGGTGTATGTCTCGGCCTGGCTCAAGCATTATTACCAGGCCGCCTTCACGGCAGCCCTGTTAAACAGTCAGCCGATGGGTTTTTACGCGCCGGCCCAATTGATCCGCGACGCGCGTGCCCACGGCGTGGAGGTCCTGCCGCCCGACGTCAACTTCAGCGGCTGGGATCATCGCCTGGAACCACGGAGCGGGGCTTTAGCCGTTCGCCTGGGGTTGCGGAGCATTTCCGGCCTGGGGCCCACGCATGCGGCACGGATCGAAGCCCACCAGGCCGCCGGCCCGTTCTCCTCATTTGCCGAGTTCGCCCGGCGGACCAGCCTGCCGCAAGTGGTGCTGCGGCGGTTATCCGAGGCCGACGCCTTTGGATCGCTGGCCTTGAACCGTCGCACCGCGCTGTGGCAAGCCTTGGCCGAGGATCACACCGAGAGGCCGCTGTTTGCCACCGAGGATGACGAGCCGCTGCCGGAGCTGCCGCCGCTGAACGAAGAAAGCCAGGTGATGGCCGACTACCGCATGCTGGGCTTCACGCTGCGCCAACATCCGCTCACGTTTCTGCGCGACCGGCTCCAAGAGTTAAACGTTACTCCGGCTAAAGATCTGGCCACCTGGCCCCATGGCCGGCAAGTGACCGTGGCGGGCATCGTGCTGTTGCGGCAGCGGCCCAGTACCGCCAAGGGCATCACGTTCTTCACGCTGGAAGACGAAACCGGTCACGTAAACCTGGTGGTGCGGCAAGAGATCTGGGAACGCGATCGCCAGGCTGCCCGGCATGCGGTGATTCTTTGCGCCCAAGGGCATCTGGAACGACGCGAGGGCGTGATCCACGTGGTGGTTCGCAAGCTGCAAGACTTCTCACACTTGTTGCAAGAACTGCGCAGCCGCTCCCGGGATTTTCAGTAGGGGCAAGGGGCAACGCTTGTCGTGCGATCGCTCACCCGGCCTTGCGGCGGGTGTTTGCACGTCCGTTCGTATGCCCGTTCGTACGCTCAAGGCGAGCGCGTCCCTTGAGAAAGACGTACACGGCCAGTTCTTCTTGCCGAAGACCGTTTAGTCCTCGGGGGGCCGCCGCCCGCTGACTGCGCAGGCTCACCGTGAGCGTTTGTTCCAGGTACGCCTCGACGACATCCGGGTGGATATAACACTTGCGGCATACGGCAGCCGTATTGCCAAGCTGCGAGGCAACTTCTTTGACGGCCGCCGCCACGTACCGCCTGGCTTGCGCGGCCGAACGGAAGGTGGCCACCTCGGTAAGTGCCTGGGCGGCCAGCACCGTACCGGCCCAAGTCCGAAAATCCTTGGCGGTAAAGTCCTGACCGGAGATCTCACGAAGATAATCGTTGACGTCGGCCGAGCCCACCTCGCATACGTTGCCTTCGTCGTCCAGGTAGGCAAACAGTTTCTGGCCGGGCAGTTCCTGGCAGCGTCGCACGATCTTGGCCAACCGCGGCGACTGGAGATCCAGCTCGTGCTCCACGCCGCTCTTGCCGCGAAAGCGAAACTGGAGCTTCGAGCCGCGCACCCGCACGTGGCGGTTCTTCATCGTGGTCAGGCCGAAGGAGCGATTATCCCGGGCGTACTCATCGTTGCCGACGCGGATCAGCGAACGATCCAACAGTTGCACCACGGCGGCCAGCACTTTTTCGCGCGACATGCCGGGCTTGCGCAGATCGCGGCTCACCCGGCGACGAATTCGCGAAAGCACCTTGGCAAAGTCGACCAGCCGGCCGTACTTGTTGGCGTCGCGGCACTCGCGCCAGCGCGCATGGTAGCGGTACTGTTTGCGGCACCGGGCATCGCGACCGGTCGCCTGCAAATGATCGTTGGCGTGCGGCGCGATCCACACATCGGTCCAAGCCGGCGGAATCACCAGGGCATCAATACGAGCCAGCACTTCGCGATCGCGCACACGCTTGCCCTGATCGTCGACATAATAGAACGCCTTACCTCACACACGGCGGTAATAGCCGGGCGTCTGGTCGGTGATGTACCGCAGGCCGGCATCGCGGGCACAGCGGCGGGCCTCGATTTCATAGGTCCCGGTGGTATCAGGCATCAATGCTTCCCTTGTCTGGAGCCAAGGGAAGGGGATTGATGCAGTCTCGATGCCAAGACCGGCGAAAATGCTCGATGCCGCCTGGCGCAGCCCCCAACAGCCGCTCGACGCCGCAACGCTGTCCGGCGTGCCGCCGGGTTGCTCGGGCCTGATCCATCGTGCACGGCGTGCCACCAGCCCCGGCGGCAACCGCAAATCGCCACTTAGTGCTTCTTGGGCTGCGGGCCGATGCAGAACAGGTGCTTTTCAGAACGGATGAAAATATTGCGCTGTGAGATGGCCATCGAGGCCTGGCATTTCTCGCCGACGGTGTTGCGGGCCAGCTCTTTGAACTCCGGCCCGGCGGCGATCACCAGTGTGTCGCCTTGGTTCTCATCCAGAAAGTAGATCTTGCCGTCGGCGTACACGGGCGAGCTGGAATACTTGCCGCCAATCCGCTGCTGCCAGACCACCTTGCCGGTCGCTGCCTCGTAGCAGGTGGCGATGCCGGCATCGGTCACAGCATACAGGTACGGTTTGACATACAGCGGCGAAGCCATCGACGGCACGCCGCGTGTCTGCTCCCAGGCGATGTGGGTCTTGGTAACATCGCCCCGGCCGCCGGTGCGAACCACGCGAATCGTGGGAGCCTCAAAGCCCGAGCAGCTAAAGACCAGCCCATCGCCGATCACGATCGACGGCGTGACGCCTTCGCCCTGGCTATAGATGGACCACACCAGTTCGCCGGTTTCGGGGTCAAATGCCTGAACGCGGTCGCCGCAGCCGCTGACGATTAAGGCCTCGCCGTTCTCGATGAGGATGTTGGGGGTGACGTGCCCAATCCGCGACAGGCCGCGTTTACCGCGCCAGCGCACCTGACCGGTGTGCTTATCGACGGCCAGCACCACGGCTTCTTCCCAAGGGATCTTCCAGCCGATGCGGTTGTTCTCGCCGCTGCTGCTGCCGTCAAACGGCATGATCAGCAGGTCCTTGTACAGAATCGGCGAGGCCGACAGGCCGTGATGGCTGTAGAAATCCACCTCGTGATTGGTCCACACCAATCGTCCGGCGTAATCCACCGCGGCGATGCGGCCGCTGCTGAACACCGCATAGACATGCTGGCCGTCGGTCACGGGGGTGGGCGTGGCGTGCGAGTTCTCCGGCCGCTTCTTGCGGACCTCCTGCTCAAACACGGCCGTATTCCAGCGAACCTGGCCGGTGAGCCGATCGAGGCAGATCACGTGACACCGCCGGCCTTCTTCCGTGGTCGCCGTCACAAAGATGTTGTCGCCCCACACGATGGGCGACGACCAGCCCTCGCCGGGGATTTCCACCTTCCAGGCGACGTTTTCCTCGGGTCCCCAGGTGAGCGGCAGGTTCTTCTCGCTGGAGACGCCTTGCCCGGTGGGGCCGCGGAAGCGGGGCCAATCTTCCGCCACGGCTGCCGACGACAGCCCAAGCAAAACCACGGCGGCAACCAACCGAGCTGGCCCAACCCCCAACATGCGCAACCTCACAGCGGCGGAACAACGTAGCGGTGAACGGGTAAGCGTCTATCTTACTCCAGCCGTTCGCCGGTGAAAGAGTTACCCTCTTCGCCGCGGATCATGCGCATCGAATGTGTAGGTCGGGAACTGCCTAACGGAACGATGGCAACGGCCGGGTTCCCCACGTCGACTGCGACCATCGTGATTGCTGATCGAAGGTACTGCTAACGCGGAAGAACATAGCTTCGCGGCCGTTCGCCCTGGTAACGGTGGTTGCAAGCAACCACGCTACGAATGGCCCCGAGACCGCGATTGCTGCCGGTATTCGCCCGGTCAGGCGATGCCTCACCTGCCAGAGGGCCCATTACAGCCCCAATAGCGGCCGCAGGTGTTTACCCGTTACCGAGGCTTCGCAGGCTGCAATCGCTTCCGGCGTGCCGGTCGCCACCACGCGGCCGCCATCGTCGCCCGCGCCGGGCCCAAGATCGATCACGTAATCGGCCGCCTTGATCAGTTGCAGGTTGTGTTCCACCACAATCAGCGAATGGCCGGCGGACAGCAGGGCGTCGAAGCAATCGAGCAGTTGGGCCACGTCGGCAAAGTGCAGGCCCATCGTCGGCTCGTCGAGCACAAACAGACAACGGCCGGTCGTGCCTGCGGCCAGGTACGCGGCCAGCTTCAACCGGCTGGCCTCACCGCCTGAAAGCGTGCTGGCGCTTTGCCCTAGCCGCACATAGTCGAGGCCCACGTCCATCAGCTGTTTCAGTCGGGCTTGCACCTTACGCTGGCCGCGGAAGAAGCCGAACGCCTCGCGGACCGTCATCTCCAGCACGTCGGCGATGCTCCGCTGGCGATACTTCACGGCCAGGATCTCTGGCCGATACCGCCGTCCATGGCATTCGGGGCAGCGCATCGTGACGTCGGGCAGAAACTGCAGGTCAATCTCCTGAAAGCCCAGCCCTTCGCACGCCGTGCAACGGCCCTTATCGACGTTGAAGCTGAAGTGCGCCGCCGTGAAGTTGTGCGTCTTGGCATCCACCGTCTGGGCGAACACAGCACGGATTTCGTCGAACGCCTTCACGTAGGTAACCGGGTTGCTCCGCGCACTGCGGGCGACCGGCGTTTGATCGACCAGCACCAGTTCGTTGATTTGGCCGTCGCCCGTCACGTCGTCCAGCGGCAGCGGCGGCGGAGCGTCGACGTTCATCCGTCGGGCCAGGGCAGGGTAGAGCGTCTGCTGCACGAGCGAACTCTTGCCCGATCCGCTCACGCCGGCCACTACGCACAGCACGCCCAGCGGAAAGCGAACATTGATCCCTTGCAGGTTGTGGCCGCGGGCACCGCGAACTTCGATCCAGCCGTGGTTGGTTTCACGGCGGCGGGCGGGCAGCGCTCGGCCGCGGCGGCCCGCCAGAAAATCGCCGGTCACGCTACCTGCGGCGTCCGCCATCTTCGCCGGAGGACCTTGATACACGATGCGGCCGCCCCGGTCGCCTGCCTCGGGCCCCAGTTCGACCACGTGATCGGCGGCACGAATGAACGCTTCGTCGTGCTCCACCACAACGACGGTATTACCGCGGTCGCGGAGCTTTTCGACGGTGCCCACCAACCGCTGCGTATCTTCGGCATGCAAACCCGCCGAAGGCTCATCGAGCACATACAGCATGTTGACCAGGCTGGAACCGATCGCGCCGGTGAGGGCCACGCGGCCCGCTTCACCGCCCGAGAGCGTGCGCAGCGGGCGATCCAGCGTCAGATAGCCGAGCCCCACGTCGCACAGGTAGCCTAAGCGGGCTTGCACTTGTTCGAGGATGGTTCGGGCAACCTGACGGGTTTCCTCGGTCAGCTTCAAGTCGCCGAAGTATTGCCGGGCGTGATCGATCCGCAAGGCGCACGCCTGGGCGATGTTCAGATTGCCCACGCGCACGGCCAAGGCTTCGGGCCGGAGCCGCTGTCCATGGCACTCGGGGCACACGCGTTCGCTCTTGAAGCGGTTCAGGTAGGCTCGCTGCTGCACCTTGTACTTGCGGCGTTCGAGCCAGCGCCAGAAGCCGTCGAGGCCGCCGAACTTGTGCTCCGGCACGCCGTGCTGGATCAGTTGCCGTGCTCGTTCGTCCAACTCGCGGTACGGCACGTCAACCGGTATGCCGTAATCCGGCGCTAGAGCGAGCAGTTCTTCCAGCTCGTGGCGATAGCTGGGAGCGTTCCACGGCGCGATGGCACCTTCGCGGAGCGTCTTGTTTTCGTCGGGCACCACCAACTGCGGGTCGATTTCGAGCCGATTGCCGAAGCCTTCGCAGGCAGGGCAGGCACCCGCCGCATGGTTGAAGCTGAAAAGCTGCGGCTCCGGCTCGGGGAAAGCTCGCCCACACTGCCCACATGCCAGATGTGCACTCCATACGCGGCGGCGGAACGTGCGGGCATCGACCTCGACCATGGCCGCACTGGCCTGTCCGCCGGCGGCGGCATCGGGTGAAACTTCGATCAACGCCGCGCAGGTTCCCTCGCCGGCGGAAAAGGCGGTTTCCAGCGAGTCGCGCAGGCGGCTGGCTTCGACGCGGCCAGCGGCCAGCCGGTCCACCACCACGTCGACCTGGCTGCCGGCAGGCAACGCGGTAGGGTTGAACTCGGCCAGTTCCCAGGTGCGGCCGGCGGCAACCAGGCGGGCAAAACCGGCCTTCTGGAGCCGCGGATAAATACCGGCCTCGCCCGCCAGCGATGTTGGGAGCGGGAAAGCCAGCAGGTAGCGCGTGCCCTCGGGCAGTGCGAACAGCTCGTCGGCGGCGTTCTCGGGCGAGTCGCGGCGGACTTCGATCCCGCAATCGGGGCAAACCACCGTGCCTACCTTGGCGAACAACAGCCTCAGATAGTCATAGGTCTCGGTCGCGGTGCCGACAGTCGAACGCGGCGATGCCCCCTGGTTCTTGGGCACCACGGCAATCGAGGGCGGGATACCTTCGATCCGCTCAGCCTGCGGCCGTTCCATCGTTTCCAAGAACTGCCGCGTGTACGCTGAGAAGCTTTCGATGTAGCGGCGCTGCCCTTCGGCATACAGCGTATCGAGGGCCAAGCTGGTCTTACCGCTGCCGCTGACACCGCAAAATACGATCAACTTCCGGTACGGCAGGTCCAGGTCCACTTTCTTGAGGTTGTGAACCTCCACGCCGCGGAGCGAAATCATTCGCTGGGCCGGTGCCAGATCCGTCGCAGGTGCTATCGCCGTTGTGGTCACTACTTTGGGTGGGCCTGAAATCGGGTGGGGAGAAAATTCAGCGGGGCATCGTGCCGTACGCGTCCCTACGGCCGACGCACCCGTTTGCGGGCAAGCGTCAGGTTCGCAGGGAGGGCGGCGCAGGATTTCACCGCTTGGCGAGGCCGGCCGGGGGGATGTTTGCACGCCCCAGGTCCGGCTGCCCCGGTTGGGCACCATTTGGTATCATATCCGGTGCATGGTGACGTGTTGTGCCCCACCGGAAAAGGCCGATGTCTGAAACATCCGAAGCCGCTCGCTGTGCCGCCTACATGAAGGCGTTGGGCGATCCGATGCGCATGCGGATTCTGGAATGCCTGCGTGCCGGACCGCAGAGCGTGTCCGATATTGCCCTGCTGCTGGAAATCGAAATCGCCAACGCCTCGCATCATCTGCGGTTGATGAACCAGGCAGGCCTGACGACCACCCGCCGCGAGGGCAAGTTCATCTACTACTCGCTCAATCCGGAAATCTTCAGCCGCAAAGGCTCGGGCCGCCGGGACGTGCTCGACTTCGGCTGCTGCCGCGTGGTGCTGGGCGAACGTCCCGACGATGAGCCGGCCCCGCCCGACGAAGCGTAAGCAGACCTCCAACCCGACTCGCTCGCACGCCCAAGCTTCCACAGTACCGCATCACGTAACCGCAACAGGGAAGTTTGCCATGCCTGAGGGTGGTCCTCGCGTCACCATTCGCTACTGCACCCAGTGCCGGTGGCTGCTGCGCGCGGCCTGGATGGCTCAAGAACTGCTCACCACGTTTCAGGACGAGCTGGGCGAAGTGGCCCTGCAACCGGGCACCGGCGGCGTGTTTACCGTGACCGTCGATGGCGAGGTGATCTGGTCGCGGGCCGACGAAGGCCGGTTCCCCGATATCAAAGAGCTCAAGCAGCGGGTGCGCGACCGCGTGGCTCCCGAGAAAGACCTCGGCCATACCGACCGCGCAGCCGGCCACCCGTAATCGCCGCCGGCGCGGGCCGGCCGCCATTTGCCAGCGTTTCCCTCTCTTACGCCACCGATCCACTCAAGCCCGCTGTGTTCAATCCTCAAACCTATCGCGAACTGGTGAGCGGCCAACGCCGCGGACTGCGGGCCATGTGCTGCCGGGGGCTGTTGCGCGTGGTCGAAACGCCGTACGCCTGGGCCATGCGGTGGCGCAACCGCCGCTACGACCGCGGCAAGGCGGCCTCGTTCCGAGTGGACGTGCCGGTAATCTGCGTCGGCAACCTCACGTTGGGCGGAACCGGCAAGACGCCTACCGTGGAATGGGTCGCCCGCTGGTTCCGCCGCCGGGGCATCCGGGTAACGCTGGTCAGCCGTGGCTACAAAGCGACCGACGGAGCCCGCAACGACGAGTCGCTGGAGTTGGAGCAGAAGCTGCCCGACGTTCCCCACCTGCAAAACGTCGACCGCGTGGAAGCCGCCCGCACGGCCATCGAAGAGTTCGAAGCCCAACTGATCCTGCTGGACGACGGTTTTCAGCACCGCCGCCTGCAACGCGATTTGGATATCGTGCTGATCGACGCGTTGGAACCGTTCGGGTTCGACCACGTGTTCCCGCGCGGAACGTTACGCGAGCCCCTTAGCGGGCTAAAGCGCGCGCAGGTGGTGATACTCTCACGTGCCGATCTGTGCACCCCCGAGGAGCGAGAGCGCATCTGGCAGCGGGTGCGGCGTTACGCCCCGCACGCCGCCCAGGTAGAAGCCGCGCACCGGCCACTGGAGCTGCTCAATTTCAGCCGGCAGACGCAACCGCTGGAGACGCTCGCCGGCCAGCCGCTCTTGGCATTCTGCGGGATCGGCAATCCCGAGGGCTTTCGCCGTACGCTCGGCGGCTTGAACTACAACGTGCAAGCCTGGCGCGCGTTCCCCGACCACCACAACTACACGCGTGACGACATCGAAAGCCTGGCCAACGAGGCCCGGGCGGCCGGCGTCGCTGGGCTGGTGTGCACGCACAAAGACCTGGTGAAGATCGGCATGGATTCGCTGGGCGGCTTGCCGCTTTGGGCCGTGCGGATCGGCCTGGAAATCTTGCAGGGCGAAGATGCGCTGAACGCGGCACTCGAAAAAATCGTCGCGATGATGCCGCCCGAGGAAGAGCAAGAGTAGGGGCGGCCGCGCGGACCATCGAAGCACGTGGCGATCCACGAAACGACACGTGTCGCCAGTTCGCACGACCAGCAGGGCCGCGGCCCCCGATTCGAGCTTACTTCACGGCTGATACAGCCGTGGCACGCGAATACCGGCTTACTCGCGGTCGGCCCGGTTCTGGCGCGAACGCCATTTTTCCAGCGCAGCCGCTCGGGCTTCGTCGCTTTCGAAATAGATGGACGAGGGGTCGTAGAGCGTGTCGCTCGACGCTGCCAGATGCCCCAGGCCGTAGTCGGCCAGGTTCTCGCCTGCCAGGTGCAGCAGCACGGCGAGCACGACATCGCGCACCTGGGTTCGCACCACGCCTTGGGGCCGCGGCTGCTGCAGCACGGTTGCGGTGTTTTCCAGGTGCCGCTCCAGCTTGGGAATGTCGGCGGCGGTGCCAAAGCGGCCAACCGTCAACACGGCCAGAAGCTGCGCATCGGGCGGCAGGCCTTGCTGTTCCAGCAGCTTCCACGCAGCCTGGACGCCGGCCTCCAATTGGAGCAGCAGTGCCAACCGCACGTGCGTGTAGAGTTCCCCCTCATCGAGCGTGGCTCTAATCCAGGCGTCCACCAGCTTTCGCAGGGCATCCTTGCGCGGCCCGGTCTGGACCGCGTAACGGAACACCTGTTGAAACGCCACCTGTTGCAGGCGATGAACCGTATCGGCGGTGGGGCGGATGTCGTCGTGGCACGCCACAAACATCAGCGCGGCCACGGAGTCGACCGATACCGGCTGCTCCATGCCAAAGTTGGGAGGGTGAAGTTCCCGCATGCGGTCTTCCAGCAGCGCTGGCAACGCCCGCGACGGTTGCTCGGCCAATCGCAACAGCTCCGGCTCGGCGGATTGCATATCGGCGAATAACGCCCGGGCAACGGCATCCTCGCCCACCAGCTTGCGGAACCGCTCCCAGCCGGGCAATTGCACGTCTCGTTCGGGATGCTGGATGAACTCGGCCAACTGCCGCTGGTGGATAAGGGTATGCACCCGGTCGAGGATCACGCGGCAACGGCGGCGCACTTCGGCATCGGCGCTGCGCAAACCTTCCTCAGCGGCTTTGATTACGGCCTCATTGGCCAGTTCCACCAGTTGCCGGCTGGCCTCGTCGCGGCGTTGCAGGCTGGGATCGCCCAATTGCCGGACCAGTTGCCTGGCCGCGTTCAACGAGCTTTCCGCGTTGGCGACTTGGGCTTCCCCGGCGGCCTGGGCCCAGCAGCGACCGGCGGGGCCGGCGGCTTCGGGCAAGGTGCCCCCAGCGGCCAGAACGACGGCCAGCAGCCAGCGGTGGGCAACCTGGAGCAATCGGTGGCCTGGACGCATGCGGCTCCTCGAGCATCAAAACGGCAAAATCTGCATCCCCGGCGGGGAGGCAAGCGACCATCGCCACGCGGACCGGCGTTGGTTTCTAGCTCCAATGTACGTTTCCAGGGCAAGGCCGCCTAGCTTGAAGGTGGGGGGGCGGCCGCAAGCCCGGCGAGTTTACCCAACCCAACCGCAACCGCTGATTGGCGCGCGTAAGGCAGGGGAGGCGGCCGGCAGCCCCCCCAGGCAACCCGCTCCCGCAACGTTGCCCACCCCGCTATAATCCCAGCAGTTGCTGCCAGCCGATGCGGCCCAAGAACCGTGCCGTCTGTCGAGGCAGCAATTGCGGCCATTCCGAAAAGAAGACTGCGCAATCTCTCCGCCTGCCCTCGAAAAAGCCCAACCGATGCCCACTCCGCGCGTGCTGGTCCTGCGATCGCCTGGCACCAATTGCGATGAAGAAACGGCGTATGCCTTTGAAGTAGCCGGCGGCGCTCCGCAGCGGCTGCACATCAATCAGTTGCTGGAATCGCCCGACCAATTGAGCCAGTTCCAGGTGCTGTGCATCCCCGGCGGCTTCAGCTACGGCGACGACATTGCCGCCGGCCGCATCCTGGGCAACCAGATCCGCTATCACCTGCGGGACTGGGTCAGCCAGTTTGTCGAGGCTCAAAAGCTCGTGCTGGGCGTGTGCAACGGCTTCCAGGTGCTGCTCAAAACGGGCCTGCTGGTGGCCGACGGCAGCGAAGGCGAGCCCCGTGCGACGCTCGCCTGGAACCGCTCAGGCAAGTACCAAGACCTCTGGGTGGAGCTGAAAGTCACCAACGACAACTGCGTGTTCCTGGCCGGGCTCGACTCGCTTTATCTGCCGGTGGCCCATGCCGAAGGCCGCTTTGTCGCCCGCGACGAAGCCACGTTCGACGTCCTCGAACAGGCGGGCCAACTGCCGCTGCGGTACGCGGCGGGCGGGCGGACCGATCTCCGCGAAGTGCTGCCGGTCCCCCACAATCCCAACGGAGCGATGGGCAACGTGGCCGGCGTGTGCGATCCCAGCGGCCGCGTCTTCGGCCTGATGCCGCACCCGGAGCGGTACATCCATCCCACGCAGCACCCGCACTGGACGCGGCTCAAAACCGCCGGCAAGCTGCCCGAGGTGGGCGACGGTTTGGCCCTATTCCAAAACGCCGTGCGATATTTTGCCTAAGGCTTCACCTGGGCGGCGCGGCAAGTCGGTTTGTGCCAAGTAGATCGGCGTCCCAATCAATCAGGCCGGCAGATCGCGCGCATGGCCGCGTGCCAGATCAGCCCAGCGACAATCAGTGCCAAGCCGGTCAACCAGACGCCGATCTCCACCCAGAAAGCCAGGGCCAGGCAGCCGGCCAATCCCGCCCAGGGGATCCAGCGAGGATATCGCCGCAACTCGGCCGGCAAGCGGATCGCCGCCAGGTTGGTCAGGGCGTAATACAACAGCACCGTGAATGCGCTGAACGACCAGGCGATTTTCACGTCGCCCAGCGTGGCCAGGGCCGCAATCGCCAATCCGACCAAGAGCACGGCAGGCACCGGCGTATCGCCAGCCCGGTTGACGGTGGCGAACACGGCCGGCAAGTCGCAGCGGCGGCCCATCGCCAGCACGATGCGTGAGAGCCCCAAGATCAAGTTCAGAAGCACGCCGGCCATGGCCGTCACGGCTCCCACGGCGATGGCGTAGGCGGCCCCCGGCCAGGCAAAGCCTTGGGCAATGACTTGCAGGGGAGCGGCGTCGCGCGTGCCTGCCGCGGCGAACTGCGAGGCCCCGGCCGCGGCCACCGCCACCCAAGTGACCGCCAGGTACACGATCATGGTGACGACCAACGTGGCGATCACCGCCCGGGGAATGTTCTTCTGCGGCTCGACGATCTCTTCGCCCAGCGTGGCCACGCGGCCGTAGCCGGTGTAGGCCACGAACATCAGGGCGCAAGCCTGAGCAAAACCGGTCCAGCGGTCGCCGGGCGTATCGCCGGCAAAGAACGGCCGTAAGTTCTCGGCCGCATGCGCGGTGGCTGCCGACCAGCCGGCGGCCACAAAGCTGGCCAGGGCCGCCAGCGTCACGCTCACAATCACCACGTTGGCGAAATTGCTGCGCCGCATGCCCAGCAGCACCAGCAGCGTTACCGCGGCAGCCGCAGCCCAGGCCCCCGGCACCAACCAGCGCTGATCGATCTGCAAGGCTTGCAGCACCGCGGCGGCAATGCCCAAGGAGGCCGTCGCAGCCGAGGCCGTCTTGGCACACAGAAATAGCCAACCGGCGGTGAAGCCCAGGGCCGGGGTCAAACACCGGTAGCCGTATTCATAGGTTCCGCCAGAAACCGGGTATGCCGCGGCCAACTGGGCGCTGCTCAAACCGTTGCAGGTCGCCAACGCGGCTGCCACCACGATGGCCAGCAGCACGGCCGGGCCAGTAGCCGCCGCGGCAATGCTGGTACTGACGAAAATGCCGGTTCCGACCATGGCGCCCAGCCCCAGAAACACGGCCCCCACCACGCCCACCTGGCGTTTTAGTCGCGGCGCAGCCATGGCTTGGGCGTCAGGGGAGGGCAGAGCGGGTTCGTCAGCAGGGTCCATCGGCAGCGAATGGTTCTGGGGGCAAAGGCAACGGTTCACTGGAGCGGCGGGCGGACGGAAGCGGCGGATTCATGTCTAGCTACGCACTTAAAAACGTACCGCCCTATATAGCCGAACGAAGTTCTTATTGCGCGCATTGATAGCACTGCTAGCACGCATTTCAGCCAATCTTCATCAAACCGCTATTGGATAAATAGAGGCAAATTCTAGACTTAACCGTGCCTGTCCTTGACGGAAAGGTAACAATTGCATGTATGGCCGGTTTTCTGCCGTAGCCGCCGCGATTTCGACAGGTGGCACGCGGTGCTGGCAGCGTGCAGTTTCCAGCGGCGTAAGCGGTAAGGGTAACCAGGCCACTTGGTGTATCGACCACCCATGAACGTGCTGGCTTTTGACGAGGCTATCTCTGCTTCCATGGCGAATACGCTGCTGCACAACCTCGGCCACATGAGCGTGCAAGAGCGCGAAGCGCTGATCCTCGCACCTTATGCGGTCCACAGCGCTGATTCGCGCGGCCGCGTCTATCCCGAGCCCGACCATCCCTATCGCGGGCCCTTCCAGCGCGACCGCGATCGCATCGTGCATTGCAGTGCCTACCGCCGGTTGAGCGGCAAGACGCAAGTCTTCATGGGCGACCTGGGCGATTATCACCGCACGCGGCTTACGCACACGCAGGAAGTCGCCTCGATTGCCCGCACGCTGGCCCGGGCCCTACGGCTCAACGAAGACCTGACCGAAGCCCTGGCTCTGGCCCACGACCTGGGGCATCCGCCGTTCGGGCATGCCGGCGAAGAAACGCTGCACGCCTGCCTGGCGAACTTTGGCGGGTTCAATCACAACCAGCACGGCCTCACACTGCTCACCGAACTGGAGCAGCGGTATCCGGAGTTCCCGGGCCTGAACGTCACCTACGAAGTGCTCGATGGCCAGAAGCGCCGCGTGACCAAGGACCGCGGCGCGCCCGGCACGCTCGAAGCCCAGGTGGTCGATGCGGCCGACAGCATCGCCTACGATACGCACGACGTGGACGACGCCCTGGAGCTGGGCCTGTTGCACCTGGACGAGCTGCTCGAAATCCCGCTGTGGAAGGAAGCTGCCCAACGCGTTAAGGACCGCTGGAGCAACCTGGAACAGCGGCAACTGGAACGGGCCGTCGTCCATGAGCTGGTCAACTGGCTGGTGACCGACCTGGTGACCAACTCGGCCGCCGCCCTTCAAGCCGCCGACGTGCAACACGCCAGCGAGGTGGCCGAGCATGGGCTATTGATCCGCCCAAGCCAGGAGATCGCCGAACAGAAGCGGCAGCTTGAGCTGTTCCTTTACGCCCGGGTGTACCGCCACGACGACGTGCTGCGGATGCGCCGCCAGGCAACCGCGCAGCTCCAGGCCATGTTCGAAGCCTGCTGCCGCAATCCGGACTGGCTGCCGGAGTTCTACGTGAAGCGGGCTGCCAAGGTCGGTCTTCAGCGGGCGACCGGCGACTGGATCGCCTCGCTCACCGATCACGGCGCGCTGCGGGCCTGGCAAGAGCTCTGCAGCAAGTAGCCCCGCATTTCTTGTGCGGTGGCCAGCCTGTTCCCCAAACACGGCTCTGCTCTTGGCGGGGACGTGCCGTACCCCCTCCAGCCGCTGGTGCTGCCAGGTCTGGGTCGGGGGGCCGCGGGGCCATTTTGCTGCGGGCGGCGAGCGTTACAATGACCACAGGCGTGGGGCGAACCAGCCTGCTACCCGCGCGCTACCGATTTCAGCACCTCAAGCCAAACCAAGTGAACCATGGATTTTGAAGAACGGCTCCAACGAGCGATCGCGCGCGGCAAATCGCGGGCAGACGAGAAGCTCCAGGAGGAGCTGGCCAAGCAACTTAGCGAAGAAGAATGCCAGAAGCTCCACACCCAGTACCGGCTGGAGCTGTCGGAGCACATCGAACAGTGCATCCAACGGCTGGCGAATCACTTTCCCGGCTTCCGGTACGAAACCATCTTCGGCGACCGGGGCTGGGGCGCCGCCTGTTACCGCGACGACCTGCGGCTGGTAGGCGGCCGCCGCGTGAACGATTACAGCCGGCTGGAAATGACCATCCGCCCGTTCAACAAGTACCACGTGCTCGACCTGGGCGCCAAAGGCACCATCGGCAACAAGGAAGTGTTCAACCGCAACCATTTCGAGCCGCTGGATAAGGTGGATTTGAACCAGTACGTCGAAATGATCGACCGCTGGATTCTCGAATACGCCGAACTGTACGCGGCCCACGCATGACCTCCGCCGCGATCCAGGTCGATGCCATTCGCTGCGGGTACGCCGCGGGCGAGGTGCTGAGCGAGTTCTCGATCAGCATCCAGCAGGGCGAGCTCTTGATGCTGGGCGGCCCCAACGGCTCGGGCAAGACCACGCTGCTGCGCGTGCTGGCCCGGCTGCTGAAACCGCGCGGCGGGAACGTCTGCTTTGCGGGCACCGACCTGTGGAAGTATTCGGCGGCCGCGGCGGCGCGGCACATCGCCTTGGCTCCCCAGAGCGAACGCCGCGACTGGCCGCTGACCGTCGTTCAGGCCGTGCGACTGGGGCGTTCGCCGCACCGCGGTTGGTTCATGCCGTTTACGCCCGAGGACGAAGCGGCGGTTTCCCAGGCCCTGGTCAAAGCCGGCCTGGAACACCTCCGCGACCGGCCGATCACCGAGCTATCGGGCGGCGAATGGCGGCGGATGATCCTGGCCAGGGCGCTGGCCCAGGCCGCCAAGGTGCTGCTGCTGGACGAGCCGACCACCGGGCTGGACCTCAAATACCAGGTGGAGATGCTGCACTTGGTCCGGCAATTGGCCCACGAAGAACGACTCGCCGTGGTGGTCTCGCTGCACGACCTGAACCAGGCGGCCCTGTTTGCCGACCGGCTGGCGCTGATCTGCCAGCGGCGGCTGCTGGCCGTGGGCCGCCCCCAGGACGTGCTGACGCCGGCCAATATCGAAACGGCCTACGGCGTGGCCGTGACCGTAGCCCAGCACCCGGTGTACGGCACGCCGCTGATCGCTCCGCACATGCCGGGGTAGGCGAGCCTTTCTTACTCTTGACTCCCCGACGACCGATGCATGAACCGAACGCGTTCGCGCTGTGTCTTGCGACGTTGAGGACGGTTCATTCCCCACAAGAGCGGGAAGCTGCACGCGCTCGACCAATGGTGTATGATTCATTGGCCACCGCAGAAAATGCCCGGCAAACGGTTGCCCCAGGTGGCCGGGTTGACGGCCTAACGGCCCAAGATTAGACTTCGTTTTTCAACTGGCGGAGTAGCTCAGTCGGTTAGAGCAGCGGAATCATAATCCGCGTGTCGGGGGTTCGAGTCCCTCCTCCGCTACTAGCGCAACCCCTGGCTCCAGAAGGAGTTAGGGGTTTTTCGTGCGCGGCCGCTTGGCTCGGCTCCGAATTGCCCATCAGCAGGGAGCCGCTACCCAGCTCACGCCGGCCGATCGCCCCCCAAGAAGGGCCGCCGCCGGCCCGCCGTTTCCCCCTCCGTTGCCGCCGCGCATCGACGGCCCCTAGGGCGTCTTCCCCTCCCGAACGGCCTGCCAAAACTGCTGGACCGGTATCCGGTTGATGTACCGCAGCTCCTTCATCGATCGCAGGACCGCCTCGTCGCGCCGCGGCACGAAATCGATGTACAAGTTTTCCAGCGAGGCTCCCTGAAGGGGCGACAGGTCCGTAACCGCAATCCCTTTGATGCTGAGGGTTCTCAGCGGCATACCTTTTAGCGGCGTGAGATCGGTAACCGGCGTGTTGTCACAGTAAAGATCGCTCACCGACTTGCCCCGCAGCGGGCTCAGGTCGGAAATGGACGAATTCTGCAGCGTCACTCCGATCAGCGGCAGGTCCGCCAGCGGCGAAATGTCTGTCAGCTTTTTGCAATCGGACAGATTCAACGAGGTGATTTTCAGACCGCGCAGCGGGGATAGATCGGCAATCGGCGTCTTCGAACAATTCAGCACGATAAGCGGCATCCCTCGCAAGGGACGCAGATCGCTAACCTGCGTATAACCCATCCAAAGCCTGGTCAACGGCATGCCCGCAAGCGGGGACAAGTCCTCAACGTTGGTGTTGACCACCGACAATTCCTCAAGCGGCAAGCCGTTGAGCGGGCTCAAATCAGCAACTGCCGTCAAAGAGATGTTCAGTTTCTTCAGTGGCATGCCGGCCAGCGGCGTCAGATCGTGCAACCGCTGATTGTGGCTGCACGAAAGCTCCTCCAACCTCAGCCCCGCCAACGGCTCGAGACTTTCGACCTTGCCGAGCTGCTCCCGAATGGCGGTGCCGTTGATCGCAAGCACCTTCAAATCGGTCAGGGCCTTCAGCGGCCAAATGTCGGAAACGTGCACCGTTACCATGCCATACTCGACCACCTTGCCGTCGGCGATCTTGTACGTTCGCGCACTATCAAAGCCGGGGTTCACTTCCTTTAACATCTCGGCCACGGCCACCACCTGCTGTTCGGCCGGCAGCCTGGCCACGTGATCGATGAAGGCTTGTCGCTGCTCGGGCGAACTTAACGGCT
The DNA here is from genome assembly GCA_937927735.1 of uncultured Planctomycetales bacterium. Lineage (GTDB taxonomy): Bacteria > Planctomycetota > Planctomycetia > Pirellulales > S012-138 > CALBRZ01. The sequence continues at coordinate 78,527 of CALBRZ010000032.1, forward strand.
TCGAATTGCCCTGCCACGGGCGAGACGTCTGCTGCGCCGGCTGGGATGCTCCACGCAGCGTGATCGTAGCGGCAAGGCGAAATCCAAACGCGCTAATGCTCGATTGCAAGTCCGGAGTCTGGCCTTGTCGGGCTGCGCACAGTTCGCGGTACTGGCCGCTTTGGAGCCGATTGCCTCCCCGTATGGCCCGCCTCGTTCCGAAGTCCGGCCCCACCGGATCGGTAGCGGGACTGATCTCGTACCACTTGGGGTCATACCAGTCGCTACACCATTCCGAGACGCTGCCGTGCATGTCGTAGAGCCCAAATGCGTTGGGCCGCAACGCGGCGACGCGCTGGGCAGGGCTGCCGTAATGCGCAACAAATTGCCTGAGCGGCGCTGGATTGTCCCCAAAGAAAAACAGGGTCTGCGTTCCCGCCCGGCAGGCGAACTCCCACTCCGCCTCCGTCGGCAAACGAAAGATCAGCGTCACATCCTCCCCAAGCTGTGCCGCTGCCTGGCGATTCAACCAACGGCAGAATGCCTGCGCATCGTTCCAATTGATTTGCGTCGCCGGATAATCGTCGGTGATCGGGTGGCCCGGATCCCAGTAGGTGCGGAAGGACGAAATCGGCCGCTTGCCGAGTTTGGTCGGATTGGCTTCGGCCTCGGCACGAATCTCCTCCGCGCGCGTGAGGTAGCCCGTTGCCTTGGCGAAGGCCTTGAACTGGCCGATCGTGACTTCGGTCGCGCCGATCAGGTAGGGACGTGTCAGCTTCACGGGATGCTGCGGCATTTGCTCGGCCAGCATGGCCTGGATCGCAGGCGCATCGACGTACGAACTGTACTGGGTGGACGATTTGAATACTGCTTCAACCTGCTCCGCGCTGCTGCCCATCAGAAATTCACCGGGCGGGATGAGTACCAGCGGGAGTTCCACGCCGTCGGCCAGCTTGATCGCGTGCCGGATGGGGATCCCCAGGTATTGCGCCCACGCGTGCTGGTACTGTTTGGCCTTCAAGGCATTGAACGGGGCGACGGCAAGCGGCGGCATTTGCCGCTTCTTCGCTGGTCCGCCAGTGACCGAGAGCTTCCCCGCCGGGGATTGGCCTGGGAGCATTTCCGCCCCCAGCAGCCTGGCTCCTTGCTGCACGACCACCTGGCCATCCAGCAGTTGCACGCGGATGGCGACGGTTTCACCCTCGCGCAGCGTGAAAGCGTCGGTCTCAAAGGCAAAATCACCTTGCTTGACCACCAGCGTTTTTTCGCCGGGCGAAAGCGAGATTTCCTGCTTGCCGCCGGCCTGGCTGAACACGATGTCGGTACCCTTGATCGCCACCTGGATCTGTGGGTCGCCAATCTCGACGCAAATCGTGCCCTCTTTCGAAAGCACGTAAGACACCAGCACGGTCAAAAGCACCGCAGCGCAGCCGGCTAATGCCAAGTACAGGTTGCGGCCCCGCCATTGCCAGACGGGAACATGCTGCGTGGGCGTTCGCGTCGAGCCGCTTGGACGGGTAATCGTATTGTGGGTATTGGGATCCGTGTCGACTTGCGATCTGTGGTAGATCGTGCTGGCTTGCGCCGGAATCGGCGATGGGCGCCGTCCGGTACCAGCCAAGCTGCCCGGCGCTGAAGCAAAATTCAAACCAGCCTGCGACGTCGATGGGCGAAGCAGGCCGCGTCCGTCTTGAACCGAAGGCGAAGTAGCGGGCAGAACCTCCAGGCATTTCTCCAGAACCGCGACCACTTCGGCCATGGTTTGATATCGCTGCTCGGGCCGCTTGGCCACCATCGTGCGGAAGATGGTTTCCAGCTCGGGCGTAACGCCGAGGCATTGCTCAGTCAGGACGGGGATGGGCGCGCAATCGTGTGCCCGCAGCTTCTGCATGATGGACTCGCCCGGGTACATGGCGCGGCCGGTCATCAGAAACCACAAGGTCGCTCCCAGCGAGTAAATGTCGGCCCGGGCGTCGGCGGCGCGGGTATCGAGGGCCTGCTCAGGCGCCATGTAATCGACGGTGCCCATGATCTGCCCCGAGAGCGTGAGCGGATCCTGCTCATCGGTGGAGACATCGACGCGTGCCAGGCCCATATCGAGCACCTTGACCACGCCCGCCTGGTCAATCAGCAGGTTAGAAGGCTTCACGTCGCGGTGAATGATGCCCTGGCAATGGGCGTAGTCCAGCCCTCGGGCAGCCTGGAGGCCATACGATACGGCCAGGTCGGGCGGCAGCGGACCATATTGCTGGACGAGCTGTGCCAGGTCGGTGCCATCGACATATTGCATCACCATGAAATGCATGCCGCCGGCATCGTCGGCATCGTACGCGGTGACGATATTGGGGTGTTCCAGCCGCGCGGCCATCTTCACTTCGCGCTGGAACCGCGGTAAAGCGCCGGGCCGGTTTACGACGGCGGGCGAAAGCACCTTGATCGCCACCATCCGTTCCATGCGGCGGTGTACCGCCTTGAGCACGGTGCCCATCCCGCCCTGGCCCAACTTGTCGAGCACCACGTAATTGCCCAGCACCAGCGACCGTCCCTTGCCGGCGTAGATTTGCTGGGCCTGGTAGACGGTCAGCTTCTTTTGTTTGACCAGCAGCCGGGCAAGTTGTTCGCCGTCCTGGGGCCGGCGATCAGCAGGCAGCGTTTCGATCAACGAGACGACTTCTGTTTCACTCAGCAACCCCGACTCAGCAAGTCGCTGCGAAAACCGGTCGAGCGCGAGAGCCATGTTGTGTCATCCTGAGATGGAACGCCGTTGTCAGACAGCGTGCCGTGCGCACGTACCACGTCCGCGACCCTCCCATACGTAACAGCGATTGCCCTCACCGCATGTCCCCTGTGATGAGCGATCTATCTACCCACGATAGCTACTCCCCTCGCCAAAATCCACCCAAATGAGGGGATTGCAGCGTATCCTTGGGACCTTCGCGCAAAGCGATATCTACCGGGAAACCGGGCACATCATGGGCGCGAACGATGCCAACGCCCTGCCGGGAGAAAGAGCGACGAGTCAAGGCGGCGCGGAGAAGATGGCCGGGGCGCTGAGCCGGCCAAACGCTTACTGGCCGACTTGCTTGCGAAGGGCCTCGACTTCCTGGCGGAGCTTCATCAACTCTTCGTCGCGTTCGCGAAGCGATTCCCGCAGCCGTTCGATGTAGGTGGCGAACCGGCTCACCTGTTCCTGAAGCAGTTCAAGCTGCTCCTGCGTGGCCGTTGCAGCTTGCTGCTGAGCTGGTTCCTCGGCCTGGGCCGGCTGAGCCAGCGGCACCACCTGGGGACGGTCGATATCGTACTGGTCGCCTGAGCGGCGAATGGTGATCTTCTGCTCCGCGACCTGGGCTGGATTGCGAACCACTTCAGATGGCTCGACCACGGATCCGCCCGCCAGCGTGACGGCGATCTTGCGATCCACGCCGCCGCGACGCACGACAAATTCCATACGGTCGCCCGGCTGCTTCTTCAGCACCAGGGCTACCACCTGGTAGACGCTGCGGACCTTGAGGCCATCAACCTCGATGATCTGATCGTTCTTGGCCACGCCGCACTTTTCGGCCGGGCCATCGGCTTCCAGGCGCTCGACCATCACCGTGCCAGGTTCGTCGCCGGCCACCATCGTGAGCCCCAACACGGGCCGCTGCCGCTGCAGAATGACCAGGCGATTGTCGCCAGCCTGCTTCTGATCGAGGGCACGGCGCAACCGCTCCACGTGGCTCACCGGCACGGCATAGGTCCAACCACCGCTGCGGCCTTCGCGGGCCGTCACGGCCACGATGCCGACCAGTTCGCCTGCCGCGTTCACCACCGCCGCGCCGCTGGAGGTATCCGTCGTGCGCACATCGCACTGCAACAGCGGCGGCAAGCCTGAGCCGCCCAGGGTGCGTTCGACGCCGCCCAAGATGCCGCGCGATACCACCGGCTGCTCCAGCCCCGCGGCCGCCGCCGTGACCAGCACGGCTCCCACGGCCGGAAGCTCCTTGGCGGCCGCCAGCTTGCCCAGCGGCGGCAATGGCTCGCCCTGCTGAGGCCGCAATTGCAACAGCGTGAGGCCTGAATAGAGGTCGATCACGCGCGCTTCGGCCGCGGCCTGGGCGCCATCGGGCAGCGTGACCCGGTACCGGGCATTACCGGGATGATTGCTATACGTGACCACAAAGCCATCGCCCAGCGAAACGCCGGACGACACCACCACGCCATCCTCAGGCGGAACGGTTACCCGAATCGTCACCGTCGCGGCCGAAAGCTGCCGGGCCAGAGCCTCGGTGTCGGGCTCGGCTGCCGTCAAACCGGCCGTGGACATTGCCCACGCGGTTGCGACGATCGCCAGCAGCGTAACAGTGCGCATGTCCGGAAGTTTCCACCTGGTGGGAGTGCGACTTCAACCAGCGGGGCAGCGGCCTTCGTGGGAGCGAGGCCTTTTCGCGTGTGCGGGTCAGATTGAACCGATGGCCCCCGCCTCGGTGAGCAGGTCCAGCAAGCCTTCCTGCTCCGCGCCCGAAAGCTCCGAGAAAATCACCGCGTGAACCGTGGGCGACTGCGGCGTGGCCGGCTCCATCACCTGGGCGGCAGCCGGAACCACCTCCTCACGGTCAGGCTGGTTGCCGGGCATTCCCCACAAGGCCCAAAGGCCTGCGGCGATCACAAGCGCGGCGGCAGCGCCACCCCGGCGACGCCACGCGGCAAACCGGTCGCCATGCCGCGCCGGCTCCGCAGCCTCGCTGGCGACCACTTCGCCGGCGGCTACCTCGGGTGCCGGGTAGGCAGCGGCGAGCTGCTCCGCGTCGCCCATCAGTTGCGCAGCCAAGGCGGCCAACTCCGGCGGCAAACCGGCAGCCAGATCGTCGGCATCATCGGCCGCGTCCTCGGCCAAGCGGCCCAGGGCCGCGGTGTGCCGGGGATCATCGGCAGCCGATGGCGACGGCTCGCCTACGAGCCTGAACTTAAATGACATGCGTCAGATCCTCCCAGGCGTGTCGGGGGACATCGCCTGCGGCGTGCGAGGAGCCTTCGCCCAACATTTCCCGCAACGTGGCAAGGCCGTTGAATATCCGCGATTTCACCGTCCCGACGGGGCAGCCCAACACCTCGGCGATCTCGTCGTAGCGCAAGTGCTCGCTGAACCGCAGCACCAGGGCCTGGCGCTGACCGTCGGGCAACTTGGCCACCACCGACCACAGCGACGACTTCCACTCGGAAACCTCGATGGGGGTTTCCGCCGCGGGCACCGTTCGCTCGCGAGGCTCGTTGTCCCACAGCACGCGGAGCTTGCGCTTCCGCATGCCGGCCCGCCGCCGGTGACGGCGTTCCAAGTTCAACAATATCCCGTACAGATACGTGTATGTGCTGCTGCGGCCTTCGAAACCCTGGCGGCTACCGGCCAGCACCAGGAAGGTTTCCTGGGCCAGATCGTCGGCATCCCAGGGGTTGCCCGTCAGCACCAGCGCGGCCCGATGGATTCGGGCGAAATACTCTCGGCTAGCCTGGTCGATGTCGATCGCCACGGCGTTCTCCCGTGCGCTGGCTGGGAAGGATGGCGCTGGGGTGTCTCCTGCCAACTCCCACTCGTTTCGGGAGCCCAGCGTCCAAACGGCCATTATAGCCGCCTGCCGAGGGGATTCCTAACCGCCGAAGCCGCCAATGCTAGCGATGCAAACCGCCGCATGGCTCCCCCGCCGGCGAATCGCCCGCAGCCAGCACGTATCTTGGGGTAGGTGCGCCCGGGCAGGCGCAAAGTTCATTGGCGTGGCGCGAAAAAATCCATCACCGCTCGCGCCGCGGCAAAAGCGCAAGAACAGGGCAGGGGAGAAGCGCACCAGGTGCAGCCACGCGCCCGCGCGCGGTAGCCCAAACCGGCCTCTACCGCTGATAGATGGGCAGCAGGCCCTTATCCAACTGGAGCATCGTTAAGTTCAGCGAGGTTACATAGATGGGGCCAATATCGCCCGTCCAGTAGCCGTCGCTATTCTGCTCGCGGAGCAGCCGCGCGTAGAGCTTGTCGCGGAAGCTCTCCCACTCGTTCGGTAGCCGGTACAGGGCCTGGCTGTAGTAGTAGTACGTGTAGTGCCAGTGGCCGAACACGTCGCGCGGGTTATCGATGTCGTGAATCGTCCGCTTGCAGTAGTCCAAGAGCTTGTTGACGTACTCGCCCTTGTACTCGCCCGCGTTGAACAAGCAGGCAACCGCCGCAGCGGTGATCGGCGGCCGGCTGGCACCTCGGCTCTGCGAACTGTAGCAGATGCCGCCGTCGGGCATCGTGCAGTTGTGGATGTACTTGATGGCCTTGTCGATGGCTTCCTTGGGCACCGGGATCCCGGCGTTGCGGCAGCCACGCAGCCCTTGCACCTGGGTCACGGTGGTAGAGCCTTCGTCGAAGCCGCCGCCATCCTTCGCGCTGACGTACCCCCAGCCGCCGGCGTTGGTTTGCGCCTTCACGCAGAAGTCGACGGCCTTCACCAACACTTCGGTGAGCCGCTTGCGGCGCTGCATGTCTTCTTCCTCGCCCAGTACCTGGGAGAGGAACAACATCGAGAAGCCGTGCCCGTAGGTATAACGGTGATCGTTCAGCTCGCCGATCAGCCCGTTGGGCTTGCACTGCGCCATCAGGTAGTCGGTCGCGCGGCGGAGTTGTTCGGCGTAGCGTCCCTGGGTGGTGGTGGAGCCTTCGGCCAGCAGGGCGATGCCGGCCAAGGCGGTCATCGGCACGCGGTACTGGTTCTGGGCATCCCAGCGGCCCACGCGGTTTTGCGTCTTGGCCACCCAGTCCAGCCCACGCTCCACGGCCGCCCGAACTTTCGGGTCGAGCGCCGCTTGAGCCCGGGAGCGGCCGCTAATGAACCAGCCGGTGCTCAGCGATGCAGCGGTCAGGGCTTTGAGTGCCGTGCGGCGCGAGATGCGGCCATCGCTCATTGTCGTCAACTCCTGGCAAGGCGGTTGGCTGTCTGCGACCGGGACAAACCGCAGCCGATACGTTGCCCATCTTGGGGAGGATCATTCTGTGCAGTCCGGACACCGCGAGAGGCCGATGGGCAGGCCTCGCCAATGCCCGGCGTGGTTACCACCATTGTTACCGCAACCGCGGGGAATCCAAGGCGAATCCCCGCTCCGGCAGGGGAAATCGAGGTTCCGTTTCCACCCCCAAAAAGCCGGCGGCAATCGCGCTACCCGCCATGCCAGGCCGGAGGCCCACAGCGCGGGAAACCATTTCTCAAGTGTTGGTCAAGTTTAGCGGCAGGAAAGTTCATTCCCCCAACCGTGGTTTGCCAGTTTTGCCGCTTCGAAGGGTTGGCCGGATGAGGATGCCCCCCGGTAGGTACCCCCGATCGAGCTCCTTGCAAATAAGTCCCTTAATCGTTAAGGATAAACAATGAGGGTGGATGCTTGTTTCGCTCGTTCTGCGTTTCGGCTGCGGCCGTCGCTCGCCCCCCCCCACTTGGCGGCGGGAGCATGGTGGCCGGCGACGTAGCGAGTGCAGTCGCACCAGCCTCTCCCCACCGCACTGGGCTGTGAAGGCTCAGGCGGCGAACTCCTTTTTGGCAGGCGGCGGACGCCATGAGCAAGACCAACGAAACGAAGAAGATCCTCGTCGTCGACGATGACCAGGAAATACTGACCGGCGTGCGTATTGCGCTGGAGTCGCGGGGTTACCAGGTCGTCGTGGCACACGACGGCAACGAGGCCCTGACCAAGGCGGAGTCCGAACGCCCCGACCTGATCATCCTCGACATGATGATGCCCAAGCGGAGCGGTTTCCTCGTGATGGAGAAACTGCAACGCAGCGCCACCACGCCGCCGCCGATGATCATGATCACCGCCAACGAAGGCAAACGCCACGAGCAGTATGCCGAGTTGTTGGGCGCGGTGGCCTACATCCGCAAACCGTTTGCCATGGAACGGCTGCTGGAAGCCGCGGAAGCCGCCCTGGCTGACTAGCACGTTGGCCCGGCTTTTCGCATAAGCCTCAACCGCCGGGGGGCGAAATATCACGACACCGGGCGGTTGGCGCTAGATGTTCTTGTACTTGCAGGTCGCTGCCCGGCTGCGGTATTCTTCTCCCCAACGCTGCTAGCACTGCCGGCGGGACCGAAACAGCACCGTTGAGGTCTTGGAGGGCGGCCAATGGGAGCCGCCACCTGGCCGCCCGTGGTGAAGAAAACCGTTGTTTCCCTGGGGTTCATCACCACGTCAATTGGCCGCCAATGTGCCATGTGGGGTTGAAAATAGACCGATCTGTCACATTGGCAACCAATTGAAGCCGTCCTGAAGCGCATTGGTTCTTTGATTTCTAAATCAATCTATTCTTTTCATTTGCGCATCATGGCCTGGTGCGGGCGCATGGATTTTGCGCCTTTGGCCGCTAATGTGCTATTGCCTTGCAAACAGTTTGAGGCGATACTAAGGGGTGGCAGAAGCAGAAACGCTTCCCTCGGTGTGCGGCAATCCTTGCCTGCATAACGAAAAGCCGGGCTCACCGGGGACCGAAGGGATCGGTTCAATCCACACTCTGCCTGCCTTCGAGCTTCTCGCTTCGCTCTCTCGCTCTTTTTCAACTTCCCGTTGAATCGCTCCGCGGTCGCTGCTGCGCGGTGCGGATTCGCCTGGTCGCCTTCCGACCGGCGGCTCTCTTCAAAGGCCGAATGGGTGCCTTGCTGTCCAGGGAGCCCGCCGCTGGGCCGTGCGCTCGCGAACCCGTCGCACCCGTGCGTAAGCGCGTGCGCGCAGCGAACCTGATTGGCCAGAGAGCGATGCGACTAGTCGTTGGTGCAAGACGCAAATGGTCCAGAATCCCCAACATCACCCACGGCAATCCATTCAACCTGTCACACGCGAGTCGCTGTTGAGTCGCTGGCGCCCGCTATCACCGCCAACCAGGTACACACGGACATTCATTTCCCAGCCAACCATTCAAACAACCTGACAACATAAAACGCTTCAGGCAGTAGCGAGCGCACGCGTTGGTTCATCGCGCGCCGCATTGCCTGCGATCGCTCGCGCCCCTCGTCGGAGACGGATGCGACGGCCCCGAGCGTCGCCCACGATCCACGCAACAGAGACCAGAGGGAAAATCCATGACCCGAGGCACCAACATCATTTCGCTGGTCGGCCAACGGCAAGACCTGGAACAGTTCCGCCGCAAGACCTGGGAAGGCACGTTCGAGGAATACCTGGACATCGTCCGCGAACGGCCCGAGGTGACGCGCAATGCGTTCGAGCGGGTTTACGACATGATCATGTCGTACGGCGTCGAGGTCCGCGAATCGCGCCGCGAGAAGAAGCTGCATTACCGCTTCTTCGACGATCCCGATGGCGAAGGCCGCGACGCCGTGTTCGGCCTCGATGATTCGCTCAACCAACTGGTCAACGCCCTCAAAAGCGCCGCGCGCGGCTACGGCATCGAACGCCGCGTGCTGCTCCTGCACGGCCCGGTCGGCAGCAGCAAGAGCACCATCGTGCGGCTGCTGAAAAAGGGCCTGGAGCGGTATAGCGCCCGCGACGAAGGCGCACTGTACACGCTGGGCTGGTACGACGAAGAAACGGGCGAAACCACCTGGTGCCCGATGAACGAGGAACCGCTGCACCTGATCCCCAACCGGTTCCGCGAGGAAATCGCCGCGCAGCTCAACGAAGGCCGCGGCGAGAACGATTACCACGTCCGCATCGAGGGCGACCTCGATCCGCTCTGCCGGTTCATGTACCACCAGCGGTTGCGCAAGTACGGCGGCGACTGGACGCGCGTGATCCAGGACGTGCGCGTGAAGCGCATCATCCTCAGCGAGCAGGACCGGATCGGGATCGGCACCTTCCAGCCCAAGGACGAAAAGAACCAGGACTCCACCGAGCTCACCGGCGACGTCAACTACCGCAAGATTGCCGAGTACGGCAGCGACAGTGACCCGCGGGCGTTCAACTTCGACGGCGAGTTCAACGTGGCCAACCGCGGCCTGATCGAGTTTGTCGAAGTGCTCAAGCTCGACGTGGCGTTCCTGTACGACCTCCTGGGCGCCAGCCAGGAACACAAGGTCAAGCCCAAGAAGTTCGCCCAGACGGATATTGATGAAGTCATCATCGGGCATACCAACGAGCCGGAGTACCGCCGCCTGCAGAACAACGAGTTCATGGAGGCGCTCCGCGACCGTACGGTGAAGATCGACGTGCCGTACGTCACCAAGCTCGACGACGAAATCAAGATCTACGAGAAGGACTACAACAATAACAAGGTTCGCGGCAAGCATATCGCGCCGCATACCATTGAGATGGCGGCCATGTGGGCCGTGCTCACGCGTCTGGAGGAACCCAAGAACGCCAACCTGACGCTGCTGCAGAAGCTCAAGCTGTACAACGGCAAGAGCCTGCCGGGCTTCACCGAGGACAACGTCAAGCAGCTCAAGGAGGAGGCCGTTAACGAAGGCATGCACGGCATCTCGCCGCGTTACGTGCAGGACAAGATCTCCAACGCCATCGTGGCCCACCCCGAGGCCAGAAGTGTGAACCCCTTTATGGTCCTCAACGAACTGGAAGCTGGCCTCAAGCACCACAGCCTGATCAACAGCGAGGAAACGCGGAACCATTACCGCCAACTGCTGACGGTGGTGAAAGAGGAATACGAAAACATCGTGAAGAACGAAGTGCAGCGCGCGATCGCGGCCGACGAGGACGCCCTGGCCCGGCTGTGCGCTAACTACATCGACAACATCAAGGCCTACACCCAGCGGGAGAAGGTCAAGAACAAGTTCACCGGCCAGTACGAAGAGCCGGATGAACGGTTGATGCGGTCGATTGAAGAGAAGATCGACATCCCCGAAAGCCGCAAGGACGACTTCCGCCGGGAGATCATGAACCACATTGGCGCGCTGTCGATCGACGGCAAAACGTTCGACTTCCGCACCAATGAGCGGTTGAACAAGGCCCTGGAGCTGAAGCTGTTCGAGGACCAGAAGGACAGCATCAAGCTCACGAGCCTGGTGTCCAACGTGGTCGACCAGGAAACCCAGGCCAAGATCGACGTGGTCAAGGCCCGGCTGATCCGCGACTACGGCTACGACGAAGAAAGCGCCACCGACGTGTTGAACTACGTGGCCAGCATCTTCGCCCGCGGCGACACCAAGCACTAAGCATCCCCGACAGTGATTGACCTCCACGATTCACCTTTTGCCGTGGGAGCAGCAGGGCGGCTCCGCGTGTCGGCGGCCGCGGCCGCTCTCCCATGGCGAACCGGACACCAGCGATAGCCCTAGCCGTTTTGAGATCCGTTTCCGTTTAACGCAGTCGGCCAGCCATGGGTTTGAAGATTGAACGCGACCAGAACCGCTTCAAGCAAATCGTGCGCGGCAAGATCCGGCAGAACCTGCGGAAGTACGTTTCGCAGGGCGAGATGATCGGCCGCAAGGGTCGCGATCTGGTCAGCATCCCCGTGCCGCAGCTCGACGTGCCGCACTTCAAGTTCGGCAAGAACGGTTCGGGCGGGGCAGGGCAGGGCGACGGCGAAATCGGCCAGCCGATCGGCCGCCCCGGCGATGACGGCGAAGGCGGGCAGGGCCAGGCCGGCAGCGATCCGGGCGCCCACATCCTCGAAGTGGACGTGTCGCTCGACGAACTGGCCGCGATCCTGGGCGACGAACTGGAACTGCCCCGGATTCAGCCCAAGGGTCGCGAGAACCTCAAGCAGGAAAAAGCCCGCTACAACAGCATCCGTCGCACCGGCCCCGAGTCGCTGCGGCATTTCAAGCGGACGTACATGCAGTCGCTGCGGCGGCAGATTTCGTCGGGAACCTATAACCCGGACAACCCGGTGGTGATCCCCTACCGCGAGGATCGCCGCTACCGCTCCTGGGACGTGGTCCACGAGCAGGTCGCCAACGCGGTCATCATTTACATGATGGACGTGTCGGGCTCCATGACCGAGGAGCAGAAGCAGATTGTCCGGGTGGAAGCGTTCTGGATCGATACCTGGCTCCGCAGCCAGTACGACGGCCTGGAACGGCGCTACATCATCCACGACGCCGCCGCCAAGGAAGTGGATGAAGAAACCTTTTATCACACCCGCGAGAGCGGCGGCACGCGGATCAGTTCGGCCTATCGCGTGTGCGCGGACCTGATCCAGCGCGAGTTCTCACCGGTGGAGTGGAACATTTACTGCTTCCAGTTCTCCGATGGCGACAACTGGGGAGAGGACAATGAACGCAGCCTGAACCTGTTGCGGGAGCACATCCTGCCGCACGTGAACCTGTTCTGTTACGGGCAGGTGGAAAGCCCTTACGGCAGCGGCGAGTTCATCCATTCCCTGGCCAGCCTCACCCTGGATGATCCCGGGAAGCTGGTGCTGTCGGAGATTCCGGATCGCGACGCCATTTACGACTCGATCAAGACCTTTTTAGGCAAGGGCCGGTAGCGGCCAAGGGATTGGACCCGCCAGGCAGCCACGATTGTCCAGAGCACAGAGGTTTCGCACCACGATTGTTCGCACCTAACAGGGACAAGGCCATGATTCAAGCAACGTCGCAGCAGCAGGCTTTTCCGGCACGCCGGTTTGAAGTCCGCCTGGGACATGTTCGCGTGGAGGTCGAGGCCGCCACCATGCACGAGGCCCTGGTGTGCGCCCGGCGGAAGCTCAGCAGCGAGTTTCCACGGCTGTGGGACATGATCCACCAGGCCCCCGAATCGCGGTTCATGGTCCAACCGGTCGAGTAACCGCCTGCCTCCGGCCTGGAGAACGAGTTCTCCCGAGGATCGCTAACGCATGTCGCTACACCGCTTCCACCCGCTGACGCCCGAGCTGATCGCCGCGCAGGAGCAGATGCGCCGGCATGCGGAGAGCTATGGCCTGGACTGCTTCCCGGTGATCTTCGAGGTGGTCGACTACGACCAGCTCAACGCAATCGCCGCCTACGGCGGGTTCCCCACGCGTTACCCGCACTGGCGGTTTGGCATGGAGTACGAGCAGCTATCCAAGAGCTACTCGTACGGCCTGTCGAAGATCTACGAGCTGGTCATCAATAACGATCCCTGTTACGCCTACTTGATGCAGTCCAACTCGCTCACCGACCAGAAGCTGGTGATGGCCCACGTGTATGGGCATTGCGACTTCTTCAAGAACAACTACTGGTTCAGCCAGACCAACCGCAAAATGATGGACGAGATGGCCAACCACGGCAATCGCGTCCGTCGCTACATGGAGCGGTTCGGCGTCGAAACGGTGGAGACGTTCATCGACGCCTGCCTGTCGGTGGAAAACCTGATCGATATTTACTCGCCGTTCATCAAACGGCACGACGAAAGCAACCGCTACCAGTTCACGCCGGCCGACGAGGAACCGCCGGCCCCCATGCCGGGCAAGTTCCAGGCGAAGTCGTACATGGACGACTTCATCAACCCGCCGGAGCGGCTGGCGGCCGAAGCCGAAGAGCTGCGCCGCAAACAACAGGAACGGCAGCACGCGACCAACCTGCCTACCCGCGACGTGCTGGCTTATCTGCTGGAGAACGCGCCGCTGAAGCCGTGGCAGGCCGACGTGCTCTCGATCATCCGCGACGAGGCGTATTACTTCGCCCCGCAGGGCCAGACCAAGATCATGAACGAGGGCTGGGCCACTTACTGGCACTCGACCATCATGACCCGGCACGGTCTGGAGGCCGGCGACGTGATCGACTACGCCGACCACACGGCCGGAACGCTGGCCACCTACGGCAACCGGCTCAACCCGTACAAGCTGGGCGTGGAACTGTTCCGCGATATCGAGGATCGCTGGAACCGCGGCTGCTTCGGCCGCGAGTACGAAGAATGCGACGACATCGAGGAACGCCGTAACTGGAACACGCACGCGGGGCTGGGCCGCGAGAAGATCTTCGAGGTCCGCCGCGTCCATAACGACATCACGTTCCTCGATACGTTCCTGACCGAGGATTTCTGCCGCGAGCACAAGCTGTTTTCGTTCCGCTACAACGAGCACACCGACTACTACGAGATCGAAAGCCGGGAGTTCCAGCGGATCAAACAGCAACTGCTGGCCAGCCTGACCAACTTGGGCCGCCCGATCATCGAACTGATCGACGGCAACTACAAGAACCGCGGCGAGCTGTACCTGGTCCACCAGTTCCAGGGCACGGAACTGCACCGGGGCTACGCCCGCGACACGCTCGTCAACCTGTACACGCTGTGGGGCCGGCCGGTGCATATCGAATCGGTATTCGACGATGGCCCCGCCGTGCTCAGCTACGACGGTTTCGAACACAAGATTACGCGAGCCAAGAACAACAGCAACGGTTCCAGCAAGACCTACAACGTGGCGACGTAATGCGTCGCGTCGCCGCAGAAAAGCTAGCCCAACCGATCGACGCAAACCTCGGCGGCGTCAGTGAACGACTCCGCCAACGCGAGCCGTAACGAGGGACGGCGCGACCATGGCCCCCGGACACGTCGTTTAACAGACGGGCCAGACATCCCCGCGGCTTCGCGTCACACCGCAGAGGACTGCACCATGACGATCCGCAGCGAATTCCAACGGCAACTTCAGCAAACCGTCGGGCCGGGGCCCGTCACGGTGAAGGCCCTCGCGGGCGACAAGCGGGCATTTTGCGAGTTGGACGAACTGGACCGTTTCGCGGTGGCCTGCCGTGAACTGCGCGTGGAATCCGGGGCGCTCACCAATGCCACGCTGGCGCAGCTTCAAGATCTCTCCACAAAGCTGTCCGGCCGGCTGACCTACCTGCTGGAACCGGTTTCGCCGATCGAGTCCGACGGTGAAAGTTGCACGGTCCAGATGCGGTCGAACCCGCCCCAGCGCGACGACGACGGCACGCGCTATTACGAACTGCTGGTCCGGCGCGGCAGCATCAGCCTGCGGCGGTGGCATGCTCCGCGCGGTCAAATCCGGCAGCCTATCGCGGCCGAACTGACGCGCGAAGTGACCGTCCGCCTGGTCGGCGACTTTGGCGAAGCGATCGACGCCTTTAAAGCCCGCCGCTAGTCGCGCTCTTACCGATCGTTTCGAAGCGGTCGCGTTCTTACGCGTGCGCGGTCTGCGCCACTTCGGTGGCTGTGTGCTGCATCCAGGCCGCGGCGCCCAGCGAGGTGGCATCGTCGCCCAGCTTGGCCACCTGCACCTTGAACGTGTCTTCAAACGAAGGCATCACCACACCGCGAGCGGCCTTCTCCACTTCTTCGACAAAGAGCTTGGGCATCGCTTCAACCAGGCCGCCGCCCAGCACCACCACCTCGGGCAGCATGATGTTGATGATGCCTCCCACGGCCACGCCGATGGTGGCCGCCGCATCGCGGACGATGTGCTCAATCGCCGTATCGCCGGCCTTGATCGACTCGGCCAGGGCACTGCTGCGAATGTTGCTCAGGTCGGTGCCGCAGTGCTTCAACAGGTATGGAGCCTGGCCGCGATAAGCGGCAGCCGCCGCGGCCGCCGAAATTGCCAGCCGGCTTGCCACCGCTTCCAGGCAGCCCTTGCGGCCGCAGCCGCAGCGCGGACCGGGCGCCACGCGCATGTGGCCAATCTCCATGGCGCTGCGAACCTTGCCGCGGATGATGCGGCCTTCGTACACGCAGCCGCCGCCGATGCCCGTGCCGGGAAACACGCCGATCACACATCGGGCATCGCGGCCGGCGCCAAAGCGGTATTCGCCGTACACACCGGCATCGACGTCGTTCAGGATCACCACCGGGCAGCCGTATTCGTGCTCCAGGTGCTGCTTGATCGGCAGGTTCTTCCAGCCCAGGTTGGGCGACTCGATCAGGACGCCCTTATTCAAGTCCAGCGGGCCGGGGCAGGCCATGCCGATGCCGGACAGCTGCCCACGCTCGATCTTGGCATCCTTCAGGGCGGCGTCGATGGTGCTGACGATGCGTTCGACGCCGGCCTGGGCACCTTCAGCACCCTTGGTGCGTTTGCGTTCGCGGCCCAACTTCTTGAAGTTGCCGTCGAACACCGTCGCGAGCATCTTGGTGCCGCCCAGGTCGAAGCCAACCCAGTATTCTTCTGATTTGCTCATGGGGTTGTCGTTATATTGGGGGGAAGCTGTCACATCGACGCAGGGGTGTGTCCGTCATTCTATGATGCCACGCGGGCGATCGCGACAGCAGACCCGGAAGACTAGGTCACGATACGATTTGGAGCCAGTTGTGAACCGTTCAATCCGATTGTGCGTTTGGGGACTGTTGTCCGCCGTATGCGGCCTGATCGCGACCACCGCCTCGGCCGAGGACAATCCGATGGATTTGCGGGTGATGAGCTTCAACATCCGCTTCGGCACGGCCAACGACGGCCCCAATTCGTGGCCCCACCGGGCTGAGCTGGTGAAGCAGGTGATCCTGGACTTCACCCCCGATCTGCTGGGCGGCCAAGAAGTCATGGCCTTTCAAGGCAAGGCTCTGCGCGAAGCGCTGCCCGGCTACGGCTTCATCGGCGTGGGCCGCGCCGACGGCAAAGAAGGCGGCGAGCTCTGCCCGGTGATGTACCGCAAGGACCGTTTTGAAC
>CALBRZ010000033.1 GCA_937927735.1 uncultured Planctomycetales bacterium
TTTAACCACTCAACCGGCATTCATCCAAGACCGCTTTTTGGACAGCCTCTAACTGGACGGCCGGAGCCCCCATGCATCGACCTCCTTCGCTCGGCGGCGTGAATGTCGGTGTAGATGAAGCTCGGCGGTACGCGTGTGCCGTCGCTTCACCCGCGTGCAGCACGGTCGGTATTGATTTCTCCGCGTTTCAAATGATGCGTGTAGACGAAAAAAACCTTTTCCATCTCTTGGATCATTCACCACGCGAACGCGCGTCGTAAGCCACGAGGCGTTCATTACAACGCCTCTGCTGTCTGGATTAATCACAATATTTATTGATTCGGGTGGCAGCACAGGACTATCGCCCAGCGAGTCCCAAGTATAGGCGTTATCCACACGGGGAAGGGTTGGAACATCGTGGAAAGCCGTTCGAGGTCGGCAGATGCACGGGAACAACGACGGCGTAGAGAAACGCGTTTCGCACTTGTTGCAGATCGGCAGCGGTGGCATCGCCGGACGTGTGACCATGATGGATCGAGAGGCCTCGCTGCTGGAGCCAATCGCGCAACCATTGAATTGCCGGGGCGTTCAGGTAGCAGGGCCACACGGAACACACCAGCGATGCGCCGTCGAGGCAGCCGGCTTCCTCCAAGTCCGCGATCATGCTGGGCCGGAGCAGCATCACCGATTGCGGCGCCGCGCCGGCTAATTGCTCTGGATAGATACGATGGGTTTGCAGGGGTTCACAATCTCAAGCGCTTTCTCCCCGACGATGCGGCGGTTCTTACTTTTGGACGGAAAGACACGCGCTCCGTCCCAAGTTCCTTGAGGCGATCGCTGGTTGCCAGTGGCCCGCAGAATCTCCGCCGTCTAGACGTCAAGGATCAACTCTCGGTTCGACTGGTTACAGGCCTTGAGCAACGTCACAATGCGGTCGATGTTCTGACCGGAACACCAAACCGGTGGGCATCTCATCCGATTGCCGGCGGCCTCAACCAGGACGGAATAGCTGTCATAGGCCGAGTGGTCGATTAAGAACGGCGTAATCGTGAACGGCTTCAATGTAATCGACTTGCGGCGCTGCAGATGGCTGACCGTGTGGAGCTTCAAGCCGGCCGGTGAAAACAGGCTGGCGGCCGAGAGAATCGCTTCCGCCGCCCGGCCGATCAGAAAATGCGTTTCGCCAGCAAACCGGTGCGCGAGACCGCGCCCTACTTCTTTGAGGACGATCAGCGAGATGGCATCCGTTCCGCGGCGGGCAACTACGCCAACTTCCTGCGGATCGGCGACCTGGTAATTGTGCCAGCCTATGGATCGGCCAGTGATGACGTGGCTATCCGGCGGCTGGAGCAAGCCCTGCCGGGCGCGACCATCGCCTCGGTTCTCTGTTTGGAACTGGCCAGGGAGGGCGGCGTACTGAACTGCGTGTGGTGGAATGTAATGCAGTGAATGGCCGCACGCGGCGCACTTACCGCGAACTCCGCAAAGCCTGGTCCAAGTCGTCGCGCAGGTCTTCAAACGCTTCCAGGCCCACGCTCAGCCGGATCAGGCTGTCGGTGATGCCGTGGGCCAGCCGGTCCTGGCGGTCGTAGCTGGCGTGCGACATGGCAGCCGGCTGCTCGATGAGCGATTCCACCGCGCCCAGGCTCACCGCCAGTTGGAAAAGTTTGGTCGACTCGACCAGCCGCTTGGCCCGCTGGAAATCGCCGTGCGGTTCAAAGCTGATGATGGCGCCAAAGGCTCCGTCCATCTGCCGCGCGGCAAGGTCGTGGCCGGGGTGGTCGGGCAGCCCGGGGTAATAGACCTTGGCGACCTCGGGATGTTCCTTAAGGTACTGCGCCAACGCGGCCGCCGTGGCCGATTGTGCCCGCACGCGCAGCTCCAGCGTCTTGATCGCCCGCGAGGTGAGGAACGATTCCCAGGGCCCCATCACGGCCCCGGTGGCGTTCTGGATGAAGTACAGCTTCTTGAATAGTTCTTCGTCGCGAACCACCAGGGCGCCGCCCAGCAGATCGCTATGCCCGCCCAGGTACTTGGTGACGCTGTGCATCACGATGTCGGCCCCCAGTTCCAGCGGCCGCGTGAGCACCGGCGAGGCCAGCGTGTTGTCCACGGCCAGCAAGGCACCGTGCTTGTGGGCCAGTTCGGCGCAGGCCGCGATATCGGTGATCGAGAGCAGTGGATTGCCGGGGCTTTCGATCCAGGCGAGCTTCGTCTGCGGCGTAAACGCGGCGGCGAACTGACCGAGATCGCTGCTGGGCGCGAGCGTAACCGTGATGCCCGCCCGATTGAGAATCTTGTGCAGCAGCCGGTAGGTACCGCCGTAGATGTCGGAGCCGGCCACCACGTGGTCGCCGGCCGAAAGCAGCATCGCCGCGCCGTGGATGGCCGCCATGCCCGACGAGTACGCCAAGGCTCCCACACCGCCTTCGAGGTTGGCCAGCGTCTGTTCCAGAGCCTTGCGGGTAGGATTGCCGCTGCGGGTGTAGTCGAACTCGCCCCACTCGCCAGCGCCGGGCTGGACAAAGGTGCTCGCCACATGGATCGGCGGGACGACGGCTCCCGTGGCGGGATCACGGTGCTGCCCAACATGGATGGCACGGGTGCGGAAGTGCATGGCAGATTGTTCGTCGGCAGGAAGAACCAAGGGAGCGTCGGCGCGGACGTTCAGCCGGCGCTCGCGACCAAGACGGCCGATGCCTCCCGGCAGGTTATTGCCGGGCCTTCTGCATCAGTTCGAGGAACTCGTCGAACAGATAGTGGCTATCGTGCGGGCCGGCCGAAGCCTCGGGGTGGAACTGCACGCTGAACGCCGGCAGCTCGCGGTGCCGCACGCCGGCGATCGTGTTGTCGTTCAGGTGAACGTGCGTGACTTCCAGCACCTCGGGCAGGCTGTCGGGGCTGACGGCAAAGCCGTGGTTCTGCGTGGTGATCTCGACCTTGCCGGTCCGGCGATCCAGCACCGGCTGGTTGGCGCCGCGGTGGCCGAACTTGAGCTTGAAGGTCTTGGCACCGCAGGCCAGCGACAACAGTTGATGGCCCAGGCAGATGCCAAAGATGGGCTTCTTGCCGAGCAGTTGGCGGATCGTTTCGATCGCGTAGGTCAGCGGCTCAGGGTCGCCAGGCCCGTTGGAGAGGAAGATGCCATCGGGCTGGTACGCCATCACCTCATCGGCCGTCGAGGTGCCGGGCAGCACCGTCACACGGCAACCGCGGTCGGCCAGGTGCCGGGCGATGTTGTACTTCATGCCAAAGTCGAGGGCGACCACGTGCAGCGGCTCGGCCGGGGTGCCGTTGGCCCGCGGCTTGAGCTGATCGTATGGGCTGAGCCGTTCTTCCCACACGCGGGGTTCCGACGGCACCACCTCGCGCACCAAGTCGCGGCCCACCAGGCCGGGGCTGGCTTTGGCTTTGGCAACCAGACTCTCGTCGTCCAGGTCCACGGTGCTGAGGATGCCCTTCATCGCGCCGGCGTTGCGCAGGCGGCGTACCAGGGCGCGGGTATCGATCCCCCAAAGGCCGACGATGTTGTTCTGCCGCAGGTACGATGCGAGATCGTCGCTCGACCGGAAATTGCTCCGGCGGCGGCTCAGTTCGCGAATCACGAAGCCCGACAGGTGCGGCTTCTGGCTTTCGACGTCCTCATTGTTGACGCCGTAGTTACCGATTTCCGGGTAGGTCATCGTGACGATCTGCCCGCGATAGCTGGGATCGGTCAGGATCTCCTGATACCCGGTCATCGAGGTATTGAAGCAGACTTCGCCGTCGACCTCGCCTTCTGCTCCGAACGCAAAGCCGGTGTAAACGGTGCCGTCTTCGAGGGCCAGTTTGGCCGTTTTCGGCGAGTTTTCCGTCATCGTCGTAGTGGTCACCTTGGTGGGGTGCGGGAAAGTGTTCGGGATCTATCGAAGTTGCCGGAGTGAGCGGCGACTTGCCGCCGGGGCGAACCGGGAGCCGGGCTGGTTTCGCGGTCTGGGGGGCGAGCCTCTGCGTGAAAGTATGCCAGGTGTGCCGATGATGCCGTGATGCTTGCAGCCGCTCATGCGGCCGGCACCGGGCATCCGATACCTAACACCACGGCTGTGGGTCTCCGAGCGAGGCACTGCGACAACGCCTCGCCTCGGGCAGCCGAAACGATCCGGGAGGGTCCTTGTACCGGCGAGCAAGGGCCCTCCTTTTTTTCATTTGCTCCCCAGCAATGGCTCCATCAGTGGCCGGGGACCGCGTAGCTGGGCGCAAGCTGTTGCGGGCAATCTCTTTACCTCGGGCTCGCCGCGAGGAAGTGGCGGTCGTTTCGCGCGACCTCCTCGGCACCGCCCCCGTTGGGGGCGTTCGCAGCCAGCACGGCGCAGCAGCACCCGCAACTGCACATCCGTTAGCGCCCGATGCGATTGTAGCGACAAGTCGCCAGAAGGGAACGGGCCCCGGCAGCAGGAAACGATGAAACGACCGGGCTTTTGGCCGATTTGGCGCGGTAAGGTACCCCGCCAGCATGCGCAAGCTGCACACTCTTTCCAGGCCGCCCGCGCCGCCGACTGATCTTGCCCCGGAAAACGTGGCGGCATACGTTGATGCCGCGAATATCCTCGATTCTGGTGAGTCGTCCGGGCGGTTTGACTTTGCGCCGGTGCCAGGAGTGCATCGGCCCCTAAAGCGGAGGGCAGCCGGCAGGGAGGCCAACGGATGCTTAACCCAAAGCTCATCCTGGCATTAGGAACGCTGTGCTGGTGCTTGGGCTGTAGCGCCGAACCCAGCTACGAGGGCAAATCGTTCAGCCAATGGCTGGCCGACATGGACCTGCGGTACCCCAAGCGGCACGAGCGAGCCATCGCCTCGCTGGTGGCCATGGGCGACGACGCCCGCAGCTACCTCCGTGCAGCGCTGACCGATAGCCAACGCGACAAGCGCTGCGGGGCCGCGATGGCGCTGCTGCGGCTGGATCCGGCTGAAATCGATGCCGTGTTGAACGTCCTTCGCTCCGGCGAACCAGAGCACCAGACCAACATGGCCATGGTGCTGATCCAGGCCAATCGCGAACTGCCTGCTGCCCTGGAAGCCTTGCGGCGCAACCTGAACCACAAGCAATGGAAGGTGAGCTACGGCGTGGTGCTGGCGCTGGGCGAGTTGACGCCCGACTCGGTCGACGCCGTCGAACCGCTCAAAGCTTGGCTGGCCTCCGGTGATGCCACCACAAGGTGGCGGGCAACCTATGCGCTGGTGCGGCTGGGCCCCACGGCGGCCGGCGCGGTCGATGCCCTGACCGCGGCTCTGAAAGACGAAGACGCCCGGGTGCGCGAAGGCGCCGCTTACGCGTTGGGGGCGATTGGCCCGGCGGCCAAACCTGCGGTGCCGGCCTTGCAGGTGGCCCTGGAAGACGACGACGCCAAGGTGCGTTTCCGCGCCCAGCAGGCGCTCGACCAGGTACGGCTATAACCCTCACCACGTCGCCCGGCTGCCCCTTCCCGCACCGCGGCAACGTGCCTTTCCAAAAAAACTCGGCAAGGATGCCATGAACCGCGAGCCAGTATCGTCGGCCGTGCTGTCAGCGGCCGACGAATCGATCCCGTCCGGGGGCAACCCGCACCATGCGCGTACGGCGGCAAGCCCAGAACGTTGGTCTGTCCCCTGTCAGGCGTCACTGGCCGCCATGCGCGGCGAACTGGTTGCGTTGGCGCTTGGCCTGGGCGTCATTCTGATCGGCGTGAAGGCCGCGCTGCTGCCGTTTGAAACGGTCCAAAGCGTCAGCGACTTCTTCCGCTGGATCCTGCGACTGGGCATTGTGGTCGCCGCCGATATCGCCTACTTGGCCGCACTGTTTGTGGTGTGCTACCTGGCGGCCCCGCTGGCCGTCCGGCATGTCTGGTCGCGCCGTGCCTGGCGGGCTGCCGTGTATGGCGTGTTCTACCTGAGCGGGCTGTTCGCCATCTTCAGTCTGGGCTTTTTCTATGTGACGATGCAGCCCTTCAGCGTGCGTGTCCTGTCAATGGTCGGCGGGGCCGGGCCAATGGTTTCTTCGGTCACGCCGTACCTCACCGCACCGATGGTTACGGCGCTGTGCCTGGCTCCCCTGGCGATGATCCTGCTGCCGCGGCTGATGCGCCGTGTGCCCTGGTTCCGCGGCGGCGCACGCTTAGGCTTCAAAACGCTGACCGCCGGCGTGATATTGGTAACGGCCTATGCGTCGGTCGCCCAGGCCTACATCGGCGCCGCCTGGAACCAGCCGTACCGCTGGGAACGCCGCATCTCGGCCAATCCGCAGTGGGAGTTCCTGGCAAGCTGCCTGGAGGAGGTCTGCAAGGAACAGCCGTTTACCGTGTATTTCAACACGGGCTACAGCAATACTGACGACTTCATCCGCCGCGAGCAGGAAACCGCCGGCAAACAACACCTGGAATTCGCTCCACTGCCGCTGGAAGGCAAGCGTCCCAAGAATGTGCTGATCATTCTGCTGGAATCGACGGCGGCCGAATACTTGAGCCTGTACGGTTCACCGCACCCGACCACCCCGAACCTCGACCGGCTGGTCGCCGAGCGTACTTCGGTCGTGTGCGACCACTACTACGTGTCGGCACCGTACAGCTGCAAAAGCGTGGTTTCGATTTCGGCCAGCGTCTATCCGCGGCTCGACTGGAATCTGATCGTCAACGCCCCCCAGGGCTTTGATGTTCCCACCTTGACCGAAGTCCTGCGGGAGCGTGGCTACCGTACCTGCTATGCCCACTCCGGCTTCTGGAGCTGGATGCACCGACACCGGTTCCTGCAAAGTCGGGTGGGAACGCTGATCGATGCCGAAACCATTCCGGTCGAACGCCTCAACTCCTGGGGTGTGACCGACCGCCACATGTTCGAGGCTACGCTCGAATGGATCGACGCCGATCCCGACCAGCCGTTCTGCCTGCTGGCGTACACGATTGAAACCCACCACCCCTACGCCACGCCGCAGGCGCCGATGAAGTTTGACGTCAAGGATCGCAAGTTCCGCGATTATCTGAACGCCCTGCGAGCGGCCGACGAGAACATCGCCTGGTACCTGGGCGAGCTCGATCGCCGAGGACTACTCGACGATACCCTGGTGGTGATCACCGCCGACCACGGCGAAGCATTCGGGCAGCACAATCAGCGGAGCCACAACTTCGGCATCTACGAATGCAACGTACACGTGCCGCTGGTGCTGATGCACTCCAGCCTGAAGAATCTGCCGCGGCACATCACCGAGCCGCGGGAACAGATCGACGTGGCCCCGACCATTCTACAACTGCTCGACGTGCCGGCTCCGGCCGTTTGGCAGGGACGGAGCATCTTCCGGCAAGGTGATGACCGCCCGGCGTACTTCTTCTGCGTGGGCAACAACGTCGTCGTCGGCTTGCGCGACGGCCAGTACAAGTACCTGTACCACGTCGCCAGCGACGAAGAGGAACTGTTCGATATCCACGCCGATCCGGATGAAGCCCACAACCTGGCTGCCACCTATCCGGATCGCTGCCTGGATTACCGCGGCCGCGTCAGCGGCTGGGTGCAATACCACCGCCAGTACTTGCGCCGTCACG
Organism: uncultured Planctomycetales bacterium; assembly: GCA_937927735.1. Taxonomy (GTDB): domain Bacteria; phylum Planctomycetota; class Planctomycetia; order Pirellulales; family S012-138; genus CALBRZ01. Next base: position 7,527 of record CALBRZ010000033.1, read on the forward strand.
GCGTGCGCTAGGCGAGCAACTGACGCTACCCGTCGTGATCGAGGGGCCGCCTACGTCGTGCCACATCGCGCTCGTGTCAAAACGCTGACGAAACGGCACGCGCGATGCGGCGGGGTTTTGCGGTTCACGCCTTGGCAAGCACGATATCAAAGACACCGCGTTCAAACGTCTTGCCGTCGGGCGTTTTGACTTCTTCGACGTCGACAATCAGCGACTCTTTAACGAACCGGTCCGTGGCATTGTGCGGATCGCCGCGAAAATAGAGCTGCGTGATCAATTGCTTGTAGCCGGGGCAGCGCACCAGGTAATGAATGTGGCTCGGCCGCCAACGGCCAGGTCCGGTTTGATATGGCCCCGGGTGAATTGTCTCGTACTCGTAGTACCCTTCTTCGTCGGTGACGAGCCGGGCGCGGTTCAAAAAGACGTTGGGTTTCGGCGGGTTCTTCGGATCGTCGTTGTCGTACCGACCGTTGGCATCGGCCTGCCAGACGTCGAGCACCACGCCTTTCAGCGGACGGCGGGGATCTGCTCCCCAAACGCGGCCGGAGATCACGAGGGTCTTGCCGGGCACCAAGGGTGGCGTGATCTTCGCCCGGAATGGAGCCCCCGGCCGGTGGTACGGCCCCAGGATGTTATCGGCGGTGGGGTCAAAGCCGTGGGCCGGCTGGTCATTCTTGATGATGGCGTAGGCTTCTTCGATGGTGCCGCTGGACTCGGTCGGCGCGGCGTCCGCCCGCAGCGTCCAGACAGCCGCTCCCGCCATGGCGAGCCCTAGGGACGTTTGTCCCAGAAAATTGCGGCGAGATACTCCGTGATCCATGCAAGCCTTCTCCATGCATCTCGTGGGGGAAAGTTACGGCCGCCGCCCAGCCGCGTGCATTTCGGCGGCATCCCAAGCAGCATCAGCCGCTTGAGATCTAACACCGGGCCGCCCCTTCCGGCCCGCTGGTCAGGCCGCATCACATCGGCAGCCTCGACGGATGTCCTCCGCGGTGCCGCACGCTCAACCTGTATGTTAGGGACTTGGGCATATCGCGGTCTAGCAGGTGCCATCGCCATCGGCGGATTTGTTCGGGACGGCGCGGCACCAGGCCGTGGGCCTTCGTCCCCCCTTGTGGATCGGCAGCCGGCGCTTCAAACTCGGGGGCTTGCACCGTCTGCCGCCTGCGACATGCTTCCTTCCGCCGCCTGCCGCCATGAAAGCATTTTTCGTTCGCCGCTGGTTCTTGATCGGTCTGGCGGTGGTGCTGGCCATCGGCTTCCGGTACTCGTTCGAGTTGAAACCGGTCAGCGATGCCATGCCACGCGATGCGCTGGTGGCGTCGGTAATGTTCTTCATGGCCTTTACGCTCGACGCTCATACGATGGGCCGGGCATTGCGGCGGCCTCAGGCGGCAACCGTCGCTTTTGTGGCCAATCTGGCCGTGGCACCGCTGTTAGCCTGGGCCCTCAGCCCACTGCTGCGAACCGACTTGAGCTTTGGCCTGATCATTGCCGGAAGTGTGCCCTGCACGGTGGCCTCCGCGGCGGTGTGGACACGCCGAGCGGACGGCGACGACGCCGTGGCTTTGCTCACCGCAATTGCCACAAACTTCTTATGCTTCTTGATCACGCCCATGTGGTTGGCCTTGGCTGCGGACACGGGCCCCAACGCGACGGTGAGCAGCCATCTCGACTCCATCGAGATGATGACCCGGCTGATCTTCCTGGTCGCCTTGCCGGTGCTCGCCGCCCAGTTGCTGCGGCTGATTGGTCCGATGGGCCGCTGGGCCACACGTTACAAGATTCCCTTAGGCGTGTACTGCCAGCTGGGCATGCTCGCGATGGTCTTTACGGGCGCCGTCCGCAGCGGCATCGAGCTGCGCATGGTTGCGGCCGATCCGGCCGAAACTTCGGCCGTCGCCGCTGAAAATGCGGCCCAAGACGATGCGGCGGCCCAGGACTCCTCGCAGCTAACACCCGCTGAACAAGCCAGCCCCCAGCCCGTCGGAGCTGTCGGCTGGGGCCTGCTGCTCTTTTGCGTGCTCGCCGTGCATCTGCTGACAATGGCCATTGGCCTGGGAGTCGGGCGGATGCTCGGTATCTCCTATCCACAGCAAATCGCCGTGGCGTTCAGCGGCAGCCAGAAGACGCTGCTGATCGGGTTGGATATTGCCGTGGAGTACATCGCCCAGTTTGGAGGCCTTGCCCTGATCCCGATGGTCACCTACCACGTGATGCAGCTTCTGGTGGATACCGTGATTGCCGATCGATTCAAGGCGGCCGGCCAGGCGACGACAGAAGAACCCGCGGTCGAGGACTAGCAGGAATCAAAAAAAAGGCGGCACAACCCATTTGGGATCGCGCCGCCTCTGGGATTCGTAGTTGGTAGTGTAGCCGGAAGTGATTACCGGGGGCCGATCAGCATCGGGCCTTCGGCGGCTTGAGGCCGCCGGCCGACGTGCACCGGCGGGCGCTCACGCTGAGCCGGTAGTTGCCGCCCCAGCTTCGGTTCGCCAAACCGACGCAGCAGCAGAGACGAAGAACCGCCCGCGGCCGGACCGATGCCTTCCACCTGATCATCATCCAACAGGCTGCCCGGCATAGCCTCATTGGGCGAAGCCGGCATCTTGGGCACGGCCTCGTCTGCCCCGGGATGAATCAGCCGGAACAACTCGGCGTCGAGCGATTCATTTGCTGGCGGCAGCGGCTCGTCAACCGGCTGCAATTCGGGCGTGGGCGTGTCGTCGATCAGCTCAGACTGCATGGCCGGCATCGCATCCAGGGCAGGCCCCGCTTCAACCCGAATTCGCAGCCGAGACGAAGCCGGTTCGCTGACAGGCTCATCCACCGGCGTCAGAGCAGGCATGCTGCTCGGACCGAGCGTAGGCTCATTGACCGTCAAGGGACGGTACTCCGGAATCACCTCGTCCGCGGGTTCGCTGTCCGGGGCCGATACCGCAGGGTCGTCAGCCACCGGGGCCGGCTTCGCAGCAAGCGGTTGCCGGGCTCCAACAGCATCCAATGCCGGCAGCTTCGCCGGGCTGGTTACAACCGCCGGGGATTCGTCGGCCGTATCCTTCTCAGGCAACGACTGCACCGCCAGTGCCGAGCTTTCTTCGTCGCTTGCTTCAGGCTGCGACTCGGCTTGCGGCCGCCGCGAGCTTGCTACAGCCGAATCGCTGCGAGGCTGCTCCGCCTGCCGGGCACGCGGTGTGTCCTTGACCTTGGAGGTTGCCACGTCGGCCGAGTCGACCGCTGTGTGTCCATCCTTATCGGACACCTTGCTGCTGGCCACGGCGTCGCTGCCGCTAGCCGCATCGTCCGGCAGACGATCTTCTTTGCCGTCGAACATTCGCTCCTTGTAGATCGCCAGCGCGTGCAATGCGTGTCCCAAGGGCCCGATCTTCCAGTCGCGGTCTCGGCCCTGCTCCAGCGAGGTCGCCAGGAAGTTGACCGCGGCAATCACCTGCGGGTTATGCAGCTCGTGCTTGGGGAGAGCGTAGACCAGCCACTCGGTGATGTGGCCGGTGCATTGAATCTTGCGGTCGATGTCGGGGCGGTTCTCGCGCCGTGCCAACCAGGCCGTGCTGAACGAACCATCGGGGTTCTGCAGCGAGAACGTCCATTCGAAGTACTGCTGCAAATAATCGCGTGCCAGGGAGAAATCGCCGTCGATCGGCTTGCCCTGCTGTTCGCGGCGCCGCACCGCATACGCCAGCCCCATCAGGCGATGCGTGCCGCCGCACGCCGCGCTATGCGTGATGGGCTGGCGGATCTCTTCGCGAATCAATCGGGGAATGTCCCACTTCTGGCCTCGCTCGCACACCCACTGCGCATCGGTCGGCAGGTAATGCGCCAACGCGATCAGCTTGAACGTCAGTTCCTCGCCGGATGTGCAGGTGCGCTTTTCGGATTCGATCAGATCTTCGATCGTGAACTTCCGGCCGTCGATCAAAAGCGGATAGGTGCGCGAGAGCCGGCTTTGCGCCAGGATGGCCAGGAACTGGCCGTAATGGCCCTGCACGCTCACGCCGCGCACCGCATACGGCAGATCGTTACGGATCGTCAGCATGCGAGGGCCGCGAAGCGGCAGGTTATAGCACAACCAGCCGATGGCGTTGCGTCGTTCGCCCTGCGGTCCGCCCACGGCCACTTCGGACTTTACGCCGTAGGCAATAATGGAGTGCATCACTTCCCACGAATCGTTATCGCGGGTGTTGAGCGGCCGGCTGTAATAGTCATCCAGGACCCGCTCGATGCGGGCCTTGAGTTCGTCCATGTCGGGCAGTTGCGAGGCCGAGACGGCCGGCATCTCCCGCTGATTCGCAGCCTGCTGGTTGGAACCGCGGCTGTGATGGTGGTTGTGGTTGTGACTGCGGTCTGACTCCTCAGCCTGGTTTCGCCCAAACAGAGCGCCAAAGCCTCCGAACTGCGCGCGCAGTTCGGTCGTTTGGGCTCCGACCGAGAGAAGCAAGGTGAAGCCACACAGCAGTTGCCGCAATTTCATAACCCAGCCGCTTTGCCAGAGGAACTTGGCGCAGGTTGCATCAGAGCGAGTTGCTGTCGGCCACCACGGTTTCGCCCGCAGGGAAGAGCAAGCCGGTGGATCCTGCCGAAGGGAACAGCCTCGAAGTGGCTGCGGTCGGTCCTGGTGGTCAACGTGGCAAGTATCGGATGCTGGCGCGGGCAGATTCAGAATCGACAACCTTGCCCGCAAGGCTTACCAGATTGCCCAGCGTGCCAGTCGGGGTAGGCCAGCAAGCAGGTCCCAAAAAGCTAAAGTCGCCGCCCCCAATCACAGCGAACGTGGCCCACTGCCGAAATAGGAGGGGTAGCCCCTAAGGTGCCCCCCGCGCCCGTGGGAGGCCTCCGCCGGGCAATAATCCGGGCGTATTGCGGCGAATCGGATAATCTAGGGGCACCGCGAAGCCCCACCTCTCGCGAGGCAGATTGCGTTCGCAACCCCTGCCTGGCCAGGCTCGCCATGCGCAGGGGGGGGCCCTATGCCTTGCGTACCTCGGCCGAAATTTTCGATTACACTGGTTGTACCGAGGGAAGGCGGACCATAGGCGCGCGGCGAGCGCCATGTCGGCGCTTGCATGGACGCGCAGCCACCAGATCCGGGGGGATGATGCCCCGACGGGGCTACCCGCCGTTTTCGTGGACCGCCGCCCTAACCACTCTCCATAACCCATTGCGACCGCAATGGTTGCGACCCATCGCCCGAGTCGCTGCGTTCCGTTCGCAAATTATTTCTGAGTACTTTTGCAGGCCCTGAGCGCTTTCTCGCTATGAACACGCAGCCTAGCACCACGGGCCGCGACCTCGCCGCGATCATTCGCGATCATCAGGCGATGGTCTGGCGGTACCTGCGCGTGCTGGGATGCAGCGAGCCGCTGGCCGACGACCTCACGCAGGAAACCTTCCTGGCGGTGTTGGAGCGGCCCTTTGAGGATCGCGACCGCAATGCGACGGCCGCGTACCTCCGCAAGGCGGCCCGCAGCCTGTTCATCTCCTGGCAACGCCGCAACGCTCGGTATGTGCCAGGAGAACTCGACGAAGCCGACGCGGCCTGGGAGCGCTGGGCCGCTACCGATCAAGGTGAAGGTTTGATGGAAGCTTTGGAACGTTGCCGGCAGAAGCTCACCCCGCGTGCGCAGCACGCGCTGGAGCTGCGCTACCGGCATCGGCAATCCAGGGCTGAAATCGCCCAGGCCTTGCAAGTCACCGAACACGGGGTCAAGAACCTGTTGCAGCGTGCCAAGCAGCAACTGCGCGAATGCATCGAACGGAGGTTGCCATGACCGCCCGTGATGCCAATCGCCACAACGATGATCGCCACGATCCGCTCGATCCGCTGCTGGAAGAGTTGCTGGGCGGTGTGACGCCGCCGGATTTGAGCCAGCAGATTCTGGCTCGCTTGGCCCAGCGTCAGGCCGCCACCGATGGCGCTGCCATGCCGGCCGAGATCAATGCGCCGGTTCCGTCGCGCCCGGTTCTGCGGCCCATTCCCCTTCCGACCGCTGCTGCCACGCCGACCAACGGTGCCGCTCCTGGTGCCGCCCGCAATGGCCGGCACACGCCCGGCATGTATCCCGCCGCTGGCCGCGGCAAGGCGCGCAACCGCAACATCGCCTGGGGCGCGGCGGCCGTGGCCCTACTGCTTGCCGCTGGGCTCTGGTTGGCCACGCGGCACGATCAACCGGTTCAAGTCGCCAACGCGCCTGCCAACAAGGCTTCTGTCGACGTGACGCCGCCGGCCGCTACACCGGCAGAGCCCATGGCCGAGTCGAATGTGCCGGAAGTTCGCGATCTTGCCGCCGCTGGGCAAGACGCTGAGCCCGCGAGGGTTGAACCATCTCAAGCCACGCCGTCGCAGCCGATGCCGCCTCAGGTTGCGGCCTCGACGAGCGAACCGCGGCCGGAATCTTCGCCAGCGGCTCCGGCGGTTAGCTCCATGAGCCAGCCATCATCCAGTTCGGCCGCTGCTCAGGGTGAACCTCAATCAGCGCCAGACCAACGGGAGCGCGTCGCCGCCAGCACGCCTGCCCACGCATCAAGCGGTTCGCAGAACAACCAGCCGCAGGTGGCGTCTGACACGCGGGACGTTGTCTCCACCAGTCCGAGCGAGTCGGTGGCCGCCAGCCGGCCCAACAGCGCTCAGGCCCGTGCCGGTCAGCCGGGGCAGCTTGTGCTGTCGAGCGATGACGGCGCCGTGGTGGGGATGATCAATCACTTCATCCGCGTGCGCTGGGAAGAGGCGGGCGTTACCCCGGCTTCCCAGGCAGCCGACACCGAGTGGTGCCGCCGCGTCTACCTCGACGTGATCGGCCGCATTCCCACGATCTACGAGATCCGGCAGTTCCTGTCCGACCGGTCACCCCAACGCCGGGTGAATCTGGTGAACCGCCTGCTGGATTCCGACGAGTACGCGGAAGAATACGCCCGCAACTGGTCGAACGTGTGGGAAAACCTGCTGATCGGCCGCAGCAATGATAACGAGCTGATCAACCGCGACGGCCTCCGGCAGTACCTGCGGCGAACGTTCGTGACCAACAAGCCGTTCGATCAGTTCGCCATCGAGTTGCTCACCGCCACTGGTTCCAACCGGCCAGGCGATCCCGACTTCAACGGCGCGGTGAACTTCTTGCTGGACAACCTCCAGGAAAAGGCCACGCCGGCCACGGCCAAGGTTTCGCGGCTGTTCCTGGGCGTGCAGGTGCAATGCACGCAGTGCCACAACCACCCGTTCTATGAAGCCAAGCAGAACCAGTTCTGGGAACTGAACGCATTCTTCCGCCAGGCCAAGGCCGTCTCGACCCGCGAGGCCGGTGAACTGGTCACGCGGCTGGTGGACGAAGATTTCGCCGGCGAAGGCAACACGCCCGACGAAGCCGAGATTTATTACGAGCTTCGCAATGGGCTGATGATAACGGCGTATCCAGTGTTCCTGACGGGCGAGCAGATTCGTCCCTCGGGCCGGGTCAGCGAAGTGAACCGTCGCCGCGAACTGGCGGCGCTGGTCACGTCGTCGGACCTGTTCCGCCGCGCGATCGTGAACCGCGTTTGGGCACACTTCCTGGGCTACGGCTTCACCCGGCCCGTCGACGAGATGGGCCCGCACAACGCGGCCAGCCATCCGGAGCTGCTGGAGCAGCTGGCCTCGGCGTTTGCCCAGAGCGGCTTTGATCACAAGCGGCTGGTGCGGTGGATCGTGCTCAGCGAGCCGTACAACCTGTCGAGCCGGGCCCCCAAGAACACGATCGACCAGCCGGAAATCGGCAACGTGCCGCTGTTCAGCCGGTTCTACGTGCGACAGATGCGGCCCGAAGAGCTGTACGAGTCGCTACTGGTGGCAACGCACTCGGCACCCGACGCGGCCACGTACAGCCCCGGCGAGCAAAGCTTGGCCGAACTGGAACGCGAGAAGAACCGGTGGTTGCAGCAGTTCACCATCGCGTTTGACACCGACGAGAACGACGAAGCCACTACGTTCGACGGCACGATCACTCAGACGCTGGCGATGTGGAACGGCGAACTGGTCCGCAAAGCCACCAGCGCGCAGCAGGGCACCTTCTTGCACGAAGTGGCCCAGCATGCCAAACGGGCCGACGCCACCGGCCAGAAAGTGCTGCAAGACCTGTTCTTAGCGGCCCTGGGGCGCAACCCCAAGACGGCCGAGTTAACCCAAGCTCAAGAGTTACTGCGTCGCCGGGGCGGAGATGTCACGGCCGCGCTGCAGGATATCTGGTGGGCGTTGCTGAACTCCAACGAGTTCATCCTCAACCACTAACGTCCACCAAGACGAATAACTTCGGGCCCAGGAGAACCAGCAAAAGCAACCAACCGTCAGGTGGCCGTAGCCCATGGCTCGCGGAAGGAAACCATCCGCAGCGGGCAAATGAAAAAAAGGTTTCGGGAGAGCGTTCTCCTTAACGCCCCCCACGAAACCCGGAGCAGAGTCGTAGGTAATCAATCGCCGATTGTAACCGATGCTCGTCAGGGAAGCGAGTATTTGGCGGTTGAAGTGACGTTTTTTTGCCGGTGGTCCTGGTCGTCGCAGCGGCCTGGTCCAACCGGCAGCACCACGAAACCCAGCAGAGTATCGGCCCCTGACAGGGGGCCAGGGGCGGCCGAGCAACCGCCAGAACCTTTTGCGTAACCCGGTCAGTCCTCCAAACCAGGCGTTCAGGGAGCAGTGCTATGGCGTTCATTTCTCCTCGCGGCATGACCCGCCGGCA
>CALBRZ010000034.1 GCA_937927735.1 uncultured Planctomycetales bacterium
AACCGCCGCAGCCGAATCAGGGGCAACCAAGAAAGCACGGCTCGCGGCGCCGTGGCACCCGGCCTGTTGGCTCACACTGGCCCAGCCTGTGGCCCCCGCAATAAGGCACATGGTTCACAGAACTGTGGCACGGGACTCACAAAGCCGGCGTTACTAACCGCTACCCGTCACAGTTGAGCCGGTTCTATCGGAAGTAAGGGCATACGCGGCCCGGCTTTCGCAGCGTGGGCAGGCAGGCACGCACGCGGCCAAGCCTTGGGGCACCGCTTTGTGAGGTAATTTTGCAACAGAGCAGGGGGGGAGCCTGCGGCACCTGCTGCAACACAACCGCGTGAAAGGAATGGCGATGCCCTGGTTTGAAACCGTCACCGATCTGGCTGCCCAAGCCGCCGTAGTGCGCCGCCGGCGGTACGGCGTGCTGGAGGTGGCCGATGGGCAGTTGGCGCGGCTGCGCTTTCGGCCATGGCCCACGCTGTTTGCCATCGAAGAGTTCACCGCCTGGCAGGGCTGGCGGCGGAGAAACGCACCGGGCGACCGCTGCTGGATCTACTTCAACCAGCCGCGGCGGTATCCGCAGTTTCTGGCGGTAAAGTTTCTGGTCGCCACGCCGCAGGTGCGGTTGGCCACGCTGCACGCGGCCCTGCGACTCTTGGACGAGCTCGCCCGACTGAAAGGTTGCGAAGCCTTACTCTGCGACGCGGCCAACGTCCGCCTGACCGAGCGCCTGATGGCTCGGCATGGCTGGGTGCCGCACGCGCCGAGCCGGTGGCACCGCAACTTCATTCGCCGGCTCTATGAGCAGCCGCCGGCGCCGCAGTTATCGCCGGAGCTGGCGGCGCTACTGCAATCGGTCCAGCAGCACTGACCGTTTTGCGACCTAGCGGGGCAGGGGCACCATCTTGGGCACGGCCGCCTTCTGCCCATACACGCCGCCGTAGGCGGCCGACAGCTCGCGGAAGTTGAGCTTCAAAAACTCGTACAGTTCCACGGGCGGGCGTGAAGCGAGCCACTCGTCGGCCAAAGCTTCGGCCTGGGCGTCGAAATCCGCCTGACGCGCGCTGTGCATATAGCAGCGGCCTTCGTGGCGTCGCAGGTCGCCATCGAAGGCCGGGCTGATATGCCATAGCTCGTGGAAGATCGTCACGAGCTTGTCTCGGAATGTGCGGTCGAGAAACCGCGGCAAGTAGAAGCTGAGGATGTACAGCAGTTCCTGGCCCGAGGGGCCAATGATCCGCGGCATCGTCCAGCGATAACGCCCGCGCACTATCTCGCGGGCGCCGTTCTCAAACCGCAGCGGCGTGAGGCAGGCCTGCAGCCCGTGCATCACGGCCTTGCGTGTCTGGCGGTACGTGACCGCCACCGCGTCCATGTCCACATGGGCCAACGGCTCCACGTGTTTGACCGCATGGCGGCACAATGCCTCCATGTGGGCCGTGAAGTTGAAGCCGGAAACGGATGGTGAGCCGCCCACGGGTTCCTTCCTCACGCGGGGCTAAGCGCCAAACCGGGCGTGGCCGATCAAGCCTCGCTCTTGGCCTCGGCACCTTCGCCGGCAGTCACGGGCTCGCCCTGCGGCTCATCGCTTTCGAACGAGGGAGCCTCGGCCCGGGCCTGCACGCGATCGCGGACACCGACGAACTCCAGGATGGCCCGCTCGCCGGCATCGCCCAGCCGCGGCTTGGCCAGCCGCACGATCCGGGTGTATCCGCCGGGGCGATCCTGGAACCGCTCGGCCACTTCGTCGAACAGCACGCGCACGGCCTGCTTGTCGCCGATCAGTTGCAGCACGCGGCGGCGAGCATACACGGCAGGAGCGATCGCGGCGTTCCATTTCTGCCACTGCTCGCTCTCGCGCCAAGCCTTCCACTCGCTGGAGCCCCGCTCGGCGGTGGTGGCGTACTGCTCGGCTTCCTTCTCCGCCTTGAGGCCCTTGATGGCGATGGTGATGCAACGCTCGACCAGCGGGCGCACTTCCTTGGCCTTGGCCAGCGTGGTGATGATCCGGCCCTTGACCTTGGGCGCGTTGTCATCGAACTCGGCATCGCGCTCGGTGAGAAACAGGGCACTGGCCAGGTTCCGCAACAATGCCCGCTGGTGGCTGGGACCGCGACCCAGCTTGCGACCGCGCTTTCGGTGACGCATGGTTCCGATCTTCCGAATGGCTGGGGAACAACCGCTTGCTGAGGGCTGCTCCTCGACTATTGAGGAGCCCGCCCGGCAACCCTTCCGCCGGCAGCTCCCATTGTTGTTAAAACCTTGTCTCTGCTGCGCGGGCTTCTCCCGCCCGCGGCACGTCCCGCCACCGCGTTAGAACGCGCTGCGGCTGGGCGTGTTGACCCGCATGCCGAGCCGCAGGCCCAGGTCCGCCAGGCGGCTGCGCACCTCGTTGAGGGTCGTCTCGCCGAAGTTGCGCACCTCGAGCAGTTGATCCTCGGTCCGCGACACCAGATCGCGCACCGTGGTCATCATCTCCGACTCCAGGCAGTTCATGGCCCGAACCGACAGGTTCAACTCGGCCAGCGGCATGTTGAGCTTGCTCTCCAAATCGGCATCGGCCGACTGGGTCTGAGCCGCCCGAGCCTCGGCGTACACGGCCGGGCCCATCTCGCTGTACTGCACGAACGGGTTGAGGTGCTTGCGGAGAATCTTGGCCGCTTCGACCAGGGCCATCTCGGGGCTGATCGAGCCGTCGGTGTGGATGTCGAGGATCAGCCGGTCGTAGTTCGTCTTCTGGCCGACGCGGGTTTCCTCGATCTCGTAGCGGACCTTGGTCACCGGGCTGAACACAGCGTCGATCGGGATGATGCCGATCTCCTGCACGTTGGGGCTGTGCTCGTGGGCCGGCACGTAACCGCGGCCATTCTCCACGACCATCTCCATCACGAAGCTCACGTCCTCGGTGAGGGTCGCGATGACGTGGTCCTTGTTGATCACCTCGACCGACTCATCCGTCTGCACGTCGGCACCGGTGACAACGCCCTTGGTGTTCTTCTCGATGCGGATCACCTTGGTGCTGTCGCTGTGGTTCTTCACGACCAGCGACTTGACGTTGAGGATGATGTCGGTCATGTCCTCAACGACGCCCGGCAGCGTGGTGAACTCGTGCTGGGCCCCGTGGACCTTGATCTGGGTAACGGCGCTGCCTTCGATGCTCGACAGCAAAATCCGCCGCAGGCTGTTCCCAATGGTGACGCCGAAGCCGCGTTCAAACGGCTCTGCCGTGAACTGACCGAAGGTGGGCGTGAGGGTCGATCGATCGCACTGGACGTTGCTGGGAAGCTCCAAACCGCGCCAACGAATACGCATTGATAACCCCCCTGGGTTAAATCTGAGGCCGCACGCGACGGAGCTGGCACAGGCCAATCGGCGGCGAACCTTTGAGTGCAAACGCTGAGTATGCCGAAATTTCCGAGGATCGTCGAGAGCTTGCCGGCCACAAGCCGCAGCCGCCCGCGGCCCGACACAGGCGGCCCCAACCGGCCGCCACGCCAGCTACCCCTCGACACATGCCTCCCTGGCCACGTTCCTCTGGGCCCGAGGCCAGGTTCCCCTGGTAAGACTGCCGGACTCGCCCCTGATGCGAGCCCAAATCACCGCCGGCCGCCCCGTGTGCCCGCGATCGGCAGGCCGGGCGGCCGCTGCCGGCGTGGCCACTCATTCCGCGGACACGCCCGCCGTGACGACAGCACCCGCAGGTGCGCTGTGCTCTTACACGCGGCGTTTCTTGGGCGGACGGCAACCGTTGTGGGGCAGCGGGGTGATGTCCTCGATGGACTTGATCGTCATGCCCGCCGACTCCAGCGCGGTGATGGCGCTTTCGCGGCCACTGCCGGGGCCCTTCACCCGGACCTCAAGCTCTTTGACGCCGAACTTGGCCGCTTTTTCGGCAGCCTGTTGGGCGGCGCATTGGCCGGCAAACGGCGTGCTCTTGCGGCTTCCCTTGAAACCGCACGTGCCGGCGCTCGCCCAGCAGAGCGTATCTCCGCGGTTGTCCGTGATGGTCACCGTGGTGTTGTTGAAGGTTGCCTTGATGTAGGCGACCCCCAACGTGACATTCCGGCGGACCTTGCGACGTTTTGCCTTGGCCACCTTCAACTTCTCCCGAAGTCTGTCGTGTTGTGTTCTGTCTGGATCTGTTTTGGGTCCTGTCTTCGTTCTACAGCAGCTGTTAAGCCACCGCAGCTCTTAAGCCGCAGCGTTCGCGCGGCCGCTACCGCTGTGCCCGGCGCGCCGCATCACGCAACGCACCCGCAGGCACCGCAGGTACGGGGCCACGCCCACAACCCGCGCGGCGTCACCGCCGTTAGCGCAGGTCCTTGACGCCCTTCTTCCCGGCGACGGTCTTCTTCGGACCCTTGCGGGTACGAGCGTTGGTCCGGGTGCGCTGTCCCCGCACGGGCAGGCCTCGCCGATGCCGCAGGCCGCGGTAGCAGCCGATATCGCGGAGCCGGGCAATGTTCTGCGCCACCTGCCGCCGCAACTGACCTTCGACCGTGTATTCGTTGTCGAGCAGGGCCGCGATCCGGGCAACCTCCGCCTCGGACAGGTCCTTGGCCCGACGCAGCGGATCGACGTCAGCCTTACGGCAGATTTCCCGCGCCAGGTACGGACCAATCCCATACAGGTAGGTCAACGAAACCCACGTGGGACGTTCATTGGGGATGTCGACACCGAGAAGACGAGGCATGTGTGGTTACTCTCTATAACTCCCGCGGATGGTCCTCACGACCGACTCCGGCTTAACCCTGCCGCTGCTTATGACGCGGATTGGAGCAGATCACGTGGACCACTCCCCGCCGCTTCACGATCTTACACTTATCGCAAATGCGCTTGACGCTGGCTCGAACTTTCATGGGACCGTACCAAGTTGGAAATTACTTAATTTACCTTTGCGCCAACCAAATGAAAAGGGGCCCAGACGCCGCCGCTCCACCCGGCCTGCGCCCCTTTTTCCTCATCTTATGCTGCTTTTGGTTGTCGCAGTGCTGCAAACTTTGCGGTTGCCGAGCCAGCCCGAAGCGCCACCCTGGCGACTAGCCCTCGAGCAAGCCCTTGTAGTTGCGCATCACCAGGTGGCTGTCGATCTTCTGTACTAGGTCGAAGGCCACGCTCACGGCGATCAGCAGACCCGTGCCGCCGTAGAAGCTGGCCGTGGTCATGTCGACGCCCATCGAGCTGGAGACGATCGTCGGGATGATCGCCACCAGGGCCAAAAAGCCCGCGCCCACGTAGGTGATCCGCACCATTACTTTTTCCAGGTAATCGGCCGTGCGCTTGCCGGGCCGGTAACCCGGGATGAAGCTGCCAAAGTCCTTCAGGTTGTTGGCCATGTCCTTCGGATTGAAGGTGATGGCCGTCCAGAAGTAGCAGAAGAAGTAAATCAACAGCACGTAGCAGACGTTGTAGATGAACGACGCACCCCGCTGGAACGAGGCCGCCAGTTCATACCAACCCGCCCACTGGAAAATCATCGAGGGAAACAGCAGCAAGCTGCTGGCGAAAATGATCGGCATCACGCCGGCCTGATTCACCCGCAGCGGCAGATACTGCCGGGTACCGCCGTACACCCGCCGGCCGCGAACGTGCTTGGCGCTCTGCGTGGTGATGCGGCGCTGGCCCTGGTACATGAAGACCACGCCGGCCACCACCGCCACGAACAGCACGGCCAGCACGACCAGCCGCTCTGCGTTGGCCCCCAGCTGCAGGCCTTCCTCCCAGACCGGCCGCAGCTCACGCAGCAGCGAGTTGGGAAGCTGGGCCAGGATGCCCGCCATGATGAGCAGGCTGATGCCGTTGCCGATGCCGAACTGGTCGATCTGCTCGCCCAGCCACATCAGGAACACGGTTCCGCAGGTCATGGTCAGCACGCACACGAGCGTCCAGCCGAACGTCAGCTCCAGCGCCTGAGCGCTGGGGTTGACGGCGAACTCCGGCCGGATGTTCTGCATGTACCGGATATACATCCAGCTTTGCACGATGCAGATGGCGACCGTGGCGTACCGGGTGTATTCGTTGATTTTGCGACGGCCGCTCTCACCTTCCTTCTGCAAGCGTTCGAGCGGTCCCCAAACGCTGGCCAACAGCTGGAAGATAATTGAGGCCGAAATGTACGGCATGATACCAAGCCCGAAGATCGTGGCCTGGCTCAACTGGCTCGCACTGAACAGCGACACCTGTTCGATGAAGCCGCCAAAGGTGCCTGCGCCTTGCAGCGAGTCGCCGCCTTCGCCCACCGCCTGCCCGAAGAACGTCTTGCTCAGATCGACAACGGGCAGCGGGATGTGCCAGCCAACGCGGTAGATGGCCAGGAACAGCAGCGTCAGCAGGATTTTCTGCCGCAGTTCCGGCACCGTGAAGACATCGCGCAACTTCTGCAACATGGCTCGATCCGTCCTCAAAATAGATGAACAGCGCGTTGGCCCCGTTCCGTGGGGTCAAGCTGGCCGAGCGTAACCGGCGATATCGGCGGAACGTGCCGCACCCACATCGCCCGCGGCGCGCTGGAGGCGGATGCTGGAGAACGGCGCGGTGCCGAACGCCTACTTGGCGGCTTTCTGCTTTTTAGGTTTGACGAATTTCTTGGGTCCGGGCAACACCACCACTTCGCCGCCGGCCTGGCGGATCTTCTCCTCGGCCGACTTGCTGAAGCGATGCGCCGTGACCTTGAGCTTCTTGTTCAGTTCGCCATCGCCCAGGATCTTGAGGACGTCGAACACGCCCTTGGCCAGATTCTGGCCGCGGAGCGTCTCCAGGTTGACCTCATCGCCATCCTGGAAGGCGTCGTTCAGATCAGCCACGTTGACCACGCACACCGTCTTGGCCCAGCGGTTGTTAAAACCGCGTTTGGGAATGCGGCGAGCCAGCGGCATCTGACCGCCTTCGAAGGCCGGGTGCGTGCTGTAACCGGCGCGCGACTGGGCGCCCTTATGACCGCGGGCGGCCGTCTTACCGTGGCCCGAGCCCGGGCCGCGGCCGATGCGGCGGCGTTTCTTGTTTGCTTGAATGCCCTGGTGAACTTCGTTCAGGTTCATAGTTCGACTCCTCGCAGCCGGGCCACCTCTTCGGGCGTGCGGAGAGATTCGAAGGCGTTAATGGTGGCCTTCACGAGGTTAATGGGGTTCGTGCTGCCGTAGCTCTTGGTCAGAATGTCGTGAATGCCGGCAGCTTCGCAAACCGCGCGGACGCTGGCGCCCGCGATCACACCGGTACCGGGAGCGGCGGGGATCAGGATCACCCGAGCCGCGCCGAACCGCCCCACGACGGTGTGCGGGATCGTCGTGCCCTGCCGGGGCACGAAAATCATGTTGCGGGTCGCGTCTTTGACGGCCTTCTCGACGCTGGGCGGAACTTCGTTCGCCTTGCCGTAACCCCAGCCCACGCGGCCCTCGCCGTTCCCGACGACAACCATGGCCGTAAAGCTGAAGCGCCGGCCGCCCTTGACCACGGCGGCGCACCGGCGGATCTTCACGACTTTGTCGATCAGCTCGCCGCGTGTTGACTCTGCTGTCGCCACGTAAACTCCTTCGCTTTTCGCAAATGCCGCACTGACCAGGCGGGCTGCCTCGCAGCCACCAGGCCGGTTCACCAGCCGGACCGGCCAGGGGAGAAGCCGAGCAGCCAGGGCCCGGAGCGTTTGTGTTGTCTGCCGCCGCCCCGCTGCCGGGCGGAAGCCTGATACTTAGGTTGTGGCGGTGCCACGTTAAAACTTCAAGCCAGCCTCGCGCGCCGCATCAGCCAGCGTCGCCACGCGGCCATGGTACTTGTAGCCGCCGCGATCGAAGGCCACCTCGGAAATGCCGGCAGCCAACGCCCGCTCGGCAATCGCCTTGCCCACGACGGCCGCCGCCTCCTTGTTGCCGCCGTAGCCGTTGAGGCCCAAATCCTTGTCCCGACTGTTCGCCGAAACCAACGTGCGGCCGGCCAGGTCGTCGATCACCTGGGCATAAATGTGCTTATGGCTGCGAAAGACACTCAGCCGCGGCCGCGTACTGGTTCCACGGATCTTGTTCCGCACCCGGTAGGTCCGCCGCTTGCGCTGCCTGCCAACCGCCTTCTCGTGATTCACGGCAACTTATCCCTTCACTCTGCTGTCCGACCCGGCCGGAGAGGCCCCATTTGCCTCGCCGCCTGCGGCAGCCCTTACACGCTGTTTCGCTTAGGTTGCTGTTCTTTTCTGCCCATCTTGCCGGCCGAGCTATCCCGCGGCCGCCGCTGGGTCACGCGGCCTGCGTCAACGCCCTCTCGGCCAGAGGTTCCCCCACGCCGTGCGTTACTTGGTCATCGCCTTGCCGGCCTTGCGGCGGACGACCTCACCCTCGTACCGGATGCCTTTACCCTTGTAAGGCTCCGGCTTGCGGACGGCCCGCACTTCGGCGGCGAACTGGGTCACACGCTGCTTGTCCAGGCCCTGGATGACGATGTGGGTCTGGTCCGGGCAGGTGACCTTCAGATCGCTGGGGATCTTCTTGTGGATTTCGTTGGCGAAGCCGACGCGCAGCTGCAGGATGTTGCCCTGCACCGCCGCCAGGTAGCCCACGCCGACGATCTCCAACCGCTTCTCGTAACCCTGGGTGACGCCGACCATCATGTTGTTGATCAGCGCGCGGGTGAGGCCGTGCAGCGCACGGTTGCTGCGGGTGTCGTCGGGCCGGCTGACGCGGATTTCGTTCTTTTCCTGATCGTGCTCGACCGTGATCGAAGCCGGGAAGGCCCATTCCAGCTTACCCTTGGGGCCTTCGACTTGGATCTTGTGGTCGGCCAGTTGCACCTTGACCCCGGCGGGGACGGGTACCGGCTTCTTCCCGATTCGCGACATCGTTAATGCTTCCGACAATTGGGGGCAGGCTCTAGGCAGCCCGCCGCCGAACTACCAAATTTCGCACAAGACCTCACCGCCAAGCTTGCCCTGGCGGGCTTCGCGATCACTCATCACGCCCCGGCTGGTGCTCACGACCGAGATGCCCAGACCATTGAGCACCGGCTTCAACTCGGCGACGCCGCGATAAATCCTCCGGCCCGGCCGGCTGACCCGCTTGATGTGGCGGATCACCTTTTCGCCATTGGGTCCGTATTTCAGGTACAACCGCAACTGGTTGGCCGGCTTGGCCTCCACTTCTTCCCAGTCCCAGATGTAGCCCTCGCGCTTGAGGACATCGGCCAGGCCCTTCTTGACCTTGGAGGCCGGCAGTTCCACCTCGGGCCGTTCGATCCGCACGGCATTCCGGATGCGGGTCAACATATCGGCGATGGGGTCAGTCATCATATTACAGGGAACCCCCTACCAGCTCGCTTTCTTGACACCTGGAATCAAACCCTGGTCGGCCAACTTCCGGAAGCAGATCCGGCAGATCCCGAACTTGCGGTACACACCCCGCGGCCGACCGCACAACTTGCAGCGCGTTTCGCGCCGGGTGGAAAACTTGGGCGGGCGGGCCGCCTTGGCGATTTTCGACTTGCTTGCCATTGGCTGAATGCTCTCAGTGTGACACGATTCACGCCGCACAACGAGGAGCTGCGCGGATCGAAACGTCCCCGTTAGCTGGCCCGGAACGGCATCCCGAACTCACGCAGCAACAGCCGCGACTCGTCGTCGCTGCTGCCGCTGATCACCAGCGTGATGTTCATCCCCTGGGTACGGGTGAACTTGTCCGGGTTCAACTCCGGAAACACCAACTGCTCGCTCAGGCCCAGGCTGTAGTTGCCGTTCCCGTCGAACCCCTTGGGGTTCAAACCGCGGAAGTCGCGCACCCGAGGCAAAGCCAGCGAAATCAGCCGGTCGAGGAATTCGTACATGCGGGCAGCCCGCAGCGTCACCCGGCAGCCGATCGCCATCCCCTCGCGGAGCCGGAAGCCGGCGATCGACTTGCGAGCCCGCGTGACCGACGGCTTCTGGCCGCTGATCTGGGTCAGCGCCAGCACGGCTTCCTCGAGATGCTTCTTCTCGGTGATGGCCGAACCGACGCCCATGTTGATGACAATCTTCTGCAACCGGGGCAGCGCGAGCCGGTTATCCCGCCCCAACTCCTTCTTGAGCTTGGGCAGGATTTCCTGCTCGTATTTCACCTGCAGCCGGGGCTTGACGGCAGGTTTCTCCGCGGTTGCCGCGGCATTCTTCGCCATGATTCAACGCCTTGGTAATGCTGCCTACGTTATGTGTCTCGTGGAACCGTTATGCCCTGCGGGCCGCCAGCCGCCCGCCGCCGCGGGTAAATTGCTCGCCTAGCCCTGGGCGTGTGCCTTCTTGGCCGGGCCAATCACACCCAGACTGGCGCCGGACCGCTTAGCATAGCGCTCCTTGGTGCCGTCTTCCAGGTACCGGACGCCGACGCGGGTGGGCTGGTTGGTCTTGGGGTCGATCAGCATCACGTTGGATACGCTGATCGGCATCTCCTTGGAGAGCCGTCCGCCTTGCGGGTTGCGCTGGGTGCGGCGCATGTGCTTGTAAACCAGGTTGACGCCCTCGACCACGACCTTGTTCTTCTTGGGGATCACGCGGAGCACCTTACCGCGCGTTCCGCGATCATCGCCCGTGATCACTTCGACGATGTCGTCAGTGCGAATCAACATGACTGCGTTCCGTGTTTCGTGTTCCGCTTGTTCTCTTGGCTGCCGACCGCTGCCGCCGTGCCGCCTCAGACCACTTCGTCGGCCAGGCTGACGATTTTCAAAAAGTGACGGTCACGCAGCTCGCGGGCCACCGCGCCGAAGATGCGGGTGCCGCGCGGGTTCTGGTCCTTGTCGATCAGCACCAGGGCATTGCTGTCGAAGCGGACGTAGCTGCCGTCCGGGCGCCGCGTGGGCTGCTTGCACCGCACGATCACGCCCCGCACCACGGCACCCTTCTTGATGTCGCTGCCGGGGATCACGCTCTTGACGCTGCAGACGATCACGTCGCCCAAACCAGCCGTCCGCCGGTGCGTGCCGCCCAACACCTTGATGCACATCACTTCTTTGGCGCCGGTGTTGTCCGCCACATTCAACCGCGTTTGCATCTGGATCATCGATACGCCCTCTGCCGGCCGAAAATCCGGCCGCCGTCGCTTGACTTACTGCTACTGACTTACCACCTACCACCACTTGCCGCGTGCAAGACGCGGCCTCGCCGAAGACCGGCCCTCGTGCTTACCAGCCACTACCCCTGCGAACCGGCCGCGGCGTCGCCGCCGTTCTCGGTCTTCTCACGCAGAGCGTGCAGGTCCACTTCGGTGCTGCGGGCCACGACCCGCACCAGCTCCCACCGCTTGGTGCGCGACCGGGGCGGGCACTCGATGATCTCGACCGTGTCGCCTTGGCGCGACTCGTTGTTCTCGTCGTGCACGTGGCACACCGTCTTGCGGCGGATGTACTTGCCGTAAACGGGGTGCTGCACCAGGCGATTGATCTCGACCCGCCGCGTCTTGGACGCCTTGTCGCTGGTGACAACTCCGATAAATACTCGCTTGGGCATGGGTTACTCCGCTGCCTTTCCGGCCGTAGCGGCCTGCGCCGATGCCGCCTTGGCGGGTACATTCTTAGCCATCAACCGCTCGGTCTGGATCGTCTTGATCCGGGCGATCAGGCGGCGTTGTTTCAACAGGTTGCTGGGAGCGTCGAGCCGCTCGGTCTGCGAGCGGATCCGGAGCCGGAACAGCGTGCGGACAGCCTCTTTCAGCGTCTCGGCAAGCTGCTCGTCGCTCATCTCGCGAAGTTCTTTGGCTTTCATCGCTTGCTTACCTTCTCTTGCCCCGCGGCCGCCCGGCCGCTAAAGGCGTATCTGTTCTCTTGGCCTGGGCTCGCTTGAACCTGCCTGCCCGTAGCGCTGGCGCGCGGTCAGCACCGACGGTGCGTTAGGTCCCGGCGTGGCGCTTCACCAACTGCACGCGAACCGGCATCTTGTGCGCCAGACGGGCGAAGCAGATCTTCGCCATGTCTTCGTTCACGCCGCCGATTTCGTACAGGATGGTACCGGGACGCACCACGGCCGCCCAGTACTCGGGTTCACCCTTACCTTTACCCATACGCGTTTCCAACGGAATCGACGTAATGGGCTTGTGCGGGAACACCCGGATGTAGAGACGACCTTCGCCGCGCAGGTACTGCTGTGCCGCGATACGGCCGGCCTCGATCGTTGCCGCGCTGATCCAGCCACCTTGGGTCGCTTGCAGGCCGAACTGCCCGAAGACCACCCGGTTGCCGCGCGTGGCGTTACCTCTTATACGTCCTCTTTGGGCCTTTCGGTGCTTGACCCGTTTGGGCATCAACGCCATCGTTGTTGTCCTCGAAGTACATGCCTTGGTTGATCCACACCTGGACGCCTATGTGTCCCTGCGCGGTCTTGGCTTCCGTGAAGCCGTAGTCGATCTTGGCACGCAAGGTCGACAGTGGAATCGAGCCGGCGATCTGCTTTTCGCAGCGGGCCATTTCGGCCCCACCCAGCCGTCCGGAGAGCTGGATCTTGATCCCCTTGGCTCCCGCGTCCATGGTCGCTTCCATCGCCCGCTTCATGGTGCGGCGGAAGCTCGCCCGACGCGAAAGCTGTTCCGCGATTTCCTCGGCCACCAGCTGAGCGTGCAGCTCGGCCTTGGTGATTTCTTCGATCTTGATGTTGATCCGCCGCCCAACCAGGTTCTGGAGCTCCTCCTGAAGCAGTTCCACTTCCTGACCCTTGCGGCCGATAATAATGCCGGGCCGGGCCGAGAAGAGGATGACCTTCACCTCGTCGCGGGTGCGTTCGATCTCGATCTTGTCGATCGCCGGATACTTAACGCGGCCCTGGGCGTCCTTCTTGTTCTTGATGTAGTTGCGGATCTTCTGGTCCTCGACCAGCAGTTCGGCGAACTCCTGCTTCGAGGCGTACCAGCGGCTTTTCCAGCCCGTCATGATGCCGATGCGGAAGCCGATGGGATTAACTTTTTGACCCATAGTCGCTGCTCTCAGAGCTTGAAAACCTGGCGACGCCTGCGGTTCCCTGAACGGCTACGCCTGTGCCGGGGAGGAATCAGCCGCTGGGGTGCGTTCACCTCGTGTCAATGTTCTCAACGTCCAAGGCCGCGGCCGCTGCCGCCGCCCTGCCTACCGGGCCGGATGATCCACCGCCACGCGAATGTGGCTGGTGCGCTTCTTGATCATGAACGCCATACCACGGGCCCGCGGCCGGATGCGCTTGAACATCGGGCCGCCGTCCACGCGGCAGTCGGTCACCACCAGCCGCGAAATGTTGCCCGAGCGCTGGTCCTCGGCGTTCGCAATCGCGCTGCGAAGCACCTTCTCCAGCATGCGAGCACCGCGGTGCGGCTGGAACTCCAGAATCGACAGCGCCTCGTCGACACGCTTGCCCCGGATCAGGTCGGCCAACGGCCGCACCTTGCGGGCGCTGATCCGAGCGAAGCGGTGAGTTGCATGGTATGCCATCGGACTGTGATCTCCTCGCCGGCCCTCGCCTTCCGGGACGGTTGACGCTACCGGTGGCGACCTGGCTGCCGCGGGTCAGTTGTTGCGGCTAGCCTGGGCCGAACCCTATCTGCTGTTACTTCTTGCCGCCCTTACCGCCGTGGCCGCGGAACGTCCGCGTCGGAGCGAACTCGCCGAGCTTGTGGCCCACCATTTCCTCAGTCACGTAGACCTTCACGTGCTGCTTGCCGTTGTGAACCATGAAGGTATGGCCCACGAACTCCGGAATGATGGTGCAGGCCCGAGCCCAGGTCTTGATGGCTTCTTTGGTGCCGGCCTCGTTCTGCCGCTCCACCTTGAGGTAGAGCTTAGGATCGACGTACGGGCCTTTCTTCAGCGAACGTCCCATATCGCGTTCACTCCCGCGTGCGGAAGCTCTCTAGCTTGAACCGTGAAATTCGAAACCTTGCCAGGACCGGCCGAACCACCGCTGTTTGAGTTTGGCCGAACCTCGTTGTTCGCCCCGGCCGCGGCCGAAGCTCCGTTGTGTTACTGGTGCAACTTCAG
This sequence comes from uncultured Planctomycetales bacterium, assembly GCA_937927735.1. Lineage (GTDB taxonomy): Bacteria > Planctomycetota > Planctomycetia > Pirellulales > S012-138 > CALBRZ01. The sequence goes on from CALBRZ010000034.1 coordinate 13,936, forward strand.
CAAGCCGTAGCGACGCGAGCGACGACGACGCACGATCGCGGCATTCGACGGCTTGCGCCGATTGCGGGTGCTGCCGCCCTTGGCGCTCTTGCCGGTGGGGCTCACCGGGTGGCGACCACCCTTGGTACGACCTTCACCACCACCGTGCGGGTGGTCGATCGGGTTCATCGCGGTACCGCGGACGTGCGGGCGACGGCCCAGCCACCGCTTGCGGCCGGCTTTGCCCAACTGCACGTTCATGTGCTCGGCGTTGCCAAGCTGGCCGATCGTGGCCCGGCAGGCCGCCGGGACACGGCGGATTTCCCCGCTGGGCAGGGTGATCTGCACCCAGTCGGCATCGCGGGCAGCCAGGGTCGCGGCGACACCAGCTGCGCGACACAGGGCCCCGCCCTTGCCGGGCTGCATCTCGATATTGTGAATCGGCGAGCCCAGCGGGATGTTGGCCATCGGCAGGCAGTTGCCCACGGTGGGCGGCGCCTGCGGGCCGGACATCACCGTATCGCCCTGCTTCAGGCCTTCGGGCGCCAGGATGTACCGCTTTTCGCCGTCGGCGTAGTGCAGCAGAGCGATGCGGGCGCTGCGGTTGGGATCGTACTGGATCGATGCCACCTTGGCCGGGATGCCGTCCTTGGTGCGCCGGAAGTCGATCAACCGGTACATCCGCTTGTGACCGCCGCCGCGATGCCGGGCCGTGATCTTGCCCTGGTTGTTGCGGCCACCGGTCCGCTTCTTGGGACGCAGCAGCGACTTCTCGGGTTGCGCGCCCTTGGTCAGCTCGGCAAAGTCGCTGACACTCGCGCCACGCCGGCCAGCGGTCGTCGGGTTGTATCGCCTGATGCCCATGGCTCTGGTCTTTCTTCGGTGTTGATTCGTATCTGTTCGGCAGGGGTCGCAAGGGTTTGCCGACCTGGCTGGCTGCGGCGGGCGTTCGCCTCTTGGGCGCGCCCGACTCAAACCGCGGCGGCAAAGTTACGGCCGATTAGAAGAAGTCGATCCGATCTTCTTCGTGCAGCGTGACAATGGCCTTCTTCCAGTCGCGGGTCACACCCTGGCGGAAACGCGACCGGCGGGGCTTGCCGCGGCGGTTCTGCGTGTTGACCCGGACCACCCGCACGTTGAACAGCTCTTCGACTGCCCGGCGGACGTCGTCCTTGGTGGCCAACGTGTTGATCTCGAAGGCGTAGGCGTTGTGCCGCTCCGAGCGGTGCATCCCCTTTTCCGTCACCAACGGGCGGAGCAGCACCTGATGCGGCTCAAGCTTTGCGCCTGGACGGCGTTGCTGTTGTGTATTGCTCATCGTCGTAACTTCTCAATCCCCGGGGCCTGGCCACTGGCCGCAGAACCCACCTGGCGACTTTCTTTCGCGACTGCAACCTGCCCGACTCAGGCGGTCGCCGGCGCCTTGGCCTGCGCCTTGATCCGTTCGCGGAAGGCATCCATGGCCGCCTTGGTCATCAGCAGCCGGCGAGGCTTGAGCACGCTCAGGGCGTTCAGCTCGGCCACCGGCGAGACGGCCACCTTGGCGATGTTCCGCGCCGACTTGTACACGTTGGCGTCGAGCGAGGCCGTCGTGATCAGCAGCGACGAATCGGCCAGCTTCAGCGCCTTGAGGATGCCGGCCATCGTCTTGGTCGACGGCTCCTCGAAGCTCAGGTCGTCGATCAGCACCACGGCACCGCTCTGAACCTTCGACGCCACCGCCATCCGCGTAGCCAACTGCAAGGCCTTGCGGGGCAGACGGTACGACCAGTCGCGAGGCTTGCGAGCGTGAATGTGACCACCGCCGCGACGGACACCGCTGCGGCGCGAACCCGCACGGGCGTTACCGGTACCTTTCTGACGGTACATCTTGCGGGTGGACCCGGCCACCTCGCCGCGCGACTTGGTCTTGGCCGAACCCTGACGCAGGTTGGCCTGGTACATCACGACGGCATCGTGCAACAGTTGCTTGCTGATCCGCGGGGCGATTTCGGCCGGGTCGATCTCGTAGGTGCCGACCTCGTCGCCGCTGCGGTTGTATATCTTCAAACTGACCATGGCTTTACCGAGGCTGTTGACAAAGCGCTTTCAGTTGCCCGCGTTGCCGCCGGCTGCGTAATGCGTTTCCAGGGCCACTAGCCCAGCTTGTTCGTTTCCCGCACGACGACGAACCCGCCGTTGGGGCCCGGCACACCGCCGCGGACCAGCAACAACTGGTTCTCAACGTCGACGCCGGCGATCTGCAGATTGCGAATGGTGCAGCGGGCATTGCCGTACTGACCGGCCATCCGCAGGCCCTTGAAGGTACGGCTGGGGAACGCCGAGCTACCGGTACCACCGACGTGGCGGTGCACCTTCTTCACACCGTGCGAAGCCCGCTGGCCCTTGAAGTTGTGCCGACGCATGGCACCCGAGTAACCGCGACCCTTGCTGGTGGCGGTCACGTCAACGGCCTTGACGTTCTCAAAGACGCCGACCGTGACTTCCTGGCCGACTTCGTAGCCCTCGATAGAACCGCGCAATTCGCGGATGAAGCGCTTGGGCTCACAGCCCGCCTTGGGAGGCGCCTCGACACCGGCGGCCGCCCGGCTCCGAGCGCGCTTGCTATCCATCTTGCTGGCGACGTGACCACGCTCGCTACGGCTGGCCAGACGACGGGGCTTATCCAGATACCCCAGCTGCACGGCTTCGTAGCCGTCGCGTTCCAGGGTCTTAAGCTGCAGAACATGACAGGGCCCGGCCTGAATGACCGTCACCGGGATCACCTTGCCGCTTTCGTCGTAAATTTGCGTCATCCCGACCTTGCGGCCGAGTATTCCAATAGCCATAGCATTGTCCCTAATGGTCACTCGCCAGATGAGGGAACAAGGAGCCCGAATTACCGGCACCCCACACCGGGACGCCAACGACTCCTGCTTACCCCCACGGCTTCCAATGCATGCCGCTTCCCCAACAAATCGCACCAGCCGAAGCTGGCCGCCGCCAGCAACGGCCCGACCCATCGTCCGCCGCAGCCGGCACACCAGCCGCCGCGGCCGACCACGCCCGCAACTACCGCCGCGTGGCCTTGATCTTGATATCCACGCCGGCCGGGAGGCTCAACTTATTGAGCGCCTCGATCGTCTTGGCCGTCGACTGGACGATGTCAATCAAACGCTTGTGGGTCCGAATCTCGAACTGCTGGCGCGCCTTCTTGTCCACGTGCGGACTGGAGAGCACGGTGTAGCGCTCGATGCGCGTGGGCAGCGGGATCGGACCGTGCACTTCGGAACCGGTCCGCTGTGCGGTATCCACGATCTCCGCGGCGCTCTGATCCAAAACGGAATGGTCGTAGGCTTCCATTCGGATCCGGATCGTCTCGTTGGCCACCTGTCGCTCTCCGTTTACACTCGCGTGCGATCAATCGCTCGCAAAAATGGACGAATCACCGAATCTACGGATGAGGCTGGTACCTGTCAACGGGTCCAAACCTCGATTTTTTCGGCTCGCCCCCGGCTTTGGCATACACCTGCCGGCGGCAGCCGTTTACCCACCCCAACCAGCCCTTACAACCGGCCTGCCAGGCGGCACCGCGACCACGGTGGCAGCCAAACGTGGAAGGGGCTTCCCCGGCGGGAGCATCCCGGCTGACAGAGCAGCCAGGCCCGGCAATGCGGGGCTCGGCGGCACTGCAACCCAAGCGGCAAACCGCGACGGGTGCGGGGGCAACGGCCACTAGCCGTGCCGGTGAAGGCTGGGATCGGCCAGGTGGGTCCGCTGGATCGGCTCCAGCGGCGGCTCGATATTCCTGCTCTGCCCAAAGTACGGCGACCCGCTGGGGGCCGCCCAACGCACCGCGTTGGCGATCACGCGCTGTACGGTGGCGTCGTGATAAATGGGGAACGTTTCGTGCCCTGGGCGGAAGTAGAATATCTTACCACGTCCTCTTCGAAATGTGCAGCCCGAACGGAACACTTCTCCACCAGAAAACCAACTGATGAAGATCAGCTCCTCGGGCGAGGGGATATCGAAGAACTCCCCGTACATTTCGGTGGCCGGCAGTTCGAAAAACTCTCCCTCGAGGCCCTCGGTAATCGGGTGGCCGGGGGCCGTGATCCAGAGCCGCTCTTTTTCGCCGGCTTCGCGCCACCGCAGCATGCAACCGGTACCCATCAGTCGGCGAAAAATCTTGCTGGCATGAGCCGAATGCAGGGCAATCAGCCCCATTCCCTCCAATACCCGCCGCTGCACAGCGTCGACGCGCTCGTCGGCTACCTGATCGTGCGCCGAGTGGCCCCACCAGAGCATCACGTCGGTGGCGGCCAGCACGTCGTCGGGAATGCCATGCTGGGGCTCATCCAGCGTGGCCGTGCGAACCTGGACCTGCTCACCCAATTGTCGCACGAGCGCCTGGGCGAGCGTGGCGTGGATGCCGTCGGGATAGATCGCCTTGACCGCGTCCTTATTCCGCTCGTGGACGAACTCGTTCCAGATCGTGACGCGGAGCGGCTGGCTAGTGGTCATGGCGATTCACCGTCGGGCAGGATCAAAAACAAAAAGCCCCCGGTGGCGGACCAGGCCGCCGCACTGGGGAGCGCCCCTCCAATCAGCCAGGTTTGCCGCATCCCACGCAAGCGACAAACTCAACCAGAAGCCGGTGCGCCAAGTCCAACTGGGAGCCGGCTCGCAGGGCTGGCACCCGGCACCTTGCAGCAAGCAGCGCGCCGCGTGGCCGCGGCGCCGGCGGGCGGAACCGCGCCGCAAGGCGCTTTCCACCGCCCTTTGGGGCACCTAAGATAATCGGTTCGATGGGCGGTTTTGTTTGAATGGCTTCTGCACATCCCCGAATCGGCCCTTCGCTGTGGCACCCTGGAGCCCAAGACCGATCTTCGCACCTCCGCCCGGCTACACATTTCGGGAACCAGTCGTGCGGTATGCGCAACGGCCTCAAGCGTGCGCGTGGGCGAATTCGCCGCGGGACACCATTCGCAAACGAAGAGGCGCGCGATGTTCCGGTTGGCAGTGTTCTGCTGCGTTGTGTTGTCGCCAGTTGCGCCATCGTGGCTGCTGGCATGCCCGTTCTGTGAGTCCATCGGCCCCACCATCGCCGACGAAATCAAATCGGCCGACCTGGCCGCCACGGCGCGCCTGATCCGGATCACCCAGCCGCCCCAAACAGCCCCGGCCGCCGACAACCCGCTGGGCTTTCTGCCCGAGGGCCCCAAGGGCTCCTTCGAAGTCACGCACGTGTTCAAGGGCGGCGACCAGGTCAACACGGGCGGCACGATCGAAACGCCGTTTGCCGGCAACGAGCCGGTCGGCACCGAGTTTCTGCTGCTGGGCTACCGCGAACCACACCCGTACTGGTCAACCCCGATGGCGCTGCCTGGCCCGGCCGCCAAGTACGTGCACGAAGTGATCAAGCTGCCCGCGAGCGGCCCGGAGCGGCTGCGGTTCTTTCTCGATTACCTCCAGCATCCTGAAATGCTGCTCGACAAGGACGCCTACGACGAGTTCGCCAAGGCGCCCTATGCCGACGTGAAGGCGTTGGCCCCGCACTTTAACCGCGAGAAGCTCTGGCAATGGCTCGGCGATCCCAAGATCGCCGCCAGCCGCAAGCGGCTGTATTACCTGATGCTGTCGCTTTGCGGCCAGGAAGAAGATCGCGAGCGGTTGCGGCAGATGCTGGTGGACCGCTCGCAAGACGTGCCTACCGAAGCGCTTGATTCGATCATCGCCGCGTACCTGGCCCTGGCCGGCGAAAGCGGCATGCCGCTGATCGAAGCGCAGTTTTTCACCGGCGCCGATACCGCGCGGGAGGACGTATTCGCCGCCGTGACGGCCGTGCGTTTCCACGGCGAAGAAGAAAACATCATCCCGCGCGAGCGTCTTCAAGAAGCGTTCCGGCGGCTGCTCGACAAGCCGCAAACGGCCGAACTGGTGGTCTCCGACCTGGCCCGCTGGGAAGACTGGACCGTGATGGACCGACTGGTGGAACTGTTCCGTACGGCCGAGCCCAGCACGTACTTCATCCGTGCTCCGGTGGTGCAGTACCTGGCCGTGTGTCCGCTGCCCCAGGCCAAACAATACCTCGAGGAGCTCAAAGCGATCGATCCGCAGGCGGTCGCCCGGGGCCTGTACTTCAGCCAGGCCGACGTGCCCACCGTGCCGCCACCGGCGCCGGGTGTGCGACCGCCTCAGCCGCCTGAAATGGATCACGTGGAGATTGATAACGAGCCAACGGAAGCGAACATCACGCTGTTCTGGTCGCTGGTCGCGATGGGCGTCTCGCTGGTGGCGTTGATCTCCGCGTTTATCGTGTTCCGCCGCCGGCAAAAGGCCAGCGACGCGTAAGCGCCACCGCTTAAGCCGCCATCACGCGGCCGTACTTGGCCCCGGATCAGCCAAGGCCGCTCACCGTTCTGTCACTCGCACGCGAAAGCGAAGGGTACTGCGCCGATGCCAAAAGTTCTGATGCCGATTGGCGACGCGACCGAAGTCCTGGACACCATGTATCCCTTCTTCCGCCTGGCCGAGGACGGCTACGAGGTGGTGGTGGCGGGGCCCGAAGCGCGGCTGTATCACATGGTGCTGCACGAGGTGCCGCCCGGCGCCGATCCGCCCTGGGATATCACGCAAGAGCGGCCTGGTTATCACCTCCGGGCGACGATCGCGTTTCGCGATGTCAAACCGGAAGAGTACGCCGGCTTGTTTGTCTCCGGCGGCCGAGCACCGGAGTATCTGCGCTACGACCAGGACCTGCTGCGGATCACGCGGCACTTCTTCGAGACGAACAAGCCGGTAGCCTGTGTGTGCCACGGGATCGAGATTCTGACGGCGGCCGATTGCATCCGGGGCCGCACCGTCACCACGGTGGCCAAGTGCGCTTTGGACGCCCAGCAGGGGCACGCGCATTACGTGGATCAGCCGGCGGTGGTGGATGGCAACCTGGTCACCGCCCGCACCTGGCACGATAATGCCCCGTTCTTCCGCGAGTTCATGCGGCTGCTCAACGCGCAGCGTGCCGACTGACGCGGCCTGCCCTGGCCGTTGGTCAGCGGTTCTCCAGCACCCACTGGGTCGCCTGGCGGATCAGTTCCGTAGCGTTCTTGAGCTGCAGCTTCTGCTTGATGTTGTCGCGGTAGCGGTCGATGGTCTTGGGGCTCAGATGGATCTTGGCGGCAATTTGCCGCGTGCTGAGCCCTTCGCCCAAGAGCTGGAAGACCTCCAATTCGCGGTCGGTAAGGCGTTCGACCGGCGAGCTTTCGATGGCCGTCCCGCGTCCCGAAACATGATGCAGCAGCCGCTGCGTCATCTTGGGGCTGAGGTAGATATTTTCGTCGAGGACCGCGCGGATGGCGGCCACCAGGTTCTCAATCGCTTCATGCTTACTGATGAACCCCTGGGCGCCCGCTCTCAAGGCGCGTTCGGCGAACAACGATTCGTCGAGCGCCGAGGCGGCCAGCATCTTGATATTGGGGTTATGCGACTTGAGCGCCTTGATCACCTCCAACCCATTACCTGCCTTGAGCGCCAGATCGACGATCGCCAGATCGGGTTCGGCTTCGCGCGCAACGCGCAGTGCCTGGCTGATATCTTCGGCTTCGCCGCAGATTTCCAGATCGGGTTCGGAGTCAACGAGTTGAGCAAAACCTTTGCGCACGATGGGGTGATCGTCGACCACCAGCACACGGACGCGGCGAGAATTGTTTTCTGTCACCTAATCGTTCCACCCTGGAGTAGCTGCTACCTGGTCTCCCCGGTACTCAGCAAAAACGTGCGAGGAGAACCACGCTTGGAGATAGTCAGCCCCTGTCCCCGTCCATCCCCTCCGTAGAGATCCGCATACTGGCCCGCGGCTCTTGGAGGCGCACTTCGGTTGTTACTCGCCTGCGGAAGAATGTCGGTTTCTCCTCACAGGTTCCGCGGAGCGCTACGTTGGTCGCAGAAACCATGCCGTGCCAGAGCATCTTGGTTCGCTGATCAGGCCGCTGACTCGCTCCGCCCGTCGTCGTGGGCAATCCAAGCCAGCGGACGCGGCGGGCGGATGCTCTGTGCCGACACGAGCTTGGCGACACCGTGCGATCCGTTCCACCGGCCGGCGACATACCGGTCGTGATGGGAAGTGCGACGACGATTCTGCGATTGCACTGCCGAGGTGCTAGCTGGTTGCGGCCTGCCGCTGTGCCCTCCGCCGATAGATCGGACGGCGCAGCGTCTGACACTAGTGCAACAGCTCCAATTAGTATACCACCAGAAAGCCGGGGGCGACTGCATCAAATAAAACAATTCCCCAGGCAAATTGTTCAGCACTTTACTCGCCGCTTTCTGGCGAACGTCCCCAGCGAGCCAAGCGCGCTCACCGACATCACCCAAAAGTGCTGCGGTACCAACCGCATTGGCTGCGCCGCAATCACCCCAGGGCGGGGACAGGTTTTTGCTCACACGCTCGGGGGAGAAACGCGCGGCACAAGCAACGCCGGCACGGAGCGATCTCCGCGCCCACACGCCGAGGCGGCATCCACTGGCCCAGGGCGAGACGCCAGGGACGACTCCCCAGCTCGTCCACAACCACTTGCACTTATACCACTTACGTCTTATGGGGATGGGCCGGGGCGCGGCACGCTAATTGGGCTGGGCAGCGCAGTGCGTGCCATAGGAGAGCTGCACACCGTCGTGCGAGATGGCTTCGGCCACCACGCAATGGCCCACGCTCAAAGCCACCGGCTCCTGGGGACGCACATGGACCACGTACAGACAAGGGCCGCCCTGAGGGAACCAGAAGTAGCCGGAACGGGCCGAGGCACCTTTGAGCCGCGAGCCGGGCAGGCGACGGGCAGGGCGATGGAGGACGGCAGCCTCGGCCGGCAGGCCTAACGTGACGCGGTCTCCGCGAACGTCGAGCACCACCACTTGGGTGCCGTCCAATTGCCAACGTTCGCCGGGTTTCTTGAGGGCGGTGTGCCGCTTAACGGATTGGATCATGGGTGCTTTGCTAGTTGAATGTGGCCCAACCGTCCGTGGTATGGGGATGGGTCATCCTTGAGGCGGATTGCCCGTTTGCGCCAGTTGCTCAGCGGCCAGGAGCCGCTGGTAGACTTCCTCGCGCCGGACGGAAACTTCCTTGGGCGCGATGATGCCCAACTTGACGTGGTTTCGGTGCATGCCGAGCACCACGACCTCGATGTCGTTTCCCAAGTACAGCCGCTGGCCGACCTTGCGTCCCAGTACGAGCATTGGCAGGGCTCCTCCACGCAATCGCGCTTTCCTTGCTGCGTC
>CALBRZ010000035.1 GCA_937927735.1 uncultured Planctomycetales bacterium
GTCGGCCTTACAAGTCGCCCGAATCAAACTAAGGGTCGCCGCCCTCGAACCGCGATCGGCTGGGTTGCTGCTGGCCATCGCGTGGACGCAGGGCAACGTACGCCGTGGCCGCCACCGCGATGCCTGCGGTCGTCACCAACGCGGCGATGATCGCCAGGTCGCGCATGCGGTGGACATCACGGGCAGTTTCCCGAGTAACGCGGCCCGACTCGACCAGTTCCTGCCGCCAAAGATCGGTGCGGACCTCGGCCCGGGTTTGCAGCCCTGCCGAGCGGCTCGCAATCTTGGGCAGCATAAAGATCGCCACGGTGGCCACCACCATCACGCCGACCACCAGGCTCAACCGTACCCACAGCGACTCCCGTGCCCGCTGTTGCCAACCGTGGCCAGCTCCGCGCGCAACGTGGCCTTCCTCAGATGTTGGGGCCGAGCAAACAGGCGAAAAGCGGCGGGAATCGTCAGACACAGAGGTGGTTTCCTGTTACCAGGTGGCACACATTGCCGATGCGAACGCACCCAGGGTCAGCAAGCATTATACTCAACAGCGAGGCCGCCGGTTGGGCTTGTCCGCCCCGGTTGCGGCCACCGGTAGATGACGCGTACCCGGCTTGTTTCACGTTGTGGTAGGAGCCCCCATGGATCGCCAAGCCGCCTACGACCTGATGTGCCAGTACACGCAAAGCGACAGCCTGCGCAAACACATGCTGTCGGTGGAAGCCGCGATGAGGGCGTATGCCGAGCGGTTTGGCGAGGACGCAGAGAAGTGGGGCATCGTGGGCCTGCTGCACGACTTCGATTACGAGCGTTGGCCGAACCCGCCCGATCATCCGCTCCAGGGCGCGGCGATCCTGGCCGAACTCGGCTACCCCGACGACGTGATCTACGCCATCAAATCGCACGCCGACTACCTCACCGATTGCCCACGCGTCTCGCGGCTGGACAAGACCCTGTACGCCTGCGATGAGCTGGCCGGCTTCATCACCGCCACGGCCCTGGTGCGGCCCGAAGGCATCGTCGGCATGCAGGCGTCGAGCGTCAAAAAGAAAATGAAGCAGAAAGGCTTCGCCGCCGCCGTCAACCGCGACGATATCATCCGCGGGGCGGCCGACTTGGGCGTAGAACTCGACGAACACATTCAGTTCGTCATCGACGCCATGGCCGCCCGAGCCGGCGAGCTGGGCTTGCTCCGCTAGCACAGGCCGCTGACCTTGTGTTGCCTGCGGCATTTGCTTATGGATCGACTCGCCGCAGTCCACGGACGCGGTATGCGCGCAACCTGACTTTGCAGTTCCCGGGGCTCCATCCGTGCCGCCGCTTGCTAACCGCTTTCAGCGCCAGCTTGCACGCCTGCCGTGGCGGCATGGCTCGCGTTATGCGCGGCAATGCGGCTGCGGCCGCACAAGCCATCCGCCACATCGCCGCATGCTCTGGCTGCTAGCGGCGCTGGCACTGCTTCTGTACGGCGGCTGCTTGTTCGGCCGACGCGATGGCCCCGTGCCCGCCGACCTGATGCGTGCCCGACAACTGACGCTGCGCGGCGTTCGGGCCATGGAACGCGGGCAAACCGCTGACGCCGAGAAGCTGCTTCACGACGCGGTGGCATCGTACCCGGTCGATCCGGAAGCGCGCCGCCATTACGCGGCCGCCTTGTGGAAAGCCGGCAAGCAGCGGCAAGCCCTGGCCCAGATCGATGCGGCCCTCAAGCTGTCCGCCGACGATCCCACGCTGCACCTGGATCGCTGCCGGTACGAACTGGAGCTGGGCCACGTGCATTCGGCCCTGGCGTCGGCCCAACAGGCGATCGACCTTGATCCGAGCCTGGGCGAAGCCTGGGCCATGCGGGCACGCGTAAACCGCCGCCGCGGTTTATTGAACCAGGCCTTGGCCGACTACCATCGCGCCCTGGGCATGCTGCCGCAGGATCGCGAGATCCTGCACGAACTGGCCAGCCTGCACTGGTCGCATGCCACCGACGAATCGAACACGCATCACCTGCACGCCGCCGCGGCCGCTCTCAACGTGCTGCTGGAAACCTACCCGCAGGGCGAGGAACCGCAAGACGTGCTGCTGCTGGCCGGCCGGGTGCAATCGTCGTTGGGCAAACTCGATGTTGCCCGCACGCTGCTGGCCGCCGCTTGCGAACGTCAGCCGCCCAACGTGGAAGCCTTCCACGAACTGGCCCTGGTCGAGTTACGCTCGGGCCGAACGGTCGAGGCGCTACGGCACGTTCGGGCAGGGCTGGCCATCGCTCCCGACCACGAACCCAGCCAGCTTCTGCTCGACGAAGTGCGCACGCTGCTGGCCGAACTGCATGGCCTGCGGCCGCGTTACTAACCAGCGTCCACGGCCACGGCGGCACGCTTTGCCCAGCGTCTGCGATTTCAGTCGCTCAGCGACCGACCTTCCAGGGCTTCAATCTGCTGACGAATGGAATCCGGCACGCGCTGCGGGCGGCCCTCCGCGTAATTGAAGTACACGGCGGTCGCTTTACCTTCAGCCGCGATCCGCTGCTGGGCCATGCTGTACACGACGTGTTCCATCGTGAAGCTCGAATTGCCGATGCGAATCGTGCGCGCGCCAACGACCACGGTATCGGGGAACACCACCGGGCTGCGGTAATCGCAGTTGGTGGCCGCCAGGATCAAGTCTGCCTTCACCGCCCCGACACCGCCGCCACCCCGTTGACCTGGTTCCTGGCCGTACAAGCCTACCCGCATGCAGTAGGCGATCCGCGAGGTTTCAAACCAGCGGAAGAACACCACGTTGTTCACGTGGCCGAAGCCGTCCTGCTCGCCCCATTGGACGGGCAAGGTTATCAGCACGGGGAAATGCTCCAGCCCGGGCGGCACCGTGGCCGGCGGAGGCGGCCCCCAGGGGATATCGCCACCGGAGGGAGTTTTATCGGTCATCGCCTTGGGTTCTCCCCATCGCCGCTTACGTACGTACATTGCCAATGGTCAGGCAATGAATGTACCGCGCGGATATGCCGTTGGGAGGGGCATCCGCCGGCCGCCTTGAATCAAGCTTCGCTGCGTCTGCGGCCGCGGTGTGCCCGTCGGGCATCCACTAACGGATCGACGTACAGTCCCTGGCCGCGGCCGGCGCCGTGAGCATGTGTGCCTGGAAACGTGACGAGCGACTTA
>CALBRZ010000036.1 GCA_937927735.1 uncultured Planctomycetales bacterium
AAACCGCTGTACGGCTCAAACCGTACCGGGGGTTCGAATCCCTCCCCATCCGCTCATCGCTCAGGCTGGGATGTCGTGTGGCCTCCCGCCTCGGGGAACCATTTCGCTCTCACAGCCTCGCTCAATGGGCCGCGTTGGCCCCAACTTGCATTTGGGCGGCACCGCGTCGGCTACGTCGTTACCCCGGCCATTTGACGGCATTCTTCCGCGCAGCGGCGGCACGCCTGGGCACATCGCTGGCAGTGTTCGTCCTCGTACTTCTCGCACTCGGTACTGCACGCGTCGCACACTTCGGCGCAGAGCCGGCACAAGTCGATCGCGAACCGTGCATCGCGGCTCATCCAGGCCGCGGCTGTCCAGCAGATCTCCGCGCAATCGCGATCCAATCGGATGCACTCGGCCATCTCTTGCACATGTGCTTCGCCCAGACAGGCGGCCGCACATTGCTCGCACGCTTGGGCGCATTGGATACACGCTTCAATACACGAGACGTATCGATGGTGAATCATGACGAGTCTCCTCGCGGCTTCACGATGACAGAAGAAGGCGGCCACCCCTCCAACGCATGTTTGCGTCGCCCTAGCCGGCCACATCCGGCGCTCAGTGCCCCCAAGGGAGCAAGGCTCATACCATTGGCTGCCACACGTTGCAGCGTGTTCACCATGAACGGCGCAGCGCAAGGCGTTCACCTGCGTTCGCTGGAGAAGCAAGGCAGCTTGCGTTTCACATGTGCAACAGCTTGTACCTCGCCGGGGTATCGCCCACGCCCCGTTGCGCTGCCATAATGGGTGGCAAGCCCAGGCGATTGGTTAGCCTGGAACCTTCCAAACGTTGCAACGGTTTACCGCCCACCGAGTTTTCGTTCTGCGTGATCGTGTGCCCGCTATAATCGAACACAGCTTCCTGGCCAAAAGCGTGTTCCGCGCTTGAGCCGTGGCCCACTGTTTAGGCATCGCGACGGACATGAGTCGAAGGCCGCGTCGTCAAAATCGAACGACCATCACCCTGGAAGGCTGGTACTTCCTGGGAATCATGGGCTTCATCCTCGCCGGTGCCCTGCTGCGGCACATGAATCTGTTGATTCTGCTCTTTGGGCTGATGCTGGGCCCGATGTACGTCAACTGGCGGATCGTGGCCCATTCGCTGCGCAAGATTCGCGTCAGCCGTTCGGCCCCCAGTTCGATCGTGGCCGGCGAAAAACTGGTCGTCGACATTAAGGCTACCAACGAAGGCAAACGCACCAGTTGGGCCGTGCGGGTAGACGACAAGCTGACATCGGTTTCATTCAATGGCGTCACCCTGCGGCCCGGCGTGCTGTTCAGCCGGATCAGTCCCGACGAAACCTTGAGCGAAGCCTACGAAGGCATCGTGCCGGCGCGCGGCCGTTATGCCCTGGGGCCGCTCAAGGTCACCACGCGGTTCCCGCTGGGCCTGGTGCGGCGCACCGTGGTACACCAGGTGAACGACGAAATCATCGTGTACCCGCGCATCGGCCAGTTGACGCCTGCGTGGAAAGAACGCCTGCAGTCCACCTATCACGGCAGCCGGCCGGTCAAGCGGCAACAGGGGCTAATGGAAGGCGACTTCCACGCCCTGCGCGACTATCGCCACGGCGACAGCCAGCGCTGGATTCACTGGCGCACCACCGCCCGCCGCGGCATGCCGATGGTGCGGCAGTTCGAACGGCAACGGCATCACGACCTGGCGCTGCTGCTCAACCTGTGGGTGCCCGAAGGCTACACCAGCGCCGACCTGGAGTGCGTTGAACTGGCCGTGAGCTTCGCCGCGACGGTGGTGTCGGACATGTGCCAGCGAGGTCAAAGTCAACTCCTGCTGGGCACCGCTGGAGCCGGGGTCGCCATCACCCGGGGCCCCGCTTCGCGAGGGCTGCTGACCGAAGCCATGGAACATCTGGCCGCGGTTTCTGCCGGCACGGGCGACAACCTGGCCAGGCTGTTGTCCGACGCCCTGGAGCAGGTGCCGCCGCACTGCGACCTGGTGCTGGTCAGCACCCGCGGCATCGACCTGACCGATCACGAACGTTACGGCGACATTTGGCAGGACTCGCGCAAACAAAGCATGCTGAGCAAGGTGCTGCTGATCGACGCCAGCGGACCGGAAATATTCCGTTATTACCAGGCGACTTGAACGGTTGGCTCAAGGAACAGAGAACAGCGCCGCGAGCCATCGCCGCGCGGCGATCGCCGGCTGCCAGCCCCCTCGGCCGCGTCCTCTGACGCAGTCCTAGTGGTCCCAGCCGGCACGGAAAGCCGATCCCCAACGCCGGGATTGGCGGGAGAGTTGCCATGAAGCTCGAACGACGACTGCAAATCGCGGTAGCCATCCTGGCTATTTGCGGTTCGCTGATCCTCGGCTGGGAAAAGTACGATCTGCGGCTTCCCTTGCTGACCGTGGTCGCCGCCACGGTGGGCTTTGTGCTGACCGACCTGAAGGGCTGGTTCCAGTTGGGCAGCGGCGCCGCAGGCCTGGTTGGCTTGACCGTAACCGCCCTGGCCCTGCGCGACGTTTACCGCAACATCGACGACAAGCAGGCGCTCTTTCTCGCCCTCTCCAATCTGTTGGTTTACCTTCAGGCGGTCCTGTTCGTACGGCAGAAGGCGCCGCGCGTGTACGGCATGATCGCCCTGCTCAGCTTCTTGCAGGTTGCCGTGTCGGCGGTCATCAGCTTGAGCCCGCTGTTCGGCGGCCTGATGGTGCTGTACATGTTCATCGCCGTGTACGCGCTGTCGCTGTTCTTGATCTATCGCGAGGAATACGAACAAGCCCGCTTCAAATGGCAGCGCAACGTGGCCCCGCAGCCACCCAACGCCCGCTGGCCGCTACTTTATCAGCCGCTGGTGCTGCAAGGCCGGCAAAAGCGTCACGCGGCCTCGCGGTTGCGAGGGCTTTGGGGCCCCACCATGCGCACCGGCCTGATCACCCTGCTGGTGGCACCGCTGGTTTTTGTGACCGTGCCGCGCACGTCATCTTCGCGCGACTCCTGGAGCGCCGGCACCGGCCTGCAATCCACGATCGCTTTCACCGAGGATGTTTCGCTGGTAGGCGATGAGTTTACCCAGGTGCTGCAAGATCCCGAAAAGGTGTTCGTCGCCCGCTTCCGCGACGTGCGAACCGCCCAGAACTACCCGATCCTCGATCGCGATAACATCTACTTCCGCGGCAGTTCGCGGCGGCTGATCTATCGCAACGGCGAGTGGTACTCTGACAGCGACCGTCTGCCGCAGCTTGAGCACGCCGATCCGATCTCGCCGTTCGAAGCCGCCCAGGTTTCGCCCACCAACGATCTGGTCGCGGTAGGAATCGAGATCGAACCCCTGCCCACGCACGGCCCGCTGCGCAAGGTTTCCGACGTCCTGTTTGCCATCTATCCGTTCTTTGGGCTCGAAAGCCAAACGCACGTTTACTTCGATCCGTTCGAGGAACGGCTGATCTGCCCCGAGGTGTTTCGCAGCGAGCGGATCACCTATCAGCACGTAACGACCGGCTTCCGCAGTGGCCAGCAGTTGCCGCTACGTTGGACGACGCGCACCGAGCTTCCGCCCGATGAAATTCGCGATTTGCTTTCGCTGCCCGAGGGCTTTGGCGAGGACCCGCTCCGTGGGCTGAAAGCCGTTGCTGCCGAAGTGGTTGCCGCACTCCCGGAGGAAGAGCGCAACGACCCGATTGCCAAGGCCAGGGCGCTGGAATCGCATTTGCGTGACTCCGGCATCTACAGCTACTCGCTCTCGCGGCGGCGGTCGAAGTCAGACCTGGACCCAGCCGAAGATTTTGTGGTCAACACCAAGAGCGGCCACTGCGAGTACTTCGCCACCGTGCTGGCCTTGATGCTGCGCAGCCAAGGCATCCCAGCCCGCGTAGTCACCGGCTACAAGGGCGGCGAGTGGGACTTTGAAACCGGCAGTTGCCTCATCCGGCAATGGCACGCGCACGCCTGGGTCGAGGCGTTGATCCCGCCCGAGTACGTACCGCCCGAGTTCCAGCCCCGTCCCGATCGAGCCTGGGCTACCAGCTTCTCGCGGCGCACGCGGCGGGCTCTTGGCCTCAGCGGCCGGCTGCGAAGCAATCGCTGGGTGGAGAACTACGGTGTCCGCTCAGCCTGGTTGCGGTTGGACGCCACCCCCGGCCGCGCCGATCTCACCGCCACCACCTGGTCTCAGGTGCAGCATATTGGCGATATGGCCGAGGTGCTGTGGTCGCAGTACGTGCTAGGCATGAACCCGCAAACGCAGCGGGAGCGCATCTATACGCCCTTTGCCGAGCTGTTCGACGCCCACGCCTGGAACATGTGGTGGCACGATGTCAAAGCCTCGCTCAGCGGGGCCGACTCCAGCTACCGCTGGATCAGCTGGCAGGCCGGCGTCGTCGCCTTCGGCGCGCAGTTACTGCTGCTGTTTGGATACCGAGGGCTGCGAAGCTGGCTGCGCCGCAAACGCACCCGGGCACCGGAGTCGACCTCGACCACCAGCCTTTCGGAGATTTATTTCTACCGGCGGTTGGAACAAATTCTCGCCGAGGCCGATTTCCACCGCCGCCGTACGCAAACGCAGCGCGAGTTCGCCTTGGCCGTTGGGGCCGACCTGGCCGAACGCCCGACGACCGCCGCCTTGGCCTCGGTTCCTCGGCGGTTGACCGAATTGTTCTACCGGGTGCGGTTTGGCTGCCATTCGCTCAGCGAATCGGAACATGCCGCCATCGACCAGCAGCTTGATGCCCTCCAGCGGGCTCTAAACGAGCCGGAGCCAATGCCACCGGCCCAACAGCCCGAGGAACTGGCCGCAAGCGGCTAGCCGTGCAGTACTCAATAGGGGGGGCTGCATGCGTGACGTGTTTTTACGGGCCTTCCTTCCCCCCAATGCCGTCTACTGCCCCAGCGGCGATGGGCGTTAATCTGGTACAATGGCGGGAGCGGCGGCCGCCGACTTCTCGGCGTTTCCACCGACAGGCTTAGCGAGGATTGACGATGCTTCGGGCGCGACGGACGCAACGCCTTCAAGACCATCACGGTTGGACCAGCGTTGAAACCGGTGTGGACGTCCCCATCCTGCGGATGGGCGTGATATTGGTTGCAGCTGCGATCTTTGCGGCCCCAGCGTCGCCGTTCGCCCTGGCTGGCGAAGCGAAATCGCCCCCCCAATCAAAAGCGCTGCCCGCCCATCTCGACCACGAGGGCTACCGCCTGCTGCTCGACAAGCCGTACGTCAAGGCTGGCTTCAACCAGGAACTGTTTGACCAGCTTTATCAGTCGTGGGAGGACCCGCTGGCTGAGCAGGCGGCCAAGGCTACGCCTGAGCAGCGGACGCAGATGGCGTACGACCGCTATGGCCTGACCAAGGCTCCCGGCCGCGAAGGCGGCATGCCGCTGCAGTACACCAACGACGGCAAAGGCGGCTGGTCCATCAACTGCTTCAGTTGCCACGGCGGCAAAGTCGCCGGCCAGGTGATCCCCGGGGCCCCCAATTCGCTGTTCGCGATGGAAACCCTCGCCGAGGATGTGAAGGCCACCCGGCGGAAGCTCGGCCAGTTCTCGCTGCGTGATCTCGCCGCAGGCGTCTTCCCGCAAGGCGGCAACGTGGGTACCACCAACGCGGTGATGTTCGGCGTGCTGCTGGAAGCCACCCGCGATAAGGATCTGGAGCGGGTGTTCGATCGCCCCTACCCCAAGATGGTTCACCACGACATGGACGCTCCGGCGTGGTGGCTGATGAAAAAGAAGACAATGCTCTATGCCGATGGCTTCGCCGAGCGCGACCACCGGGCGTTGATGCAGTTCATGATGACGCCCGAGAACACCGGCCAGCGCATTCGCAACATGGAGGACGACTACCGGAAGATCTACGACTGGATCATGTCGCTGGAGCCACCCAAGTATCCGTTCCCGATCGACCACCAACTGGCCGAAAAGGGCCGCGAGATCTTCAACCGCAACTGTTCCGAGTGCCACGGCACGTATGGCGAAAACTGGACGTACCCCAACCGCGTTGTGCCGATCGAGGAGGTTGGTACCGATCCGGTCCGCCTGACAGCCCTCACGCCGGAACACCGCCGTCGCTACCAGGAGAACTGGTTCTCCTACTATGGCAAGAAGAAGGTCGTAACCGATCCCCAGGGCTACGTCGCGCCCCCACTGGATGGCATTTGGGCCTCGGCACCGTACTTCCACAACGGCTCGGTGCCGACACTGTGGCACGTCCTGCATCCGGACCAGCGGCCTAAGGTCTGGCGGCGCAGCATCGACGGCTACGATACCGAAAAGGTCGGCCTGGAGATTGAAACCTTCGACGAAGTGCCTGCCACCGTAACGACCAAGGCCGAACGCCGCTGGTACTTCGACACCAGCGGTTTTGGCAAGAGTGCCGCCGGACACACCTACCCGGAAGTGCTCAGCGAAGAAGAAAAGACGGCGGTGCTGGAGTATTTGAAGACGTTGTAGGCGTCGCGGCCATCGACTCGCGACCATTCCGCACTGCCATCAATTGAAACGCCGCTACCCAAGCTCGGCAAGCAGTTGCCGCAGGTAGGCCCCTTCGCGTTTGGCGGCCTCGGCCGGCTCAGGCAACGTGTCCCAGTACGCAAGCGGCATCCCTTTGAACGGGTTGACGTACTCGTAGACCAGCGGCCCGTCAAAGCCGCCTTCTTTGGCCAAGCCAAGCAGTTGTTTCCAGTCCAGGTCGCCGTCGGCCAGCGGGGTCCACTGGTAGTGGTAGTCGCCGCGCGGCGCGTAATCCCAGCGGCGATCGGTGTGGCGGATCGCGTTCTTCAGATGAAGGACATCGATCTGGCCGCGGAGGATGCGGAACCCCTCGGCCGGATCGAGTCCCTGAAAATACGCATTGGCGGCGTCGTAGGCGATGCCCACGCGGCACACGTCGGCCAGGTCGCGCCGCATCTGGGCCAGGCTGTGCGCGTCGGGCGTGACCGTGTTCTCGTTGTTCTCCAGCAGCAGGCCGATATTCAACTCAGCCGCCCGCTGGCCCAGGAGCCTTAGCCCTTCGACCGTGCGATCGTAAGCCTCGGCGGGAGTCATCGGCTCGCCGCCAGGCACGGCGGTAGTGTTGTTGATCGGCCGAATCCACTCTGCCCCCAGGTCGGCGGCGAGCTGCAGATACTCGGCGAATAACTGCCGATACGCGTCGCCCTCGGGGCCTGGCAGATTCACGCTGCTGGCGCAGTAGATGCCCAAGAGCGGCTGCCCAAGCTCGGCCAGCCGCTGGGCCAATTCTCTGCGTGCCGTACCGCGGACCTGACGCGGCCCGAGCATGTCATACCCAAAGGCTCCCAGTCGCACGGACTCTGGCCCGGGGATGTCGAGGCTCAGCCCTCGGGCGTCGATGCAGTCCCAGCCGTACTCGGCCGCCCACTCGGCAACTTTCAAGATCCCTAGGGGGTGCCGCCAGGCGATCGACCCATAGAGCGAGAGTTTCATGGGGGTAGCTCCGCGCGGCTCAGGACTGCTGGTGCGGCACGGCAAGGGACGCCGCGCTGCCGGTCAACTACGCCTTGGCGACCGAGACGAAGTGCAGCATGAACTCGCGCAGCTTTTCGACGCCCTCGATCGGCATGGCGTTGTAGATGCTGGCGCGGATGCCGCCCACCGATCGGTGGCCCTTCAGTTCGCACAGGCCGCGTTCGGCGGCTTCGGCCACGAACCGCTTGGTCAGCTCGTCGCTGGGCAGCCGGAAGGTCACGTTCATCGTGCTGCGGCAATCGGCGGCGGCGTGGCCCTGGTAGAAGTCGGGATACTCATCCAGCACCTGGTACAGCAGGGCCGCCTTGGCCGCATTGCGTTCAGCGATCTTGGCCAGGCCGCCCTGCTCCAGCAGCCAGCGGGTGACCAGCATCACCACGTAACACGAGAACACCGGCGGCGTGTTGGCCAGCGAGTTGTTGTTGGCGTATTCGCGGTAGTCGAGCATCGAGTGCAGGCCGTCGCGGCAGCGCTCGAGCAGGTCGTTGCGGATGATCGCCAGCGTGACCCCCGCCGGGCCCAGGTTCTTTTGGGCACAAGCGTAGATCAGGCCGTACTTCTCCATCGGCAGCGGCCGGCAGAGGAAATCGCTCGAGGCGTCGCACACCAGCGGCACGTCGCCCACCTCGGGCTCGGTCTTGAACTGCACGCCCTGGATGGTTTCGTTCGAGGTGAAGTGCACATAAGCCGCGCCGGGGGTCAGGTTCAGTTCGTCGGCGGCCGGCAGCCGGCTGTAGTTGTGGCTCTTGCCCTGATAAGCCACGTTCACGGTGCCTTCGCGGCGGGCTTCTTCGGCGGCCTTGGCCCCCCAGCTTCCGGTGATGATGTAGTCGGCCGTGCCCCCGTTGAGCAGGTTCATCGGCACCATAGAGAACTGGAGCCGTGCGCCGCCCTGCATGTACAGCACGGAGTAATTCTCGGGCAGGTTCAGCAGCTTGCGGAGGTTGTCGGTTGTCTCGGCCAGGACGCCCTCGAACCAGGGGGACCGGTGGCTGATTTCGAGCGGCGAGATTCCGATACCGGGCAGGGCCAACAACTCCTGCTGGGCCTGCTGGAGCACCGGCAAGGGCAAAACGGCGGGACCTGGAGAGAAATTGTAGACGCGGTCCATAGCTGCGCGATCCTGGTCGAGAAACGTCAAAAATCGAGGCAGGGAGTTTCCTGTGGGTGGGAAAATTTTGATTGTAGGGACCGACCCTCGGTCTGACTAGGTGCCCCGGTAGCCACTTGAAATCCACCCGGTTTGACTGCCCTGGTCGCAAAGCTAGAGTTGGGCGGCGGCGTCTCGGGGAGGGGCGCCGATCGCAGGCGCGGCAGGGGATGCTGGACGCGTGAGGGGACTCTGCCGCGCCTACTTTTTCTTCCGACCGTCACTGGCCCGCCGCCCCCCGCGAGCCTGTCGTCTGCCATGTTTCGACGCCGCATCTGCCGCCGCTTCGCCCGCCGGACCGGCGTAACCCTGGTAGAAGCGCTGGTCGCCACCACGCTGACCATGATGATCGGCTCGGCCGTCATGCTCTCGCTTACGGCGGCGATTACTTCGGCCGATTACGGTCAGCAGCGGGCAATCGCCCAGGGCATCGCCGAACAACTGCTCGACGAAATCGCCGGCTGCCGATACCACGCCCCAGGCTCCGGCCCCTTGGCCTGGCCACTGGGTACCGAAGCAGGCGACGGTTCCACCCGCGCCAGTCGCGACGATCTGGACGATTTCGCCGGCTACACCGCGGCAGTGGTCGATCCGTATGGACAGTCTCTGGGGCACGATCAGGGAAATGGTGCCCTGCGGCCCGCGGCGTTTCACTGCCCCGACCATTGGCTCCAGGGTTGGCGCGTAGCGGTCGACGTGTACTACGTGGCCGAATCCAACCCGCAGGTACGGCTAAACGCTGGCCAGACCAGCCACCTCAAAGCGGTCGAAGTGCGGGTCGTCGCCAACCGCCAAGACGGTACCACGCAAACGCTGGCTCAAGCCCGGAGGGTATTCGCCTATGTTCCACCGGGCCCTTAATCGACGTGCAGTTGCATCCGCCAGCCATAAGGTATGCCGAGCGTGCTGGACGCTGCGGAAACCGTGTCCACGGCGTGCGGCTTCGCTATCACTGCGACGTGGGCTGACGATCATCGAGCTGACGATGTCGGTCGCCGTGCTGGCGATGGTGGCCACGGCGGTGGCCTCGTTGGCCCACGGAGTACGTGTCGGCTCCGAGTACTCACGGCAATCGGCCGAACTCACGCAGCATGCCCAGGTGGCGCTGGCTCGAATCACCAACCGGATCGAACGGGCCTGGGCGACCGAAGCCCATCCCGGCGTGGTAGTGGTGCACGAATCCGTGGGCGGGGCGATGGTTCCGTCAGCGCTGGTGGTGTGGCAGCCCGAGAGCGGCACGCCGGTGCATCCCACCGGCCCTCCCCTCGCTCGCGAACTGGTCATCTTTACTGCCAACCCCAAGGATCCGCGGCAGCTTTTGGAAGTGCGGGCACCGAGCGATCAACGCGCGGTGCCGCTGGAAGAACTGGACACGGCCGCCGGTCGCTCCTTGATTACCGCCCTGCTCGACTCGCCTCAATCGCAGCGGATCGTGCTGACAGAACTGCTGCGAACAACCAACGGAACAGGCCTCAGCGGCACGCGCGGCGTGGCATGGTTTGTACGGCGGCTGCGGCCCAGCAACACCGAGTTATTGCAAGCCAGAACCGGCGCCATTGCCTGGGAGAATCTGCCCTGGCCACAGGGCATCTACAGTTCGCGGAATGGGCTGCGGCAGGTGTGGATTCGGATCGAGCTGCAGTTGGTTCCGCCCGGTACGACCGCCGCTCAGATGGCCGCCCGGGCCGTGCCGTTTTTTGGTTCGGCCGCGATCTATCACGAGGTGCAGCGATGAGCGGCTACCGGCTCACCAGGCCCTCGCAGCGTCACCGCGGCGGCTACTCCATCGTGATCGTGCTGGGGCTGTTGGCCGTGGGTATGTCGCTGTCGTATGCGGCTTTGCATACCCAGGGCAGCAATCTGCGGCTCCAGCGGAATGTTGAATTGCGTGGCGCCGCGATGGAAGCGGCCCATACCGGGCTTTCGATGGCGTACCGCCAGATGAGCCAGAACTCGTGGGCGGGCGTCGAGAGCCCGTTGAACCGCGCACTCAGCAGCACGACTGGTTTCACCGTCACCTACCAGACCGGCGATCCTTCGCTGCACGCCGGATCGCCCGACTACGCGCGTTGGCCCTACCGTGTGACGATCACCAGCACCGGTTACGCCCAGGATCCTCAGACACCGCAATCGATCGCGCTGTACAAGGCGCAAAGCGTGGTGGAGTTGGTGCCAAGGGCGTTGGCTCCGGCGCCCAGCGATTGGGAACGGTTCCAACAATTCACGGTGTTTCAGCATCGCGACCGCGATTTCGCCGTCCATTTCCCCGGCCGCATCGCCGGCCGCGTGTGGGTGCAAGGGCGGGTTTACATATCTGAGGAGTATCCCGACCGGAACGAAGCCCGGAATTTGTACCTCGAACACCTCAACACCATGCGGTTCGGCGGCTATCCCGATTACCGGCCGCTGGAAGGTCCGGTCCACCTGGTCCAGAACAAGCAGCACAATAACGGTACGACGCGGATGTCGCTGCTGGGCCTCTCACCGGTGCCGATCACCACGCCGGTTACTGCCTGGCAGCGGCCGGCCGAAACCCAGTCGTACCGGCTATACCCGGGCGGCAAGCCCTACGACATTCCCCGCCTATCCCAATCGCTGCAAAACGTCGTTCTGGAGCCGGATCCCAAGACCAATCCGCTGGGCCTGTTCTATCGCAGTTCCGGCACGCTGTACTTGCAGGACAATGTGCAGGTTCGCGGAACCATCCTGGGAGCCGATGTTCACTTGAGCGGGCGAAACATCCGGCTGCAACCACCGAACGTACGAGCCGTGCTCGGCGAAGTGCGCCGCATCCAACTGCCGGCAATGGTGGCCCAGAAGAATGTGAGCTTCTATGCGAGCGCCAGCGCCACGATCGAGGGCCTGGTGTCCGTACAAGACAAGTTCGAAATACGCAGCGGCAACAATAACGCCGCCCTGATGTTCCGCGGGCGTTTGATCACCGGCGAGTTTTTCCTGGGCGGCCGCACTTCCTGGGACGTTCCGGCCGGCACCTGGAACCTTTATCGCACGTTGTTTCAGGTCCAGAACGCAGGCCCCTTCATCCCCTACTTTCCCGTTTACATGCAGCTCTTCGGGTTCGATCCGCAGCCGTCAATTCGCATCGAACCGCCAGTCGCAGAAGTGATCTACCACTGGCCCGGTGTGGACACACCGCTGTACGTACCGCACGCCGCTGATGGCGGTCTGCGCTGGGACGTGGTTCGCTGGGGCGAACACGTTGACTAGCCGCCTCCCTCAACGAGCGGCAGTACGAGGCAACGAACGTTAGCGCCGCGTTTCAGCGTGGCTTCGGGCCCATCGGCCCCGTTAACCATCGGGCCGTGCCGCACGATCCAGGCACTCGGCTATCCGTTCGGCAATGAGTTGAAGCATCAGCGGATGCAACCCCAGCGGCGGCGCCACCAGGTAGTCGATGCCGGGATGACGGGCCGCAGCGGCCGCGGCCAGGGCGGGAATATCCTGCTCCCAGTGCCTGCCCGGCCCAAGAAAGTACGGTTGCACGACGATCTTCTTGGCCCCGGCAGCCACGCACCGATCGAAGGCCTGATCCAAGCTCGGCTCCGCCAGTTCCATGTGGGCGGGCTCGACAATCGCATCCCCGGCTGCCTGTTGAAAATGCCGAGCCACTTCTTCCAGCAGCAGGTTGCTCTCCTGCCGGCGCGAGCCGTGATCGATGATGACGATGCCCAGCTTCGGGCCCGAGGTTAGCGCAGCCTGCAGCGCTGCGGGCAACTTCAGCGGCTGCACGGACGATGCCGCGGCGTCGACATTCCGCGACTGGGCTGGATCCTCGGTGGCCATCTTCTGCCTGATTCTATGCTGCTGGCGGTGCAATACGGCGTCGGGGCAGGAAAACTTTCACCGGCCTGTCCGGCACGCCTTCCACCGGGCGGCCGGCTCCCCTAACCGATATCTTTTTCCGATGGCCCACCGGGGGGAATGCCTGGCGGCTGCTCGCCGGCCGCGATTTTCTGGTGAAATTTGCAGATCAGGTCCCACGCCTGCTGCGGCGAATCGGCGTACTGAAACAGGTTCAGGTGCTCATCCTCGATCACGCCTTCATCGGCCAGGAACTGGAAGTCGATCACCCGCTCCCAGTGTTCACGGCCGTAAAGAATGATCGGGATCGACTGCATCCGCTCCGTTTGCCGCAACGTCAGGGCGTCAAACAATTCGTCCAGCGTGCCGAACCCGCCGGGAAACACCACCAGGGCCTTGGCCCTCAGCAGGAAGTGGAGTTTCCGCAGGGCGAAGTAGTGGAACTGGAAGCACAGGTGAGGGCTGATGTACGGATTGGGCCGCTGTTCGGCAGGCAACGTGATGTTCAGCCCTGCCGAGATGCCGCCGGCGTCGAACGCGCCGCGGTTGCCGGCCTCCATGATGCCGGGGCCGCCGCCGGTGATGATCACAAAGTCGCAAAGCCGGTTGGTCTGGCAGCACGAAGTGACCAGCCGGGCAAATTCGCGAGCATCGTCGTAGTAGCGACATTTAGCCAGGATACGTTCTGCCCGGGCCAGCTCCCGGGCGGCCACAGCATCCGTAGGATCTGCCGCTAGCAGCCGCCGCGCTGCCTGGACACGTTGCTCGGCTTCCTCCCGTTGGACGATCCGCGTACCGCCAAACAGCACGATCGTCGATTGCACGCCGGCCTCGTCAAAGGCCATTTCCACCTTTAACAGCTCCAACTGCATCCGCACAGGACGCAGCTCGGGCCTGGCGAGGAACTCGATGTCATTTTCCGCCAGGCGGTACGTGGGAGATCCCAGAATCGCTCGCAGGTTTTCTTCAGGCGTTGTCAAGGAACAGCAGCCTCACACGATCGCACGCCAGCATGCCGCAGGGAGCACCGCGGCCGCTCGCTGGTCAGTCCACCTTGTTGATCACTTCCAGCACGACGTCGCGCACGCGTCCCACCTCAATGGCGGCGGCACCTGCGGCGCCGGCCGTAGGTTCGGCCAAGTCACGAATCACTACTTTATCGGCAGCGATCCAACCACGCACGGGGAGTGCCCCGACATTGCCGGCCACCAATACCCGGCCTTCCCGCTCGTCGAGCACGGCGAACCGCTGCCCCCTGGCCACCTCCACGCCGACGCGGCCCAGGGGGCCGGTGACGCGAGCATCGGCCGTAACCTCGGCCTCCTTGGTCACGCCGAACTGCCGCAGCATCTCGGGCACCTGAATCGTGCCGCTGGCACTGACGTGAACGCGCAGTTGCGCCAACACCTCCTGCAACGTGGCCTCATGCCGCAAAACTTCATCGGCCGTGGCGTGGGCCACCTCCAGCAGCGAGCGGGCAGCCTGAATCTCACGTTCATTGCAGTGGAAGTTGGCCGCCAGGTACGCATCCTGGACGCGATCGCGAGCGATCCAGATCGCCGCCTGAATGATCTTCGCCGTGCAACCGTTCTTCTTGCCCTGAATCAGCACCTGGAGCGAAGCCTCGTCGGGCTTGGCCAGGGTGAAGTAGTCGGTCTTTTGCGGCGAGGGCAACTTGGCGTCGCGGCAGTAGCCTTCGAGGATGAAGAACTGCTCGGCGTTGTTTTTGAGGGTGATTTCCGAGCAGGGGATCCACTTGGCCTGGGCCGACCAGTGCCATTTGACGCCGTACAGCACCATGCTTTGACAGCGGCCCTTGGTATCGACGACCACCGTGCCCGGTTCTACCTTTATGGTCACATCGCCTGCCACCTTCTTGCGCACGCGAAGCTGCAGCGCATCGCCAGTGGAGTATCCCCGGCCGGTGATATAGACCTCGGCGGCCCCCTGCTTGATGGCCGCCGACAGAGACATTTCGGCCGCGGCCGCCCAGGCGGTTACAGTGCCCCCCAGTATGAAGGTCGCGGCAACGATCAGTCCCAGTGCGCTGCGTCCCTGACGACTCCAGCCAGACAAGCGGCTGTTCATTTCGGCCCCCTCCTTTGCGGCAATATGGCGGATCGAGTGACTGCTTGGCTAGTGCGGCCCAACCTCCGCGCGCAGGTCCGGCCGCGCCGCCGCTGCCTGATAACTGCCGCAAACTTGCCGCTAGCGGTCAGGCTTCCGTGAAAAATTTCGCTGGGGACGACGAATGACCACACGCCTGCGATGGTTGTGATGCTAGCGAAGCAGGTGCTGGTAGGCCGCCACCGCCAACTGATCGCAGCGCTCGTTCTCGGGGTGGCCGCTGTGCCCGGCCACTTGAAAGTAACGGATCTCGTGCACCTGCGCTAGTTCATCCAGCTTGCGCCACAGATCCTCGTTCTTGACTGCCGCCCATCGTTTGCCTTCGCGGCGCCGCCAACCGTTGGCCTTCCATTGCGGGAGCCACTCGCTGAGGCCCTTGCCTACGTAGACGCTGTCGGTGTACAGCTCCACGATCGAGGGCGCGCGCAGTGCCGATAGCCCCTCGATCACCGCCTTGAGTTCCATCCGGTTGTTGGTGGTCTCGGCTTCGGCGCCCGAGGCTTCCTTCTCTTTGCCGCTCTTGGGGTGGCGCAGGATGTAAGCCCAGCCGCCCGGGCCGGGGTTGCCGCTGCAACCGCCGTCGGTGAACAGTTGAACGAGCGGTCGAGACTTGGGCTGTTCTTGATTCATTCCGTTTTTGGTTGGTGAGGGAGCATCCGTGCGGCCAACTCGGTCGGGAGCGGCAAGCGGATTGACAAACAAGGTGGTGAAAGCCTGATCGGCCACGCATCGCCGCCATAGCGCAAACGATTGCCACGGCGGCAAGCTGGCGGAGTCAAACCGCGTCTACCAGGCGTGGTCCGACGGTTTCACCCCTTTCTTGAATTCGTTGAAGCCGTAGGCCGTCGGCTCGTACGTGCCGACCAGCTCCACGTTGCTCTTGGGAGCAATCTGGTCTTCCAGCCCCAGGCACCAATATGCGGCGTTGACCAACAGCCGCCGGAGCCCTTCGCTCAGCAGGTCGGTCGACGAGCCCATGGTGGTGCAGAAGACGCGTGCCCCGTTGTAGGTGCGCGTCCAGGCGACGGGCATCATGGGATCATTCTTTTCGCCTTCCAGCGGCGGATCGTCCGGACGCATACCGAAGAACCGGTCACTCTGATCGAACTCGCCCAGCCGCTTGCACACCTGGCCCAGCACCAGCGGGCGGCTATCGCCGGGCAGAGGCAGGTTGACGGTGTACACGTCGGTGGGGCCCCAGATGTCGCCGTCGGCGATGCCGCGCAAGATCGGGTGGCCCGCGGCGTCCGGAGCGACGATGCCTCGGGTACTCTCATGCTTGTGGCGGCCATGGTGAGCTACCCAAGTTTCGCCCAGCACCTGCTTACCAAAGCCCTTGGGGTACTCCTCGCCGCCATAACGCCAATCGTATTTATGGTACGCCGAATCCTGGCGGATATTGAAGGCGTGCGTAGCCGTCCGCATGCCGATCACGGGCTTACCTGCCTCCAGGTAGTCCGCAATGTGCTTCATCTGATCATCGGGCAGGTCACGGAAGCGGGTAGCGATGATCATCAGGTCGGCCGTCTTGAGCGCTTCCAAGCCGGGAATGTTGTTGCGGACGTTGGGGTTGATCTCGCCCGTCTCCGGATCGACGGCGAACAGCACCGTGCACTTGAAGCCATGATGCTTGGCCAGGATCTTGGCCAGCTGCGGGAGGCCTTCCTCGGAGCGGTACTCCTCGTCGCCCGAAATCAGGACGATATGCTTACCGCGGCCAGGCCCGGACTCACCCTCGTAAACCACGTACGGCTTGGTCTCGTCGACGGCGGCATGGCCGACCATTGCCGTGTGCAGGCCGCACGCCAGCAACAAAGCCAGCCCCCCAATCGAGCGACGGAATCTGCGGTCCTTGGTTCGAGGATGGCAAAACAGGCTTGGCATCGGTGAACAACCTTGGTGGATGAAGGAGGGCAGTTAGGACGCAGTGCCCGGCTTGGCCGCGCGGCCCCATTGTGGCCACGGGACGGAGCCGCATCAAGCAGCCTCGCCAACCTCGGGGGGACCGCTGCTGCGCGAGTACCGGGCTAAGTGATGGTGATACAAGTCAAAGCCATTGGATTGCTGCGTGCGTTCAGCGCACCGGCATCTCCCGCAAGGCCGCGGCGATGTTGTCGATCTCGCGCCGGGGCAGTTTGACCAGCGGCGGCCGCACGTGAGCCGCAGGCAGTTTGCCCAACAGCACCAGAGCTTCCTTCATGCGGTTATGCATATCGACCAGCGGTTCGGCGTAGAACGCGCGGACCAGCGGATACATCTGGTCGTGGACCTGCCGCGCGGCCCCCAGATCGTTCTCCTGCACGGCTCGCCACAGGGCGACCTGCAAGTGCGCGATCACACTGCCGGCGCCCGAAAGCAGCCCATCGCATCCCAGCACCAGTGAGCTGAGCAGCCACGCACTGTGCGTGGTGAGTACACGTACCGGGCGAGGCAACGCACGCAGCTCGCGAATGTGTCGTTCGTGCAGCGGCGGATCGTGGCACCAATCCTTGATAGCCACAACGGTAGGGAACTCCTCGCACAGCTTGAGGAGCGTCTCGATCGGATAATTCAGTCTGCTGGACTGCGGGTACTGAAAGAGGATCAGCGGCAGGTCCGTAGCCTCGGCAATGCTTGCCAGGTGGGCTCGGGCCATCGCTTCCTTTCGACTCCCCGACAAGGCGAGCACTTCGTTGGGAAAGACCAACAGGGCCGCGGCTCCTTCGCGCTCGGCCATGCCGGCAATGGCCGCCGCCTGTCGGCACGACGTGGCGTAAACTCCAGCGACGATTGGCAACTTGCCGGCCACCTCTTCGCAAGCGATGTCCAACGCCCGCTGCTGCTCGTCAAACGATAACGCATGCACCTCGGCGGCATGGCCGTTAACGGTGATCGCCGTCACGCCATCGACGGCGGCCAAATCGCGCAGGTGCGAGCGGTAGGCAGCCTCGTCGATCTCCAGGTTCGCATCAAAGGGCATCAGGCAGGCGGGAATCACGCCCCCAGGCACAAACGCGGCCATGCTTAAACCTCAGTGCTGCGATAAACAATCCCGGCTCAACGGCCACACCTGGAAACGACGTGTCCCCAATGTTACACGTCGCGCCCGACCTGCTTGGCCCCGATGCTAACACAGCCAAGTGAGCCGCACACCTAGGCCCACGGTGAACCGGTCTGCGACGGCCAACAACGGAGCGGCTAACCTCTTGTCCCCGACAGGGCTACGACCACCGACCCTTTGGAGACAAATTGAAGAAATTTTGCGGTTTCGGGGGACTGAGTCCGCCCTGGTAGCCGAAGAAACTGCCGGTTATACTGATTGAAGTTACGGCGCAATGACGACAATAATGGTAAAGATTGCAACCATTCACTCCGCGGGACGGCCGCCCTACCCAGCCTGGTTTGGACCGTACCCATGCGCCGGATAACACACGCCTTCCCGGTTGATGCCTCACGCGATTGTGCGATGCCAGCCATTTGCAGCGCTGCTGGTCACTCGCAGTGCCGGGTTTGATGCTTATCAGTCTCCCCAACTTTGTTCCGCCCACCCCCTTTGAATCAGCATGGCCAGCGAGAAACTTAGTCAGGTCGAACACATCAAGGAAGGGAGCAACTACCTTCGCGGAAACATCGCTGCCGAATTGGTCGATGGCAACGATGGCTTCGCCAAGGACACGACCCAACTGCTCAAGTTCCACGGCACCTACCAGCAGGACGACCGCGACAATCGCACGGCGCGAGCCGGTGCCAAGTCGGAACGGCAAATCATTTTCATGGTCCGCAGCAAGATTCCAGGCGGCAAGCTGACCAGCGAACAACTGCTGGCCGAACTGGACCTGTGCGAAGAAGTCGCCAACTCCACCCTCCGGATCACCACGCGGCAAGGGCTGCAATTGCACGGTGTGGTGAAGGGCAACCTCAAGCGGGCGATCGCTCGCATTAACGAGATCAAGCTCAGCACGTTGGGGGCCTGCGGCGACGTCAACCGTAACGTGATGTGCTGCCCTGCCCCGCACTATCACACCCAGGCGCACCGCCAGATGCAGGAAGCGGCCGATACCCTGGCCGCCTACTTCGCGCCACGCACCACCGCCTACCGCGAAATCTGGCTCAACGACCTGGAAACCGGCGAGCAGACCAAGGTGGACGGCGGCCCAACCGATCCGGTCATTGAACCGATCTACGGCACGAACTACCTGCCGCGCAAGTTCAAAATGGCCATTGCGCTGCCCGAGGACAACTGCATCGACGTGTATGCCAACGACCTGGGCATGCTGGCTATCGTCGAGAACGACCAGATCATCGGCTACAACCTGGTGGTCGGCGGCAGCTTCGGCGTGACGCCCGCCAACAAGAAGACCTTCCCGGCGGTCGCCAAGCGTCTGGCCTTCTGCACGCCCGAGCAACTGGTCGACGTGGCCGCCGCCGTCGTCCGCGTGCAAAAGGACTACGGCAACCGCAGCGACCGCAAGCAGGCCCGCCTCAAGTACCTGCTGGCCGAGAAGGGGGTGCCCTGGTTCAGGAGCATGGTCGAAGAATACTACGGCCACAAGCTCCCCGACCCGCACCCGCAGGACGTGTACGGGTTCGATGACCACATGGGCTGGCACGACCAGGGCGATGGCCGTGTTTATTATGGCCTCAACGTCGAGAACGGCCGAATCCGCGACAATGGCAACTTCCGGCTGAAGACAGCGATCCGCAAAATCTGCCGCACGTTCAATCCCGGCATCCGTCTCACCGGCCACCAGAGCATCCTGTTCACAGATCTGGATCCGGCGGTGCGGCCCGAGCTGGAAGCCATCCTCCGCGAGCACGGCGTGCCGCTCACCGAGGAAATCAGCAATGTCCGCCGCTGGTCGATGGCCTGCCCCGCCTGGCCGACCTGCGGCCTGGCCATTACCGAGAGCGAACGGGCTCTGCCGGCGATCATCGACCAGTTGGAGGTCGAAGTCGCCCGCCTTGGCCTATCGTCCGAAGAATTCACCATCCGCATGACCGGCTGCCCCAACGGTTGCGCCCGCCCGTACAACAGTGACATCGGGCTGGTGGGTAAGGCCGTGGGCCGATACACGGTGCTTGTAGGCGGCCGTAAACTGGGCGACCGGCTCAACTTCATCTACAAGGACCTGGTGCCCGCCGATGAAGTGGTGCCGACCCTGGTGCCGCTGCTGGCCTACTTCAAGCACGAGCGGCAGCAAGGCGAAACCTTCGGCGACTTCTGCCACCGCAAGGGTGCGGAAGACTTGGCCAAGTGGGCCGAGCAGTATGTGTCGGCCGGTGCCGCCTAAAGCCAAAGGAAGCGGCGGCTGATAAGCCATCGCAGCGAGCCGCCGGTTCACCACCATGTAAGACAATCGCCCTGGCTTGCCGCCGCAGTCACGCTGGCAAGCCAGGGCGTTTTTGTTGTCGGTTCCGTGTCAACAGCCCGAATCGGGCTTACGGCGACGCGGCCGTTAGATGGCGGCCGCTTCGCCTTGCGCCGGCGAGGCCGCCGGCAGGCCGGCCATCATGGCAATGCGGTTGATCGCATCGAGAAACGCCCGGGCACCGGCTTCCAGGCTGTCGGTCGAAACGCCGCGGCCGCGGTACAGGCGCCCGTTGTGTTCCAGCTCGACCGTGGATTCGCCCTGAGCGTCCTTCCCCTTCGACACGCTCTGTACGCGGAAATCCTTCACGACGGCGTTGATACCGGTCGCCTGCTCGATGGCCAGGAACACCGCGTCGATGGGGCCGTCGCCGCCCGAGAACGAAACCTCGATATTCTCGTTGCCGTGCCGCAGGTGCAACTTCACCGCAGGCGGCTGGCCGGTCTGCGTGGTGATCTCGTACGAAACGAAACTCCACCGCACCGGCATGTCGCGAATCTGCTGCTCGCAGAGCGCGGCGATGTCGCTGTCGTAGATTTCCTTCTTCTTGTCGGCCAACTCCTTGAACTGCACGAACACGGCCTGCAACTGCTCGCCGGTGAGATGGAAGCCCAGGCTGCGGGCACGATCGGCCAGTGCCGCCCGACCGCTGTGCTTGCCCAGCACCAGGTCGGTATGGGCAAAGCCCACATCCTCGGGCCGCATGATCTCGTAGGTGCGAGGCTCCTTGAGCATGCCGTCCTGGTGGATGCCCGACTCGTGGGCAAACGCATTGCGGCCGACAATCGCCTTGTTGCGCTGGACCTGCAAGCCGGTCACCGACGACACCAGTCGGCTGGTCGGCACCAGCCGTTTGGTCTGGATGCCGGTATCGCAGTGGTAATAGTCGTGCCGCGTGCGGAGGGCCATCACGATCTCTTCGAGCGAACAGTTGCCCGCCCGTTCGCCGATGCCGTTGATCGTGCACTCCACCTGGCCGGCGCCGGCTTCGACCGCTGCCAGGCTATTGGCCACGGCCAGCCCGAGGTCGTTGTGGCAGTGGACGCTGATCACCGCCCGATCGATGTTCGGCACGCGTTCGCGGAGCGTACGGATCACCTGGGCCATCTGGGCCGGGGTGGCGTAACCGACCGTATCGGGAATGTTGATCGTGGTGGCGCCGGCGTCGATGGCCGCCTCGACCACCTGGCAGAGAAAGTCGATCTCGGTGCGGGCGGCGTCCTCGGGCGAGAACTCCACGTCGTCGCAGTAGCTGGCGGCACGCTGCACGCCAGCCACGGCCCGCTCGATGATCTCCTCTTTACCCATCCGCAGCTTGAACTCGCGGTGGATGGCGCTGGTTGCCAGGAACACGTGGATGCGGGGCCGCTTGGCGTGCTTGAGGGCCTCCCAGGCCCGGTCGATATCACCGTTGTTACAGCGAGCCAGGCCGCAGATGGTGGCGCCGTGGATGTTCGTGGCGATCTGCTGCACGGCTTCGAAGTCGCCCTGCGAGGCGATGGGGAAGCCCGCCTCGATGACGTCCACCCCCAGCTCCACCAGAGCCTGGGCGACCTCGAGCTTCTCCTGCATATTCATGCTCGCGCCGGGCGATTGTTCGCCGTCGCGAAGGGTGGTGTCGAAGATGATGATGCGTCGGTTTTGCGTCATGGTTCGTCGTACTTTCGGTGCAGAGCGCAGATGGGCGAAAACGGTCTGGCCGCAGCCGCGGCGACAGGACCGTTACGATCGTGGTCGTAGCAGTGCCACGTGGTAGCGGTTGGCCGACATCCTGGTCGGCTCATGTAGCACCAGCCGCGCCCTCGTTCGCACCAGGTACGGTCGCATCCGACCCATCGCAAGACACCCCAAAACGGCAACAAAAAACCCAAGGCTATTCGGCCTTGGGTATTAAACAATCGCGGGTATACGACGTCCCTTTGCCCAAGACCTACGGTCTTTGCAGCCCAAGTAGCAGCAGCGGCAGCAGGGGACGCAGCGTCATTTTCGTTTCAATCGTTCAACGTAATCGGTCACTCGAGCACGTTGCCCCCCGCCACGCGGGCCGTGCTTCTCAGGCACAGCCACCACAACGGGGGCACAATCTCGGCGCCCGCTTTTTGGAATGTTTTGAGTCTAGCTCAGTGCCACAGTTCGTTCAAGACGTCTGCTGGTAAGGTTTTGCCGCGATTTCCCGTCGGCACACGGCGAATCCGGCCCGGGTTAAGAACCTGACGGAGACACCGAGGAGACAACACAGCCGGACCACAGGTTCGCCGGCCGCGTAACAAGTATGTCAGCGTGTCAACCCGCCGCTCGCGCAATCACCCTATTCATCCCATTCACCCCACTCAACCGGCAATCAGGGGGTTCGCCGGCCTGTGCAGCATACCCACCTTGAGGGGAAGCCGCTTTGTGTGTCGCATTTTGTCAACTACGATAGAACATGCGGCGAAGTCTGCGCACTGGCCGCAGTTCTCCCAGCAGCCATAAAATACCAACTGCTAAAAGCTTGCGCCGCGCACCCTTTGAACCACCCTAACCGGCAGGCCTGCCAGAATCGGCACCTTTGAACTTTCCGGCGTCCTACTGCCACTAAAGTCACTGAGTAATCGTTTCCTGCTCCCGCAAGGAATTTCTTCATGACCGAGTTCACCGATCACGAAGCCGCTGCCATTCGTCGGCTGGCCGACGCCCGAGAGCGCATTCAAGAACAACTGTCGCAGGTGATCGTGGGGCAGCAGGCCGTGATCGAGCAACTGCTGATCTCCCTCTTTGCCCGCAGCCACTGCCTGCTGGAAGGCGTGCCGGGCTTGGCCAAAACACTGATGATCAGCACGCTGTCGCGGTGCTTGAACCTGCGGTTCAGCCGGATTCAGTTCACCCCGGACCTGATGCCCGCCGACATCACCGGCACCGAAATCATCGAAGAGAACCGCTCGACGGGGGCCCGCGAGTTCCGCTTCCTGGAAGGGCCGCTGTTCGCCAACGTGATCCTGGCCGACGAAATCAACCGCACGCCGCCCAAAACGCAAGCGGCGCTGCTGGAAGCCATGCAGGAGCGGCACGTGACGGTAGGCCGCATCCGCCACGACATGGCCGACCCGTTCTTTGTGCTGGCCACCCAGAACCCGATCGAACAGGAAGGCACCTACCCGCTGCCCGAAGCGCAGCAGGACCGCTTCATGTTCAAGATCTTTGTCGGCTACCCCAAGTTCGACGAAGAGTTCGAGATCGCCCGCCGCACCACGTCCGTGATGCAGGACAACATCCAGGCGGTGCTCTCAGGCGACGAAATCATCGCCCTCCAGCGGCTGGTGCGCGAGGTGCCCGTCTCCGACAACGTGATCCGCTACACGCTGTCGCTGGTTCGCCAGACCCGCGTGGGCCAGCCGGGCGTGCCGGAGTACGTGGCCGACCGTCTGAACTGGGGCGCCGGCCCGCGTGCGGTGCAGTTCCTCATCCTGGGTGGCAAGGCTCGGGCTCTACTGCACGGCCGCACCCACGTGTCCACCGAGGACATCCAGGCGCTGGCTCGCCCCGTGCTGCGGCACCGCATCGTGGTGAACTTCGCGGCCGAAAGCGAAGGCATCCGGGCCGACGACGTGATCGACTACCTGGTTAACAACACCCCCACCAAAGAAGACGAGCTGACCCGTGACCCCAGGTTCCAAGCAATTTTTGCATCCTGAGGCGATCCGCCGTATCTCGCGGATGGACCTGCGAGCCCGGCACATCGTCGAAGGTTTCCTGGCGGGTATGCACCGCAGCCCGTACTTTGGCCAGTCGGTCGAGTTCCTCCAGCACCGCGAGTATGTCTCCGGTGACGACGTGCGGAACATCGATTGGAAGGTCTGGGCCAAGCAGGACCGCTTCTACATCAAGCAGTACGAAGAAGAAACCAACATGCGGGTCACGCTGCTGGTGGACGTTTCCAACAGCATGCGGTACGGCAACGGCCCCTTGAACAAATACGAATACGCCTGCACCGCGGCGGTGAGCCTGGCCTATCTGGCCCTGCGTCAGCAGGACGCCGTGCGTTGCCTGGCGTTTTCGGACCGGGTGCGGGGCGCGGTGGAGTTCCGCAGCCGCAAGACGCACCTTAACTCCATCATCAACACGCTGGCCACCAACGAGCCCAGCGACGCCACGGACCTGTACCCGATCCTCAGCGGTGTGGCGCAAACCCTGCCCCGCCGCGGCATGATCGTGCTGTTCTCCGACCTGTTGGTGGACCGGCCGAGCCTGTTCCGGGGGCTCAAGCTGCTGCGGCAGCGAGGACACGACGTGCTGGTGATCCACGTACTGGACGACGACGAACTGGAATTCCCCTTCAGCGGGCCAATGCGGTTTGAAGGGTTGGAAACGCCCGAGCATCTCTCGTGCAATCCCCGGGCGCTGCGGCAGGGATACCTCGAAGCGCTCGAGGCCTACCTCCAAGAAGTGCGCTGGGGCTGCACCTCCAACTCGATCGACTACGCGCTGGTCCGCACCCGCGATCCGCTCGATGCGGCCTTGGCCACCTTCCTCAGCAACCGCTTGGGGATGCACCACCGCAATTGAGCGGCCGCCTGGCCGCCGACAACCGTCCGGGGCGGTGCTTCCCAGCGCCGCGCCGGGCGATGAACCGCTAAACGAGGTCCATGCACTCCATGGCTGAATGGTTCTTCAACCCCAACCTGGTCTGGCTCGGTCTGCCGCTGCTGGCCCTGCCGATCATCATCCACCTCATCAACCTGATGCGGCATCGCCGGGTTGCATGGGCGGCCATGGAATTTGTGCTGGTCGCGCACAAGAAGAGCAGCACCTGGATTCTGCTCAAGCAGATGCTGCTGCTGTTGCTGCGGATCCTGGCCATCGCCGGCATCATCATCCTGCTGGGCCAGTTCCTGCTCTCGGAAGATTTGCGTGTCTTCGGCACGACCACCCACCACATCGTGGTCGTCGACGATACCTACTCGATGTCGGACAAGCTGGGCGAAACCAGCGTGTTCGACGAAGCCAAGTCGGCCGTCCGCAAGATCGGCCGTTGGGCCACCACCGCCCGCACCCGGCAGCGGTTCTCGCTGATGCTGTTCTCCACCGGCGCCCCCGTGACCGAGCTGAACAAGGTGGACGTGTCCCCCGACTTCGATTCCACGCGGCTGCGTGCGGCGCTCGACAGCTTGACGGTCTCGCAAGCCTCCGTCAGCCCGCTCCAGGCCTTGGATGCCGTTGCTCAGCAGCTTTCGAGCAACGCCAACGAACGGCGGATCGTGTACCTGGTTTCCGACTTCCGCGACCGCGATTGGAACGCCTCGCAGATGGCCAACCTCAACGAACGGTTGGCCGCCCTGACCAACGACACCACCGAGATTCGCCTGGTCCAGTGCGTCGATCGCGAGCACGCCAACCTGGGCATCACGGCCTTGCATCCCGTCTCCGGCAGCCTGGCGGCCGGCGTCGGCCTGGAGATGGAAGTTCGCGTCCGCAACTACAGCAACAACCCGGTGCGTGAGCTTTCGGTGCTGCTGTTGGAAGATGGCCGCCCTCGCCCGCCGGTGGTGTTTGAAGGCATCGCGGGCAACAGCGAAGCCTCCAAGCGATTTGTGGTCCGGTTCGATACGCCCGGCCAACACACGGTTACCGCCCAGATTGCCAGCGACTCGGTCGAAGCCGATAACGCTCGCTACGCCGTGTTGAACGTGCCTGAAGGCTACCCGGTGCTGATCATCGACGGCGACGAAGGGCGCTCCGGTGGCTGGTTCCTGGCCAACGCTTTGGCCCCCGGCGAGGTCAAAACGGGCCTGCGTCCGCAGATCGAGAAACCGCAGTACCTGGCCGAAAAACCGCTCAGCGGGTTCCAAGCGATTTACGTGACCAACTTCCACCAGCTTTCGCCCGCGGCTGTTGAAGCCCTTGAGGAATACGTGCGCGGGGGCGGTGGCGTGGCGTTCTTCCTGGGACCGCCGCTGGACGAAACCGGCACGTTCGCCGGCCTGGAAACCGGCTCGCTCCAGCGGACGCTCGACTTCGTGGCCCGAACCAACAAGGCCCTGCATCGCGATGGGCTGGGCTTGCTGCCGGCTCCGCTGGCCGCCGATAGCCGCCTGGTGGTTGACCGGATCGAAACCACGCCCGACCTGGTGCCCGAAGAACACCCGATCTTCCGCGTGTTTACCCGCACGGGCGACGCCTTCTTGCGCGACGTGAAGATCCTCTCGTACTACTCGCTGCCGCAAGGCTGGGAGCCCGATCCGCAATCGACCACACGCGTGATCGCCCGGCTGCGCAACGGCGATCCGCTGGTGCTGGAGCAGCACTTCGGGGCGCGCGACAGCCAGGCCCTGCGAAGTGCACAGGCCTCGCTGCGGCAGGCTGCCGAATGGATCAACAAGCTGATCGAAAACCCGGCCGGCAACGCGACCACCAACAGCCAGCTGAAAGAGGACGCCATCGCCCAGGTGCGTGACGCCGGCAAGCAGTTCGCGGCCGCGTTGACTTCGCTCGATGCCGCCACGCGACGTTACGGCGATTCCAAGCCGCAGTTGGCCCAGTACTACCAGCGGCTGCAGACACTCGAAAAGCGTCGTGAAACGCTGTCCCAGGAAGTGGCCAACTTCACACCCGGCCAGCAGCCCACCGATCCGCAGCAGCCGGACCTGGCGCTGCGGCTCAAGGGCCTGGCGCAAGAAGTGGAATCGTTGGCCGATCAGATCACCGGTACCGAAGGGCCAGGCGGCCGCGTGGTGGTGTTCCTCACGACGGCCGGACCGGTTTGGAACAATTGGGCCGCCAACCCCAGCTTTGTGATCGCCATGCTGGAGTTGCAAACCTACCTGGCCTCGTCGCGCAGCACCGAGGGCACCCGCATCGTCGGTGCTCCCATCGAGCTGCGGCTCGATCCCCAGCAGTACCTGGAAAAGTATGTGCTGGTCACGCCCAAGGCCACCATCGAGCGCGCCATCAACAACACCGGCGACCAGTTGCAGGCGGCCATTACCGATACGGGCATGGCCGGCTTGTACGAATTGCAGGTGTTCCGCCGCGACGGCCGTACCGAGCCGCCGCAAAAGTTCGCCTACAACGTGCAGCCCGACGAAGGTGATCTGCGGCTGCTGTCCACCGAAGACCTGGTCAACCGGATCAAGGCCGACCGCGTCACGGTACTGGCCGCCGGCGACGTGCAAGGCGCCGCCAGCCAGAGCGTTCGTTCGAGCCTGACCGAGATCCTGCTATACGTGCTGATCGCCCTGCTGTTGGGCGAACAGATCCTGGCATACGCCCTGAGTTATCATCCGCCGGCCGTCCCCAAGGTGGCCGCGTAGGTGGAGCGAGCTGCGAGGCGAAGGCCCGCGTGCCCCGCTCCCGACCATAAACGGAATCATCCCCAGGAATAGCATCGCATGTGGTTGCTGGCCCAGATCACCGAGCAAGTCGCCGACGCCGGCACCCGAACGTTTGAGTTCGGCCGCTGGGTTGGCGTCGATCTTTTCTCGCTCCAGACGCTGCTGCTGGTCGTCGTGGCCGCGGTGGTGGTCAGCCTGGTGATCTACTTCTACCTGCGCGACTGCGTCGAAGTGGGTGGCCTGCTGGCCACGGTACTCATCGTGCTGCGGCTGGGAGCGTTCGCGGGGCTGCTGTGGATCTGGCTTCAACCCCAATGGCGAATTGAAAAAGAACTGGTCATTCCGTCGCGGGTGCTGGTGCTGGTCGATACCAGCCAGAGCATGCTCACGGCCGACGAAGGCACCAGCAACAATCAGCCGCGCATCGACCTGGTGATCGATGCCCTGGCCAACGGCCCGCTGCTGACCAAGCTCCGCAAGTCGCACGACGTATTCATCGTCACGTTCGACAGCAAGACCAACACGGTTGCCAGTCTGTTTAAGCTCAAAGACGAAACTCGCGGCGCGGGGGCGAACGCCACGGGCGAGACCGAAACTCCGCCCGACTTCCGTTCGCTGCTGGTGGCCAAGGGCAGCAGCAGCCTGATTGGCGAATCGCTCAACAACGTACTGAACGAAGCCCGCGGCGACGCCCCGCTGGCCGGCCTGGTGGTGTTCACGGATGGCGGCGATACCAGCCTGACCAGCGGCGAAGCCGGCGGCGGCACCGGCATCGACGCGGCCATCAAGACCGCCCGCGAGAACCGTATCCCGATCTACACCGTCGGCCTGGGAACCGTGCAGCAGGACATGGACCTGCGGGTATACACCTTCGAGGTTCCCCGCCGCACGTATGCTGGCGATGCCTACGAAGTGAAGGGGCTCATCAGCGCCACCAACCTGCCCGGCCAGTCCTCCAGTGATCCGTCGCGGCGGCCCGAAGTGACCGTCGAACTGCGGGCACTGGGTGACGAGAAAGACAACGAAGGCACGCTGCTGGATTCCACGCAGGTGCTACTGGGGGCAAATGGCGAGCAGGTGCCGTTCAGCTTCAAGCTCGACGCCGATGAAGTGGGCCGCCGTGTGCTGATGGCTCGCGTGGTTCCGCCTGATCCGCGCATCCAGCGCACCGTGGATATGGAAGCCCGCGACATCGTTGAAGTGATCGACCCCAAGACGCGCGTGCTGCTGTTCGCCGGCGGTCCGACCCGCGAATACCACTTCCTGCGCGATCAGTTGCATCGCGACCAGGGCATGATCGTCGACGTGCTGGTACAGTCGGCGCCCATGGGCATCGTCCAGGATGCCAACGAGATTCTCTACGAGTTCCCTTCCGACAAAGAAAGCCTGTACCAGTACGATTGCATCGTGGCCTTCGACCCCGACTGGCGTCAGTTGGCCGAAGACCAGATCGCCCTCCTGGAAAAATGGGTGGCCGAAGAAGGTGGCGGCCTGGTGCTGATAGCCGGGCCCGTCTGCACCGACGAATGGGTTCACGACCGCAAGAGTGACGACTTGCTGCGCAAGATCCGCGGCCTGTACCCGGTGCAGTTCAAGCAGCACTTCGCCATCCTGGATGACGGCAAGTTCGATAACGCCAAGCCGCGTCGGGTGCGGATGACGCCCTATGGCGAGGACGCCCAATACCTGTGGCTCGCCGACGATCGCCTGGAAAGCGCTCGCCGCTGGGACGAGTTCGAAGGAGTCTACGGCTACTACGGCGTGGAAGGTCCCAAGCCGGCCGCTCAAGTGCTGGCCCGGCTCGATGATCCCGACGCCCTCAGCCCCGACGAAGCTCCCGTGTTCCTGGTGTCGCAGTTCTACGGCTCGGGCCGAGTGCTGTATATCGGCTCGGGCGAGTTCTGGCGACTGCGGGCCTTGGATCCCGGGTACTTCGAAGTCCTGTACACCAAGATCATCCGGTACGTGTCGCAAAGCCGGTTGCTCCGCGGTAGCCCTCGTGGCCGCCTGCTGGTCGACAGCCGAGAGGTCGGCTTGGGCGAAACGGTGCCTGTCCGCGCGCACCTCAAGGACTCGCAACTGGAGCCGCTGGTGGCTGACTCGGTGGAGCTGGAATACTTCACGCCCGACGGCGTTCGCCACACCATCTCGCTGCTTGCGGACAAGGAACAGCCGGGCATTTTCGCCGGCCAGTTCGGTGCGTATCAGGCGGGCGTGTACCGCATCAGCGTGACCATCCCGGGCACCGATGAAGCGTTGACCGACGCCATCAAGGCATCGCTGCCCGACCTGGAAAACAAAAACAAGCAGCGCAACGATGCCCTGCTGGCCCGGCTGGCCGACGGCACCGGTGGACAATACTTCGTGGGCATCCCCGCCGCGATCGACGAAAGCAACGCCAAGAGCCTGATGGCAGCCGCCACGCTGACCGACCGCAGCCGGATCAAGCCCGAGCGCGACGAGCCCGAATCGCTGTGGGATAACGAGTGGACCCTGTTCGTGATTTGCGGCCTGCTGTGCACGGAATGGCTGATCCGCCGCCTGGCGAAGCTGGCGTAGGCCAGAACAGCAACCCAACAACCAACCGCTCGCCCGAGTGGATACGTCGATGAGTATCACCGCCGACAACCAGACCACCCAACCATCGCCGATGCCTCCGCGGCTGTCGCCGACCATTGCCGGCAAGCTGAAGGCCTTGCGGCGGCGGATTCGCCGGTATGTCGCCGTGAGCAGCCTGGGGCTGATCGTGGCCTGGCTGGGACTGGTCTTCTGGGTCACCCTGGCCATCGATTGGTTGCCGGTTTCGATGGGTTACGACGAACCCGAAGGCGCCATCCGGCTATCGCTGCTGATCCTGGCCGGTGTCGGTCTGTTGTGGCTGCTGTTTCGAGGGTTGGCTCGCATTGCCCGGCCGCTCACCGATCGCGCCATGGCCGTGGTGCTGGAGCGGCGTTTCCGCGAGTTCGATGACAGTCTGCTCACCACGGTGGAACTGACCGCCCAGCCGGAACACGCCGCGCAGTTCAGCCCCGACATGCTGCGGCACACCTCGGAGCTGGCCGTCCACCGCGCGGCCGAGGTGCCGATCGGCAAGGTGTTCAACCCACGGCCGCTGATTCGCAACGTGGGCCTGGGGATCTTGCTGGCCGGCTCGGTGGCGGCGTTTGCCGCGGCGGCACCCGAGCGGTTCGAGATCTGGACCCGCCGGATGTTGCTGCTGGACGACGTGAAGTGGCCCCGGCAGTCGTACATCGTGATCGATGGTCCGATGGAACGCCGCGTGGCTCGGGGCGGCGATGTCGAGCTGCTGGTCAAAGCCAGCGCCGCGCATGAGGTGCCCAGCAGCGTGCGGGTGGAATGGCAGAACGAAGATGGCACCAGCGGCTATGCCGAGTTCGATCGCGAAGGCGACGAGCCGCGGGACGGCTGGCAATACTACACCTACCGCTTTACCGGCCTGCGCGGCTCGCTCACCTACGACGTGGTCGGCGGCGACTTCCGCGTGCGCAACTATCGGATCGTGGTGGTTGACAGCCCCACGGCCGAGCTGTCGCTGCACGCCGAATTCCCCGAATACATGGTCGACGAGGAACAAGGCCTCAACACGCCGCGCGACATCCCCGTGAGCGAAGTCGTCGAGGTGTACCAGGGCACGCGTCTCACCATCCGCGGCACCGCCAACAAGCCGCTGCTTGAGGCCGAAGTCACCACCACCGACAGTTCCGGCTACGAAACGCGCCGCCCGCTGGCGCTCTTTAGCCCGCAGCAGCAAGAGACGCTCCGCGCGGCCTACCTGGCCAGCGGCGTCGCCGGGGGCATGGCCACGCTTCAGGAGATCGCGCCTCGGCAGTTCGAGTACGTGATCTCCGCCCTGCAAGAAGACCTGACACTCAAGTTCACGCTGGTCGACGCGGATGGTTTGCCCTCGGGCGAGCCACCCATCCGGCTGGCACTGGCGGCCCGGGCGGACGACATCCCGCACGTCGAACTGAGCCCCCTGGGCATCGGCTCGGCAGTGACTGTGGACGTGCGAATCCCGATCGTCGGCCGTATCTGGGACGACCACGGCCTGGTGCGTACCTGGCTGGAATACAACGTGAACGAGCAGCCTACGGTGCGGATCCCGTTCGAGATCACACGGGCAGGCGCCGCGGGCGAGGCCGTGGCTAGGCTGTACCTGTCGGGCTTCCCGGGCCCGCTGCCCAAGGGTGTCGTCGAACGTGTCTACCGCGATAACACCCAAGTGGTGCTTGATTTTCGCGATTTCCGCCGCGCGGAACTCCGGGCTGCCGAGGAACGTCAAAAGCCGTCGGACGACGATACCGAGGCCCCGTGGTTCCCGCCCAATGCTCCGGATTGGCTCACCGACCCTAACCTCAAGGGCCGTTTTGAGTTACAGCCAGGACAGACCATTCGGCTGTACGTCAAGGCCGAAGACCGCTGCACGTTGGACTCGGGCTCCCGGGTGGGCACCAGCCAGGAAATCCGCCTGCGGGTGGTCACGCCCGAGGAATTGCGCTCAATTCTCGCGGAGAAAGAGGACACCGAGCGTCAGCAGTACCAGCGCATTGTCGACGTGGTGCTCAACTGCCTGACCTGGCTCCAGGAAATTCCTTACGAACGGCAGGACCTTTCCGCGGTCGGCGAAGGCGGCGAGCTGCCCTCGGAAAAGGCACAACGCGTGCAGCAGGTTTGCGTGGAAAATGCCGCCAAGATCCTCGAAGTGGCCCAGCGGTTCGACGGGATTCGACTGGAATTGCAGAACAACCGGCTACAGGATACAGAGGAGCTGGAACGCCGCCTCCGCGACGATATTTCCATACCGCTTAAGGAGATCGGTGGACCGATGTTCGACGAGTTCAATCGTCGGATGAACGATCTGGTCCCCAAACTGCACCAAGACTTTACGGACGATGCCGCTCGGGTGGCTGCCCTCCGCTCGGCCAAGCAGCAGCTCGATGCAATTGTCACGGCGATGGAAGAAGTCCTGTACAAGATGGAGGAGTTCCAGAGCTTCAACCGCGTGCTCGCCCGGATTCGCGAACTGGTCGAACTGCAAAAGAAGCTGAAGCAAAGCACGGAAGCGTACCGCAACTGGAAGCTGCTCAATCCCGACGACGAATAGCCTGCCGCATCCGGCGGGCCGACGGTGTATGATTGCCTGCGGCTTTGCAGCCGGCGGTTCCCGAAAACTCCCCTCAATACTCCCCAACCGCGGTCGCCGG
Source organism: uncultured Planctomycetales bacterium (assembly GCA_937927735.1). Lineage (GTDB taxonomy): Bacteria > Planctomycetota > Planctomycetia > Pirellulales > S012-138 > CALBRZ01. Next base: position 32,466 of record CALBRZ010000036.1, read on the forward strand.
GTATCCCCCGGCGTTTTCCGCGTATGACAGGTCGCAGAACTGGAGGCAAACCATGGTCCTCGCTTCGGCCCACGCTCGCCGCCGGGTCATCCCGGTCGTGCTGACCGCGCTGGTGATGCTGTTTGGTCCGGCGCTGGCGCAGTACAGCCCTGCCCAGGAACCGGCGACCGAAGACCAGGCGAAAATGGACCGCGGCCAGGAACTCCTCCAGGACCAGGCACGCCTGCGGGCCAAGTACCAGGAGTTTGAGGACTCGCTCATCCAACTGGCCAACGCCATGCAAGCGACCGACCCGGCCCGCGCGGAGCTGTTGCGCAAGGCGTTCGCCCAGGCCAAGGAACGCGAAATCGGCGACCGCATGGCCACCGTGCTGGAGGCCCTGCAGAAGGATTTGCTCACCAATGCCGTGCGGGGCCAGAACGAGGTCGAAACCGAACTCCAGCGTCTCTTTGAACTGCTGTTGAGCGAAAGCCGTCCGGACCGCCTGGCCGACGAAAAGGCCCGGCTCAAGGAATACCTCAAGCGGGTCAAGAAGCTGATTCGCGACGAAGAAGAAATCCGTGGTCTGACCGAGCGCGGCGGCGACCTGCGGCAGATTGCCGAGCGGCAAGGCCGCGTGGCCGAGGAAACCGGCCGCCTCGGTGGCGATATCGCCCGCAACGAAGGCAAAGCCCAAGGCCCCAGCCCCGGCCAGGAGGGCAAGCAAGGCAAGGGTCAGGACGACATGGGCGAAGGCCCCGGTGAAGGTCATGGCAAGAGCCCAAACCAAGACCAACAGGGCATGGGCCAAGGAAAAGACCAGGGTGAAAAGGAATCCGAAGGCCAAGGTCAAGGCAAGGGCGACGACCAAGGCAAAGGTTCTGATGACGCCAAGGGGAAAGACCCCCAAGCCCCCGGCGACATGAATCAGCCCGGGGAAGGTCAAGGCAAAGGCCAGGACGATATGGGCAAGAAGCCCGGGGAAGGTCAAGGCAAAGGCCAGGACGATATGGGCAAGAAGCCCAGCGAAGGCCAGAGCGGCGACATGGGCAAGGAAGAAGGCCAGCAAGGAGAAGGCCAAGGCCAGCAGAGCCAAGGTCAACAGAATCAGGGGCAGCAAAACCAAGGACAGCAAGGCCAGGGCGAAGGCGAAAGCGATAGCGAAGGCGACGATGGCCAGTCCGATCCATCGGAAGACGGCATCCAGAACACGCTCGATCGCATCCAGCAAGCCCAGCAGCGGATGCAGGAAGCCAAGCAGCGGCTGGAAAAAGCCCAGCGCGAAGGCGCTCTCGAAGCCGAGAAGCAGGCACTTGAGGAACTTCGCCAGATCGAAAAAGAGCTGGAAGAACTGCTGCGTCAGCTTCGCGAAGAAGAAATGAAGCGGCTCCTGGAGTACCTCGAAGCGCGCTTCAAGAAAATGCTCGAAATGCAGATCGCCGTCTACGAAGGCACCCTGCGGCTGGACCGCGTGCCGGAGGACGAGCGAGGCCGCGGTGAAGAAATTCAGGCGGGCCGACTCAGCCGTCAGGAATCGCTGATTCTGCTGGAATGCGACAAGGCACTGCAACTGCTGCGCGAAGACGGCTCGGCCGTGGCACTGCCGGAAGCCGTCGGCCAGATGCGTGAAGACATCCAGCAGGTGGTGGTCTGGCTCTCGCAGATGAAGATCGGCCCGATGACCCAGGGCGTCGAGGAAGACATCATCACGTCGCTGGAAGAGATCATCGCCGCCCTGCAAAAGGCCCAAAAGGATCTGGAAGAACAACAGCGCCAACAGCAACAACCGCCGCCCAGCGAGGGCCAGCCGCAAGAGCCGCCGCTGATCGACATGCTGGCCGAGTTGAAGATGCTGCGGTCGCTGCAATTGCGGGTCAATAACCGCACGGTGCGTTACTCCGAGCAACTGGAGAATCCGGCCGACGAGATCGGCCAGGCCCAGCAGGACGAGCTGATCCAGGCGCTCAAGGACCTGGCGCAGCGCGAGCAGCGCATCTTCGAGGCCACCCGCGATATCGTCACGGGTCGCAACCGCTAAATGGCAGGGAGAATCACCATGGAACGTTCATGGAACTGGTGGCTGGCGGCGACCGTGCTCGGGCTTGTTACCGCGATCGTGGCCGGGCAGGCGGTTGCCCAGGACGAGGATGACGCCTTCGGCAAGAAGCGCCGTTACCAACAAGCCACGGTCCAAGAGGCGCGGCAACTGGTCGAGTCGTGGCTCGATACCACCGGTGCCGACGACGTGCTGCGTGACAAGGCCCTGGCGATCTGGAAAGACGTGCCCGAGGATCTGCCCGGCCCCGACCTGGTAGAACGGGTGTGCCAGTCGTTCGGCGTGTCCGATCCGCGGATTGCCGCATTGGTCGAGTTATGCAGCCAACAGCGTGAGTCGTTCACGCTGCCCGATACGTCGTGGCTCCAGACCGAAGAACTGCCGCCGGTGGTGCGCAATCATCTGCGGCTGCACTACGGCCGCTGGCTGTGCCAGGAGCGTCTGTACGACAACGCCGAGGAGATGCTGGATCCCCTCAAGCCCGACGAGGTGATCGATCCGGCCTCGCTCTTGTTCTACCAGGGCGTGGTTCACCATCGCCTGCTCAACAAGGAGCGGGGATTGGAGGCGATCGGCCGGTTGCTCGACGAAGTAGCAGGCAGCCCCAAGCGGTATATCTCTCTGGCGGGCTTGATGCAGGATGACCTGCGGGCCTTGAAGGACGATTCGCTGGACCACATCTCGCGGCGGATGGAAGACGTGGAACGGCGGCTCGACCTGGCCCAGGCCGGGGCCAAGGTGCGGCAGATCGAAGAAAGCATTATCGAGTCGCTCGACAAGATGATCGAGGAACTCGAACAGCAACAACAACAGCAGCAGCAACAACAGCAACAACAAGACTCCGGCGGCGGCAGCCAGCGTTCCGGCCAGCCTGCCCCCGAAAGCCGCATCCTGGGAGGCAGCGGTCCCGGCCAGGTCGATCCCAAGGAGGTGGCCAAGGGTGGAGCCTGGGGACAACTGCCGCCCAAGAAGCGTCAGGAGGCCTTGCAGCAGATTGGCAAAGAGTTTCCTGCCCATTATCGTGAGGTCGTCGAACAGTATTTCCGCAAGCTAGCCGCCGAAGCCCAGGCGCCTCGCTAGCCGCCGCGTACCGAACCAGAACGTGCGCTTGTCGGTTTTGCGCGTGCGGCGCAGCGGTGCCTCCCCTGCCCTATCCCAGTCTTCCGGCGAACGCGGCGACTGCGATCCGTTCTGATCCGTGCCGGCCCTGCTTGCGATGGTTTGCCGGCTTGCCTCCCACGAACACTTCCAGATGGAAAGCACGGCTCCCACGATGAGATTGGTCCTTCCACCCGCCGCGCTGGCAACCATCATGCAACACGCTCAACCATTCGCTTGCGGCAGCGCTGTCCTCCGCCGCACGGTTTGCGGCGTGGCTGCGTTTGTTGGAGTCTGCTTGTGGGCCATCCTGCCGGCCCAGGCAGCTCCTGCGGTGACGGTCACCACGCTCGATGGCAAGACCTACGCCGGCCAACTCCAGAAGATTGCCGGCGACTCCCTGACCCTTCAAACGGCCGACGGCGAACAAACGGTCCCGCTCGCGAACCTGCTGGCCGTTACGCCGGAGGAACCGCCGGAACCAACGGCCGCCACGTCGCCCGTCCGGGTTGAACTGACCGACGGCTCGCAACTGGTCGCTGACGGCTACACCGTGGCTAGCGGCACGGCCAAGTTCGCCTTTTTAGGGAAGCCGGTGGAGGTCCGCACCCGCCGCGTGGCTGCGGTTCGCCTCCAGGAGCCGACACCGGCCATTGACGAACAGTGGCGCAAGATCCGCTCCGAGGCTCAGGCCACGGGCGATTTGGTGCTGATCCGCAAGGGCGACGCCATCGACCACGTGGAAGGCGTGCTCGGCAACGTCACCGAAGACAATGTGGAACTGGACCTGGACGGCAGCAAAGTGCCGGTCCGCCGCAGCCGCGTCGACGGTCTGATTTATTTCCACCGTCAGAGCACGAACCTGCCGGATCCGCTGGCCCTGGTACTGCTGGCCGACGGCTCGCAACTGGCCGCCGCCAGGCTCACAACCAACGAGTCGGGCGTTGCCGTGGAAACCCCGGCAGGATTCAAGGCCGAAGTGCATTGGGAGCAATTGCGCAAGCTCGACTTCTCGGCCGGCAAAATCCAATACCTGAACGTGGCGCTGGGCGCCACCGAAGGCGCTTTGCTGCCCGACGAAGAAAAAGTCACCGAGTTCCTGCAACTCAAGACGTCGTTCCCGGCGATTCGCGAGTTCTACCGTCCGCGTTCCAACAGCTGGGGCGTGCGGCGGCCGCTCAAGTTGCAAGGCCAGACCTACGAACGCGGCTTGGCGCTCCGCAGCCGCACCGAGCTGGTGTACCGCCTCCGCGGCAAGTATCGCCGCTTCCAGGCGGTGGCCGGAATCGATGAATCGGTGGCAGGTCAATCGAACAACGTCCGCCTGACCATCCTCGGCGACGGCCGCCCCCTGTACGACGAGCTGATCCACGGCACCGATGCGCCGCGCGAGTTGGATATCGATATCGCGGGCGTGAGCCGCCTGGAAATCAAGGTCGATTACGGCGACGACGGCCTGGATTCGGCCGACCTCCTCAACCTCTGTGAAGCAAGGGTCACCAAATGATGCACCCCGTCGCTCTCAGCCTTTGCATGGCGGCTTTGCTGACGGCTTACCTTGCGCCGCCGGCCGCGGCCCAGGTGCCCGACGAGGTGCTCCAGGCGGAAGCCCGGCGGATCGAAATGCTCAAGAAGGCCGGCGACGCCACCGTGGCCATCTTTGGCAAAGGCGGCCAAGGCGGCGGTTCGGGCGTGTGCATTTCGCCCGACGGCTACGTGCTGAGCAACTTCCACGTCACCAGCGCCAGCCCTCACCTCAAAGTCGGCATGACCGACGGCAACCTGTACGACGCCGTGATGGTCGGCCTCGATCCCACCGGCGACGTAGCCCTGATCAAGCTCCTGGGCCGCGACGATTTTCCTTACGCGCCGCTGGGGAACAGCGACGAGGTGCGCGTGGGCGACGGCTGCTATGCCATCGGCAACCCGTTCCTCTTGGCCACCGACTTTCAGCCGACGGTCACCTACGGCATCGTGTCCGGCATCCACCGCTACCAATACCCGGCCGGCACGCTGCTGGAGTATGCCGACTGCATCCAGACCGATGCGGCGATTAACCCCGGCAACTCCGGCGGCCCGCTGTTCAACGAGCGGGGCGAAGTGATCGGCATCAACGGCCGCGGCTCGTTCGAGAAGCGCGGCCGCGTCAACGTAGGTGTGGGCTACGCGATCTCGATCAACCAGATCAAGAACTTCATGGGCTATCTCAAGAGCGGCCGCATTGTCGACCACGCGACGGTCGGTGCTCAGGTGGCCACCAGCGAGGATGGTCGCGTGCTGGTGACCAACATCCTCGAAAGCTCCGACGCCTACCGCCGTGGGCTTCGCTACGGCGACGAGATCGAGAGCTTCGGCGGTCGCCGCATCCGCACCACCAACGCCTTCAAGAACGTACTGGGCATCTTCCCCAAGGGGTGGCGGGTGCCGATGGCGTTCCGACACGACGGCAAGCTGTACGAAACCTACGTGCGGCTCGACGGCGTGCATCGTGATGGCGAACTGGAAGCGATGGTGGCCGGCTCGGGCCGGCAACAGCGCAATCCGCGGCGGCAGCCCCGCCCCGGCGATGATCCCAATCCGCGCCCGATGCCGCAGCCGGAGGGACCTCAGGACGACGAGGACAAGGAGCTTCCGCCCGGCCACCCGCCGGTGAATGCAACCCAGCAGAAACTCCCGGAAATCGTCGAAAAAGTGTACGAAGCCCGCGACGGCTACGCCAACTACTACTTCAACCGCATCAACCAGGAGCGGGTCTGGGACAAGCTCATCTCGCACGGCGACTTCACCGGCCTGCAAGGCGTGTGGACGATCAAGGCCGAGGCCGCCGGCGGCTTGGAAAACACCTTTGAGTTGTCCGACTCCCTCGTGGTGGCGACCATGCCCGGCGGCAAGGTCGAAATGCCGATCGACTCCAAGAACCCCAGCCTGGGAACCAACCTCGATCCGCTGGGCAGCGGCGGCCTGTTCGCCAGCCTGCATCTGTGGCGGCGGTTCCTCACCGGGGGCATCAACAACTTTGGCAACCTGTACTACCTGGGTACCGTGCCGGTTCCCGGTCAAGAAGAGCTGTACGACTGCCTGGTGGGTATCTACGGCGGGGTCGAATGCCACTTCTTGTTCGATCCGCACCTGGGCCGCCTGGCCGTGCTCGAAATGTTCCCGGCCGGTAACGTCGACCCGTGTGAACTGCACTTCCTGGAATACCAGGAGAAAGACGGCCGGATGGTGCCCGCTCGGATCGAAGTCCGCCACGGTGACGCCGTATTCCAGGTGTACAAGGTGAATGGGATCACATTGTCCAAGGCCGCGGAGTAGCGCCGGTCGCACGCTCCACAGGGCCCTCTGGTACGGCGTCCTTACCCTTAACCAATCGCCCGATTGCACGTGCCGAAGATGAACTCACGCACGGAAAAGCCTCCCACTGCCGCTGCCACGGTTCGCGGCTGGCGTACCCATCCCGCTTCGCTGCTGGGGCTGGTCGCCGCTGCCACCGCATGGTTGGCCCTGGGCACGACGCCGGCTGCCGCCAACGATCTGCCCAAGCTAATCGAGTCGCTGCAGCCCAAGATGGTCAAGATTTACGGGGCCGGCGGCTTTCAGGGATTGGAGAGCTATCAGAGCGGCTTTCTGATTTCGGCCGAGGGCCACATCCTGACCATCTGGAGCTACGTGCTCGATACCAGCTTTATCACCGTCCACCTGGATAACGGCACACGGCTCAAGGCCGAACTGGTGGGCGCCGATCCGCGGCTGGAAGTCGCCGTGCTCAAGGTGCAGGCACAAGGCCTCGACCACTTTGACTTGAGCCAGGCCGTCGATGCCGAGCCCGGCACGCAGGTGCTTGCGCTAAGCAACCTGTACGGCGTGGCCACGGGCGATGAATCGGCCAGCGTGCAGCATGGCGTGGTCTCGGTGAAAACGCGGTTGGAAGCACGCCGCGGCGTGTTCGAAACTCCCTATCGCGGCCCGGTGTACGTGATCGATGCCGTGACCAACAACCCGGGCGCCGGCGGCGGAGCCTTGGTCAATCGCCGAGGGCAACTGCTGGGCATGCTTGGCAAGGAGCTCCGCAACAGCCGCGACAACACCTGGCTCAATTACGCCATTCCGATCAGCGAGTTGGAACAAACCGTCAACGACATCATCGACGGCAAGTACGTGCCCGCCGAGCTCGCCGATCCGCGCCCCAAGGCCGAACAACCGCACGACCTGGGCCGGCTGGGCATCGTGCTGGTGCCCGACGTGTTGGCGCGTACGCCGCCCTTCATCGACGAAGTGCGCAAGGGATCTCCGGCCTACGAAGCCGGCCTTCGCCCCGACGACCTGGTGCTGTTCGTCAACGACGAACGGCTGATCCAATCGTGCAAGGCCCTCAAGGAAGAGCTGAGCTACATCGACCGCGACGACCCGATCAAGCTCACCGTGATCCGCGGCCAGGAGCTGTTGGAGTTTGTCATCGAGCCGCGCTAGCGCACGTACGAGTCCACCGCCCTACCAACCTTGTTTCCGCCTTCGCCGGATCCGTTTGCTATGACGCGTTTCAGCTTGCACCCGCTGCTTGGTTTGGTGGCCGCGTGGACGGTATTGGCCGTGCCCTGCCTGGCCCAATCGCGGCTGGCCGAACTGGAAGAAGCCGCCTTCAAAGCGGCGGTGCAGCGGGTTGCCCCGACGGTAGTACGGATTGAAACCGTGGGCGGCCTGGAACAGTTGGGCAAACTACTGGTCGGCACCGGTCCAACCTCGGGCGTGATCGTCGGCGAAGACGGCTACATCATCTCCAGTGCCTTTAACTTCGCCAACAAACCGACCACCATCCTGGTCGGCCTGCCCGATGGCTCCCGGGCTCCGGCCCGGATTGTCGCCACCGACCATGCCCGCATGCTCGTCCTGCTCAAGGTCGACGTGCAAGAAAAACTGCCGTTACCGGAAGTCGTGCCCGAGGGCGAGATGCAAGTCGGCCAATGGGCGATCGCGGTGGGCCGCACGTTCGAGAGCCAGCATCCCAACATGTCAGTCGGCATCGTCAGCGCGCTCAATCGCATCTACGGCCGGGCCCTGCAGACCGACGCCAAGATTTCGCCCAATAACTACGGCGGCGCGCTGGTCGACGTGCGGGGCCGCGTGCTCGGCGTGCTCGTGCCGCTCTCGCCCAGTGGCAACGATCAGGTGTCGGGCGTGGAGTGGTACGACTCAGGCATCGGGTTCGCCGTGCCCATGTACCACATCATGCAGACGCTGCCGCGGCTCAAGGAAGGCAGGGACCTGCACCCCGGCATCATGGGCGTGACGCTTCGCGGACGCGATGAACTCTCCGATCCGCCGATCGTGGCCGGCGTGCGTGCCAAGTCGCCCGCCCAAGAAGCCGGTTTGAAGCCCGGCGACCTGATCGTCGAGGTGGCCGGCAAGAAAGTCGTCCGCCAGTCACAAGTGAAAGAAGCCTTGGGCCCGCTGTACGCGGGCGACAAGGTGGCCATCGCCTACAAACGCGGCGATGAACTGCTGCACGGCGAAATGACGCTGGTCGATAAACTCGAGCCGTACACACGCCCGTTCCTGGGCATCCTCCCAATGCGGCTGGCCGCCATCGACGAAGCTCCCGCACAACCGCCCACCGCCGATGGCGAGACTCCAGAAGCGGCCGAGGTGGACGAAAACGGCGTGGTCATCCGTTACGTGTATTCCGGTAGCCCCGCCCACGAGGCCGGCTTGGAAGCCGGCGATCGCATCACCAAGGCCGACGGCAAACCGGTCACTAGCCGCGCCGCGTTGCGGAATCTGATCGCCAACGCGGAGCTCAAGGACAAGGTGCCATTGACCATTACGCGGGGCGGCTCGGAGCTGAACCTGGCGGTCGGACTGGCCCCGCAGCCTGAGGCGGTGCCGGAAAAGCTGCCCGCGGCGATGGCAGATCGCAAACCGTACCTGGGCCCGCAGCCGCCCGTCGGCGTGCAGCCTCGCAAGCTGGCCGAGTACGCCAACGAAGCCACGATCTACGTGCCCGAGGGGTACGATCCGGCGGTACCGCACGGCATGGTGATCTGGTTCCACGGGGCCGGCGAACTGCAAAAGCCGGAAGAACTCACCGCCCTGATCGATCGCTGGAAGCCGTACTGCGACGCCCACGATCTGATCCTGGTGATCCCGCGGTCGGAAGACGCCTCGCGCTGGGTGCCCGCCAAGGAACTGCCGTTTGCCGCCAAACTGGCCGCCGACGTGCGGGCCAATTACCGGATCGACGATACGCGGATCGTCGCCGCAGGTTTTCGGGCAGGCGCCGCCATGGCCTGGGCGTTGGCCGGCCGCGAACGGGACCTGGTGCGTGCAGTGGCGGCCATCGACGTGCCGCCCATCACCAACCGTCCGGCGGAAAACGATCCGCAGCACCCGTTGTCGTTCGTGCTGACCAGGGCCGAGGACGGCCGAGCCAAACCGGATCAGATCGAGCAGGCAATCAAGGTGCTCCGGGCAATGAAGTACCCGGTCACGGTGTTCGACCAGGGGGCCAGTGCCCGGCATCTGAACGACAGAGAGCTTGAACAGTTGATCCGCTGGATCGACAGTCTCGACCGCATCTAGCCGGTCGCCCCCAGCATCTCCACATGCCGCCTGCGAGAAGTTCGCCAGCGGGCACTGCCGCCGGTACGCACTATCTCTTGCGGCGTTGCGGCCGCCGCGTGGCTGCGCGGCGTGGCACGGCCTGCCAGACAAAAGTCGCCGTGCACCGGTAGAATGAATAAAAACGGCCTCGGTGGAACAGGGTTTCAATCACCACGCCTGACCGATTGGACCCTGATGCGCGAGGGAGAAGCAAACTCGCTTGGTCAGGCGCGGCCGAATGTCCCCATTGCCACCGAGGCTCGTCACTGGCGGTGCCGCCCGAACCACCCCTGATCCTGGCGGCACGCGGGCGAGCCGTTGAAGCTCGCCTCGACACCCTATTCTTCGTATTTTTTCGGTTCTAAGATTACTGCAGAGTCGTGCAGGTTGATCTAGTTTTCCCATTCCTGTCCGGCTGTGATGTTTGTGCCGGATGTATGGCCTGCCCCGCCGGACAGCCAGCTGCGACCTTGCTGTCAATGCCTGCACGGTGAGGGCGAACCTCGGCCAGCAGCCGCGGCTCCTATGTACGCAGCGGCCTTGCCTACCTATAACGATGCACTAAGTCTGGGCGAGCCATGCCCTCTAGGCTGCGTTTCCAAGTCGAAAGTCCAAGCGAATGTATCCCAGTAGCGGAATCAGCCAGCGTGCCATTTGGGCCAAGGGGCAACCCATCAGCCAGCTGATGCAGTTGGCGCTGGAGAATCCTCATTTGATCTCGCTGGCGGCCGGGTTCGTAGACCAGGCCACCCTGCCGGTCGAACCCACGCGCGAAGCCCTGGAAGCCTTGCTCAGCAACGGCGAAGCCGCCCGCGCGGCCTTGCAGTACGGCACCACCGGCGGATATCCACCGCTGCGCGCAATGCTGCTGGACCGGCTGCAAGCGGCCGACGGCGTGCATCCCGGCGAGTGGGACGCCACGCCCGAGCAGGTCGTGGTCACCGCCGGCAGCAACGAGCTGCTGCACGTCATTGCCGATACGCTGTTCGACCCGGGGGACATCGTCATTTGTGCCGCCCCCAGCTACTTCGTGTTCCTGGGCACGGTGGCCAACCTGGGGGTGCGCAGCGTGGGCGTGGCCGTCGACGAGAACGGCATCCTGCCGGAAGCCCTGGATGAAACCTTCCGCCGGATTGAAGCCGCGGGCGACCTGCCGCGGGTCAAGGCGGTTTACATCACGACCTATTTCGACAACCCCAGCAGCATCACGCTGGCAGCCGACCGGCGGCCAAAAATCGTGGAGCTGGTCCGCCGCTGGTCCAAGCACCACCAGTTGTACCTGCTGGAGGATGCGGCCTACCGCGAGCTTCGCTACAGCGGCGACGACCTGCCCAGCATGCGGGCCTTCGATCCCGAGGGCGAAACCGTGGTGGTCACGCAGACCTTTTCCAAGTCATACTCGCCGGGCATTCGGGTCGGCTGGGGGCTGCTCCCCAAGCGGCTGGTCGAACCGGTGCTCGATCAGAAGGGCAATATCGACTTCGGTTCGCCCAACTTTGCCCAGCACATCATGTACACCGTGCTCGAGCGCGGCCTGTACGAACCACACGTGCAACGGCTGCGCGAGGCGTACAGCGCCAAACTGCAGGCCATGCTCGACGCCGCCGAAGAATACCTGCGGCCGATCCCGGGCGTTTCGTGGATCAAGCCCACCGGTGGTCTGTACGTGTGGCTGACGCTCCCGCCGGAGATCGATACCAGCCCCGGGGCCCCGCTGTTGCAGCGTGCCCGGGAGCTTGGCGTGCTGTACGTCCCGGGCGTGTACTGCTTCCCGACCGAAGGCGAGCCGGCCAAGCGCAACACCATCCGCCTGAGCTTTGGTGTGCAGACGCCCAACCGGATCCGGCAGGGCATGCAACTGCTGAGTCAGGCGATTGAGGACGTGCTCTCCGCGGCAGCCCGCTGACGCCGCCGACCAAGCATCACACCCGCCGAACAGTCAAGGACGACTTCGGATGCCGAACCTCAAGATCATCGACCGCTACATCCTGTGGCAGTTCATTTCGATCCTGTTCATTTGCTTCTTCAGCCTGACGGGGCTGTATATCGTTTTCGACGCGTTCTCCAACCTCGACAGCTTCATGGAGAGCGCCGAGAAGGAAGGCAGCCTGCTCAAGGTGATGGGCACGTTCTACTTCTTCAAGTCGATCGTATTCTTCGACTTGACCAGCGGAGTGCTGTGTCTGATCGCCTCAATGTTCACGCTCACCTGGCTCCAGCGGCATAACGAGATGACCGCGCTGATGGCGGCCGGCATCTCGCGGTTCCGCGTGGCGCTGCCTATCATCATCACGGTCTGCGTCATCAGCTTCCTGTCCGCGGCCAATCGCGAACTGATCCTGCCGCACTACCGCGAGGAGCTCGCCCGCAACGCCAAAGACCTGTTGGGCGAAGCCACACAGGAACTCAAGCCGCGGTACGACAACAAGACCGATATCCTGCTCCGTGGCGAGTTCACCGTCGCAGCCGAACGCCGCATCACCAATCCCGACTTCCTGCTGCCGACAGGCATGGACCGCTACGGCCGGCAGATTCGTGCCCGCGACGCCTTCTACCGTCCGGCCGAGGGCGACCGCCCCAGCGGTTACCTGCTGCAAGGCGTGACGGAACCGCTGGAGCTGCTCAAGCAGCCGTCGATCTACGATCAGGGGGGCGAGAAGACGATTCTCACGCCCCACGACTACGACTGGCTCCAACCCGACGAGGTTTTCGTGGTCAGCGATATCGACTTTGAACAGTTGACCGGGGGCCGCGGCTTCTTGCAGTTCTCGTCGACCAAGGAGCTGCTCGACAGCCTCCGCAACGAAAGCCTGGACTTCGGCGCCAGCGTGCGGGTGAACGTGCATTCGCGGCTTGTCCGCCCGCTACTGGACATCAACCTGCTTTTCTTGGGGTTGCCGCTGGTCCTGCGGCGCGACAATCGCAACGTGTTCGTGGCGGTGGGCCTGTGCCTGGCCGTGGTCACCATCTTTCTGCTCACGGTGTACGGAGCGCGTTTCCTCGGCTCGGCCGTGGTGCTCTCGCCGCACCTGTCGGCCTGGCTGCCGCTGCTGATCTTTGTGCCGGTGGCCGTGGCCATGAGCGATCCCCTGCGGCAATAAGCAGCGTGCACCGCGAGTCGCCGGCAAGCGGACGATCCAACCGCGCCGATTGATACGAGCGTTGTTTTTGGGCAGATCGGCCGGGCGCGGACCTTTCCCGCACGCTAAAATGGCTGCGGCGGCCGTCGTGTTGCGCAACGTCCAACTCATCGTTTCAAGGCGTTCAACCGCTTTGCGGGGCAAGACCCGCAGTCTTGTCCCGTACGTTCAGCTTTCGCAACATTCCGCCGATGCAAGCAGAGTAGGCGCTATTCCTGTCCGGCTTTGGCTGCGCGCAGGGAGCGGTGCCGAGCCCCGCGTATCGCCCCCTGCGCGGGTGTGCATCTACAGTTCGGAGAGTGCGCATGGCAACCCAGGCGGTTTATTGGCACGAAGGCATGTTCCTCCGTCCGCAACACTTCCAGTTGTGGGAACGCCACGCGCGCGAGTTGATGGAGCGTGAGGGCAAGTGGAACCTCCACTACAACTGGGGCCTGCGGCGGGTGGAGGTGGACCTCGACGCCCTAGGGAACTATCGCCTGGTGGTCCGCGACCTGGCTGCCCGGCTGCGCGATGGCACCCTGGTTGAAGTACCGGCCATGGGCACGCTGCCGGTGCTGGACTTGAAAGAAGCCTTCGGCCGCGAGAATACCCTCACGGTGTACCTCGCGGTGCCGGTGTTTCAGTCGGCCCGGGCGAACGTGACCACCGGCCAGGCGACCAACGGCGCCCGGTACATCATCGATACGCAGGATCTGGAAGACGAAAACACCGGTCTGAACCCGCAGCCGATCGAGGTCCGCCGTCTGAATCTCAAATTGCTGCTTTCCGGCCAGGATCACTCCGGCTACGAGGTGCTGCCGATCGCCCGGATCAAACGGGCCGACCGGGCCGAAGCCGTCCCGCAGTTGGACGAATCATACATCCCGCCGCTCTTGGCGTGCGATGCCTGGAAACCGCTGTGGGCTGGGCTGCTCCAGCAGTTGTACGACCGGCTCGGCAAAAAGCTCGAGCTACTGACCACGCAGGTCGTTTCGCGAAGCATTAGCTTCGATAGCGTCGGCCAGGGCGACCGGTTGTTGTTCGAGCAACTGCGGGTGCTCAACGAAGCCTACGCCCCGTTCGACGTGATGGTATTCGCGCAGGGCGTGCATCCGTTCATCGCGTACCTGGAGCTGTGCCGACTGGTCGGCAAGCTGGCGATCTTCGGGGCACAGCGCCGTCCGCCGGAGCTGCCCAAGTATGACCACGACGACCTGGGCGGCTGCTTCTGGCGCGTCAAACAGCACATCGATGCGCTGCTCGATATCGTGGTAGAGCCGGAGTACAAGGAGCGGCCGTTCATCGGGGCCGGGCTTCGCATGCAAGTGGCCTTGGAGCCGGCCTGGCTCGAAGAAGGCCAGCAGATGTACGTCGGCGTGCTCAGCCCGCTGCCTGCCGAGCAATGCGTCCGCCTGTTAACCCGTGGCCTGGACATGAAGATTGGCAGCTCCGACCGCGTGGACGAGATCTTCCGCCAGGGTGCGGCCGGTCTGCGTTTCACCTACGCCCAGCATCCGCCGCGGACGCTGCCCAGCCAGCCGGGGCTTACATACTTCCTCGTCGATCGCGACTCGCAGCGCGAGGAATGGGACCAGGTAGGCCGCTCGCTGACGTTGGCCGTCCGGCTCAACGAGAACCTGATCGTAAGCAACATCCAAGGGCAGCGTACCTTGACCATCCGCGTGGGCGGTCAGACCACCACGCTCCAGTTCACGCTGTACGTGTCGCCGCGTCGCAACGACCAGGCCTAACGTCGAGACCTGGTCGTCCCGATCGCGTTCCTGCCGCGCGCCACGTACGGCAGCCCACGATTATTCCGGCTGCTCCTTTTCGGTGCCTGGGCCGAATTCCTTGAGCGCCATCTCGCGCAGGCGTTTCAGGTCGAGTTTGCCCGAGCCCAGCACGGGGATCTCCTGCACCTCGCGGAAACTGTCCGGAGAGGGGATGAACAAGTTGGGCAGCCCGGCTTCGGCCAATTGGCGGCAAAGCTCCTGGGGCGTCTTGTCGGTAGGCAGGTGGAAGACCACCAATCGTTCGCCCTTGCGTTCGTCGGGCACGGCGGTGACGGCCACGCACACCTGGTCCTCGTCGTCGGTCAACAGGCGGTGCAGCTCCTCCTCCACCTTGAGGTGCGGAACCATCTCGCCGCCGATCTTGGAGAACCGGCTCTCGCGCCCGGTGATGTAAATGAAGCCGTCGGCATCGATGCGGGCGATGTCCCCGGTAGTGTACCAGCCGTCGCGAATGACCTCGGCCGTCTTCTCCGGATGGTTGAGGTACCCGAGCATCACGTTGGGCCCGGAAATTTGCAGCATGCCCTCCTGGTCGGGACCAAGCACTTCGCCGGTTTCCAGGCTCACGACACGTGCTTTGACCCCCGGCACCGGCCGGCCGACGCTGCCTTCCTTGAGGGTGACGCCCGCCCCCTCGGGGGCCCGATCCGGCGGGATATTCACCGACACCAGCGGCGAAAGCTCGGTGGTGCCGTACCCTTCGACGGGCCGCACCTTGAACGTTTGTTCGAACGCGTCGCACAGTTGCTTGGGCAGCTTCTCGGCCCCGGCCACCACGACTTCCACCGAGGCCAGTTCCTCGGGCTTACAGCGTTTCAGGTAACCCCGCAGGAACGTCGGCGTGCTGATCAACAGCGTTACCTTAAAGCGCTCGCACATCCGGCCGACGATCTTGGCGTCCAGCGGGCTGAAGTGATACACGCCCCGCGGCGAGAGCATCAGCGCCGTCCACAGCGTTACCGTGTAACCGAACGAGTGGAAGAACGGCAGCGTGCCCAGCAGCACATCGTCGTCGCGCAGCCGGATCACCTTGTTGACTGCGCCCACGTTGGAACCAATGTTCCGATGGGTGAGCATCACGCCCTTGGGCAGATTGGTCGAGCCCGAGGTGAAGATTACCGTCAGTACGTCGTCGGGCTTGAGCTTGTGCAACCCGAACATGCGTTCAAGCACGGGAATGGGCAGCACAACGGCCTGGAGCGCGGCTGCGATCTTGTCGGCGGTGGTGATCTTGGGCCGCAGGTCATCGAGGAAGACGAGGTTGTCGAGCTTCACATCGAGCTTTTCGACCACCCGCCGCGTGGTCAGCACGTGCCGGATGCCGCACTCGTTGATGCAGTGCTGCATCTCCTTCTCGGTCAGCGTGTAGTTGAGGTTCACGCCGATCCGGCCGGTGAGCGGAATGGCCGCATTGACGATGGCGGCGCCGCAACTGGGCGGAATCAGAATGCCGACGTACTTCTCGCCCGGTTCCAGCACCTCGCGCAGCAAGAGCCGGCGGAGAATGAACGTCCGCAGCAATACGTCGCGGCCGGTCAGTTCCTCACCCATCGAATCGGCGATCTTGGGCGCCTTGCTGTTCTTGCGACAATTGCGCAGGAAAACGCGTGGTGGGATCAGTTCGTCGTTCATGTTCTTGTCGCCCGAAACCGTCTCAATGCGCCAAAGCGTTGCGGGTGCGGCGGCCACCTGGTGTGACGGCCGCGACCAACACGTCCCCGTTCGATGCGACCAGCCGGGCGCTGCGTTTGGCGCAGCCCAAGAGTCGCAAGCGTATTCCCTCGGCAGCTCGTTACGGCAGCAGTGCCAGCAACGCGCGCGGCCGGTATCACCGACCAACCCTCAGCCGTAATGATCGGCCAACAATGCCGGCAAGCACTTAGCGAAAATAGCCAATCAGGCCGCGGCAGTACCGCAGCGGCGTGGACATGGTTCAAGAGTTGCAAATTGCCGCGAGCTAGCGGTCATTTTCGCAGTTTTGCCACGCGCAAGCATCAGCAGCACGGCTGCCGCCGCATGCGCTAGCGGCAATGTCATGCTGAACGCACCGCCCCCTGAATCGCATTGGCCGGCGAGTCGATCAGCACTCGACCGATTGGCAGGGAATCTTGCGGTCGATGCGGCGCAGCAAGCCACGGAGCACGCGGCCGGGGCCAACTTCGTAGAACTCGTCGAAGCCCTCGGCCAACAGGTACCGCATCGAATCTTCCCACCGCACCGGCTGAATTACCTGCTTGATGAGCAGTTGCCGGATTTCCTCGGGATCGTCGTGCGGCTGGGCATCCACATTCGAAATGACGGGAATCGCCGGCTTCTTCAGCGGCACCTCGGCCAACACTTCGGCCAACCGTTCATCGGCCGGGTGCATGATCGGCGTATGGAAGGCGCCGGCTACGGCCAACGGCACCGCCCGAGCCTGGTTCTTCTCGGCCAGTTCCGCCACACGTTCGCACGCCGCCAGGGTACCGGATACCACGATGTTTCCGGGGCAAAGCAGGTTGGCCACCTGGAGCAGTTCGCCGTTGCGAGCCTGTTCGCACAGGGCTTCCACCTGCACACGTTCCAAGCCCAGAATGCTGACCATGCCGCTGGGCGTGGCGTCGGCGGCGGCCTGCATGGCCTGGCCGCGGCGCTGCACCAGTCGCAGCCCGTCCTCGAATTCCAGCACGCCGGCGAACGTCATCGCCGTATATTCGCCCAGGCTCAAGCCAGCGGCCGCCTGGCACGAAAGGACCACGTCAGGCGATTCCTCGCGCAGCACCTCAAGCGCCGCCAGGCTGGTGACGAACAAGGCCGGCTGGCTGAACTCCGTGGCGTCGAGCTGTTCCGACGGCCCCTCAAAGCACAGCTTGGCCAGGTCGTAGCCCAAAACCTCCGACGCCTGCTGGTACAGCCGGGCCGCAGCCTGGGATTTCTCAACCAGGGCCTTACCCATGCCCACGGTCTGGGCGCCTTGTCCGGGGAACAAAAATGCGATCTTGCTCAAGGCGTAACGCCCTCGTCGAGGAATCAACCGGGATGACGTCGGCCAAACGGGCCGCTTCGCCCGCAAATCCTAGGGCGGGGCCCGTCGCGCTGTCAACCAGCCGCGCGGCGTGGTTCTTGACGAACTGGCAGCCAACTTCCGCCTAGCGATACGGACTCCAGCGGGGCCGCCGGGCGTCGCGAGGATCGTTGGGCCTGGTTGCCCCCGATTCGGTGGCCGGCACCCGTTCCAGCTCGGGGAATTGCGGGGTGTCGTCGTCGCGTCGCGTTTCGCGAACCGTCGGCGGGGGCGCCGGCAGTTCTTCCGACGAGGCCTGATCGGCGCTCTGGACCACCAGCGGCAACTCAGCCCGCAGTTCCTCGCCGCTGTGCGTCACAAAGCGGACGTAAACCCGAATGCGTCCGTGTTCTGGCGGGCGATGCGGCCACGGCAGCTCAATGCGAATTCGGCCGTCGCTCGACTGGTCGAGATGGCTCTGCACTTCGCTGGTGGTGAAGGTCCACACGCCCATCTGGGCTTCGGACTGCCGGGCACTGTTGCCGCGGTACTTATCGAGCAGGCCCTGGTCCCAGACCGCAATCGCGATCTGGCCAGCCGCTCGCACCAGTTTGCCGGCGCCATCACGAGGCTCCAGCACGACCACAATGCCGTCTTCTTCGCCGCCGGAAACGGCCACCGTTTCCTCGGCATTGAGCGTGATGTACGACACGTCGACGCGGCCGGCCGATACCGTCTGCGCCGCACTCTTGCCCGAGGGACGATTGCGCGACTCGAATCGGGGAGCCGACGGGAGCTCGGGCTTGCCGTTACCGGGTTTGACCGGGTCGCCCAGCTCGATCTCGGGCAAGTCGAGCTCTTCATCCTTACGCTGCTGCCGCTCGGTCCGGCTCCGCGAGCGAGACGAAGGCTCGGCCTTGTCGTCCTTTTCCCGGTCGCGTTCCCGCTCCAACCGGGCGTGCATCTCCGCCAGTTCCATCTCCAGCTGGAGAATCTTCTCGTTGAGCGCGAAGTTCTCCAATTCCAGCGGCTCGGTATTCACACCGCGGTTGCGGCACCCCGTGATGGCCAGCAACGCCGTGACCACCAGTACCAGCGGCTTGATCGATTGGCGGAACATCATGTTCATCTCGCGCAAGCAAACCCACCGGGACATCCGTTCCGGCGCGGGAAGTGTTCGACGTGCAACGAGGCAACCTCGCCCGGCCTGGCGGCCCGAGCGACTGCCTCGCAGGTTTCGTTGTGTTGTCGTGCGTCGCGCTTGCGGGAGTTGCGAGACGTGAACGAGCGAACGCTCGGGGTCGGAAAGGTTGCTGCCGCCCTTGCGGAAGGCGGCTGGTGGTCTGGCGGCGATGCCGGGTCAAAGCACCGCCGCCAGACGTGATTTGCCAACGGGCCGCCGTATTGCGACGGCCCCGCTCCATCGGACCTTACTTGTTGTTGCTGTCCGAAGGCATGTGTTCGATCACCTGATCGATCAGGCCGTACGCCTGGGCTTCCTCGGCCGACATGAAGTTGTCGCGATCGGTGTCCTTTTCGATCTTCTCCAGCGGGTGGCCGGTGTGCTTGATCAGGATCCGGTTGAGCCGCTCCTTGATCTTCCGCAGCTCCTTGACGTGGATCTCGATCTCGTGCGCGGAGCCTTCCATGCCGGCCAGCGGCTGGTGGATCATGATCCGCGAGTTCGGCAGAGCGTACCGCTTGCCGGGCGCGCCGGCGGTCAGCAGCAATGCGCCCATGCTGGCGCACTGGCCGATGCAGTACGTGGCCACGTCGCAGTTGATGAACTGCATCGTGTCGTAGATGCCCAGCCCCGCCGTGACGCTACCGCCGGGCGAGTTGATGTACAGGTGGACGTCGGCCTTGGGGTCCTCCGACTGCAGGTACAACAACTGGGCCACCACCAGGTTGGCCACTTCGTCGTTGATGGCCGAGCCCAAAAAGATGATGCGATCGCTCAGCAGGCGACTGTAGATGTCCATCGCCCGCTCTTCGCGGCCGCTCTTCTCAATCACATAGGGAATCAGTGGCATGATGTTCTTGCTCCGTCGGCAGCGGGCGTGGGTTGGACCGCCTGTTGGTTCGTTTTCGCCGCGACACCCCAGTGGCCGCCGCGTTCTGGCAGTTACCGCCCCGGTACCAGGCACCGGCTGCGCGGGTTAACGTGTTTGTAAGCAGTTTGGGAGGTTGATCGAATAGCAACAACCAATTCGGCCGGCATCGTATCGCGGATGGCTTTCGACGGCGACCGCTGTTTGAACGATGAACTGCGTCCCTGGCTAGCTGGCCGGGGAATGTCTGCTTGCTGCGCCGGCGCATCCGCCGCGGCTCCCCAGCCGCCCGCCACCACTAGGACGACGTGGCCTCGTCGGCATCCGACTGCTTCTTCAGCACGTCGTCGACAATACCGTACTCCTTGGCCTCGACCGCGTTCATGTAGAAATCGCGGTCGGTGTCCTTGGCAATGCGTTCGATATCCTGACCGGTATGGTGGGCAAGGATCTCGTTGAGCCGCTGCCGCTCCTTGATGATCTCCATGGCCTGGATCTCGATGTCGGACACTTGCCCGCCCACCTGACCGTACGGCTGGTGAATCATCACCTTGGAGTGCGGCAGCGCGAACCGCTTGCCCTTGGTCCCGCCGGCCAACAGCACTGCCCCGCCGCTGGCGGCCAAGCCCACGCAGTAGGTGGCCACCGGGCAGGAAAGCATCTGCATCGTATCGTAGATGGCTAGCGTTGCCGTCACGCTGCCGCCGGGCGAGTTGATGTAAAAGTGAACGTCCTTGCGCCGGTTCTCGCTCTGCAAGTACAGCAACTGCATCACGATGCTATTGGCGCTGGCGTCGTAAATCGGCCCCTGCAGGAAAATGATGCGGTTTTCCAGCAGCAGGTCGGCCAGGGTCATCGGCCGTTGCCGCTGGTAATCGCGGTATGCCAGCACGGGGTCGAAAACCGGCGGGAAGTCACTCATGATCGCAAACCTTTTTGCAAGTGCTGTCGCACCTTTAGGATAGATGTTCTGTTTCGCTGGACGCCCGTCCCAGGTAGGTCGGATGAACGCCCCCCATTTCTCCAGCGGCGCCGTATCTTAGGGATTTTGGGGATTCTTAGCTATGCCTGCTTTATGCGGCCTGCGGCCTTTTTGCCAAGTGCGCTATGCCGCACAACGCCACTGCCTACTGAACTATGCCCGCGGAGGCAACCTCAGCAGCGCTGTGCAGCCACAAAAAACTGCGGAAGGCCAAGCAGGCAACGTCCAGCGCGGCCTTAATCAGACAATTCTAGGCGGCTGCCTCCACTGCAGGCTAGCCTCAGTTCCCTTGGCTGCCGCACGCCCCAGGGGAAGGACGCATAGGCCGCGTTAGCTTCTCCAGCGCACGCGGTAACTACAACGTAGAACCTCGGCCCGCACCAATCAGGTGCCATAGAAAAAACAAACCCGCTCACTGCGACAGCGAGCGGGTCGTCAAGTTCTAGGGAACTTCGTCGTTTGAGGCTAGACGACGCGTGGCCCAAGCATCGCCGCGAATGATCTGTCGCGGCGGAGTCATCTACTCGCTAGCAGCGCCTTCGCCGCCCTCGGCCTTGGCCGCCTCGTCAGCAACAGGCTCCTCCGCGGCAGCTTCGCCGGCGGCAAAGTGGTCGATGGCCGTTTCATTCCGAGCCGGCAGCTCGAACGGAACATCGACGAACTTGGCGTGCGAGAGGATCAACTGGATCGTCTTGCGTTCCACGATCTGGTTACGCAGAGCGTCCATTTGCCCCGTCTTTTCCAGCCGAGCCCGCACGCGGCGCGGCGATTCCTGCAACTGAGCCGCGATCAGGTAGATTTCCAGATCGTATTCCTGCGGGGTCGCGTCGATGTTCTCCTCTTCGGCGATCCGCTCCAGGATGAAGTGCTCACGCAGAGCCTGCGCTGTGGCTTCGCGGCTGTTCTGGCGAAGGATGTTGATGTGGGCGCGGATTTCTTCTTCCGAGAAACCGCTGCGCCGCAACTCCAGCACGCTGCGCTCCAGCTCGCGCTGAGCCTGACGCCGCAGCATCTCCGCAGGCAGCTCCCAGTTGGCCGAAGCGGTGAGCGCCTTCAACACGTGCTCGCGGGTACGGCGGTGTTGCTCGTACTCGACGCGGCGCTTGAGGCTGTCGCGGACGGCGTTCCGCAGGGCCTCTTCACTCTCGTAGCCACCGATCTGCTGGAGGAAGTCCGGCGTGAGCTCCGCCTTCTCAAGACGCTTGACCTCAAGCACCTTGAAGACCGCACGGATTTCCTTGCCGCGGTCCTCGGGCTTTACGGCATCGCCCGAGAGGGTGAACGTCGTCTCGCGCTGCTCGCCCGCCTTCACGCCGGTCAGCAACTGGCCGAAGTTGTCGATGCTGCCGTCGGCCAGCACCAGACGGTCACGGAGGCGAACCACCTCTTCTTCGAGCGAGCTGAGAAGCTGATCGCCCTCGTAGAACTCGATGTCCAGAGCCAGCGAGTCGCCGATCTCAGCGGGGCCATCGTGCGGCACGAGACGGCCGCGAGCCTCCAGCACGTCCTTGATGGCGGCGTCGACGTCCTCGTCGCTGATCTCGCGGACAGGGCGCTCGATTTCCAGACCCTTCCACTCGGGCAGATCGAACTCGGGGCGAACTTCGATGTTGAACTCGAAGGTCAACGAGCCTTCGTCAGGCACTTCGATGGCCTGCACGTCCAGATCCGGCTCGCTGATCGCGGCCAGATTGTGCTCCTCGGTGATCTGGCCGATGCTGTCGACCAGCAGCGCACCCTTTACGCGATCGGCCACTTCCTTACGGTAGCGGCTCTCGACGAGCTTGCGCGGAGCACGGCCGGCACGGAACCCAGGAATCTGGGC
Source organism: uncultured Planctomycetales bacterium (assembly GCA_937927735.1). Classification (GTDB taxonomy): domain Bacteria; phylum Planctomycetota; class Planctomycetia; order Pirellulales; family S012-138; genus CALBRZ01. The sequence goes on from CALBRZ010000036.1 coordinate 54,952, forward strand.
CGTGGGCATCATTTCGCTGAAAGCCTCGTCAAAATAGCGATCGATCTCCTCGCGCGGCACCGTAACGGTGATGTGCCGCTCGCAAGCGCCGCGATTTTCGATCTCCACCTTCAAGTCGAGCCGCTTCTTTTCCTCTTGCTCAACCGCCGTGGAAGCGTCTGCGGGGGTGGTCGATTCGTCCGAGGCCATGAATCTGCTTTCTGCTACATTCCTGTATAGCCAAACTCCCCGGGCCAGTTATGGCTTCCGGGGAGTGATCAAAGAGCGGGTGATGGGATTCGAACCCACGACAACAACGTTGGCAACGTTGTGCTCTACCAACTGAGCTACACCCGCGTATCAGCGATAGGTGAGAGCGGTATTATAAGGCGGCCATCAAGGTGTGCAAGAGGTCGATTGTAAACCTTTTGCGGGGCTGGCCTTCGCCCCCGTCGCTCTGTCGCAAATTTAGCTATTCAGGGCGGGAAAGAAAAGCCCCCGGTGTGGGTGATTTTTTGGGGGCTGGTGGGCCGCCTTCGCCGCGGTCATTTCCGCCGCGGTGTTACGAAAATCGGCCGCTTACGGCTCCAACTTTAGCGGATTGCCGTCGATGCCGCCAGAGGCTGCAAACAGGGCCAACGCCTGCCTGACCGCGGCCACATCGTGAACCCGCAAAATCTGCACCCCCTGGGCAGCCAGGGCCAGCGCGGTGCCCACCGTTCCGTAGGTGCGATCGGTCTCCTTGTCGCCCAGGTTCAAATGGCTGAGCACCTTGGCGATGAAGCCCTTGCGGCTTGGCCCCAACAGCAATGGGCAGCCCAGCTCGTGGAAGCGAAAGCAATTGGCAAGCAGCGTCAGGTTGTGCTGATGCGTCTTTCCAAAGCCGATGCCAGGATCGAGTGAAATCTTCTCTTGCGGGATCCCGGCGGCAACCAATGCGTCGCGGCGCTGGCGGAGGTATCGGTAAATATCCTCCGTCACGTTGTCGTAGTGCGGGTTGTCCTGCATCGTCTGCGGCGTGCCCTGCATGTGCATGGCACACACGGCCGCGCCAGTACGGGATGCCACGGCCACCATGTCCGGATCGCCGGTGAGCGCGGTCACGTCGTTGATGATCTCGGCGCCGGCTTCGACCGCGGCCGCGGCGACCGAGGCCTTGGAGGTATCGATCGACACAGGTACCGGCAGTTCCCGAGCGGCATATTCGACCACCGGCAGCACGCGGCGCAGTTCTTCCTCGGCGGAAACCGGCGTGGAGTAGGGCCGCGTGCTTTCGCCGCCGATATCGAGCAGGTTAGCGCCTTCATCGACCAGCCGCCGCGCGTGCTCGCAGGCCAGGCGATGATCGAGGTAGCGGCCGCCGTCGGAGAAGCTGTCGGGCGTGACGTTCACGATGCCCATCACCAGGGGCATCGTGCCCAGTTCGAGCGTTTGGGTCCGCAATTGCCAACATGTGGCCCGGGCAGGAAAACGTGCGGCAAGGCTCAAGCCAGAATTTCCTTCACAATGCGCGCTTCTTGAGTGCCGGTGAGGCGGTCTTCCAGGCCGTTGCGCAGGAAGTACAACTCGCGGTAATCCATGCCCAGCAGGTGCAGGATCGTGGCGTGCCAATCGGCCACGCTCACGGGGTTTTCTACCGCCTTGTAGCCGATTTCATCGGTGTTGCCGTACACTACGCCGCCCTTCACGCCACCGCCGGCCATCCACAAGCTGAAGCCGGCCGGGCCGTGGTCGCGGCCCGCCTGCGAAACGTCGCCGTCAGCCCGCAGTTGCGCGATGGGCAACCGCCCGAACTCGCCGCCCCAGATCACCAGCGTGTCGTCCAACAAACCACGCTGCTTGAGGTCGGCCAGCAACGCGGCAACCGGTTGATCGGTCCGATCGGCGGCCGCCTTGAGCGTGGATTCCAGGCGGTTGTGATTATCCCAGATCTGCCCGTTGATGAATAGCTGCACGAACCGCACGCCCCGCTCCACCAGCCGCCGGGCCATCAGACACCGCCGCGCGTACGAATCGGTGGGCTGCTTGCCGACGCCGTAGGCATCGAGCGTGGCCTGCGTTTCTTGCGACAGATCCAGGGCGTCGGTCGCTTCCATCTGCATCCGGGCAGCCAGTTCGTAGCTGGTGATCCGGGCGTCGAGCTGCAGCATGCCTGGCCGCTGCCCTCGATGGGCCTCGTCCATTTGCCGCAGCAATTCGCGCTGCAACTGCATCACCTGCGGCGGATCGGCGGTTTCCGGCTGGAGGTTCAAGATCGGCGAGCCGGTCGAGCGCAGCCGGGTTCCCTGGTACACCGGCGGCAAATAGCCCGACTGCCAGTTCTGCACGCCGTTGACCGGCAGGCCCAGCGGATCGTCAAGCACCACGTAGGCCGGCAAGTTCTGGTTTTCGCTCCCCAGCCCATACACCACCCAGGCGCCCAGCGACGGCAGCCCCGGCAGCAGTTGGCCGGAGTGAATCTTGTACAGTGCCGGCTCGTGATTGGGGTGCGAGTTGAACATCGACCGGATCACGGCGATGTCGTCGACGTGCTGGGCAATGTGCGGCAGCACGTCCGATACCCAAGTGCCGCACTCGCCGTACTGGCGGAATTTGTAGGGGCTGCGCATCAGGCCGCCGGCCGAGTCGGGCGAGGACACATCGGCGGCGATCTCGTGGAAATACGGCTTGCCGTGATGCTTGTCGAGCATCGGCTTGGGGTCGAAGGTATCGACCTGGCTCGGGCCACCGTTCATGAACAGGTGGATCACGGCTTTGGCTTTAGGCTCGAAGTGCGGCTGCCGCGGCTTCAGGTCGTACACGCGGCGGCTGCCCTCGTGCGCCGGGGCTCCCAGCGTGACGCCGCCCCGCAGCAAGTCCTGCCCAAACAGGTACGCCAATGCCGCACCATGCACGCCCTGCGACATCCGGTGCAAGAACCCGCGGCGCGTGCATCCCTGCGTGCTGCATGCCTGATCGTTGGCGGCGGTCGTGTTCATGGCGTTCGCTCGTAGGACAAGACTTGGCTTGGCTTTACTTTGACGCTTGGCAGATAACTGGGTGACGCGGCGGCGTCGCGGGAATCCCTTGCGATGGCTCAGTCCACGTACAGAAACGCCGCGGAATTCAGCAGCGTATGGCAGTACGTTGCCAGGGCCCGCTGCGGCGCATCGGAGTCCTTCTCGCCCTGCGATTGCAGATGCTCGCGCCAGGCAGAAGTTAACTCTTCCAGCGCCCGGACGCCCTGCTGCCGCTCCTGGCTGGTAGCCGGCCGGCTGTACGCCAGCAGGATTGCGCGCTCGACCAGGGCGGTGGCATCCTCAGCCTGAGCGGCGACGCGCTGGGCAAACGCGGCGCTCAGCTCGCGCACCATGCCGTTGTTCATCAGGTACAAAGCCTGCTGGGCGACATTCGATTCCACCCGCTCCACGCAGTTGGGGTTCATCTGCGGCTGGTCGAACGTTTCCAGCACCGTGGGAATGTCTTTGCGGCGATGCTGTACATAGATGCTGCGACGCCAGAAACCATCCTTGGGCTGCGGCGTAACCAGTCCATCAGGCCGTACTTCCACCGGATCGGGCCGGCCGTACATCGCCAATGAAAGTCGCCCTGAAACAGCCAGCAGCGAGTCGTTTAACTCCTCGGCCGACAGCCTGCGGAGCGGCATCCGCGACAGCAGCTCGTTGTTGGGATCGGCGGCCAGCAGCTCCTCGGTCACCGCCGACGACTGCCGGTACGCCGTGCTGGTCATGATGAGCCGGTGCATGGCCTTGATGCTCCAGCCCCGCTCTACGAATTCGGTGGCCAGCCAGTCCAGCAGTTCCGGATGCGTGGGCGGAGTCCCCAGCTTGCCGAAATTACCGACCGAAGCAACGATGCCCCGGCCAAAGTGGTGATGCCAGATCCGGTTGACCATCACCCGGGCGGTTAGCGGATGGTCGGGCTGAATGAGCCACCGGGCGAGCGCCAGCCGGCGGCCGGTTTTCTTTGCGCCCGGCCAAGGCGGCTGCACGTCGAACGGTGTACGGCCATCGGTCAGCACCGACGGCACACCGGGCCCAACCAGGCGGCCCGGTTGGAGATAATCGCCGCGGCGATAGATGTAGGTGGGCGACGGTTCGCCCCGGTCCCACAACGCGCGGATCTGCGGCTCGGCCTGCTTCTGCGACTCCAGCGACTGGATCTGCCGATCGACCGTCCGCTTCAGGTTGATGAACTCGGCCTGCTGGGCGACCTCCTTGTCGTCGAGATTGCGTTCGGCCTTCAGCCGCTGGGCGAGCTGCTCGAGTTGCCGCCGCTGGTCCTCGATCTGCCGATCGATTTCGCGGTTGTTGGCCTCAACCTCGGCCCACTGCTCCGGCGTACCCAAGGCCAGCGTGCGGCTGGGCCGGTTGCCGGTGGTTTGCCCCGGCACCGAGGCCGGCTTCAACCAGTCGTGTTCGTCGTATGCCCCCTTGAAGATCGCCACCAGGCGGTAGTAATCGCGCTGCGGGATCGGGTCGTACTTGTGCGAGTGACACCGGGCACACTTGATCGTGAGCCCCAGCACCGTGGTGCTGAAGATATCAATCTCGTCGGCGACCACCTCCAGCCGCTCGGGCACGCGGTTCACAACGTCCGAACCGGTGCCATCGGGGGCCATTCGCAGAAAGCCGGTCGCCACGAGATTGTCGACCATTTCCTGCGTGACCGTTTCGGCGTTCTCGACGTCGACCAATTCATCGCCGGCAATCTGTTCCAGCAGGAAGCGGTCGTAAGGCTTGTCGTCGTTGAACGCCCGAATCACGTAATCGCGGTACTTGTACGCATTGGGGCGCAGCGGATCGGCGCTACGTTTGCCTTCGGAATCGGCGTAGCCGGCCGCATCGAGCCAGTGCCGGGCCCAGCGTTCGCCGTAACGCGGCGAAGCCAGCAGCCGGTCGATCATCCGCTCGTAGGCATCCGGCTCGTTATCCGCCATGAACAGGGCGATATCCTCCGGCGTGGGCGGCAAACCGGTGAGGTCGAAACTCGCCCGGCGCAACAGCGTCAACCGATCAGCCGGGGGCGAAAAACTCAGGCCCTTCTGCTCGAGCCGGGCCAGCAGAAAGGCGTCAATCGGGTTGGCAACCAGCTCCGGCTGCGAAACCTGGGGCACTGCCGGCCGCCGCGGCGGCTGGAACGACCAGAACTGGCGATCCTCATCGGTCACCAAGGGATCTGGCTCGGTGGTGGCCACATCGGGCTCGACGTGCACCTCCGGGGCGCCCAGTTCGATCCACCGCGTCAGCTTTTGAATCTCGCTGTCGCTCATCGGAAACACACCGGCTTGAATCAGCCGCTTGCGCGGCGGCATCTCGCCAGAGTGGATCTTCTTGAGCAGCAGGCTTTCTTCCGGCTTGCCGAGAACGATGGCCGGACCGGACTTGCCGCCTTTGAGCAGCGACGCCTTGGTGCGGACATCCAGCCCACCCTCCTGCTTCCGCAGCCCATGGCAGACCGCGCACCGCAACAGCAGCAGCGGCTCGATGTCGTGATTGCTGACCTCGCCGGCGGCGATCAGTTCCTGGGGTGAGCCGCGTTCGAGCCGAGCTCCGCCGGCAATCCAGTCGCGGATGGTATCCACCTCCGCCTCAGAAAGAGTCTTGCCTTCCTCCGGCGGCATGTAGCCTTCGTGCACCATGTCATACAGCAGGCTTTCCTTCAGCGAGCCGGGCACCACCGTCGCCCCGGATTCGCCGCCGCGAAATACGCCGGCAGCCGAGCTGAGATCAAGCTCGGCCTTGCTGGTGACGTCGTTGTGGCAACGGACGCAGTGTTGCTGAAAGATGGGCTGCACGTGCCGCTCAAAGACGGGAGCTTGAGCAGGCTGCGCAGGTGCCGAATCACCGGCTTGAGGAGCTTCACCGGCCACCGCAGGAGCCAGGAGGGCCCCCCACACCGTCAGACAAAACATCCAACGCACGGCAGCTCGGGGAGCAGAGATCATGGCAGGCACGGCAGGAATGAGAAGGCGAGGCGGGATCGTGAGTACCATCAGCGGCCATGCAGATGGCTGGCGGCAATGCCCCTGCACGCGCGGAAAGGTAGTCGCATGAACCGTTCTTGATCGGTGTGCCCAGATTACCCGCTTTTGGGGAATCCCGTCAACGTTTTCTTATGCGATGGCGGACACGCCGGACCGCCTTTCCAGCGTGGCCAGCCGCCAGGACAGTCCAGCCGCTAGAACGTGGCCAAGCCGCAAAACTCGCCTCACCGGCACGGTCCGCCTTTCCGGCCTTGCTCACCCCTGACACAATCGCCAGACTTACAGCAGGACCAATCCTTTGAGGGCGGGGGAGCCGACAAAACACGGGACCAGCGAAACTGGCGAAAATGAACGTGCGCGGTCCGGCCCATGGCAGAGGAACCGTCAGGCTGCACATGCCGGAGTCACTCCCCCCCGCCATTTGGGCAGCCTCGCCGGGATGTCGCCCAGCGAACCGAGAGGCTTCCCCCGCACGAATGGCTCCCGCGGCGCCGCGCATCCTTCACCGAACACCGAAGAAACATCCACCACGCAAGGTGATTCAACGCAATGGCTAAACGGAAACCCGCCAAGCAAACGGAATCCGCCGAAAAGAAAGAGCCGGTCAAGCTGAACGACCGCGACCGCAAGACGCTGAACGACCTGGTCGGCCTGGCGAACGAGGTGGCCCAGTTCGCCGAGAAGCAGCGTGAGCCGTATATCGAGATCCCTACCCGCGCCCTCTCCAACGTGCGCTACAACAAGCAGAAGCGCATCATCGAGATGGGCAAGAACAAGAACCGGCGGCAGTTGTTCAACCTGTCGCAAGCCAAGAGCTACATGCAGACCTTGCTGGTAGCCAGCGGCTGCAAACAGTTGATCAGCGAAGGCAAGACCACGAGCATCCGCGGTCTCTTTTACCTGCTCAAGCACACCATCGAAGGGACCAAGGAAGAAACCTTTGCCGATCAGGCCGAATGCGACCCGGTGATCGAAGACCTGGAAGTCACGCTCGATGCGCTGCGTGAGGAGCTGCACGTGTTCGCCTCCAACCGCGGCACGCTGGTCGGCAACATCGTGCTGGTCGATAGCGGCGACGAGATTGACTGCACGCGGCTCGGCTCGGGCGGGTACAGCATCCCGTCGATCGTCGAGCCGGAAGTGATCCAGTTCAAGGAACACGACGCCGACTTCATTCTGCATGTCGAAAAGGACACGGTCTGGCGGCGGTTCAACGAGGACAAGTTCTGGAAGAAGCACCGCTGCATCCTCACGCACGGTAATGGCCAGCCGCCCCGTGGTGTGCGGCGGCTGCTGTACCGCCTGCACAACGAGCTGAAACTGCCGGTGTACTGCCTGCTCGATAACGACCCCTGGGGGTACTACATCTACAGCGTGCTCAAGCAGGGCTCGATCAACCTGGCGTTTGAAAGCCGCCGAATGGCGATTCCCGACGCCCGTTACATCGGCCTGCGGAGCATCGACTTCGAGCGTTGCCAGCTTTCCGACAGCGTGAAGATCGCCCTTACGCCTTCGGACGTGAAGCGGGCCAAGCAGATCGCCCGATATCCCTGGTTCGCCAACAAGAAGCCGTGGCAGCGTGAGATCCAGAAACTGCTGGAAAACGATTTCAAACTGGAAGTCGAATCGCTCATCAGCAAAGACATCAGCTACGTGACCGAAGTGTACGTGCCCGAACGGCTCGAAGAACAAGACTGGCTCGACTAGTGCCAGCCCGAGCCAGACACGCGTGACGCCGGCAGACAAGCAACCGAAGCCCCCAACCCCATTGATCCATGACGGAAGTTATTCGCGGCAACCTGTACGACTACCCGCGCTATTACGAGCTGATCTTCGGGTCGGACTGGAAAGCCGAATTCGACTTTCTGCTGGCGTGTTTTGAGTGGTTCTCGCCGCGGCCAGTGCAACGGGTGTTCGAGCCGGCCTGCGGCACGGGCCGGCTGTTGTATCGCCTGGCTCAACGCGGCTACGAGGTCGCCGGCAACGACCTCAATCCCAAGGCGGTCGCGTACTGCAACCGGCGTTTTGAGCGGCACGGCCTGCTCCCCGCCGCCACGGTGGGCGACATGTGCGATTTCCGCGTGAAGCGGAAGTACGATGCCGCGTTCAACCTCATCAACAGCTTCCGCCACCTGCCCAGCGAGGACCACGCGCGGCGGCATCTGCAATGCGTGGCCAACTGCCTGCGCAACGGGGGCATCTATCTGCTTGGGCTGCACCTCACGCCCAAGGGCCGTCCCCTGTGCACGGAGGAAAGTTGGTCGGCCCGGCGAGGCCACCTGGCCGTAACCAGCCACATGCAATCGCTTGGCCTCGACCGGCGTGCCCGCAAAGAACGCGTGAAGATGACCTTCGACGTGTACACGCCGACGCGTCACATCCAACTGGCCGATGAGATGGATTTTCGCATCTACACGGCCGAGCAGTTCCAGCAACTGCTTCGCGACGTCGGCCGGTTCGAGGTGCTGGAGACCTACGACTTCACGTACGACATCGATTCGCCGCAGCCGGTGAACGACAAGACCGAAGACGTGGTCTTTATCCTGCAGAAGCGGTCCTGACACGCGTACCGCCGCAGCATCCCACGGCGGCCGCCAATTTTCACGGGGGCGGCAGTGGAACTTGGCCAGCCCGCGTGGCTATCATCTCAAGTCGATCGCGGCCCTCGTAGCGTGCGGCTGGTTGCGATGGTTCGCGACCGGGCTGCCGCGGCGATTGCCCGCGTCTTTCCCTGCGCCACGCCTACCCACGCCTGCTGTTTGAGGAGATGACCGCCGTGCCACGGGTCAAGCGAATCCTGTTGGGCTTTGTGTGGATGCTGCTGATCGCGGCAGTGGTTCCGGCCCAGGCTCAGTTGCAATTTCCCCTGCAAGCCAAACGGATCATATTCCTGGGCGACTCAATCACGCACGGCGGCGCGTACGTGGCGTGGATCGATGCCCAGCTTCGCTTGCAGAACGCCAACCCGCGGCCGGAAGTCCTCAACCTGGGGCTGAGCAGCGAGACCGTGAGTGGGCTGAGCGAGCCGGTCCATCCATTCCCGCGTCCCGACCTGGCCGAGCGAATCGATCGCGTGCTGGCGAAGACCAAGCCCGACGTCGTGGTGGCCTGCTACGGCCTCAACGACGGCATCTATTACCCGTTCGATGAAAAGCGTTTCCAGGCGTTCAAGGACGGCGTGAACCGCCTGATCGAGAAAGTACACGGCGCCGGGGCCAAGTTGGTGCTGCTCACGCCGCCCCCGTTTGACCAGGTGGCGCTGCGCGACAAGGGCAAGCTCAAGCCGGCCGGCGAAGCCGAATACGGCTACACGGCCATGTACGAGAACTACGACGAGGTAATGGCGAAGTACACCCAGTGGCTGCTGGCGCAGAAGCCGCGGGTGGAGATGGTGGTCGACCTGCGTACGCCGCTGGCCGAGTTTGCGGCCCAGCAGCGCAAGACCAACCCGGCTTACGCGCTCTCGCCCGATGGCATCCATCCCACGGCCGAAGGCCACCGCCTGATGGGCGAAACGGTGCTGAAAGCCTGGGGCGTGGAATCGACACTGCAACCCGATCCCAACCTGCTCAAGCTCGTACAACAGCGGATGTCGCTGCTGCATGCCGCGTGGCTGACGGAAGTGGGCCACACCCGGCCAGGCATCAAGCCGGGCTTGCCGCTGGCTGAAGCTCAGGCCAAGGCGGCCGAACTGGAGCAACAGATCGACGCCCTGGTGCGCGAAGCCCAGCAGCCGCGTACCTCGCAGCCCCCCAGTACCGGCGGCACCATTTACTCGGTGTTTTATCCCTCGCAAGCCCGCCCAGACGCGCTAAGGCTCTCGGTCACGTATTCGCTGTGGATTCCCGAGGGCGTGAAGCAACTGCGGGGCATCATCGTCCACCAGCACGGTTGCGGCCGCGGCGCCTCGCTGGGCGGCCAGACAGCGGCCGACGACCTGCACTGGCAGGCCCTGGCCAAGAAATGGGAGTGCGGTCTGTTGGGCCCCGCCTTTGAATCTAAGGAAGGCGTCAACTGCCGGCTGTGGTGCGATCCCCGCAACGGCTCAGGCGACAAGTTTCTGCAGGCCCTGGATCAGCTCGCTCAACTCAGTGGTCATCCCGAGGTCGCCACGGTGCCGTGGTGCTTGTGGGGCCACTCCGGTGGCGCCTACTGGGCAAGCCTGATGTTGGCCAAGCATCCGGAGCGGATCGTCGCCATCTGGCTTCGTTCGGGCACGGCCTACCCGTACTGGGCCGCCGGTGAGATCGAAGCCCCCACGCTGACCGAAGCCGTGTACACCGTGCCCATCGCCGGCAACCCCGGCAAGAAGGAGCAAGGCGACATGCGGTTCCGCCGTGCCTGGGACGGCCTGGTCGAGATGCAGGAAGCGTTTCAGAAGCACGGGGCGTTCTTCGAGTTCATTCCCGATCCGCGGACCGGCCACGAGTGTGGCGACTCCAGGTACATGGCGATTCCGTTCTTCGACTTCTGGTTGAAGCACCGCCTGCCTCCCAAGAACGAGGCAGCCAGCGGACCTCCGCAACTGCGCCCGGTGCAGCCGGCCCTGGCGGAGTGGAAGTCGACCATGGCGCCGCTGGTGGCTGAGTACGTGCGCGACGGTGCTCTTGCCGACCCTACGCCGCCGCCGGCTCCCGCCAAGGTAGCCGCCGTCCGCCAGGCCGATGGCACGGTCCGCATCTCCTGGGAGGCGGAAGCCGACTTTGAGAGCGGCATCGGCGGTTTTGTGATCCTGCGTGGCAACGAGGAGATCGCTCGGCTGCCGGAGAAGCCCATCGGTCGCTTCGGCCGGCCGCTGTTCCAGACGATGTCGTACCACGACACGCCTGAGCAGCCGCTGCCGGAAATGAGCTACGTGGACCGGACCGCTCCGCAGGACGTGATGCCGGTCTACCGGGTGCAAACCATCAACAGCGTGGGCCTGTTGTCGCAGCCGACGGCAAGCCAGAATTAAGCGAACCGTTGTCAGGCGGCGTTAGTTGCCTTACACGGCCGGCTTTATCCCCAGGTCAGCCGTGCCAGGCATGCCCCGAGCAGCCCCCCCAACAAACTCATGGCGAGCAGGTGCCAACCGCCTGTCGGCTCGACACGATCGCGGTGACCGCGTGCGCCGTACGGGTGGCGCGCGCAATGTTCCAAGCCGCAGGTTCCATCCGGCCAGGCGGTTGCCAGTTGGCCCGCTGACCTGGCAGAGCCAGGCAACGCGTGCTGCTGGTGGTCCGGGCTCGCTGGCCGTGGCCGCTTGGGCACCGTGGCCGTGGCAAGGCAGTAAGGGCAGCGTACGCGTTTGCCAAAATGTTCCTGCGTCAGTTGCAGGCGTCCCCCACATCGGCACTTCGTCCGGTACACCATAATCCTGGGCGCCCTGCTGCAAATCCCTTAGCCGCATAGGTTGTATGTGCGGCTTCCCCACGGTGCGCCGCCGCATCGGCAAGCGGCTTGGCTCACCTCTGCTACTAGGAACATGACCAACAGCGCCGGCGACCGATCAGTACGGTCAATCAAAAACCAGGTTTTGACCGGCCGCTGCTTCGGTTCGCGGTTGTCAAACCATTGCCGCGCAGGCTAAGACAGCAGAGATATGCCCTGTCTGTAAGCGGCGGCTTAGCCTGTTCCCGTCTGCGCGTCGCCCGCAAGGCCGCCCTGGTTTTCCCATCCTGTTGGTCTTAATGGCTCGCAAAGCTGCGTCCTACCAACCGGCCATATTGTGGAAACGGTTGTGAATCCGACTTGCAAACGATCCCTATACCGCGAAGCCATCCTGGTCACGTTGCTGGGCGTGGTGATGAACGCTGCGCTGGGGCTGGGCAAGCTGATCGGTGGCTGGCTGGGCGACTCGTTTGCTTTGCTCTCGGATGCGGCCAACAGCCTGGGCGACGTGGCCATTTCGCTCGGCGTGCTGTACGCCCTATGGCTCGCCCAGCGTCCGCCCGACAAAGAACATCCTTATGGCCACACTCGGGCAGAAGGAATCGCCGGCCTGACCGTGGCCCTGCTGGTCAGCGTGGCGGCGGCGTTTATTGCCTGGGAAGCGGTCCAGCAGTTGGGCATGCCGCAAACCGTGCCAGCCCGTTGGACAATCGCCGTGGCCGCCGTGAACCTGGTCATCAAGGAAGGGTTGTATCATTACAGCCGCCATGTCGGACACCGCACCGGCTCCACGGCGATTGCGGCCACTGCGTGGGACCATCGGGCGGATGCCCTGTGTTCGGCCGTGGTGCTGATCGGCCTGGTGGCTGCGGTGCTGGGCGGCGCAGCCTGGGCCGTGGCCGATGACATCGCGGCCCTGGCCGTTGCCACGGCGGTGATGTACTCGGCCGCGCGTCTGTTCGTCCGCGCCGGCCGCGAGCTGATGGACATCCAGGCCGACGACACCATTGTCGCCCAGGTGCGTGACTCGGCCGCCGACGTTTCCGGCGTGCGCGGCGTCGAGACGCTCCGCGTGCGCAAGTCCGGCTTGGAATACTTCGCCGACATTCACGTGGAAGTCGACGCCGATCTCAGCGTCGCCGAAGGACACCGCATCGGCCACGACGTGAAGGACGAACTGTTGCGCAGCTATCCGCAACTGCGCGACGTGCTCGTGCACGTCGAACCCCATGATCCGGAGCGGCAAAAGCGCGGCGATATGGATCACGACTCTCCCGCCGAGGCCCCAAAGTAACCTTCGGCAGCAAGCCCTCTAAAATCTGGTCGACCGATTTCGCGGCGGCTAATCTGTAGGCCAATTGCTCAACCGAGGCTGCTCCAGGGAGAAATCGATGCGCCGCCCACACAGGTTGTTTGCCGTGGTCCTGCTATGGCACGTTGGCCTGGCCATGTGGCCGCCAGCGTTGTCGGCCGACGAAAAGCTCCGCCACGAAGCCGAAGCGGCCCTTGTCAAGGCAGTTGCCTTCTACGATGGGCAGCTTTCCATCAATGGCGGCTACTTATGGCGATATGCCGCGGATCTCTCAGAACGCGAGGGCGAACGGCCCGCCACTGCAACGATGGCTTGGGTGCAGCCTCCTGGAACGCCTGCCGTCGGGATGGCGTGGCTCTAAGCGTACCGGCGCTGCCAGCGGCCTGAACTGCTTGCGGCGGCCAAGCGAACGGCCGCTGCTTTGGTGCAAGGACAACTGCGTTCCGGCGGATGGACCTACTCCATTCAGTTCGATCCCAAGCAGCGCTGGCAGTATGACTACCGCGTAAATTCTGCGGAAGCGTCAAAGGCACGCCGTGAGCGCGGGGCCAGTGACCGGAACACAACCACACTCGACGACGATACCACGCAAGCTGCCTTGCGGTTCCTGATGGAAATGGACCTGGAACTAGCGTTCAAAGATCAGGCTATCCACGAGGCCGTGGAGTATGGGCTGCAGCAGTTGATCGCCGCGCAATATCCCATTGGCGCCTGGCCGCAGCGTTTTAATCGGCCCCCCGATGCGGCAAAGTTCCCAGTGCTTCCCGCACGCTACCCGGAAACCTGGTCGCGCGAGTATCCCCGCGAACCGTATTACAGTCACTACACGTTCAACGATAACGCGCAGGCTCGAACCATCGAACTGTTCTTCCTGGCCCATGAAATCTACGGCCGCCCGGAATACCTTCAGGCGGCGATGCGCGGTGCAGACTTCATCCTGCTGGCCCAGATGCCAGAGCCACAGCCGGCTTGGGCGCAGCAGTACAACGCGCGAATGGAGCCGGCCTGGGCAAGACGGTTTGAACCACCCGCGATCACCGGCAGCGAATCGCAAAGCGTGCTGCGTACGTTGATTCTGGCTTACGGCTACACCGGCGACCGCAAGTACCTGGAGCCGGTTCCACGAGCCTTGGCGTACTTGAAGCAATCACGGCTGCCTGACGGCCGCCTGGCACGCTTTTACGAACTGAAAACCAACCGGCCGCTGTACTTCGTCCGCGATACGTACGAGCTGACGTACGACGACAGCAACCTGCCGACACACTACAGCTTTAAGGTCGAATCGCGGCTGGACGCCATTGAGGAGGCCTACCAGGAAGCACTCCGTACGCCTGCCGACAAGTTGAAGCCGCGCACAGCGCGTCCTCGCCCTGGCCAGGCACGTCCTTCGCGTGACCTGGAGCAACAGGTGCGTCGAGTGATCGACGCCCTGGACGAGCGCGGCGCATGGGTGGAGTGCAACAAACAGAGCACGCTCAAGGCCGAACAGGTGATCGACATGCGGACCTTGATCCGCAATGTCGACACGCTTGCCCGCTACCTGGGCACCCGTGATTCCTAGCGGCGGTCATCACGCCGCATTGGCCATTTCTTCGGCGGTGATGAACCGGTCGCGGTAACCGTTGGAAGCCTGGGCAACGAAGCGTTCCAGACCTTCAGTCAGCATCGGCATCGCCGTCCCGAGTTCCTGGCGTGCCCGCCGGGCAACCAATGCCGATTCACTCCGTACCTGATCCGCTGGCGCTACCGCCATAGCGTTGGCTTGCCAGGCGATTCCCAGCACGTTGGCCAGTTCCGCGGCAAATCGGGCAGGCGAGGTCCGCTCGGCCCCGGCCAGATGGATCGCGCCTTGCAACTTCGCTTGCCACGCCTGATACAGCAGTTCGGCCAGGTCGGTCGCCAGAATCGGCGAAGCGTGGCGGTGATGGTCCAGCGTGATCTGCAGCCCATCCTCGAGCGCCTGGCACACGGACTCGGCGAACTCCGGTTCGTCCAAACGCGGACTCCAGCCGTAGACATGCGTCCGCACCAGCAAGGCCCCCGTGTCGCGCAGCACGTCCTCCACGGCCGCGGCCACCTGGGCCAGCGGCGAGAGGCCGGCTTCCACGGCGCCGCGCGGGGCATCCTCGAAGTGGAAGATCCGCGGACCGCAAAACACGGCATCGGTCGAGATGTACGTCAGATTCGCGCCGATGCCGCGGGCGGCTTCCACCAGCGCTGCGGCAATCTCAGGCTCGGCTTCCAATTCGGCGGGAGGCTGGTCCCAACTGGAGCCGGCCAACGCGCCGGCGTACACGATCCAATTGGGCGCATACTTTTGAACGAGGCTGCGAACCTGAGCGGCGTCCCAGTGGGTCACGCAACGCGTCGGGCAACCTTGGATCTTCACCGGGCGACGGCCAATGCCGGCCACCTGAAAGCGATCGGACAAGGTGGCAATGACGTTCGCTCCGACGACGCGATTGACGCCAAAGACAAGCAGCGTTTGCACGGTTTGAGCCTCCCTGCTGAAACAAGGGCGCGCCGGCCTGGGACAGCGGACCAACGACGCCAAACCACGGTTCCTCCGCAACGTCCAAATCTAATCCACTGGCCGCTTTTCGACCAAGACGAGTTGGCCCCGGCGTGCCGCGCGTCGCAGGCTGATCGACCTGCCCATGAAGCCGCGTTGATGTTTCCCAGGTGCACGGCCTTCCCTGCTCTTGCGTGCGATTTTCGGTGGCAGCCGAGCCTGGCCGCGGGCTGCTATCGTCCTGGCATGGAGAGCCAAGCGGTGATCGGTCTTGCCCTACGGCGGCGATTCTTGGCATTTTCCGCATAATCTGCCCGCAAGATGCTAGCGGCTGCGGCAACCATCCATGGACCGGCCACGCAACGTGCCACCGCAGTCATGGCCACCGGCGGCCAATCGCCGGCGTGAACCACTTAGCGGTTGCACGCGTAAGAGTTTACGTGGCCCCTTCGTGGGGTGCCGCAAACTCAATTCTGGGGGTCTTCGTGTCATCCCCCCGATACGTCGGTCAGACGAAAACCGTGCGATGGGAATCGCTTAGCCATCCGCTGAAAGTCTGCCTGGTCTGCTGGCAGGCTCGGCGCCCAATCAGGCACAACAAGGAGACGATTCATGCAACACGATGTCAGCACCTCCCCACTCCATCAGCCAAGTGCACCACCGAGCCTGCCGGCCAAACGCGGCATCTGGTGGAGTGTCTTGGCCATTGCCGCCGTGGCGTCTGGCGTCACCTGGTGGTCGGTCGAAGCCGCCAATGATCTTCCGCCGGAAACGGCCCGCCACGCTAACGAGCTCTCTAAGGCGTTCCGCTACGCGGCCGAGAAGGTCACCCCCACCGTGGTCAAGATCACCACGGTGAGCCGGGCCAAGAACACCGAGTCGATGACGCTGCGCAGCAATCCGTTCGAAGGCACGCCGTTCGAAGATTACTTCAAGAATGACGACCTCTTCCGCGGCTTCCGCCAGCTGCCCGCGCCCCGGGCACAGCAGGGCCTTGGTTCGGGCGTGATCATTGATCCCGATGGCGTCATCCTCACCAACAACCACGTGGTGAGCGGCGCCGACGAGGTCTACGTTCACCTGAACGACGGCCGCGAGTTCCGCGCTACCGATATCCGCGTCGATCCTCAGACCGACCTGGCCGTGCTGCGGATCGAAGGCGCCGGCAAGCTGCCCGCCGCTGTCCTCGGTCGCTCGGAAGACCTGGAGATCGGCGACTGGGTGATCGCGATCGGCCACCCGTTCAGCCTCGACACGACGGTGAGCGCCGGCATCATCAGCGGCAAGGGCCGCGGTCTGGCGAGCGTGAGCCGGGCTCAGTTCCTGCAAACCGATGCCGCCATCAACCCTGGTAACTCGGGCGGTCCGCTGGTTAACCTCAACGGCGAAGTGATCGGCATCAACACGGCCATTGCCACCAACAGCGGCGGCTACCAGGGCATTGGCTTCGCCGTGCCGATTGACCTGGCCAAGTGGGTGGTCGCCCAGTTGCAGGATCGCGGCAGCGTGCAGCGGGCTTACCTGGGCGTGAAGATCGAGCCGCTCACCGCCGACCTGGCCCAGCAGTTCCGCGTGAAACCCAATCAGGGCGTGCTGGTGGCCGAGGTCAACGCCGATACCCCGGCGGCCCGCGCCGGCGTGAAAGACGGCGACGTGATCGTGGCCTTCGATGGTCACGAGGTCCACAACCCGCGTGAATTGCAAGCGGTGGTGGAGCGCAGCCCCATCGGCAAGGCGCTGCCCATGACCGTGATCCGCGACGGCAAGCAGATGAACCTCACGGTCAAGCTGGAAGAACTGCCCGAGCAACTGGTGGTGTCGAGCACGCCGCTCCGCGAGCGGTCGCAGAGCCGTACCAACAACGACTCGTACCGTTCCGAGAAGCTCGGTCTGGAAGTCAGCAACATGTCGTCCGAGGTCGCCAGCCGGCTGGGCTACGAAGGCTTCAAGGGCGTGCTGGTGAGCCGCGTTGAGCCGGGCAGCCCGGCGGACCGGATGGGCCTGGAAGAAGGCATGCTGGTCTTGGCCGTGGATCGCCAGCCGGTGAGCAGCGTGGCCGAGTTCAAGAAGGTCATCGAGAAGGCCTCGCTGAGCGACGGCGTGTTGCTCCAGGTTCGCTCGGCGGCAGGTAACCGCTACCTGGTGCTCAAGGCCAACTAACCTCCCATTGGTCGCCACGGTGGCGACCGGCAGTCAATCAGGTTTGCACTCCAGCCGGAGCATGCCCGCAAGTGCGGCGCATGCTCCGGCTATTTTGTTGCGCGCAGCCCCCCCACAAATTGGTGGACACCTGTGCGAGGATTGGCATACTGATTCCAAGCTTGAATCACGCAACCGTGCGTGTCGCCGATCCGTTACCCTCGCGGAGCAAAGATCATGCGAAACACATTCAGCCAGCGCGGAGCCAGTGGAATGTTGTTGATCGGGGTTGTGCTCGCAGCACTGACATCGGCATCCGCGGCCCCGCCTCAGGAAGTACCGGCCAGCCGCGTTAAACATTCAATCTGGAAGTCAACCTACAAAGCGCCCAACGGCCAGAACGTGCAGGCTACCATCACCTTCAATGGCAAGCAGGGCACCTATCGCACCAGCTTTGGAACGGGCCACCTGTATGACATTGAGTATTTCTTTGATACCGCCGGCAACAATGACTACCCCTGGGTTGGTAAGATCGTGGGCAAGTGGTCGCTTCACGGGGCTAGCGGTACATTCCGTTTCTATCCCAGTAGCGAAACCCTCGAATTCACTGGTGACTGGGACTTCGGCAACGGCACCGGGAATGGCGGTCCATGGAATGGCCGGTTCGAACGGCTGATCGACAACACGAACTGAGGTCGCTGGTCGACACTAGGTAAACATCCGAACCGCTGCGGAACACGCACGATCACGCGGCACATCATTGCTGCCCGATGCGCTTGCTGTCCTGGCGGGCTGCCGATGGCGTATCCAGTGCCTGACCTAACAAGGCAGACCGTGGCACCTCGAACACGAAGGCCTCCGCGGTCCTCACGGGCCGCGGAGGCCTGTTGTCTTCTGATCTGATGCCCAAGTCTGACTGATCGTCACGAAAAACTTGCGGCGGCTTTCGGTCAGGCGCAGGATGTTAGCGCTACGTCGCCAGGACAACGTGAGGCAACGTGCGTACAGCATCGTTTTCTGAACTTCCCTCCGCCCCCAGTAGACTGCCATGCGTCCCCAAGCCATAGCTGCGGCGATTGTGTCGAAAGGAAGTGTCCCCAGGCGCTTAACCTCGTTGGCATGGGCCGCGGCGTGGCTGCTTGCCGCGTTTGGCGTGTCGCCGGCAGCGGCCGCGGGGCGGGAGCTGCCCAACATCATCCTGATGATGGGCGATGACCACGGCTGGGAAGAAACCGGCTACAACGGCCATCCTTACGTTCGCACGCCGGTGCTCGACGAGATGGCCTCGCAAGGGCTGCGGTTCAACCGCTTCTATGCGGCACATCCCAGTTGCTCGCCCACCCGCGGCAGCTTTCTCACCGGGCGTCATCCCAACCGCTACGGCACGTTCGCCCCGGGCTGGTCGCTCCGGCCCGAGGAAATCACGATAGCCCACATCCTCAGCCAGGCCGGCTACCACTGCGGCCATTTCGGTAAATGGCACGTTGGCCCCGTGAAGGCCGAATCGCCCACCAATCCCGGCAAGATGGGCTTTCATGAGTGGCTCTCGCACGACAACTTCTTTGAGCTCAATCCACCGCTGTCGCGCAACGGCGGCGAGCCGCGAGTATTCCAGGGCGAAAGCTCCGCCATTCTGATCGACGAAACCATTCAGTTCATTGGCCGCGCACGGCAGCAAAAGAAACCGTTCTTTGCCGTGGTGTGGTTCGGCTCGCCGCATGAACCGTTCAGCGGGTTGTCGGAAGATCTGGCCCTGTACGATGAGCTGCCGGCCAGGTATCCCCAGCGGCTGGTTTCGCTCACATCGAACGAAACCGGTCTGCCCATCCGCCGCCCGATTGGCGAAGTCTTGCGGGAGCGGTATGCCGAGATCACAGCCATGGATCGGGCGATCGGCACGCTGCGCAGCTACCTGGCCGACCAGGGGCTGCGTGAGAACACCATCGTCTTTTACTGCGGCGATAACGGTACGCCCTCGTGTGCTGTTCACAACTCGCGGCTCCGCGGCGCCAAGGCCAGCATGTACCAGGGCGGCATCCTGGTGCCGGGCGTCCTCGAATGGCCAGCCCGCATTCCCAGTCCGCGCACCACCGATGTGAACGTTTGCACCAGCGACCTGCTGCCGACGCTCTGCTCGATCGCCGGTCAGCCGCTGCCCAACCGCCCGCTCGATGGCATGGATCTGTTGCCGCTGATCGACGGCAAGCAGTCGGCGCGTCCCCAGCCCATCTTCTTCTGGAGCTACGAAACCTCGCGTCTTAACGGCGCCAAGCCGTGGATCGAACCGCGGCTGCAGCAAGGCACCACGCCACTGGTCAAACTGATGGGCGGCCTGCGCACCCGCAACTTTCGCAATGTAAAGCATCCGCCCGCCAGCGATACCGACTTTCAAGGACCGCGTGCCGTGGTGGGCGAACGTTACAAGCTGGTGCTGCACGAAACCCAGCAGGGCGAGTTGAAGCGCGAGCTGTTCGACCTCCAGACCGATCCGGCCGAGAAACGCAACCTCGTCGGTCAGCATCCCGAAATCGTGCAAGAAATGGAGAAGCAGCTGCGTACCTGGCAGCAGTCGGTGCTTACGAGCGTGCGGGGCGGCGATTACCACCAATAGGGGAAACCGCTGGTTTGCCGCGTTGCGTTGAATCCCCCTACTTGCCCAGGTTAGACTGCTTACGGTTCGTCCGTAGTCATGCCTCGCTGATTCAGGAAACCACCTACTCATGCTCCGTTTGAACATGCTCCAACGTCCGGCGGTGTTTGCCTCGCGCTGGTTCCGTCTTGCCCTCGGCTGCTCGCTCGCGTTGTGCCTGGTGTCGCCGGCCTCGGCCCAGCGCCGTAACGTGAACTACGATGAGGCGAAGGTTCCCAAGTACGAACTGCCCGACCCGCTGAAGTTCAACGACGGCACGCCCGTCCGTACCGCCGAGGATTGGACCAACCGCCGCCGGCAGGAAGTGCTGGAGCTGTTCCAGGAGCACGTGTACGGGCATTCGCCCGGCCGCCCAAAGGATATGTCTTTTGAGGTAGTCGAGCAGTCCAACGAGGCCCTCGGCGGCAAGGCGATCCGCAAGCAGGTCACGGTCTACTTCACCAAGGACAAGGATGGCCCGCAGATGTCCATCCTGATGTACCTGCCGGCCGACGCCAAAGGCCCCGGGCCGGTGTTCATGGGCTTGAACTTCCGCGGCAATCATACCGTGACCGACGATCCGGCCGTGTTCGTCACCAAGAACTGGGTGCGGCCGGGACCGGGCGTGGTCGATAACAAGTCGTCGGAAGAAGCCCGCGGTACATCGTCGTCGCGCTGGCCGATCGAAATGATGCTGAAGCGGGGCTACGGCGTCGTCACCATCTACAGCGGCGACATCGATCCGGACTTCCACGACGGCTTTGCCAACGGTGTGCATCCGATCTTTTACCGCGAAGGCCAGACGGAACCGGCCGCCAATGAGTGGGGCACCATTGGCGCCTGGGCCTGGGGCCTGAGCCGCGCCCTGGATTACCTGGAAACCGACAAGGATGTCGACGCCAAGCACGTGGCCGTGCTGGGCCACTCGCGACTGGGCAAGACCGCCCTGTGGGCCGGCGCCCAGGATGAGCGGTTTGCCTTGGTGATTTCGAACAACTCGGGCTGCGGCGGTGCGGCGCTGAGCCGGCGGCGTTTTGGCGAAACCGTGGAAATCATCAACACGGCCTTCCCGCACTGGTTCAACGCCAACTTCAAGAAGTACAACGCCCGCGAGGACGAGATCCCGGTCGATCAGCACATGCTGGTTGCGTTGATCGCTCCGCGGCCGGTTTTCGTGGCCAGTGCCGAGGAAGACAAGTGGGCCGATCCCCGCGGCGAGTTTTTGAGCTGCGTGGGTGCCGACCCGGTGTACCGGTTGCTGGGCACCGACGGGTTTGCCGCCAAGGAAATGCCTGGGCTGAACCAGCCGATCACCAGCCGCATTGGCTACTACATTCGTCCCGGTAAGCACGACATTACCGAAGCCGACTGGGCCGTGTTCGCCGATTTTGCCGATAAGCACTGGAAGAACTGATGCAGCCCGCCACGCCGACTCGGCCCGTTGCTTTGTCTGGAGAACGTTCGCCCCGGCGGCCGGCGGATGCCGCCCGCCGGGGTGGTTTACGGCCCCCCCATGCGCGGCCGCCGCTGCTGGCCGTGGGACTTGTAGCCGCAGCGCTGGGAATGTCGCCGAGTATGGATACCAAGGCTGAAGACATCGTGAAGCTCCCGCCGATCATTGCGCACCGCGGCGCCTCGTACGCGGCCCCCGAGAACACGCTGGCGGCGTTTAAGCTCGCTTGGGACGAACAAGCTGACGGCATCGAAGGCGATTTCTACCTTTCGGCCGATGGCCGCATCATCTGCATCCACGACCGCACCACCAAGCGCACCGCCGGTGAAGACCTGGAGGTTGCCCAGTGCACCTGGGAACAGTTGCAGCAGTTGGACGTCGGCAAGTGGAAAGCGCCGCAATACGCCGGCGAACGCATGCCCGATCTGCCGCAGGTGCTGGCCACGGTCCTGCCAGGCAAGAAGATCTATATTGAGATCAAGTGCGGCGCGGAGGTGGTGCCCACGCTGGTGGAGAACATCAAGGCCAGCCAGCTTTCGCCCGAGCAGGTGACGGTGATTTCCTTCCACAAGGAAGTGATCGCCCAAATCAAGAAGCAGTTGCCGGACATCACCGCCAACTGGCTCACCGGCTTCAAGCAGCAGGAAGACGGTTCCTGGCTCCCTGAGCCGGCCACCATCGTGGCCACGCTCCGCGAGCTCAAAGCCGACGGCGTGGGCGTGGGTGCCCAGCGTGGCGCACTGACGCCCGAGCTGGCCACAGCCCTCAAGGAAGCCGGCTTTGGCTTCCACGTGTGGACGGTCGATGATCCGGAGCTGGCCGCCTATCTGATCGGCCTGGGCGTGGACTCCATCACCACCAATCGGCCCGGCAATCTCCGCAAAGAGCTTAGCCAATAGCGGTTCGGCTCGGCCCCGCGCTGGGCGTTGCCCGTCGCCTTGTCGCCCCGCCACCTACCCCGTAGACTTCCAAGCAGCGGGGATGTGTGGTTCCGCTCAGGGTATTCGTAGGCGAGCATTACGAGGCATAGCGTGGCACGCGTGGTGTTGGCAATGTCGGGTGGCGTCGACAGCAGCGTCGCCGCTGCGCTGTTGCAGGAAGCCGGCCACGAGGTGATCGGCCTCTTCATGCGCCACGGCCAGCACCTGGAACAGGCGTGCGCCGTCCCGGCCGAAAGTGCGGCCGCGGCCCACGGTGCGACTGCGTCCGCCTCGCTGTCGCTGCCGATCGTCTCGACCAGTTCGCACAAGCAGGGCTGTTGCACCGCGGCCGACGCCCAGGACGCCCGCCGCGTGGCCGACAAGCTCGATATCCCCTTCTATGCGGTGAACTTCGAAAACGAGTTCAACCGCATCATCGACTACTTTGTCGAGGAGTACGCCTCGGGCCGCACGCCCAACCCGTGCGTGGTCTGCAACAACTGGCTGAAGTTCGGCAGCTTGTGCGAATACGCCGACAGCGTGGGCGCCGACTTCATCGCCACGGGCCATTATGCCCGGCTCACGGATACGCCCAGCGGTGAAAAGGCGCTGCGGCGCGGAGTCGACCCGGGCAAGGACCAGTCGTACGTGCTGTTTGGCATTCGCCGCGAACTGCTGCCGCGGCTGATGTTCCCGGTAGGCGAGTTCCAGAAGCACGAGATTCGCGAACGGGCCAAGGCCCTGGGCCTGCGCGTCGCCGACAAGAAGGACAGCTACGAGATCTGCTTTGTGCCCGGTGGCGATTACGCGGCGTTCCTCAAGACACGGTTGGACGGCAGCGACCACTCCGGTGAAATCGTCACCACCTCGGGCGAAGTGCTCGGCTATCACAGCGGCATCGAGCATTACACCATCGGCCAGCGCAAGGGGTTGGGCGTGGCCGTGGGCGAACCGCGGTACGTGGTGCGGATCGAGCCGGATACCCGGCGGGTGGTCGTCGGAACGCGCGACGAACTGGCCCGGACATCATTCACCGCCAGCCGCGCCAACTGGCTGATCGAGCCCCCCGCGGCCCCGCTCCGCTGCGAGGTAAAGATCCGTTACCTGAGCCGACCGGTTTGGGCGACCGTCACGCCGCTGGAAGGTGACCGCCTGGCCTTCGAACTGGATGAACCACAGCACGGCGTGGCCCCCGGCCAGGCTGCCGTGTGCTACGACAGCGACCGCGTGCTGGGCGGCGGCTGGATCGAATAGCCGGCTGCCGGCTCAACGCTACCGCCTGGTTGGTTAGACCGTGCCGTGAATCGCCAGCGTGGCCAACACCAGCGCGGCGGTTTCCACCCGCAGGATCCGGCGGCCCAAGTCGGCCGTCTTCCAACCGGCGGCTGTGGCCGCTGCGATTTCTTCATCGGTGAAACCGCCTTCAGGCCCCACGGCCAGCGTCACCGGCACATCGGCGGGTAGCTGCATCAATTGCGAGACCAGGCTTTCGGGGTTCCCGCCGGGATGAGCGACAAAACAAGGCTGCTCAGCGGCGGCCTGACCAACCAGTTGTTCCCACCGCATGGCCGGCGTGATTTCCATTAGCCGGTTGCGGCCGCATTGCTTGGAGGCTTCGATCACCGCCCGCCGTAGCCGCTCGATGGCATTTTCGCTGGGCTGAGCCACGCCGCGCCGCGTTTCAATCGGGATCAGCCGAGCCACGCCCACTTCCACGGCTTTCTCGGTGAGCCAGCGTTGCCGGTCGCCCTTGGGCAGGGCTACGGCCAAGGTCACCCGCCGGGTTGACTCGCGGTCGACGGTTTCCGATCCCAGCACGCGCAGCTTCACCTCGTTGCGGCCCACCTTTTCGATCAGCGCCTGATACTCAAGCCCGCTGCCGTCGAACAGGTGCACCTCTTCCCCCGCCTTCGCCCGCAGCACGTGCGCAAGGTGGTGCGCCTCGCTATCGGTCAAAGTTGCGATACCGTCGACAGGCGGTTGCTCAAGAAAGTAACGCGATGGCATGGCGTGCGTGTTCGTCGATGCGAATCAAACCAAGGTGAAGCCCAGCACGCGACCAGGTGAATTTAGTGCGACGCTGGACCAGACGTTTCCCCGCCCGAGGGCGTCGGCAGCCGATACAAGGCAAAATGCCGGTTCATCGCCACGATGGGCAGCGGCAGTGTCGGATAGCTGGTGGTTAACACGTATTGGGCATCGTACCGCCGGCCACGGTCGATCAATTCTTGCACCGGCAGATAGCTCACCGAGTGCAGCGGCCGCGACGGCCAGGTGATCGGCCAAGGCATCGCCAAGTCGGCCGTGCCGCCACCTGTGGCCCCGATCACAAATCGCTCGCTGGAAAAGTTGAACAGACCCGCAAGCCGCTGCCACCACTCGACAATGCCGGAAGCGTCCTGCGGAATGTTCTTCCACGTCGCGACCTCCGGCCGCTGGGCATACCACTGAAACGTGGTGTTCCAACGCGGCGTGATGAACCGGCTCCCCGGCGGCGTCTCTGTGCGGGCGATCTCGCACATGTTCACCCAGTCGCGGTGGACCTCCAAAGTCTGCGACGAAACCGCCGAGCGAAAATGCCGATCGCCGCGAGGCAACCAATCGCGTTGCCGTTCCAGCATCACGCTGCCCAGGCCGATGCCCGACACCACCAGGGCAGCCATCAACACCAGCCCACTGTAGACCGGTTGCCGCACACGCCACGCCGCGATGAGGTAGCACACCGCCAGGCTAGCTCCCAGCGGCACGAAGGCATCGGCCAGGCGGAACCAGTAATACTTGAGCAGCCCCGCCCGAAGGGCCGCCTGGCCAGAAAACGTCCACGCGATCCCCCAGCCGATGACCACCAGCAACACGGAACCGGCCACTACAATCGCCAACCGTCGCCGGCCCCAGGCCAGGTCGTCATCCGGCCGTTCCTCCTTTGCGTCCGCCGGCACGTCATCCGGTGGAGTACGCCGGGCAATCCATGCCAGAACGGCGGTTACCGCCAGCAAAGCCAAAAAGCTGACCAGACGGGCCGTCGGAAATTGTTTAGGATCGAGGTGATGCCCTAGCCGCCGCGCAACGTAAATCCAGTTGGCGCGTGCCACCTCATGTGGATCACTGCCGATCGTCAGCAGCAAGGCTGGCAGCAGACCGGGCAAGCTCAGCACCAGGCCCACGACCAAGCCCGGCACCAGGCTCAAAAGCTTGGGCCGCCGTTCACGCGGTTCCAGCAGCCAGGCGAGGCCAACGCATACGCCGGCCCAGCCGCCCACCAGTACGTGGAAGGCGGCGCCAGCTCCGCACAACGACACGGCCCAGTTCCAGCGGCCGCGTACCAGCGCCGCCAGAGCCAACAGCACCAGGAAGTAGGCAAAGCCCTTGGCTTCGGCCCCGCCGACGACCCATTCGCCCGACTGGTGGCAGAAGTCCAGCAGCGTGACGAAGAGCGCCGCCCCCAGCACGGAATACAGCGGCCGCGGTACCACCGCCCACGACAGCCGCTGCCATCCCCAGGCCAACAGCAGCCACGTAACCGTGCGCACCGTCCAGGCGAACGCCGTCAGGCTCATCAGAGTGCTTAGCCAGCCCACCGACCAGTAGAACGCCAGGTGAGCATTGGCCGAATCCAGGAACGCATCGCCGGGGATCAGCTCCGGCTGCCAGTAGTGCCGCGCTTTCACCAGATAATGGGCTTCGTTCACGTCGGGCGCCGGCCAGCCGGCATACACAAAGAACGTGCCGAAGATCAGCAGCACTTCCAGAATGGTCAGCCGCACCGAAGGGCGTTGAGGCAAGGTGTGCATGCGAAGAACAACGATCCTGGGGCAATCCGCCAATCCATGCGGCTGTGCGGCTACTGAGCCCGGGCCTTCTGATAGCTGCGGTCGAGCAGTTCCATCGGATGGACGATCTCCAACGGCTGCCCTTGCTGCCGGGCTTCGCGCATGATCTGCAGCAGACAGCCGGCGTTTGCCGTCGCCACCACGGTCGCCCCCGTGCTGAGGATATTGGCCATCTTGCGGCGGCTCAACCGCCCCGACATCTCAGGCTCGGTCAGGTTGTACGTTCCGGCGGCACCGCAGCACAGTTCGCTCTCGGGCAGGTCGACCAGTTCCAAGCCCGGGATTTGCCGCAGCAGCTTGCGTGGTGCTTCTCGCACCTTTTGTGCATGGACCAGGTGGCAAGCATCGTGGTACGTCACCTTGAGCGGCATCTCGCCGCGTGGCGGGATGAAGCCCAACTCATCGAGAAACTCGTTAATGTCACGCACCTTGGCGGCGAACTGTTCGCGTGCGTGCTGCTGATCGTCCTCCCAGTGATGCCCATAGTCCTTGAGCATCGAACCGCAGCCGGCCACGTTGACGATCACCGCGTCGTAGTCCGCGGCGTTGAACGCCGCCACGTTCGCATCGGCCAGCTCGCGCGCCGGCTCGCTGCTGCCACCATGAAAATGAATGGCACCGCAACACACCTGGCCGCGCGGTACGACCACCTCGCAGCCGTTCTCCTGAAGCACGCGAGCGGTGGCCCAGTTCGTATGACGGAACATCACATCGCCCACGCAGCCGGTGAACAGGGCCACGCGAGCACGACGCTGCCCGACGGCGGGCAGCACCTCCGGCAGCGGCGGCTGCTTCTTTGCCGGCGGCGGCAACATGGCCACCAGCTGCTGCAAACGCCGTGGCAAGAGCCGGGTAATGCGCAGCGCTTCGGCCAATCGCAGCAGTCCCAATCGCTGGGACAGCCGCGCGGGCCAAAGCAACGCGCGCATCCGCTGCGGGTACGGAAAGACGCCAAACAAAATCCAGCGGTGGAACCAGTCCGAAGTCTTGCCGCCGCCCGGCGTCCCTTCTTCCATCGCTACGCGGAACGGCTCGATCAACTTGCCATACTGAACGCCAGAGGGGCAGGCGGTTTCGCACGCCCGGCAATCCAAGCACAGATCCAAGTGCCGGCGAACTTCGGCCGTGAGCGGGAGGCGTCCATCGGTCACCGCCCGCATGAGATAAATGCGCCCGCGAGGGCTGTCGTTTTCGTTGCCCGTCTCCACATACGTGGGGCACGACGCCGTACACAGCCCGCAGTGAACGCAGTCGAGGAACCGTTCGTACCGGATGCCGGCGCCCGGGTTGGACGTATCGATCGGTAACACCTTGGGCCCTTCGGCTGGCGTATCGCTGGCCGAAGGCATCGGCGGCTGCTGGGCCTCGTGGTCGATCGAGGGGCCAGCCCCGGCAGTTGATGGCGACTTGGTCGACGTCATATCTCAACAGGCGTTAGCGCAAGGTGGTGTTCGTCGGATTCCGCGGCATCCGGCAGCGGAGTATCGGTCCCCCGGGCATGCCGAGGCTCGCTGGCGCATCTGCGGTCGGCCAACTCCAGAGAGCGGCGGGCACTGCTTCAGTATATGAAACGTCCCGGGTTGAGCAGCCCTTTGGGATCGAATTGTTCCTTGACGGCCCGCATCAGCGGTTCACCTTCCGTAGCGGGGCCCCAAACCAGTTGGCGGGTTGCCTCCGTATCCGGAGGCAACGCCAAGGCCGTAACCGAGCCGGATGCTGCCCGAACCGCCGGCTGAATCGTGCGGATCATCGCCCCCGCCACGTCGGCCGGTTCGATCGATGGCAGTCGCGCCACCACAATGCCGCTGGCGGCGTGGGCAACGATGGAAGCGTCGCTCGCCAAGCTCTGAATCTTCTGCACCAGCCCGACCACGGCGCTGGGAACCACGGCCGCTTGAATCACCAGTCCTTGCCGCTGCGCGGCAAACGCGGTCAATCGTTCCCATAGGCCAGGCGTTTGTTCTTCTGATACCACGCTGCCGGCCGCCCCCAGTTGCCGCCACTCATCCAGCAGTTGCCGCTGCATGTAGTCGACTTCCGGGCCGGTACCTTCCAGCCCTACGACCAGTGCCTGGCCCGTGGGCAAGGTCTCCAAAGCGGGATCATCGACCCAGGCGGGGCCGGCCAACAGTTCGACGGCCGCCGGCGTGGTACGCGAGTTGACCATGGCCGCCAGCAACGGTTCGGCATCGGCGACGCTTGCCAGGGGATGGACAACGAACACGCTGGCTTCGGGAACCGGCATCACCTTGAGCGTGGCCTGAACGATCACGCCGAGCGTGCCGAGCGACCCGGTGAGAAGCTTGCAGAAGTCATATCCGGCGACGTTCTTCACCACGCGGCCGCCGCCGTGGAACAGCACGCCCCGCCCGTCGATCGCCGTCACGCCGATCAAGTAATCGCGCACCGTTCCGTAGCCGAAGCGGCGAGGCCCGGAAAAGTTGGTCGCAATCAAACCGCCCAGCGTGGCCGTCTCCGGGTGCGGGGCGTCGATCGGCAACCACTGGTGTTCGGCCGCGAGCGTTTTGCGCAGCGCGGAGAGCGTCATGCCGGTTTCGACCGTGATGGTCAGATCACGGGCAGGATAATCCACCACGCGATTCAAGTCGGTAAGCGTTAATCCCAGCCCCGGCTCGCGGGCAGGCAGGCCATGGTCGAGGCTCGTGCCGCCGCCGATGGGATACAGCGGCGTGCCCTGCTGGTAGGCTTCATGTACGGCCTGGCGCGTTTCTTCCTGCGAGGCGGGCGTCACGTTCGCCGTGAGCGGAAGGAGATCGTGTGAAGCTTTCACTGCCATCGAAACGCTGCGTGCTGTGAAACCGCTGCGGTTTGCCACCCTGCCGCTTCGATCGTCGCCACGGAGGATCGCGGTGTAAACCAAGGGGCAGCAACAGAGTTCGCAGGTAAAACGCCCATCATGACCAACTCGGCCCCCCGGGGCCAGGGCCGCAAGGCGTTTTTTAGCACGCGCGTCGCCCCATGCGAAAGAACCGGCCAGCCTGCAATGCCCTCGGCCTCACGCGCGCCGTGGCGCACGCAAGTGCGCAGGGAGAAACAGGCCGCGCACGCGGGCGCGGCGATGGCGTGCTCAGGGCTGGTCCGGAATGCGTCGCCCCCCGGCGCTTGGGGCAAGCCCCTTAGCACACGGCACGGACAGACCAGGAACAACCGTGACGCGTACGCAGGAACCAGCAGGCCGGGGGAAAGGTGTGTCGAACAGCGACGCGCTAAGGGGAAACGTTCTTGGCGGCGATTGTCCCCACGTGAGGAGCGGCCGCCTTTCCCGCCCAGAGGCAGGTCAGGATCGCCTGCCTCTGGCGCGAGAAACGGAACCAGGAGGGATCGCACCAAGCGCCGACGACCAGCCACTGCCGAGGGAGGGGGTCAGCAGTAGCCGTCGGCCGTTTGGCTGCCCTGCAGTCGCCGGTTCACCGCTTCAGGATAGGAGGACGGTGAGCCGGCCAGGCAGAGCTTAGGTCGGGCCAGGCAGATAAGTCTGCGGCAATGACGGGGCCGCCGGCATGGCGCCCGGAGCGCAGGTGTCGCACGGGCTGCTCACGCAGGGAGCGGGGCAGTACACCTCGCAGGGAACTGCGCAGTGATCACCGTTGTTCCACCACCGGCAACGCCGGCAGCCGCTGCTGGTCGTCGCCAGGATCACGACGACCGCCAGAATCATCAGCCTCTTCATGCTCTTGCTCCGGAAAACGGGAGGGCCGGGAGGGAGGGGGCCCATTCAGGCGGATTGGCTGTAGGCCGCGCAACCGGCAAATTCCGTCTCCACGGCGCTTGCCAATCGCTCATGCCGACAGGCGTAAGTGGCTCCGTCTCGCGGGGCCACGCAACCATACACCACGGGTTGTGATGTGCAAATCAAACAGTCGCCTTTTTTCAACACCGTGATGCTTTTTCACGTCACGAGCGCACTTTAGGGGTTAAAGTTGCCTGACCGGAGAAGTCGCGCACCCAATGCCGGGCAGCGACATTTCCCTCCACGCAGACATCCCCACCTTGCGGTACTGCCAATCTGGTTCGCTCATGGCCCAAGCCGAGCGGCCTTTCGCATCTGAGCCGTGCCGCACCGGTGTACTCGCTGGCCCTGTTTGACTCCCCCGACCATGACCATGCGAATCACAAGGCCAACCGCGATCGCCATGCCTCGACAAACCTGGGCGGCAGCCACGGCATGGTGGCTCACGCTGGGCGTTGCCCTGGTTACGCTGCTGTCGACATGCACGCCGGCCGCAGGCACGTCGGAGCCGGTGCTCACCGCGCCGCAAGGAGAACCCGCGGTTCCGGCCACCAACGATGACGAAAACCAAGAAGATGCGCCGCTCTCCGAGCGGTTGCCGGGGCCTCCCCTGCCCGAGCTGAACGAACAGCCCGAGGAACCCGGCGAAGCCGTCGGCCCGCCGCTACCGCTGGCCCTGCGCGACGATATCTGGCTGATTGATACGCGGTCGCCTGCAATCGGCCCGCAGTTTTATCGCTACGAGAACGGCGGCCGGTTCGCGGCCAGCCTGGGCGATCTGCTGGCCGCCAGCGAAGATGGCCTGCCGCTGTGCGTGTGGATTCACGGCTACCAGGTCACGCCGGATTTCGCCGAGCAGATGGGCCTGGCCGTATACGAGCAGTTGCGCCGGGCTAACCGCTGTGGACCGCACTTCCGCTTTGTGATCTGGTCGTGGCCCAGCGAAAAGTGCGGCCCGTACCGGGTGGATGCGCCTCGCAAGGCGCGGCAAAGCGACGTGGAAGGTTACAAGCTGGCCCAAGTGATCCAGCAATTGCCGCCGCGCGTACCGGTGAGCCTGTTGGGCTTCAGCTTTGGAGCACGCACTACCGGCGCCACCCTGCACTTCTTGGGCGGCGGCCGCATTGCCAACATGGCGTTGAGCGATTCTGATCCGGCAGCCCGGCCGGTTCGCGCCGTGCTGCTGGCCGGCGCCTTGAATCACGACGCCTTCAGCTCCTGCGGCCTCAACAGCCACGCGCCGCAGGCCGCCAACCGCGTATATGTGCTGGTGAACCGCCGCGACCCGGTGCTGATCGCCTACCGCCACCTGGAATCCTTCCGGGGCCAGAAAGCGATGGGGCATACCGGACCGGTAGGCATCTGCTCCTCCAAGGACCGCAGCCTGTTCCGGATCTGCGACGTGAGCGTGAATGTCGGCTTCAGCCATTGCTGGACGCGGTACATCTACTCGCCCGAGATCATGCGGACGATCACGCCCATGGTGCTGTTTGCTGACTGGTTCAAACCGCCACAACAGGAAAGCGAAGAGCCGCTGGCCAGCGTGGCCGCGGAATAACGGTGTTCAAGCGAATCACCGCCGAACGATCGGCTAAGCCAGGTTGAACAGGCGCCGGGCGTTCGCGGTCGTCAGCGCCGCAAACTCCTCAACACTTTGCCCACGTACCTCGGCCAGGCAAGCGGCCGTGTGCACCACGTTCGCCGGTTCGTTACGTTTTCCGCGCAGCGGATGCGGTGACAGATAGGGCGAATCGGTTTCGATCAGGATGCGATCGGCCGGGATGGATTTGGCGACCTCGCGCAGCGCGTCCGATTTGCGGAACGTCGCCATCCCGGCGAAGCTGATGTGAAGCCCCAGGCTGAGGCACTCGGCCGCCGTCTGGGTGGTGCTGGAGAACGAGTGCAAGATGCCGCGCAGCGGACCTCGCCGGGCGGCTTCACGCAGCATGGCGAGAATATCTTCGTCGCAATCGCGGCTATGGATCACGACCGGCAAGCCCGTCTGCTGCGATAGCCGCAGGTGCCGGTCGAAGTAATCCTGCTGCACCTCGAACGGCGTGTAATCCCAGTAGCGGTCCAGGCCCGTTTCACCCAGGGCCACCACCTTGGGCTGGCCGACCAGCGCGAGCACCCGGTCCCAATCGCCCGGCTCGGCCTGGCCGGCGTAGTTGGGATGGATGCCCACAGCCGCGTACATGCCCTCGGTGGCAGATGCCAGCTTGAGGGTCGCTTCGCTGCTGTCGGCCGTGATGCCGACGGCCAGGATCGAAGTCACGCCTGCCGCACGCGCGCGTTCAAGAACCTGCTGGCGATCCTCGTCAAACTCCGCTTGGTCGAGGTGGGCGTGCGTATCGAAGTATTCTGGCATGACTCAAGGGGGTTGGCGGCGGCGGAGCCAGCCGCCGGCAGGCTGCGGACCGCGCCGCGAGCAGTCGCTTTTATGGCTAGGCTCCGGCCGGTTCGACGGCCAGTTCTTCTAACTGTTCCAGGTGGGCCCGTTCGGCCCCCAGCACTTCCTCGGCCAGGGCCCGGGCTTCCGGGTCATTCTCCAGTTGGGCTACGCACTTTTCAATCACGCTGATGTCGCGTTTCTGGTAGTTGATCAGCTCCGAGAGCAGCCGGTGCATCGCGACATAGTTGAGCGTGGTAAAGACCATCGGAAACGTGCCGGACTCGGGCCGGCCGCGCCGCTCGCGAATGGCGTCGGCCAGTCGCGCGGCCATCGCCTGCTGGTTGGCGTGGATATTGGCCAACACCTCCGCCGCGCGGCGGTCGCTACGGTCGACAAACGGCGAAGCCTGGGCCAGGTAAGCCGGCAACGAACAGGTCTGCACCTGAAGCAGCCGATTCAGAATGTCGACAGTGGTCATCGCTTGCTCGTTCGTCGGGTTGGTCATGCGAAACGAAGTGAACCCACCGGCAGCGCCGCGCCATCGCTTAAGCGCACGGCAGGCTGCCTATCTTTACCATAGCAGGGACACCGCGGCGCGACGCCCCCCCGTTTGGGCGGGGCTTCAGTACAGCAGCGTCCGGGCGGAGGTCAGCGCCCAGTTGAGCACCGGCTCCCAGAATATGCCGAACACCAACAGCGGCAGTGTCAGCACCAGCACAAAGAAGCCGTTGATCGAAGCCAGCACCGGCATCCGGATCGGCTCGGAAACCGCCGGCTCCTCCAGCGTCATCACCCGGATCACGCGCAGGTAGTAGAACAGACTCAGCACGGTATTCAGGCCGGCGATGATCAGCACCACGATCATGCCTGCCTCGGCCAGGGAACTGAAGATGGCGAACTTGGCGGCGAACCCGACCAGCGGCGGAATCCCGATCAGGCTGAGCAGCACCAGCGAAAAGCAGAGAGCCACGCCGGGAGAACGCTTCAGCAGCCCGCGGTAGGCGCTGATCTGCTCGCTACCGGTCTGGTTGCGGATCAGCGCCACGATGAGGAACGCGCTGAGGTTCATGAACAGGTACATGACGATGTAAAAGCCCAGCGTGCCGACGGCCCAGGTAGCATCGTCCTGACCTGCCCTGCCGGTAAGAGCCAACGCGGCCGCGGCCGGCATCATCATGTATCCGGCGTGGGCAATCGTGGAGTAGCCCAACAATCGCTTGATGTTCTCCTGACGATAAGCGGCCAGGTTGCCGAACGTGGCCGTGGCCACGGCCAGCACCGCCACCAGCATGGCGAGGTATCGCCGCACCGCTTCCAGGGCCTGTTGCCGCGTTTGAGGACCCGTGGTGACCGCGGCGGGCTCAGCCTCGTGGGCAGCCTTTGCTTCGCCCGCGGCTTGAGGCTCAGCGGCGGGAGCTTCGACCGGCGCTTGCACATCGGCCTCCGGCTCCTGCAAAGCGACTAAGGCGAACGGTTGTCGGTCGTGCTCGTTTGCCCTCAGCGAAGCCACCTGGGCAGGGAGCTTGCGCGCGGCTTGCGTGGTGACTTCGGTAGGCTCCGCATTCAACGATTGTTCCGGCACGTAACACATGCCGATGCCCAGGCGCAGCAGCAGCGCCAAGGCGGCCGCCTTGGACGCCACTGAGAGAAAACCGCCGATTTCGGCCGCGGCCCCTTCGAACACGTCGGGGGCCCAGAACTGGAACGGCACGGCCGAGAGCTTGAATGCCAGACCTACCAGGATCATCAGGCCGCCCAGAGCCAACACGGTGATGGTCGGCTGCGACGGCCCCGCCAACATCATGTCGGTCAACCGCACGGCGGCCGTGGGAATATGCACGCTACCCAGCATGCCGCCCACCAGGCTGATGCCGTACAGCATCACGCCCGCGGCTCCGGCCCCGAACACGGCGAACTTGAGCGCGGCCTCGCTGCTTTGCCGGCGTCCCTTGAGAATGCCGCTGAGCGCATACGAGGGAACACTGGCCATCTCGACCGCCAGAAACACCGCCAGCAGATGGTTGGCGGTGGTCATCAGGCACATGCCCAGGGTGGCGCCCAGGGCCAGGGTGTAAAAGTCGGGCGCGTCCTCGCGGTCGGGAATGCCGGTCCGGGCTGTCATGAACACGAACAGCACCAGAAAGGCCAGCAAAAAGATCCGCATGAACACGGCGAACTGGTCAAACACCAGCATGCCGGTAAAGATCTCCTGCCGCTCGATGCCGCTGAAACCTTGCGAAATTGCCAGGCCCAGCGCCACTGCACTCCCGACAAACGCCAGCAGCGACGTGCTGAGCCGCCGACCAAACATGATCCGCAGCAACAGCACCAACACGATGGTGCCGCACAGGACCAACTCCGGCGCGAACAGCTTGAGTGAAGCCAGCGTGTCGGTCTGTAGCAGATCGATCTGCGTGGGAAAGTCGGGGTTCACAGCTCTGTCACGCCAAAAGCAAGGGATGAGGGCAATGCGTAATGCACGGGGCCGCCCACCGGACGGCAAGCGCCCATGGCCCGCCTACGGCCGGGCCGCCACGTGGTCCGCGGGCTGCACGGCCGCCTGCTGCTCGCCGCGGGGCCTCGGTACCTGGGCCGCCGGCGGTGTCGAGGGAGCCTGCTCTTCGTCGGCCGCCACCTGCGGCGGATGGTTCACCTTGGTCCACTCCGCCAGGTCGACCACGGTCTGGTTCACGCTGGGCGTCATGTAATCGAACACCACCCGCGGATACACACCAAACAGAATCGCCAGCACCAGCAGCGGGGCCGCGATCAGCTTTTCGCGGTAGGTCATCGGGGTCAGGGCATCGCCGTGCGGGCCTTTGTACTCGGGCCCCAGGTAAACCCGCTGCAGGGTCCACAGGATGTACCCCGCGGTGAGGATGACCACCGAGGCAGAAATCACCGCCAGGATCTTGCTGAAGTTCCAGGCCGACAGCGTAACGAACACTTCGCCCCAGAACCCGCACAACCCCGGCAACCCCAGGGCGGCGAAGAAGATCACCACCGACATGCCACTGTACACCGGCATCTTGGCGAACAGCCCGCCAAACTCGTCCAGATTGCGGTGGTGCACCCGGTCGTAGATCACGCCGACCATAAAAAACATACCGGCCGAGCTGATGCCGTGGGCGATCATCTGGAACATGGCGCCGTTCATGCCCAAGGCCCAGTAGTCGGGGTTGTAGATATTGTCGGCCATGGCGCTCCACACGCCAAAGCCCAGGATCACGTAGCCCATGTGGCTCACGGAGCTGTACGCCACCAGGCGTTTGAAATCCTTCTGGGCCATAGCGGCAAACGCGCCATAGACCATGCTCAGCACGCCGATCGTGCACACGAACCACGCCAGCTCGTAGCCAGCCCCCGGGCAGATCGGGTAGCAGATGCGAATGATGCCGTAGCCGCCCAGCTTGAGCAGGATGCCAGCCAGCAACATCGAGATGGGCGTGGGAGCTTCAACGTGGGCGTCGGGCAGCCAGGTATGCACCGGCACGGCCGGCACCTTGATGGCAAAGCCGATGAACAACAGCAGGAACGCCCAGGTTTGCAGCTCGGCACCGAGGATTTGTTGCCGGAACTGGTTTGTGTGCTGCCCCAGAGCGGCCAGGGCCATCAGGTTGAAGGTATGCACCTCGGCCTGCGGGTTGGGCACGGCGATTTCAAACGACTGGCCGGCGGCCACGGTCGCCGTTTCGCTGCCCTGGGCGGCGAAATACTGGTTGACCTGCGGATCGGCGTTGATCGCCTCGGCCAGGTCGCGTGCCCTGGCTCCCGCCGGCACACCAATGGTCAGGGCCCTGGTTTCGCCGTCGGCCGCCCACGTCACGCTAGGGCTTTCGCCTTCGCCAGCCACCAGCGATACCTGCACCGTGTTGAACGCCCGGCTGCCGGCCTCGCCCGCCTGGGCCGCCTGGGCCGCATCGCCCTGGAGTGCGAACAGGCCAGGCTTTAGCGCGACGATGGAGAGCAGTTCCTGGCCGTCCTTGTTCACCAGGGCGCCCCGGGCTTGGACGCGCTGGAGCGTTTCGTCGGCCAGGTGCAAGTCGGCCCAGGCCAAGTCGCCGTCGCCGACGCGGTTGAGCTCGTTGAGGTCGCTGTTGAAGTACAGCATCAGGATCGCGACCAGCATGAACACGCCGCCCAATAGCGTGTACAGGAAGAACTTGATCGCGGCATATTCGCGGCGAGGCCCCCCCCACACGCCGATGAGGAAGTACATCGGCAGCAGCATCACTTCCCAGAACAGGAAGAACAGGAAGAAGTCGAGCGCCAGAAAGACGCCCAGCACGCCCGTCTCCAGAATGAGAAACAGGATGCAATACGCCTTCACCTGCCGGTTGATGTTCCAACTGGCGAGCATCGAGAGCACAAACAAAAAGCTCGTCAGCAGCACCAGCGGCAGGCTGATGCCGTCCACGCCCAGCAGGTAGTAGATGTTGAACGAGGGAATCCACTCCAGGTTCACCACGTTCTGCATCTGGGCCACGCCGATCTCAAACCGTGAGGTATCGCCCTCGCCCGAAGCCGGCAGCGCCATGTAGATCGTGAGCAGGAACACCACCACCGTGAACGCCAGCGACAAGGCTTTGGCCGAGTCGGGCTTGTCCTTGGGGCACAAGAGTGCCACGGCCAGCGCGCCCAGGGCGGGGAGGAAAATCACCAGGCTCATTAACAAGGCGTAGGACATGGCTCTTTAGGCTCTCGCGGCTTGTCCTGATCGGTTGTTTGTTTCGTTCGATCGTTGCCTGCGGCAGTTACGCGCCGGGCAGCGGGTACAAGGCGACGGCATTACCGGGAAGCGAAGCTGCTCGTGTAAAAGCTCACCAGCACGAACAGCACGACGGTTCCCACCACGATGAACAGCACGTACTGCCGTACGTTGCCGGTCTGCACGCCACGGATACGGCCGGCGATGTCGTAGGTCCAACTGGCCACCAGGTTTACCAGGCCATCGACCAGGCCACGGTCGAACAGGTCGTTCCACCGCGAAAGTTTGCGCGTCCACAGGGCGCAACCGTCGATCAACCGGTCGATCACCTTGCGGTCGAAGGCCGCGATGCAGCGGGCAATGAACAACGTCGGCTGCACAAAGACGGCGTTGTACAACTCGTCGAAGTACCACTTGTTGCGGAGGAACGAATAAATCGGCGCGAACTGCCGACGCGCGTCCTCGGCACTGATGACGCCCACGCCGTACATCAGCGTGGCCAGCAGAAAGCCCCCCAGCGCCGTGCCCGACGCCACCAGCGTCGCCGTAATGCCGAATCGGGTGTGCGACTCGTGTTCGGCCGGATGGGTCACGTTCACCAGTATGCCCGCACCGGCCCCCTGATGCACCGAGAGCGGATGGGCCTGCTCCAGCAGCGGTTCCACGCCCCAACCGCCGATGCCCGGCAGAAAACTCGGCACATTCCACGCGGCCGAGATGGCCAGGAACGCCAGGATCAACAGCGGTACGGTCATCACCTGCGGCGACTCATGGGCGTGGTCGTAGCGGTGCTTGTCGCGTGGCTGACCGGCAAAGGTCATGTACCACAGGCGGAACATGTAAAACGAAGTGATCGCTGCACCGGACGCTGCCACGTAGAAGAAGAAGGCATACCTGGGATTGGTATCGGCGAACAGCATCGAGTGGGCGATGATGTAGTCCTTGGAGTAGAAGCCGCTCAGCAGCGGGGCGCCCGCGATGGCCAAACAGCCGATCAGCATGGTGTACGCGGTGATCGGCATCTTCTGACGCAGGCCGCCCATCAGCGGCATCTCGTTGGTGTGCACGGCGTGGATCACCGAGCCGGAGCACAGGAACAACAGGCTCTTGAAGAACGCGTGCGTCACCAGGTGGAACAGCCCGGCCAGCCAGCCGCCGATGCCCAGAGCGAGCATCATGTAGCCAAGCTGCGAAACGGTGGAGTAGGCCAGCACCCGTTTGATGTCGGTCGCGGTGATGGCGATGGTGGCCGCCATGAACAGGGTGATCGCGCCGATGAAAGCGATCACCAACAGCACCTCGGGCGTGAACGCCGGGAAGAACCGCCCCACCAGGTACACACCGGCCGCCACCATCGTGGCCGAATGCACCAGGGCCGAAACCGGCGTGGGGCCTTCCATGGCGTCGGGCAACCAGGTGTGCAGCGGGAACTGGGCGCTCTTGCCCACGCAGCCGCAGAACACGCCGAGCCCCGCCACGATCAACAACCAATATCCGTGCAGAGTTCCTTCCTTCTGGCGCCAATCGCCGTCGTGGGCCGCCAGCGAGGCCACTTCGCTCCGGGCATCATCCACGCGGACGATACCGCCGTCGGTGTGATCGGCCAGCACGGCCCGCACGCCATCAGGATTCGCCGCCGCGACCATGGCCGGTGGTACGGCCAACTGGCCGTGGCGCGCGGGATGTCGCACCTGGGTGAAAATGCCTTCAGCGGTGACCTCGCCCGTCTGCGGATCAACAGTATCTCCGAAGTTAAACGTTCCGAGGCTGCCCCACAGCGCCATCAGACCGATGATAAAGCCGAAGTCGCCCACCCGGTTGACGATGAACGCCTTGTTGGCAGCGGTCGACGCGCTCTTGCGCTCGATGTAGAAGCCGATCAGGAAGTACGAACAGATGCCGACCAGTTCCCAGAACACAAACACCATCAGCACGTTGCCGGCGATGACCAACCCCAGCATGCTGAAGCAGAACAGCGACAGGTACTGGAAGAACCGGTAGTAACGGCCACGACGGCGCAGGTGCTGTCCATTGGACAGCGTAACTTCGTGGTCGGTGACGTCGTGCAGCTCATCGTGCATGTAGCCCATGGCGTAGAAATGGATGCACGTGGCGATCAGCGTCACCATCACGAACATCAGCACCGTCAGGGCGTCGATGTAATAACCGATGCCCATTTCCGGCAAGCCGGGCGGGCTGACGGTGTACCACATGCCCGAGAGGGCCACCTTCTCGTGGTGCGTGTGCTCGGCGGCATGTTGCTCGCCGCCATGGTCGGCGGCGGAGTGCTCGCCCGCTTGCTGGGCAA
The DNA here is from genome assembly GCA_937927735.1 of uncultured Planctomycetales bacterium. Classification (GTDB taxonomy): domain Bacteria; phylum Planctomycetota; class Planctomycetia; order Pirellulales; family S012-138; genus CALBRZ01. Next base: position 94,241 of record CALBRZ010000036.1, read on the forward strand.
CCAGGTTCACGCCCGGAATGCCGCCGGTGGAGTGTGCGGCCAGCGCCCGATTGCCGGGTAGCTCCAGCGCGGCGGCATGATGCTCCGGCTTGTCGGTGTTACCGATCCAGATGGCCAGGCTCACCGCCGAGAGCACGAACGAGCCCAAGATGGCGGCGGCGGCCACGTAGCCCCCCAGCACGCCGTGCTTACCCAAGCGCGGGCCGAAGAATACGATGACCGCGAACGACAGCAGGGGAAGCAACCAGGCAGTCCCCAGCAGTGGCGGCAACAGATCCAGCGGGGTGTTGGTCATCAGCCTTGCAACTCGTCTGCCTGATCGACGTCGATCGTCGAAAAGTTGTTGTAGAAGTTCAGGGCAATTGCCAGGGCCACCGCGGCCTCGGCTGCCGCCAACACGATCACAAACAGCGAGATCAGTTGCCCGTCGAGTCCCAGGGCGCGGCTGGGATCGGCCTGGAGGTACCGGCTGCTGAAGGCGACAAAGTTCACGTTCGCGCCGTTGAGCACCAGTTCGATGCCCATCAAGATGCCCAGCGCGTTGCGTTTGGTCGCCATGCAGACGGCGCCGCAAACAAACAGGACCGCTCCCACGGCCATGTAGTGCGCGACCCCGACGGGCTCGGTTAACAGATTCACGGTTGCATGCTCCGTTGGCAACAGCCGCACGGGTTTCGGCGCAAGGTGCCGAAGATGGCGGCGTCGACCTGTTGCAAACTCGGGTTGTGTTGCCGCTTGCCCTGTTCCAGCGTCGTGGCGAACTCGCCGCCGCTTGCCGCCGGGCCAGCTCCCCCCTTGCTCCCCGCGGGTGATCGAAGCGAGCTGATCCTTCGGACGAAAAGCCCCAGGCTCTGGGCTAATCGGCAGCGGTACGCCCGTCGGAAGTTACGCGTTTCTTGGTTCGCGCCAAGTAGGCTGCCCCCACCAACACGACCAGCAGATGAACGGACACGATTTCAAACGGCAGCAGGTAGCCGGTGTTTCCATCGCGGCCGGCTCCCCCCGCGTCGGGCCGCGCCCCCAACAGCGCCAGACCGATGCCGCTGGCTCGCTCATCCGTCCGCGGGTAACGGCGGGCCAGGCGGACCTGGTCACCGTCGGCCACCGGCGCACTGCCGCTGCTGCCCTCAGGCAATGATGCAATCAGGTGCTCGCTGAACCGCGGGTCCTGATTCAGAAATGCCACCCACTCGGCGGCCGTGGGCAGGGGCTTACCGCCTTCGGGATAGAACACCAGGCTTTCGCCGCTTTCCGGCTCGCTCTGGAAGCGGATCACGGTGCCTTCCCAGGGTTCGCCGCCCGGCCGGTTCGGCTGCTTGGCCTGCACGATCACCGTGCCTTCCAATCCATTGGCCGCCACCGTGGCGCCCCAGGGATTGGGCAGCGGGGCCGCCCGCCAGGCGTCGACGCTGAACGCCGCCTGGAGCAGCAAGGCCAATAGCGAACCGCCCACGATCACCCCCAACACCCATTCGCCGCCGCTGGTTCGCATGGAGACAAACGGGCCTTGGGCCGTGAGCATCACGCCAAATACCAGCAGCACCAGCGTGCCGCCGACGTAGATCATGAGCTGCATGGCGCCCACGAACGGGGCGTCGGCCAGGAAAAACAAGCCCGCCGTGGCGCCTAGCGAAATGATCAGGTAGAACGCCATGCGCACAATGTTGTTCGACGCCACCACGGCCACGGCGAACGTGCACGTGACAAGCGCGAACAACAGAAACAACACGGTGTGCCAGTTAATCACGGCCGGGCCTCCCGATTGGGGGCATCTGCCAGACGCCCAGCAACCCGAGGTATGGCAGCGCCGGTCGGCGTCGCCGCGGCATGGTGCGGCAGCGCTGCGGCGGGTGCCTGCTCTGCGTCCTGCGTGCTGCCCGCTTCCAGCGGGGGCCGGCGATACTCGGCCGAAAAGTCACGTACTGCGCCGTACGGTTGGGCCGGCTTGAGGAACAGCCCCCCCGGCACGAAGTAGCTCCAGATGGTGGCCCCCAGGAACGTGAAGCACACGATCGGCATGCAGTACTTCAGGCAGGTCTTCATCACCTGATCGATGCGCAGCCGCGGCAGCGTCCACCGCACCCACATCATCACCGTGACCAGGATCACGGCCTTCAAGATAAAGTTCAGCACGCCTGCCATGTTGGCGATGAAGCCGCCCCAGTGGAACGCTTCGCCGCGGGTCTGGTAGGCAATGGGTTCCAGAATCGGAATCGGCCCGTGCCAGGCGCCAAGGAACAGCACCACGCCCAGGCCGCTGACCAGGAACATCGAGCCGTACTCGGCCATGAAGAAGAAGCTCCACCGCAGTCCCGAGTACTCGGTGTGGAAGCCGGCGACCAGTTCGCTTTCGGCCTCGGCCAGGTCAAAGGGCGCCCGGTTCACACTGGCCGTGGCGCAGGAGAAGAACACCCAGAAGGTGATGAACGTGAACGGGTCGTGGAAAACAAACCAGTTGGTGAACCAGCCCCGCTGCATGTCGCCGATGGCCGTAAGGTCCATCGTGCCGGCCACCACCACGGGCACAATCACCGACAGCCCCAGCGGCACTTCGTAGCTGACCACCTGGGCCGCTTCGCGCATGCCGCCAAAGAGCGACCACTTGGAGCCCGAGGCGTACCCGGCCAGGATCACGCCAAACACTTCCAGCCCCAGCAGGGCCAGGATCAGAAAGGCGCCGATGGTGGAACCGATGGCGCTGTAGCCGCTGGAGAAGGGCAACACCATGTACGCCGCGAACGACGCACAGAAGCTGATATAGGGCGCCAAGCGGAATAGCAGCGCATCGGCCCCCTTGGGCATCGTGTCTTCTTTGGAGAGCAGCTTGATGCCGTCGGCCAGGGTTTGCAGCCAGCCGAACTTGCCGCCGACGCGGGTAGGTCCCAAACGATCCTGGATGCGACCGCAGACCTTGCGCTCCTGCCAGATAAAGAATAGGGCGCCTACCGCGATCACGTTGATGAGCAAGAACGCGTGTACCAGGGCAGCCAGCGTGTATGCCAGCCATTCCGGCATGTAGAGCGAGAGGTGTTCCGCCACCGCCAGTTCCTAGTCCGGTGCCGGTGCCGATGAATTCCGCACCCGGAAAATGTACCGCTACCGGCAGATGTACTCGGAAAACGCGACCCTGTGGGTGCGTGAAATATGGCACACACCGTGGGGGGGATTCAAGCCCCAAGCGAGGGGAAAAACAGTTTTCCCCATCGTCAGGACCACGACCCGATCGCGGTCCCGCGACATGCGTTTGACACCGTACCCGGGTTGCCGTCGATGCGTAAGCCCCCCCAACGGCTAACCTTGCCTTGCTCTGAGCGGTTCCAAGGATGATTCGCCTGCTCAACGGACGTCACCCGATTGTGTGCTGGCCGCTCCCCCTCTACCATGAAGCCAGCCGCGCGAGACGCCGCGCAATCGCAAAAGAAGACTTCATCTTCTTCTGCCTGCGGCGTCCCCACCCGATAGGCCGCGCGTACGCCCCGCAATTGCAAACCTCCCTCCGTGGCTGCGTGTCCTGCCGCGCCGGCCGTTGACCGAACCTTACGTCTGCTCCCAGGAACCCATGGCCAAGGATTTTCTTAAGGATTGTCGTGACGAGTACGACGTCATCATCATCGGCAGCGGGCTCGCCGGGCTGACGGCCGCCAACACGCTTGCCAAGGCCGGTTACTCCGTCCTGCTGCTGGAGCACCACTACCAACTGGGCGGCATGGCCACGTGGTTCAAACGCCGCGGCGGGCATATCTTCGATATCTCGCTCCACGGCTTCCCGGTCGGCATGATCAAGAGCTGCCGCCGGTACTGGACCAAGCAGATCGCCGACTCGATCGTGCAGCTCAAGGGCATCCGGTTCGATAACCCGATGTTCTCGCTCACGACAACCTTCAACCGCGAGGATTTCACGCGGCTGCTGATCGAGCGGTTCAAGGTTCCGGCCGAGAACGTCAAAGCGTTCTTCGACACCGCCCGGTCGATGAACTTCTACGACGACCAGAGCGTCACCGCCGGCCAACTGTTCGAGCGGTTCTTCCCCGGCCGCCCCGACGTGGTGCGGCTGTTGATGGAGCCGATCACGTACGCCAACGGCTCCACGCTGGAAGACCCGGCCATCAGCTACGGGATCGTCTTCTCCAACTTCATGTCCCAGGGCGTGTTCACCTTCGAAGGGGGAACCGACCGCCTGATCGGGCTCATGAAGGAGGAGTTGCAAGCCAACGGCGTCGATCTCCGCATCCGTTGCGAGGCCCAGCGCATCCACACCGAGCACCATCCGCTGCGCGGCACGCGCGTGACCGGCGTCACGGTCAACGGCCGGTTCATCGGCGCCCGGGCGGTGATCTCCAACTCCAACCTGAAGTCGACCATCTTCAACCTGGTGGGCGAGGAAGTTTTCGACCGCAGCTTTATCGACGCCGCCCGGGCCGTTCGCCTGAACAACTCCAGTTGCCAGGTCTACATGGCGCTGAAGCCGGGCGACCTGATCGACGAAAGCGTGGGCGACCTGCTGTTCAGCTCCACCGCGCCGGAGTTCCGCACCGACCTGCTACTGAGCCGTAACATCACCAGCCGCACGTATTCGTTCTATTACCCCAAGACCCGGCCGGGCACGAACCGCTGCGTGATCGTATCCAGCACCAACGCCCGGTACGAGGACTGGGCGCACCTGTCCGAGGAAGAATACCTGGCGAGCAAGCAGGACCTGATCGAAACCACGCTCGACGCCGTGGAACAATACGTGCCCAACATCCGCGAGCGGGTCGACCATGTTGAAGCGTCCACGCCGCGCACCTTCGAACGGTACACCCGGCACCTGCAAGGCGCCAGCTTCGGCACCAAGTTTGAAGGATTGGCCGTCAGCCGAGGACTGCCCGAGCAAGTGGGCGGCCTGTATCATGCCGGCAGCGTGGGGATCATCATGTCGGGCTGGCTGGGCGCCGTGAACTACGGCGTGATCGTGGCCAACGACGTCGATAACTTCCTGTTGAAGAACTTTGGCGCTCCCAGCCGCGAAGAAGCCAGCACCATCGAGTAACGCGGGGACGCGGCGGCAAAGCACGCGGCAATCGCCTGGCGCAAGGTTCGCCAGCCAGCTTCCGGTACGGCTTGGGGGGCCAAGGTTCGCGCCGAAGGTGCTTGGCGATCGACGGGCTCCGCTTCGGCCGGCAGCCTTCCCCAACCAACTTTGGCATCCATCTCACCCTTTGGGCGTTATGGCAAGAATCCTCATCACCTCCGGCCCCACGCGGCAATACCTTGACCCCGTGCGCTACCTCACCAATGGGTCGAGCGGACGGATGGGCAAGGCCTTGGCTGAAGCTGCCCTGGAGCTGGGGCACGAGGTGATCATCATCAGCGGGCCGGTCGAAGTTACCTACCCTGCGGCGGCCGAGGTCGTATCGGTCATCTCCACCGAGGAAATGTTGGCCGCCGCCGAGCAACGTTTCACCGAGTGCGACGGCCTGATCGGCGCCGCGGCTCCCTGCGACTATCGCCCCGTGGTGATCGCCAAAGGCAAAATCCAAAAAACCGGGCAGCCACTGGAGTTGCGGCTGATCGAAACGCCCGACATCGTGGCCACGCTAGGCGCGAACAAGGCTCCCGGGCAATGGGTTGTGGGGTTTGCCCTGGAAACCGACGACGCTCGCTTCCGCGCCTTGGTGAAAGCCGAGCAGAAAAGCTGCGACCTGATGGTCGCCAACGGCCCGCAGGCCATGCACTCGCCAGATAACCAGGTGGAAGTACTCAACCGTGCCGGGCAAACCCTGGCACAGCTCGCCGGCCCCAAGGAAGAAGTTGCCCGGGGGATTCTGCAAATCATCCAACGAGAATTGATTGCCCCCGAGCAGCCGCAGGCGTAACCAGCCTGCCGATCGTGGTTGGCGGTTTCACGAGTACAGTTCCGCCTGGTTCAGGCGGTATTGTCCCACGTCGTGCAGTGTCAGCACGCCCAGCACGTCGGCCGCCTGCAATTGATCGGGCTGTGTAACGGCTACCGCCGAATTGGTCACCAGGGCACAAGCTGCCCCGGCCGAGCGCATGCTCCTCAGGGTCTCATTCAAGCCCGACTCGGGCGCCACCACAACGTAGCGAACCGCTTCCTTCGGGTCGCCTGCGCTGTCCGTCTCGCCGGCATATTGCACGCCCTGCACGTAGCCATCGCGGGCGAGCAGTGTCACCTGGTGCGTGCCGGGGCTCGATTCCGTCGTCTTGCCGGTTGCGAGGTCACGCACGGCAAAATCGCTGCTCATCACATGCCGGACAAGACGAGCATCGTCGAAGGCCGTTTGCAGGCTGTCGGGCACCACGTGGCCACGGCGCACCAACTTGAGGGTGTAAATACTCTCCGGCGAAATCAGCTTGCGGACCGCGGCTGCCACGATGGTTGTGATCATCACCGGGAGCAGCACGTTGTTGTCGTAGGTCATCTCCTGGAGCATCACGATGGAGGTGAGCACCGCGCCGGTGCTGGCTCCCACCATCGCCGCCATCCCGGCCAGGGCAAACGCCACAACGTCGACACTCAAGTCGGGCAACAACCACTGATAACCATGGCCGCAGGCCGCTCCCAGACATGCTCCGGTAAACAGGGCAGGAGAGAACACCCCACCCGAGCCGCCTGAGCCCAGCGTCAAGCACGTGGTCAGCAGCTTGACGCCCAGCAGGATCAACAGCAGCGTGGGGCTGGTGAGCGTACCGTGCATGATATCCATGATGGTGGCATAACCGACGCCCTGCACGTAGTAGTGTCCGGTCGTGTGCATGAGCACGTAAATCAGGACGCCCACGCCCAACATGCCGAGCATGTGCCGGAAATACGGGCCGATCGGCAGCGCATCGAAGAAGTCTTCAAACCAATAGATGGTGCGTACCAGAAGGGTAGCCCCCAGTCCCAGCACCAGCCCTAGCGGCACATACAAGGCGAGGATCCAAGGGTTGGTGAGGTGGAAGTTGTTGATCGTCAGCGGCTCGAAGTCAAAGGCCGGCGGTGTTCCCAGCAAAGCGCGGCCGATGTACGAAGCCACCACGGTTGCCAGCGTCACCGGCAACATGGTACGCACGTTGATGCTTACCAGCAGCAGCTCGACGGCAAACAATACGCCGCCCAGCGGCGCGTTGAACGTGGCGGCGATACCGCCTCCGGCCCCGGCGGCAATCAGCGTGATCCGCTGCCGTTGCGGAATGGAAAAGATCTGCCCCAGCGTGGAACCGAAGGCCGAGCCGATCTGAATGATGGGCCCTTCGCGCCCCACCGAGCCGCCACTGCCGATGCAGATGGCCGAGGCGAGCGATTTGACCGCCGCGACCACGGGCCGAATGCGACCGCCGCCGTAGTGGATGGCGTCCATCACTTCGGGAACGCCGTGCCCTCGAGCCTCGGGGGCAAAGGTCTGCACCAGCCAGGTCACCGCGATGGAGCCGATCACCGGGGCCAGAATGATGCCCATGCCGAACGGGCTCGGCGGCGTGTGCTCATTGGTGTTGTACTGCCACTGGTAGATCCCCAGAAAGAAGGCGTTGTGCACCACGCCAATGAGCATTCGAAATGCCCAAGCCCCCAAGCCGGCAATGACCCCGACGGCAACCGCCAACAGGCACATCTGGATCAGATTCTGCGGTCGTACCTTGACGTCGCTCATAGGCCTCACGCAGCCAGAATGCCGCGCTCATCGATTCCGAGTGTGCTTGGAACGGTGCACACTCCAGGCCCAGAACTCTAATCGACGCGGCTGTCCGTCGCAAATGCCAGCGCTTTGTCGGAGATGTCTTTGCGGCACCAGGCCCCCAGCCAGCGAATCGCCTTCACGGCCCGGTAAGCCTGCAATTTGGCGGCGGGAATGCTTGAGCCCGTCGCCGTTACGCCCAGTACCCGGCCACCGGCCGTGACCACGTCGCCGTTGCTGGTGGCCGTGCCGGCGTGGAACACCTTGACGTTGGGCAATGCGGCGGCTTCGTCCAGACCGCGGATCACGCGGCCCGTCTCGTACTTGCCCGGATAGCCTTCGCTGGCCATCACCACGCAGACCGCCGGATCGGGGTTCCACTCGGGCGGGTTGATCTGGTCGAGCCGCTGATCGACCGCCGCATCCAACAGCTCGAACAGGTCGCTCTTGAGCCGGAACAGCAGCGGCTGGCACTCGGGATCACCAAAGCGGACGTTGTACTCCAGAACCTTGGGGCCCTGGTTGGTGAGCATCAGCCCGGCGTACAGCACGCCGCGGAACGGCCGGCGGCTGCGTTTCATGGCGTGGACGGTCGGTACCAGCACGTGGGCTTCGATCCAGTGCAGTTTCTCGGCATCGATCAGCGGCGTAGGCGAATAGGCCCCCATGCCGCCGGTGTTGGGGCCGGTATCACCATCGTACGCACGCTTGTGATCCTGGCAGGGAGCCAACGTGACAATGGTCCGGCCGTCGGTGATCGCGAAGATGCTCACCTCGGGGCCGTCGAGCCGTTCTTCAATCACTATTTGATTGCCGGCGCTGCCGAAGATCTTGTCTTCGGCAATCTGCTTCACCGCGGCGATGGCTTCCTCGCGGTTGTTACAGACAACTACGCCCTTACCGGCGGCCAGACCGTCGGCCTTGACCACGACCGGAACGTCCTCGCGGTTATTGAGGAAGGTCAGCGCGCTTTCGGCGTCGCGGAACGTGCGGTAATCGGCCGTGGGCACGTCGGCGTGCCGCAGCAGGTTCTTGCAGAAGACCTTGCTCGACTCCAACTCGGCCGCGGCCTTGGTGGGGCCAAACACGCGGAGTTTTTCGGCTTCGAAGGCGTCGACGAGCCCAGCCGCCAGCGGCTGCTCCGGGCCGACCACGGTCAAGTGGATTTTTTCCTGTTGGGCGAACTTCACCAGCCGGGGAATGTCGGTGGCCGAGATATCGACATTCTCGGCGTCCAAGGCCGTGCCCGCATTGCCAGGGGCCACAAACACCCGTTTCACGTGAGGGCTTTGGCGCAGTTTCCACGCCAGGGCATGTTCGCGGCCGCCGTTGCCAATGACCAGTACGTTCATCGAGCCTTACCTGTGAAGATACCAGGGGCGGGAGGACACCACTTCCTCGCAAATTTCCCGCCCAAGCCGTTGGCTGTCTGAACAGCGCGAGCCAGCCAACATGAGTATATCGCCTGGCCCCTTGACCGCCCACGGGCCAGGCAACGAAAGCAAACGCTTATGCGTCAATCAGATGGGCATGCTTACCGCCACCATCGGCCAACAAGCGGCAGGCTTGGGGCGTAGCGGCCGCCGGGCAAACTCAACGTCCCGGGGAGCTCAAGCGAGTTCCCGTCCCGGTTAAAGCTGCGTCGGGTTGGGGGCGTCGCCGTACACTTCCTTGGGATCAAACGCCTTCTCGTGCTCGGTGAACACCAGGCGGTGCCCGGTGGCCTTGCCGGCTTCGCCCAGCGGAACGCTGCGATAGAAGCAGGAGCGATAGCCCACGTGGCAGCTCGCGCCGCCCGTGACTTCGACCCGCAGCCAGACGCAATCCTGGTCGTCGTCGATGCGCAGTTCGCGAACCTTCTGGATCAGGCCGCTGGTGGCGCCCTTGTGCCACAGGCACTGCCGGCTGCGGCTCCAGTAGTGGGCCTCGCCGGTTTCGATGGTGCGAGCCAGCGCTTCGGCATTCATATAGCCGTGCATCAGCAGCTCGCCGGTGGCGTAATCGGTGGTCACTGCCGGAATCAGGCCGTGCTCGTCGAACTTGGGCGCAAGCTCCGTGCCTTCTTCCACTTGTTCGACCGACTTACGCTGCGCAAAGCGCACTTCGCTGCTCATGGAACGCCTTCTGATGGTATGCGAAACTCTTTCCCGTCCCTCAAGCAGCCGGCACTGTCCTTCGAGGGGGGCATTCGGCGAGGACGCCAATTGTTTCCAAAGCTTCATGTTCATAATTGAGGCGCCGCCGGTCAAGTAGCTGCATGCCCCGCTCCAGCTCCCTGGTGGGGGGCCAGCCACCGCCCGAACATCCATCCAGGGCCGTTTGTCATTTGCTTGACACTGTCGAGCCATCCCCGGATATTGCCAAGGTGCCAACCGGCACACTTCGGCACCGGGCACTGGGGGACATGTCAGCCGCAACGAGTGCGTACGTGTTCCTCCCTCGCATCCGCCGGGTGCCCAGCCCCCCCACGCCACAGCTTGCTGCGGAGATCGCCGCTTTGAAAGACTTTGAGTATGCCGCCGCTGCCACCGTGGAAGAAGCTGTCAGCCTGCTAGCGGCTCGGGGCGACTCGGCCCGGGTGCTGGCTGGTGGCACCGATATTCTGGTGCAACTGCGAGAAGGTTTGCGCAGTGTCGACCTGCTGGTCGATATCAAGAAGATTCCTGAGTTGACGGTCCTGGAGTACAGCCCCGAAACCGGGCTCAAACTGGGGGCCGCGACCCCGTGCTATCGCATCTACGGCGACGAGCGGCTCCGTACCGCGTACGCCGCCCTGTGCGACGCCACGCGAATCATCGGCGGCTGGCAGGTGCAAAGCCGAGCCAGCGTCGGCGGCAACCTGTGCAACTCGTCGCCGGCGGCCGACTCGATCCCGGCGCTGATCGTGCACAGCGCCACCTGCCAGATCGCGGGGCCCTCGGGCGTACGCGAACTGCCGGTCGAGGAGTTCTGCACCGGGCCGGGCCGCAACGCCCTGGAGCGGGGCGAGTTCCTGGTGTCGCTCACGTTTCCGCCGCCGCTTCCCCGCAGCGGCTCCCACTACCTGCGGCACATTCCGCGCAACGAAATGGACATTGCCGTGGCCGGCGCCGGAGCCTGGCTGGCCCTGGACGAAAGCGGCCGCATCGCCGCCGCCCGGGTTGCCCTGTCGGCCGTGGCTCCCACGCCCAAGTTCGCCGCTGAAGCCAGCGAGTACCTCGTCGGCAAGGCTCCGACCGAGGAGGTGTTCCGCGAAGCCGGCGAACTGGCCAAGAAAGTGGCCTCGCCCATCACCGACATGCGTGGCCCGGCCGAGTACCGCATCCACCTGGCCGGCGTGCTTGTCCGCCGCGCGTTGACCAAGGCCGCCGAGCGGGCCCAGTCCGGATACTGATCGCCGCCTGTTTGCGTCCCCCTCTGTTTCGCCCAACGATCAACCACCCTGCAGCCACTCCGAAAGTCATGGGAAAGCGAATCCACGTTACCACCACCATCAATGGCGAGCCGGTTGAGTTCCTGTGCGAAGCCCGGCAAAGCCTGCTCGAAGTGCTGCGCGACGTTCTGCGTCTGACCGGCACGAAGGAAGGCTGCAACAACGGCAACTGCGGGGCCTGTACCGTGCTGCTCAACGGCCTGCCGGTCGATAGCTGCCTGGTGCTCGCGGTCGAGGCCGAAGGCGCCACGATTGAAACCGTCGAAGGCATCGCGTGCGGCGGGCACCTGCATCCGCTGCAGCAATGCTTCCTGGAAGGGGCCGCCCTGCAGTGCGGCATCTGCACGCCCGGTTTTCTGGTAGCCGCCAAGGCGCTGCTGGATAAGAACCCCAACCCCAGCGAGCGCGACATTCGCTTTGAGCTGGCCGGCAACATCTGCCGCTGCACCGGCTACGACAAGATTGTGCGGGCGGTTCAGGATGCCGCCCAGCGGATGGCCGCCAGCCGCTAAGCGCCGCGTTTTGTGTCGCCCCCTCGTCCACCTCCCTCGCACACAACGACCAGCATCATGGCTACGATCGACCAACCCCGCTCTGAGACCGCCGGCAAGCAATACAAGGTGTTGGGCACCCGCCCCATCCGCCACGACGGCGCCGATAAAGTCACGGGCCGCGCCATCTACACCAACGACATGCAGCTCACCGGCATGCTGCACGGCCGGATCCTCCGCAGCCCGCATGCCCATGCCCGGATCAAGTCGATCGACACCTCGGCCGCCGAAGCGTTGCCGGGCGTGCTGGCCGTGTGCACCGGTGCGGACTTCCCCGACGTGAAAGACAAGATTGCGGAGCTGGGCGAAGGCGCCGTGAACCTGGCGCACCTGTCGGCCAACGTGATGGCGCACGACAAGGTGCTGTACAAGGGGCACGCCGTGGCAGCCGTCGCGGCCAAGAGCCCGCACATCGCCGAGGAGGCGCTGAAGCTGATCCGCGTCGAGTACGAAGTGCTGCCGCACGTGCTGTGGGTGCTCGACGCCATGAAGGACGACGCCCCGCTGCTGCACGACAACGTGTATACGGAGGAACTGGGCGGCAAGCAGAGCGACAAGCCCAGCAACATCGCCAAGCACCTGCACTTTGAGCAGGGCAACGTCGAAGAAGGCTTCGCCCAGGCCGACATCGTCATCGAGCGTGAGTTCAAGACGGCCACAGTCCACCAGGGCTACATCGAACCGCACGTGTCGGTGGCCCTGTGGAACCAGGACAACCGTCTGACCATCTGGACGGCCACGCAAGGTTCGTTCACCGCCCGCCAGCAGACGGCCGAAGTGCTGCAAATCCCCGTGTCCAACGTGACCGTGGTGCCGTGCGAAATCGGCGGCGGCTTTGGCGGCAAAATCTCCATCTACCTGGAACCGGTGGCGGCCATCCTCAGCCGCAAGTCGGGCCGTCCGGTGAAGATCGTGATGAGCCGGGCCGAGGTGTTCGAAGGTACCGGCCCCACGCCCGCCACGTTCATCCGCGTCAAGCTCGGCGCTACCCGCGACGGCAAGCTGGTGGCCGCCCAGGCCTACCTGGCGTACGAAGCCGGCGGTTTCCCCGGCGGCGTGATTGGCCCCGGTTGCATGTGCGTCTTCAGTTGTTACGACATCCCCAACGCGGTAGTCGACGGCTACGACGTGTGCGTGAACAAGCCCAAGACCCAGGCCTACCGCGCTCCGGGCGCCACCCAAGCGGCGTTCGCCTGCGAAACAGTGATCGACGAGATCGCCGAGAAACTCGGCATCGATCCGATCGAGTTCCGCCTGAAGAACGCCGCCAAGGAAGGCACCCGCCGCGTCGATGGCCCGGTTTACCCGCGGGTGGGCTTCATCGAAACGCTCGAAGCGGCCCGCAACAGCGACCACTACCAAAGCGAGCTGACCGGCCCGTACCGTGGCCGCGGGGTGGCGTCGGGCTTCTGGTTCAATGTGGGGCTCAAGAGCGCCGCGTCGGCCAGCGTGAACCCCGACGGCACCGTCACCCTGGTGGAGGGCTCGACCGATATCGGCGGTACCCGCACCACCGTGGCCATGCAGTTGGCCGAAACGCTGGGCATCGCGGCCGAGGACGTCATTCCGCGCGTCGAAGACACCGACGGCGTGGGCTACACCGACGTCACCGGCGGTAGCCGCGTGACCTACGCCACCGGTCTGGCCGCTTACCACTGCGGCCTGGACATCATCGCCCAGATGAAAGAACGGGCAGCCATCCTCTGGGATTGCGAGCCCGACCAGGTGGAGTTCGCCGACGGCACCTTCACCGGCCCCGGCCAGTCGGCCACGTTCAAGGAATTGGCCAGGCGGCTGCTGGAAACCGGCGGCGGCATCGTGGGCCGGGCCAGCGTCGACGGCGGCGGCGCCACCAACGGCTTTGGCACCCATATCGTCGACGTGGAAGTCGACCCTGAAACCGGCAAGGTCACCATCCTGCGGTACACCGCGGTCCAGGATGCCGGCAAGGCGGTTCACCCCAGCTATGTCGAAGGGCAGATGCAAGGTGGCGCCGTCCAGGGCATCGGCTGGGCGCTCAACGAAGAATACTATTACGACGCCGACGGCCGGATGCGCAACGCCAGCATGCTCGACTACCGCATGCCGACCGCGTACGACCTGCCGAACATCGAGACCATCATCGTCGAGGTGCCCAATCCCAAACACCCGTACGGCGTGCGCGGCGTGGGCGAAACGCCGATCGTGCCACCGCCGGCGGCCATCGCCAACGCCATCTATCGCGCCGTGGGCGTGCGGATGCGCGAGCTGCCGATGCAGCCGCACAAGGTTTGGAAGGCGATCAACAGCCAAGAGTAAGCACGCCTTCCCGCTACCGCGCAAACTCGTATCATCATGCGGTAGAGGTGCGCGCCGGACTGGACTGCGGCGCGCCGGGTTTCCGCTGTTCCCCGCTAGTTTTGGGCCTTCACTCGCTTGACTGACCTTAGCCAGTACGACTACGAGCTTCCCAAGGAGCTGATCGCGCAGCACCCGCTGCCGGTCCGTTCCGACGCGCGTCTGCTGGTTGTCCACCGCGACACCGGCGAACTGGAACATCGCCATGTCCGCCACTTGCCCGACATCCTCAAGGCAGGCGACGTGCTGGTGGTCAACAACAGCCGGGTGCTGCCCGCCCGACTGATCGGCCGCAGGACGGAGACCGGCGGCAAGTGGGAAGGCCTGTACCTGTCGTCCCAGCCGGAGCATGGCACCTGGCAGCTTCTCTGCAAGACCCGCGGCAAGCTGACGCCCGGCGACCGCGTCACGCTGATCGACCGCCTGGGCAATGATGCCGGCGAGTTGACCTTGCTGGCTCGACTGGCCGGCGGCATCTGGGTGGTGCGGCCTCCGCAGGAATGCACTTCGACCGAGGCCTATCTGCGCAACGTGGGCCGCATTCCGCTGCCGCCCTACATCCGCGGCGGCGAGATGGAAGAAAGCGACCTGACGCGCTATCAAACGGTGTACGCCGCCACGCCCGGTTCGGTCGCCGCGCCGACGGCAGGCTTGCACTTCACCCCGCAATTGCTGGAAGAGTGCAAGGAAGTCGGCATCGCTGTGGAATCGGTCACGCTGCACGTGGGCCTGGACACGTTCCGCCCCATCCAGACCGAAACGCTCGAAGAGCACCCGATGCACAGCGAGTGGGGTGAGCTGACCGCCACCACGGCCGAAAAGCTGCTGACTGCCCGCGCCGCCGGGGGCCGCATCGTGGCCGTGGGCACCACGGCCGTTCGCGTGCTGGAAACAGCATCGGCGGCCGGGCAGATCGCGCCGTGGTCGGGCTTTACCGAGCTGTTCATTCGGCCCGGCCACCAGTTCCACGCGGTGGATGCCCTGCTGACCAACTTCCACCTGCCGCGCACCACGCTGCTGGTGCTGGTGCGAACGTTTGGCGGCGATGACCTGATTCGCCGTGCCTACGAAGAAGCCGTACGCGAAGAATACCGCTTCTACAGCTACGGCGATGCAATGCTGATCCTCTAGACGGATCGGCTTGCTAGCTGCTCATTTGGCGCTGCGATCGTAAAGCGCGCGCAACAATAAACGCCGCCGGCACCACGGTACCGGCGGCGTCATTCGTATCAGGCAGCCAGACCTGCCGCATCCGGTGTTACGCGTGCGGCTCGGTCATGCTCCAGGGATCGAGGGCCTTGTTGAGGGTTTCCTCGGGCAGAATCTGCTTCTCGTGGCACAACTCGCGGATGGTCTTGCCCGTCTTGAAGGCCTCCTTGGCCAGGGCGGCGGCCTTCTCGTAGCCGATATACGGGTTGAGGCTCGTCACCATCGACAGACTCTTCTCGACCGAGGCCGTGCAGGCTTCCTCGTTGGCTTCCAGGCCCACGGCGCACTTGTCCACAAAGGCGTTCACGCCGCCGGTCAACAAGGCGATGCTTTCCAGCGTGGTTTGGCCCATGACCGGCATCATGATGTTGAGTTGGAAGTTGCCGCCGGCGGCACCGCTCACGGCGACCACCTGATCGTTGCCCATCACCCGGGCGGCCACCTGCATCAGGCTTTCGCACATCACCGGGTTGACCTTGCCGGGCATGATCGAACTGCCGGGCTGAAGATCGGGGATGATCACCTCGTAGAAGCCGCACCGCGGCCCCGAACCCAGCCAGCGGATATTGTTGGCCACGTTGAACAGCGTGGAGGCGATCACCCGCAACTGGCCGTGGCACTCCACCAGGCCGTCGCGCTGGGCGTTGGCTTCAAAGTGGTTGACGGCTTCCACGAACGGGATGCCCGTCTCGCGAGCCAGTTCCTCGGCCACGCGGCGGCCGAACTCGGGGTGCGTGTTGATTCCCGAGCCCACGGCCGTGCCACCGACCGGCAGTTCCAGCACGGCCTGCTGGGCGCGGCGAGCCCGCTCCACCGAAAGCTCCAATTGCCGGGCAAAGCCGCCGAACTCCTGGCCCAGCCGCAGCGGCGTGGCGTCGGCCAGGTGGGTACGACCGATCTTGATGATCTTGTCCCAGGCCTTGGCCTTCTCGGCCAGCACATCGGCGAAGCGCTGCAAAGCCGGGATCAGCTTCTCGCCGATCTCGACCGCCACGGCCACGTGAATGGCGGTGGGGAACGTGTCGTTGGTGCTTTGCCCCATGTTGACGTGGTCGTTGGGGTGCACCGGCTTCTCGGCAGCGAAGCGATCGCCCCCCAAGAGCTCAATCGCCCGGTTGGAGATCACCTCGTTGGCGTTCATGTTGCTCGAGGTGCCCGAGCCGGTCTGGAATACGTCGATGGGGAACTCATTGTCGAACTTGCCCTCGGCCACTTCGCGGCAGGCGTCGAGCAGGGCCTGCACCTGCTGGTCGTTGAGCGGGTTCTTGCCGGTGCCGGTGAGCTTGCCCAGGTCGCGGTTGGCGACGGCGCAGGCGTACTTGACCCGGCCGATGGCGTGGATCAACGCCGGGGGAATGGTCCAACCCGAGATGGGAAAGTTCTCGACAGCCCGCTGCGTTTGGGCTCCGTAGTAAGCCTGGGCGGGCACCTTTACCTCGCCCATCGAATCGCGTTCGACGCGGAATTCGCCCATCGGGTGCATTCCTGTTCGTTAGTGGCCAGAGATTCGTTCGGACGTACAGACGATGTGCGGCCGCTACAGCGTGATGGCCGCGCGTATAAGGCAGGATGGAAACGGCGATTGTGCCGCCTGAGGGCTTTTTCTGCAAGCGGCGCAGCAGCGTCCGCAGCACGGATCCGGGGCGACTTTGCCGCCCCTCACAGCCCGCAGACGCAAGCCCTCGGCTACCGAGGGCATTTCTCGCCGGGGGGCTTCGATGCCGGGCGGCCTTCGTCCCCACGGGGCGGTTCGCCCGGGGTGCCCGGAAGCAGGCTGCGGCCTTTGTCGGCCGGCTCGCCGCCACGCGGCCAGGCTTCGTCGGCCACGGTGCTGGCGGCGGCTCCGTTGGTAGCCGGGGCGCCGTTGGTCGCCCCGTCGCCCGGGGACGCCCCCGCGGCTGCCCTCGTGCGCGGCTTGACCTTCCGGGCCTTCCGTTTGGGCTCGTGATGGAGCCCCGGCCCCTTGTGGTGCCGGCTGTTGAAGTAGTAACTCAGGCAGATCAGGGCCAGCATGCTGGCGATGCCCAGAAACATGCTAGGATACGGCGGCAAGCCCAGGGCCTCGGCCCCGAACAGCATCATGCCGGCCATCGGGGCGCCGATCAGGTTGCCCAGGTCGTACATGGCCAACATCACCGTCACGCCGATCCCGCGGTACCGGGCAGGGAACGACGTGCTGCCGCCGCCGGTCACCGACGGGAACAAGAAGGCGTGCGCAAACCCGGCCAGAAAGCCCGGAATGATCAGGTGCCAGGTGCTCGACACCACCAGGTACATCACCACGCTCAGCGCCAGACAGGTCAGCCCGATGATGACCATCGGCCGGATGCCGATCTGCTCGGGGGCCCGGCGGGTCAAGAACCGGGTAATGAACGCCGTGGGGGCGTACACCCAGAAAAACAGCATGATGCCGCCGATGTGCAGCGACTCAGTAAACGGCCGGAGGTACGCCGTGGGCAAGTTCACGCCGATGCCCACGCCCACCGCTACCAGCATCAGCACGCCGGGATGGTAGCGGCGCAGCAACCAGAACAGCGGCGGCTGACGGCGTTTCTCGGGCCGGACCTCGCCCCGCGTGGCCAGCCAGGCAAAGATGCACGAAATCACGCCCAGCAGGCCGGCAACGTCGAACATCCAGTCGACGTGTTCGCGATCGATCTTGCCGTCGCCGAACACGCCATAGTCGCCAATCAGCGTACCGCCCAGCATTCCCAGAAAACCGGAGGTGCCAAGCATGCCGATCACTTCGGCCACCCGGGTAATCGGTACCAGTGTGGAAACGTACGTGATCGACGCCCCGAAGATTCCAGCGACCGCACTGCGGAAAAGGATCTGTAGCGTATAGACGGCGGGACCGTGAACGGTTTCAACCAACCGGTGGGCAAAACAGACCACGCAAAACACGGCCACCGACCAGAACCAGACCTGCCGGGCTCCGATTCGGACAATGCAGACCCCCTGGGCAAGCCGCATGACCAGGCTGCCGACCATACCCACGCCGACAATCCACCCCAGATCGGTTTCGGTACCGCCCAGCACCTTCACATAGTCGGAATAGCGGTAGAGCACCGCGATGGCCATCATGATGGCCAAATTACCGATATAGGCGAACCAGAAGGGCAAGCCATAAGGCGCAGCTAGAGGCTCAGCCGTTCCAGCGAGCTCTGGCAGCGGCTCTACTTGCAACGCCTGAGGATCGAACTCGCCTCGCGGCGAGGGAGGGCCCTGCATGGGGATGGCATGGGGTAGGCAGGAGAGGTTCGCAGCGATTATATCGCGCCAAAGTTTTGTGGCGATACCACCAAGCGGCTAGAAGCGCAACAAGCAATCGGAATACCTGGGATCGGCGCGGCCTGCGGCTCGGATGGGGGCGAATTCCAGACTCTGCTCGCTGCCGTGCGTGCTGCGTTCTGGCGGCGGGTACCGGGACCATAACGCGGTGGACACCTTTGCCCGCCGCGGGGTTCGCCCCCAATCAGGCCTCGAACGGATAGCCCAACTCTTGCCAGTAGTCGGGCAGCGCCGCCGTGACGCGCACCTGCTCCTTGGTGGTCGGATGGCGGAAGGCGAGCTGCCGGCCGTGCAAGGCAATCACCCTGGCACGCGGGTCGTCGGTAGCCGGGCCAAAGGCCACCTCGGAGCCGTACTGCTGGTCGCCCAGCACGGCGTGGCCCCGGGCCGCGGCTTGCACCCGGATCTGATGGGTCCGGCCGGTTTCCAGCGTCACTTCCAGCCACGTGCCGAACTCGGCCACGCCCAGCACCCGGTAGTGCAGCACCGCCAGTTGGGCATCGGGATGATCGGCCGGAACGATCTCGGCGTGGGCCTGACCGGGCACTTTGCGCATGAAATCCTGCCAGGTGCCCCGGTCCGGCTGCACCTCGCCGGTCACGCAGGCCCAGTAGATCTTCTGCACCTCACGACGTTCGAACTGCTCGGCCAGCCGCCGCGTGGCCTTGCGTGTTGTGGCAAAGACCATCGCCCCGGAGACGGGCCGATCCAGCCGGTGCGGCACGCCCAGATAGATCGACTCGCCTGGCCCGGCAGCTCGGGCAAGCTGCTGCTTGATCCGGGTTTCGAGGCTGTCGATGCCCGGCGGCGCCTGGGTGGCCACTCCCGCGGGTTTCCAAACTGCCAGGCAAGGCCCTTGCTGGTACAAAACGTCAACTTCAGGAAGCTCGCTCATCATCGCGGATGTTATAACAGCTTGCCTGGCATTGCACCCGCCCCCCGGCTAGCGGCGGGGCCAGACAGAAAGGCCAGCGGGGCTGCCCGGGTTAAACTGCCCGGCCTAAGGTGACAACGCTTCCCTACCAGCACATCGGACCACCTCTTGAAGGCGTCGCTTGAACAAATCCTGGGACGGCTGCAAGCCGTGCTCAAGGCACTGCACCTGGCGGTGTGGGCGGTGCTGCTGGAGTACGTACTTCTGGCCGTCTCGCGGCCGCTGGAACTGTCGCTCAGCATCACGGCCAGTTTGGCCGCTTTCGCCGCCGCCGTTGGCTTACTGGGACGCGTGGGCGCCATGCGCTGGGAGCCAGCCCGGCAAAGCCAGCGGGCCTTGCTCCTGGGAACCATGCTGGAATCGTTCACGTTGCTGGGGGCCGCGGCCTATGTGCTGATGCAGTTCCGCCCGGAACTGCCCGCGGATGCCGACCTCCATTTGCTCCAGTGGATGGCGCTGATGCAGCTCGTATCCGGCGTGATGCTGGTGCCGTTCATGGCCCGAACCACGGGCCGCCTGGGGGCATTGCACCTGCGTCCGCTGTTGGCCGCCATTTTGTACTGGGCCGAGTTCGTAGCCCTGGCCGCCCTGGTCTGCTGGGGCGCATCGTTCTTTGTCCGGTGGGACTTCCTCACCCTGTTCGGTTCTGTCGGTCCGGTGATCGCCGTCGGCTTTCAGTTGGCGGAGCGCAACGTTCTGGTGGAACTGATGCGTCTGGTCCAGCTTGGCGAAACGGCAGCCGCCACGATGGCCGCCGAAGCTCGTTCCACGGAGCCCAAAAGCCTAGCGGGCTCCCCGTCGGCCAGCGAGCGTAATGGGCAAACGGATCATAAAGCCGGCGAATCTTCCCCCGTGCCATCTCCGGAATCTCCCCACAAGGAACCAGGGGCGAACGACTAGCAGTCCCCCCATTCATGGAAGAGCCGACGGCATCTTCGGTGCAAACTGCACCACCGGTTCGACCGCGCTAACTTTTCTGGTCACAGGGAACCTTGCCCCGTCCCTTGGGCGAGCTAGCTTTTCAAGACAAAACGGCACGGTAGGCCATAGGGTTACGTCGGCGCGCCCCCGGCTCGGGAATGCCCAATGGAAACGTCAGGTCCCAAAGTTCTGCTGGTAGACGACGATCCGGTGATGCTGCGCCTCACCAAGGCGATGCTGGAATCGGGCGGTTATCACACGCGATTGGCGACCAGCGGCCAAGAAGCTTTGGCCCTGATCCAAGAGGATTGCCCCCACTATCTGCTCACCGACTGGATGATGCCGGGGCTCACGGGGCCGGAGCTGTGCCGGATCGTGCGGCAAATGCAACTGCCGCATTACCTGTACATCTTGATGCTGACCGGCAAGACGGGCTCCAACTTCCTCGTCGAAGGCCTGGAGGCCGGAGCCGACGACTTTCTCACCAAGCCGGTCAAGCAGGGCGAACTTTTGGCCCGCATGAAAGCCGGTGCCCGCGTCCTGCTGCTCGAGCAGCGGCTGAACGAACTGGTCCGCAGCGATCCGCTGACAGGCATCTACAACCGCCGTGCCTTCCATGAGCTGGCGCAGCGTGAGTTCCAGCGTGCCCGCCGCTACCAGCTCAAGCTGTCGGCAGTGATGATCGACATCGACTACTTCAAGAAGATCAACGACACCTACGGTCACCCGGTCGGCGACCAGGTGTTGCGACACGTCGCCCGGACGCTGCAGTCGAACATTCGATCCAGCGATTATGTGTGCCGGTTCGGCGGCGAAGAGTTCTGCGCGCTTCTCACCGAAACCTGCGAGGAAGACGCCAAGCTCTGGGCCGAACGTGCCCGCGAAGCGATCTCGCAACTGGAGATTCCCGCCGGCAAGCAAACGATCAACGTGACCGCCAGTATTGGCGTGGCCGGCCTGCTGGACGATACCAAGGACGTCGAAGCCTTGATCGATGCCGCCGACCAGGCCCTGCTGGTGGCCAAGCAGGCAGGCCGCGACCGCGTGGTCTGTTATCGGGCTTTGTGCGAAGCGGGCCACTTCATCGCTCCGCAGCAGCATGGGCTGTTCCAGCAGCTAACGGCCCGCAACATGATGACGGCCCTGGTGGCTTGCCTCCGCGCCGATGAAACGGTTGGCCAGGCGGCGGACTTCTTCTTGCGGTTCCGCGTCAATTCCTGTCCGGTGATCGACAGTTCGGAGCGGCTGGTCGGCATACTGTCCGAGAAAGACGTGCTTACGGCGATGTCGACGCCTGATAGCTGGAACAAGCCCGTCCGCGAGGTGATGAAGCGGAACGTGGTCTGCTTCGACGAAGACACCCCGGCCAGTGTGATCTTCGATTTCCTGTGCAGGGTTTCAATTCGGCGCGTGATCGTGGTGCGCGACGGGAACCCGCGCGGCATGATCAGCCGCAGCACGTTTCTCCGCTGGTACAACAACCTGCTGCACGTGCACGGCAAGCACCGCGAAGCCGCCCAGTGTCCTGACCGCCCCCCCAAGCAATCGCTGCAACCGCTGGTGCAGGCGCTCTCGTCGGAAGCCGAGGTGCTGCGAGACTCGCTCAATAGCCGAGCCGAGGACGTGCTGCCGCAAGTGATCGACCGCACCAGCCGCATGCAGGAACTGATTAACGACATCCTGGCGAGTATGTCGAGCGCGCCGCTGGATAACCAGGTGACCGGGGCTGCTGCCTTCTAGTCGACAATGCCGGCTGGGGTAATTTCAGGTGCGGCAGCCGACCGTGATCGGTACCGCCTACTGCCCACAACTTGTGCGCCGGTCCACCGCCGGACCGAACCTATGGCAGCGTTAGCCCAGGAAAACGACAAGCGATTCCGCCAAGACGGTCACGACAGGGGCGCAGGAGGCGGAGCCAAGCTATGGAGCCATTGATCGCCCTGGTCCTCGTCGTCGCCGTCGCGAATCTGCTGATCGGCTACCTGCTATCGGTGCGCTATCATCAATTTCGCGCGGCCGGTCCAGTGCTGCTTCCCACCTGGAGCGAGCAGCCCCAGCAGCCGGCGGTTGTTCTGGAGCCTCCCGCCCGGCCGCTCGTTGAATTGCCGCCCCAGCCAACCGAGACGGCCGAACCAGGGCTACCGGTGCAATGGCTCGAAGCCCTCGCCGGTCTGGAGGACAGCAACCCGTTTGTCGGCGCCACGCTGCCGGTGCTGCGATTGGAAATCGGCGCCTACCGGGAACAGTTGGTGCAGCTCGATACGCGTGTCCGCAAGCTCGACCGCGAAATTGCCGCCGGCACGATCCACGCCAGTACGGTCTCGCCCGACCTGCAGGCGATGGCCGACGAACTGCTTCAGACCAACGACCGGTGGCTGGAACAGCAGAAGCAGGCTACCGATCACTTGCGCGCCAGGCTGGGCGACCTGGGCGAGCTTGGCCCGTTAGGCGTCGAACTGGAGCAGATCCTGCAGGCTCAGGCATTGCAGCTGGAAACCACGGCCAACCGCCTGGCCATGGCCCAGCAGCGTGAGGGCATTGTCGATAGCCGCCGCCTCCTGATCGAGATCGCCGCCCTGATTCATCATTGCCACCTGCTGCGCGATGCCATGCTCGCCTCGTTCATCGAGGTGCTGCGGTCGGAGAACCGACTCGCGGAAATTGATCCGCGTACGCTGATCGACCGGCACAGTGGGCTGAGCAATCGGGGCGGCTTACAGCAATTCATCGACCAGTTTCGCGCGGCGGACCCCGCCTCGCAGCGCACGGTCAGCTTTGGCTGGATGGAGATCGATCAGCTCCATCACGTCAACGACTGTTTCGGGCCGCGCATCGGCGATCGGCTCGTGCAGGCCATGGGCCAACTGATCAGCAGCGTGCTGCGGATGGAGCGTGACAATGACCTGGGCTGCCGCGTGATGGGCAACGGCTTCGCGGTCTTTTTGGGCGATACCGGGCCGCGCAATGCCACCTATGCCGTGGAGCGCGTCCGGCAGACAATCGCCCGTTCCACCTGGCAAGTCGACGGGGTGGAGACCGAAATCACACTGAGCGGCGGCGTGATCGAAGTGTTTCCCAAGGACAGCCTCGACGACATGATTACCCGTGCGCGTGCCGGCGCCCGCCAAGCCCGGTTAGCCGGCGGCAATCAAACCTGGCTCGACGAAGGGCAAGGCCCGCAAGCCGTCCAAGCTCCGGAACTGAAAGTGGTCGAGCTGACGTACGAGCTCGCGCCGCGGCCCCCGCAGTAGCACGCCCCTGCAGCGTGATTGTCCGCGGCTGCCGCGAATTATTCCTCGCGATCGTCGTCGCTGATGCGACCGCCAGCCGAGGTGCTGCCCGGCACGATCTCCTGGCCATCGCTCACGATCAGCACGCCACCACCGTAATCGGCTTCCTCGGGTGCCGTTTGGATCGCCTTACCGCGGTCGTCGAGCTTCAGGTCGGCAACTGCGGTCTTCTTGTGGGCGACGGCCACCAGCTTTTCGTACAGCATGTCGCGGTCGGCATCGTTGATCTTGCTGACGGCGCTGGCCACCTCCTTCAGGTAGCGGAGGAACAGGTTGCGGCGTTCGCCTTCCTGTTTGACCATGGCCCGCCGGCGCAGGTACATGCCGAGCTTGCGGCCCACGGCCTGCAAGCCCAGGCGGATCTCCTTCTGGATTTCCGGATAGGCCGCGACGGCTTCCTTGGACTCGCTGGTGAACGGCACCCACACGCTGGCGATGTGCACCATCAGCGTAACCGGAGCCGAGGGCAGCGAGTTGCGCGACTGGCTCAGGCCGTAACTGCGCCAGTTGGTCGCCATCACCGTTTGCGTGATGGCGCAGGCGCCCTGCTGGAACTGGAGCGGCACGCGGTTGGCAAACCGCAGCACGTTCATCGTCTGCCCTTCGTCCAGGTTCACGTCCTGGAGCGCGTGGTGCAGAACCTCGATCTCCTTGGGCCGCAGCTTGTGCGGCACCTTGCGGGTTCCCAGCTTGCTCGCCTTCACGATACGGTCGGCACCATCGGGGCCGATGCCGGAAAAGGTCGTCACCAGAAACTGCCGCAACGTACGGGCGTCGCTTTCGCTGAGCAGTTCGCGCAGTTGCTCCAGCGAAACCTTGGTCGCCGACGATGTGCCGCCGTAGGCCAGGGCGACTTCGATCTGGAACGGGTTGCCGCGGTACACCGAGGGCGGCCGCGTGTGCGCCGCGTAGAACTCGCCCGGTACCACGTGCCGCAGGCCCTTGAGCAGCAGTTCTTCGCCGATGGGCGCCAAGCAGTCGGTGGCCGGGGCAGGAATCTTGGTTTCCTGGATGGCCTTGTACAGGTTGTCGACCTCGTGGCGGCCGATGTGTGCTGGCCGGGCGCGCGTGCTCAGCTTGGCCGTTTCGCAAATGCGTTTGGCAATCGCCGGGCTGACCCGCGTGAAGCTGCTGGCCAGAAACTGCGAAAGCGTGGGCGCCTTGGTGTCTTTGAGCATCACGGCCAGCCGGCCCAACTCCACACCGTACGGGTGCGGTTTGATCTCCTTGGGCTCGGGCGGCAGCACTTCGGCACTGCGCGGATAATCGCGCACGTTGCCTTCGGGATCGCGGTAGTGCAACTGCACGTGCGGGTTGGCGATCGCCGTCTGTTCCAGGTATTCGTCGACACTGCCGCGGCCGCGCTGATACCGGGCCTCCAGCTCGATCATCACGCGCGTACCGTGGGCGACGCTTGCCTCCCAGTCCAGCTCCAGCTTGGCCAGGCGTTCAAGCCCCTTCTCGTCGAGCTTGATGTCCTCGCCCTCGCCGCGGCCGTTGAGGATCTCGGGCTTGTTCTTCTTTGTGTCGATCTGGATCTCGAAGTAGTGCAGCGGCTTGTTGGCCGCGGTCTTCGAGGCGATCTTGACCGGCTTACCCGTCGTGAGCACGCCGTACATGCCGGCGGCACTGATGCCGATCCCCTGCTGGCCGCGGCTCATCCGCAGGCGGTGGAACTTGGAGCCGTACAGCAGCTTGCCGAAGATCAGCGGGATCTGCTTCTTGACGATGCCCGGGCCGTTATCCTGCACCGCCACGCGATACCGTCCGGGCGTTGTGGCGTCGATCTGGACCCATACCTCGGGCAGAATGCCGGCTTCTTCGCAGGCGTCGATGGCATTGTCGACGGCTTCCTTTACCGTGGTCAGCAGCGCCTTGCGCGGATTGTCAAATCCCAGCAGGTGGCGGTTCTTGGCAAAAAACTCGCTCACCGAAATATCGCGCTGGCTGGCCGCCATCGCCTCGGCGGTCGCACGTTTGCGAGGCGTGCTCACCGCGTGGCCGTTGCTCTCGGCGGTGCTGTGACCGTTGGTCGATGGCGAGGAGGCCTCCTGCTGCGGGGCGGTTCGATCTGCTTGGGAACGCGCCAAGACAATCACTCCTGTATGGCAAAACGTACGCTTGATTTCGGGTGCAATGGCGGTGCGGATGGTAGGGCCTGTACGGCTCGGCCAGACCGCGCGGCGGCCGCCGCGGCACACACGCCGGGGGGAACTAATGTACTCTGCGGGCGGTGCGTTGTCGCCCAAACGGCCCCCCAACCAATCGTCCAGCAGCCGTGGCCCACAAGGCATCAGGAAGGCCCCTGGCAACGCAAATCGGGCAGGCGGGTACGTTGCCGTGGGGCGGAATCCGCCTTTAATCCCCGTACCGATTCTACCGGTTATTCCGCACCGGTCCCAGGTGGGTTCGCTTTATGCGGCCTACAACCGTAGCAAATGGCGCCTCCGCTCCACAAACACTAAGCCGCGTTGGATGCCCGGTCGAAACAATTGATAGCACGCCGACTGCCGGCAGCAGCCCGATTTTCCCCAAAGGCTCGCCACGCAGATTCGGCAGCGGCCCGCGTTGGAGGAAGGAGCCCAGGCCGGTCGCACCGGACGCACGGTCCCTGGTCAGTTTCGCGCCGTCCGTTGCTGTGGCCCGGTCGCCCGACGCCGTCCGCATCGCCGTTTCGATCCCGCTCGCAGACACCATTTCCGACAGGAGCGAAGGTCATGGTTCGAAAACTCGTTCTCCCGCTGGTGGCTGGCATCAGCCTGGCAGTCTGCGGGACGGCTTCGGCGCAGGAGGCTGTCGAAGCCGGCGTCGCCCCGGTCCCGCAGGCGATTCCGCCGCTGACCTACAATTACTACTACCCGCCGGGAGGCGCCGAGCCGTACCCGGCCCGGCTGTACCTCGCCCCGCGTCCGATCCCCGAATACGTGGGCTACACCTGGATCAGCTACGGGCCGATGGGGCCTCACGAGTGGATGTGGCGGTTCCGTACTCGGCGTTATTACCGCGATCACATGGATGGCGGTAGCACCATCACCACCATCCGTTGGTACTAAACCACGAGGCTTTCCTACCATGAAGCGGACTCGTTTCCTGTTCACCGCCCTATTGGGCTGCGCCTGCTGCTGGACGGGCCTCGCGGTCGCCCAGCAACCCGGCGCGCACGTGGGCCAAACCGTCCCGCCGCAAGTGTTCTCGCCCGAAGGCACCGTCGAGGGTGGGGTCGTTGAAGGCGGTACGGTCACTGAGGGGACTGCGGCAGCCCAAGGTTCCGGCGCGGTTGTGGCCGATGGCGACACCGTCTACGGTGGTCCCTGGCACTACGGCTACTACCACACCATGTGGGGCCGGCCGGTCGCACTGGTCGTCCCGCCGCAGGCCAACTACCAGACGAATTACTCCTGGGGTGTCGGCAACACCACCATCACGCCGATCTATCCGCAGTACGCCGGTCCGACCTACGTGCCCGTAGGGGCGCCCAGCCCGCGGCCGGGCTACCTGCCGACCCCGTACTGGCCCAGTGACACGCGGCAGTTCGGCGTGTACTACATCCGGGCTCCCTGGTAACCCCACGGTGAAGCGAGCGACGCGTTCCCCCAGGACACCGTGAACCTGTCGCCGCAAGTCCGGAAACCAAACGAACGAAAAGAACAAGGCGGCTTGAACCGGGCAGTTCAAGCCGCCTTGTTTCATTTGCAAGCATGTTGATGAATGGTGCGGGGAAGTTGGTTTACCCAAACTTTGCGGACGCGAATCCATCGCGCCACAACCGCGCCATCACCGCGACACCACCCGAGCGGGCGGAAATCAAACAACCGTTTAGTTCAACCTCGTCAAAACAACCAAATTCCCTCATGTTTTGAGGTTATGGGTGATTGTCCCACTCTGGCACGCCGGTCGCATTACCCTGCAGCATCCTTCCTCCCTCTTGCCTGGAGCTAGTTCTGCGATGCTGCTACTCGAGCCCGCCTTGCTGATTGCTATTGGAGGCCTCGCCGCCGCTGCCAGCTTGCTGTGCATCGTCCGCCGCGTCCCAGCCGATCCGTACCGGATCTAGGGAACGGGTCGGTAGCAGTGCGGAGGCTTGGGAAATCCATCTTCCGCGCCTGCCTACTCCAGCCGCACGGCCGCCGCGTTCAGCACGGCCGGCTTAGAAGCCCAAGCCCGCCGAGGCCGCAAAGCCCACCAGGCCCAGGTCATCGCCCGTAGAGGTGGCGTTGCCGGCGTTCATCCAGTACTGGGCTTCGTACCCGGCCCGCAGCCACAGCTTGTGCCAACTGTACTGGAAGCCGAAGCCGACTTCGCCAATCAGCAGCGGCTCGTCCAAGCCGTCGGCCGTGTAGGCGTTGGTTTCAACGCCAAACTCGGCTTCGTCCACGGACGTATCAATCTGACCGAACACGGCGGCTCCCTTGCTGCGCAGGTACACCGAGAACCCGCTGCAGCCGATGCACCGCCGCAGCTCAAAGCCGATGCTCGGGCCCACGCCCTCAAACCGGTGCAGGTGCTTGAGCGAAGCGAGCGCCGCCCCCGTGGCGTCGATCACGTCGACTTCGTAGTTCTGTTCGTTGCGGGCGTACCGCAAGCCGGCGGTCAGGGTCAGCATCGCCTTGGGCCAGAGGATGTCCTTGACCACGTCCAGATCGACCACCGCCAGGTCCAGCCGGTGCGAGGCGTCGATCGTCGAGCCCGCCGGAGCCAGAATCTCGAACGAATCGCCGGGCACGAACACTTCAGCCGTGGCAAATTGGTTGGGATCGAGCGTCTGCACCTGGGCGATGCTGTTCTCGAACCGCCAGAACGAACCCCGGATGCCGAAGCGATCGCAGTCTTTCAAGGCAACCCAGATGCGATACGAAGCCTCGGTATCCCAGTCGAACGGGATGTTCCTCGAATCGGCCGAGGTGTTCGCGTTCGTGGTGGTCACCAGGAACGCGTGGTTGCCGACGATGCTCGGGTGCAGAAAGATGCCGTCCGCACCGAAGCTGAGCGGTCCGCAGGCGTCGCCGCAGCAGCCGCCGGGCACCACCATGCAGCACTGCGCCCCCTCGAGATGCGCGTCATAGTGCCCCTCGCCCAGGAACGGCATCTCGCCTTCATAAACGATCTCGCCGGGCACCGCCCCCGGAGGCGCGGAAAGTTGCCCCCGCAACTGGGCGCGGAGCATGTTCAGCTCCGCCTGCAGCGCGCTCATCCGCTGGCTGATGGACTCCGCGGAGCCATCGTGCACGGATTCCGAGCCAGGCACCACGTAGGTGGTTTCCGGCTGGGGACCGGGCACCGGAAGTTCAGCCTGGGCACGGCGTGCCCGCCACTCAGGTCGCCAAGGCTCCTGAGCGTCGACCGGAGCGGCTCCAGCCAGAAATAGACCTGTGAGAGCTGCCCAAATGATGAACCGTCGCATAGACGGTGCCTCCCGCGCGTTGAAATCCAAGGTTTAGAACCATTCGGGTATGCCCAACGGGCGACCGCCAGGCCGCCGGCCAGCGACATCACCGCAAACGGGAAGCGCTAGCGGGCGGAAGGCAACGACGCCGTCGGCCAACATCACCATCACTTGAATTGCTGAGTCGCCAAGCGATCCCCCATGGCTACGGCCGCGGCAACGGGTCGGTCGCCGGATGCGGCACGATCGGGGTCGGACGGGATACTCGGCTACGCGGGAAAGGGGGCGTCCTTGTACTGGCCTGCGGCCTCCGTGACAAGGCCGATTCTGAGGCAGGCTGCTTCCCGGGCGTCGCATTCCGGCCTCCGGGGTACCGCCATCCCCCCGGCAATTCCTTCGCGGACCGAAAAATGCGATCTGCTACAACCTTCTTCAGGGAAGGGAGTTTTCTGGCCGATCTACCACTTGCATGAAACGGCGGCTAGGATATATTTACTCGTCCAGCCGCACGCCGGAGTGGCGGAATTGGCAGACGCGCTAGGTTCAGGACCTAGTGGGATCACTCCCGTGGAGGTTCGAGTCCTCTCTCCGGCACTGCACCTTAATCTGGCTCCCAGCCAGCTAACCGCCTGACCAGGCGGTTTTTTTTGTGCGCCGACCGAAGCGGCGATGGCTGCCCAAC
The DNA here is from genome assembly GCA_937927735.1 of uncultured Planctomycetales bacterium. Lineage (GTDB taxonomy): Bacteria > Planctomycetota > Planctomycetia > Pirellulales > S012-138 > CALBRZ01. Next base: position 123,909 of record CALBRZ010000036.1, read on the forward strand.
CGCCGCGGTGCAAAAAAAAGAACGGTCGACTCGCCAGCGGCTGGGCAAGTCGACCGTTCCGTTGGGCACATCCTGCGTCCGTTTGAGGAAGCCTCCAGCTTCCCAGTTGCTTGTTCTGGCGGCAGCCAACGGCACGCCGCGGATAGCACCGCCGGCCGGCGTCCGCCCCCCGCCGCATCGCCCGTGGGTGCTAGATTGCTTCTGGCCCCCGTTCGCCGGTCCGGATGCGGATACAGTCTTCCAGCGGCAGCACGAAGATCTTGCCGTCGCCGATCTCGCCCTTCTCGCCGGTCCGGCCACCACGGATGATGGCTTCGATGGTGGGTTCCACGAACTCGTCGTTGACCGCGATCTGCAGCTCGACCTTCCGCAGCAGGTTCACCGTGAACTCATGGCCGCGGTACACCTCGGTATGTCCCTTCTGCCGGCCGAAGCCCTGGGCATCGAGCACCGTCAGGCGGAACACTTCAACCTCGGTGAGAGCCGCTTTAACGGATTCCAGCTTGTTAGGCTGAATGATTGCGATGATCAGTTTCATGTCGGTCTCCCGTGAGGAGTTGCGTCGATGTTGACGCAACCTGCTGTGATATTAGCCCTGCCTGTCGGCCATCACAAGCCATCGTGGCGGGGGCGGCATCCGTGGCTGCTTGCCTGCATCGTGCGGCCATTGCAGCAACGGCCGGGGGGACCAGAGAAAGCCTTCACACTTATCGGCTAGGATACCCCGTATCGCACGCCGATATCAAAGGCGACGCCCCGGGCCTGGACAGGCAAGGCGGATTACCTGCCCAAGCCCCCGGGGCTCCCTTCTGGCCCAAGGCAAGGCCAGCAATGTTCAGCTAATGAGCGGTCGCAGTGGGACTACACACCCTCGACGGCCGGCTTGGCCGCGGCGGTGACTCCCACCGGAGCTGTACCCGGCGAACCGGCACCGCTAACCAGCGGGTCGACGACCAGCGGAATCGGGTAGGCGTACATGCCGTGCTCGTTGATATCCAGACCTTGGATTTCTTCTTCCTCGCTGACACGAATCCCGATCGTGTACTTGATGCCCAGGAAGATGATCAGGCTGGTGAAGAAGGCCCAGATAAAGCCGGCGGCCACACCTAGAGCCTGGATGCCCAACTGACCGGCGCCACCGCCCAGGAACAAGCCGACTTCATCGCCCCACAGGCCGATGGCCAGCGTACCCCAGGCACCGCACACGCCGTGGACAGAGATCGCACCCACGGGATCGTCGACGCGGATCCGGTCGAAGAACAAAACCGCGAGCACGACCAGGACGCCGCCGATCAGCCCCGTCAGGGCAGCGAGCGAGGGCGACATCACATCGCAGCCGGCGGTGATCGAAACCAGGCCCGCCAAGGCGCCGTTGAGAGTGAACGAGGGATCGGGCTTCTTGAACATCACCCAGCTAACCACCACCGCACCCAAGGCACCGGCCGCCGCCGCCATGTTTGTCGTGACGGCGATCTTGGCAAAGTCGCCGCCGCCGACGGCCGTGGTGCTACCGGGGTTGAAGCCAAACCACCCGAGCCAGAGGATGAACACGCCCAGCGCGGCCAGCGGGATATTGTGACCGGGAATCGCGTTGACCTTGCCACCAGGACCGTACTTGCCCAACCGCGGACCGACCACGATTGCGCCCGCCAAGGCACACCAGGCCCCCACGGAGTGCACCACGGTCGAACCGGCAAAGTCCATGAAGCCCTTGTCTTCAAGCCAGCCGGTGCCCGTACCGCCAACCAGACCATTCCAGCACCAGCTACCGAAGATCGGGTAGACGAACACTGTGATCAGCAGCGAGTACACGATGTATGCGCTGAACTTGGTGCGTTCGGCCATGGCACCGGACACAATCGTGGCGGCCGTGGCGGCGAACACCGTCTGAAAAATCAAGAACGCCCAGTCAAACGGAACCGGCTCGCCCAGCACGACCTCACCCGACTCCGTGGTCGTGGCATTGGTGAAACCGCCGTCGTAGAAGAAACCGCTGGTTCCAAACCAGCCCGTGCAGGCGCCGAACATCAGACCAAAGCCGATCGACCAGAACGCCAAGGTGCCGATGGAGAAGTCCAGGGCATTCTTCATGATGATGTTGCAGGCGTTCTTGGCACGCGTGAAGCCGGTTTCGACGAGGGCGAACCCGGCCTGCATGAAGAAGACCAAGAAGGCCGCCAAGCACGTCCAGAGCACATCAACGTCACCCAGCACGCTCTCGGCAGTCACAGGTTGCTCCGCTGCTTCCGCCTCGACGACCACCGCTTCTGCGGCGGCCTCTGCAGCAGGCGGGGCGCTGGCATCCTCTTGTCCCCACACGGGACTTGGCCCGAACACCACCATCATCGCCAATAGTGCCAACCCCAAGCATCGTGGCCATACGTTAAGGCCACCGCGTCGCAACAATGTCATCTTGGCCTCACAACGGGAGAAGCAGAACCAGAAGGACCAGAAGGAAGGAGAGCGAGCAGACGCCAAGGTGGGAGGGAGTAAAAGGTCTCCCAGCAGGCGGGCCGAAGCCCGTCCTGCTGGGAGCGCGTCGCACGCCCGACTGCCCTGAAAGCAAGCCCGATGCCAAGATGTCGTAGCCGCACTAAAGAGCTAGACGCAGCAACCTACGCACAAAGGAGTTAAAGAAAATTCAAAGTTGCTGCGAGCTGTTTGCACCGCCGCTTTCAGAAAGGTAGACGCCTAAAGGCGCAGCAGGGATTGCTTCAACCATAGGCGTAGACATCGAGGTTCAAGCAGCCAATCGATGCGGTGTGGCCGCGCTCCGAAGGCAACCGCTCGTCGGCTCACAGCTGCTGGGCCGGCAGGAAGGCTCCACCCCATTGGCCGAGGCCGATTTTCTCGTCCGCCGGCTCAACCGATGCGGCTCAAAACGCGTAATTCCGTACTTTTGAGTGGGTTACCGGCGGACGACTGCCTCAGGGGGGGCCCGGAACCTGTTGCCTGCGCGGTGTTGTTCGTCTTAGGATGGGTAGGACTGCGACCGGCACGGGTCGCAAGTGGGGGGATTCACACTTGTTGGGGTGCGCCGTAATGGCACCAATGTCCGGAGAACACCTGCTGCAGCGGTTGCTCGAGGTCAACCTGCTCGATAGCAACCAGGTGCAGGAGATCCGATCTCAGGTATCGAGCCTACCCAGCGCCGAAGACGTCCAGCAGTATTGCCTGCGCCAGAACTGGCTTACCAACTGGCAGTTGGATCGCGTCCTCAAGGACTACCGACAGGGATACTTCTACGGCAAATACAAGGTGCTGTATATGTGTGGCGCGGGCACGTTCGCCCGCGTCTACCGCTGCTCGTCGCCTGACGCCGGTGACAACGTGGCGCTGAAGCTGCTCCGTTCTCGCCATAGCGACAACGAGCAGGTCATCGCTCAGTTCATGCGCGAAGGCGAGATCGGCCAGAAACTGCGCCATCCCAATGTCGTGAACGTGTACGACGTGGTCTCCGAGCGCGACACCCACTGGTTCGCCATGGAGTTCGTCGAGGGCAATACCCTGCGCGAGTTCCTGCGAATCCGCAAGAAGCTGGAACCGCTCGAAGCCACGAAGATCATGATCGACGTGCTGAGCGGCATTACCTATGCCCACAAGCTTGGCTACAGCCACCGCGACATCAAGCTGACCAACGTCCTGGTTTCCAGCCGCGGCACCGCCAAGGTGGCCGACTTTGGCTTGGCGGCCAAGCAGCCCGGCGAAGTGGTCCGCACCGTCGATTACGCCGGCTTGGAGAAAGCCACCGGCGCGCCCAAGGACGATCCGCGGAGCGACATCTTCTTCCTGGGCTGCATGCTGTACCACATTCTGACCGGCACGGCCCCGCTGACCGAAACCAAAGATCGAGTTGCCCGCGGTGCTCCCAGCCGGTTCCTGAACGTTGCGCCACCGCACCACGCGCCGGGCGTGCCCGACCCGCTGATTCAGATCCTGGTGCGTTCGATGGCGCTCAACCCGTCGCAACGTTACCAGCGGCCTTCCGAAATGCTGATGGAGTTGCGACGCGCCGCCGATCGGCTGGGCAATCGCGATACCAGCATCCGCGTAGGCTCCGACACCATCGAAGCCAGCCATTCGGTGATGGTGGTCGAGAGCAATGTCGAGATGCAGAACGCCCTGCGCGAAGGCCTGAAACGCAGCGGCTTCCGCGTGCTGGTGACCATCGATCCGGAACGGGCTCTGGCGCGACTCGAAGAGAATCCCAAGCTGGTCGACTGCATGATCTTCAGCACGCCTGAGATCGGCCGTCCGGCCCTGGAAGCGTTCAACCGTCTAGCCGAGCAGGATTTTGGCCGCAACATGCGGGCGATCCTGATGCTCGGCGAGGCGCACCGCAAATGGGAGAAGGAAGCGCAGACTTCCGAGATCCGCAAGATCCTGCACATGCCGCTGAAGCTCAAAGAGCTGCGGGCGGCGTTGTCGTCGCTAGTCGAGCAGGAAGTGCCCCAGGAAGAAGCCAGCGAAGCGTAGTTGCGGCGTGCTGCGAAGAAGGCACGCGGCAGATCAAAACCGTGTCAAAAAACAAAGGCCGCGGACGAGGGTTCATCCGCGGCCTTTATGTTGACTTGTTGGCCTGCGCTGCCGGGCGGTTAGTTGCCAGCGGGCAGCTTGCCCATCTGGATCAGCTCGCCGAAGGTCGGGGAGCCGGGACCGTTGGAGGGCAGCTTAGCGACGGTCTCAAGGGCCTGGCGAATCTTCTCGGGATTCTTGGCGTCTTCCTTCTTGTCCAGCAGCTCGTCCAGGGCCTTACCGTAAGCGTTGCGATCCTTCTTGCTGGTGCCTTCGTGGCAGAGGTTGCACTTAACCTCTTTCACCTTGGCTTCCAGTTCGCTACCGGGCTTCACGTACAGGGCTTCGAACTCCTTGCCGAAGGGCGGAATCGCGAACGCAGCCCCCCCGATGGCGACGAACGCCATCACGGTCAAAACAGCCTTCTTCATGCACAATCTCCCAAAACTGCAGCATCAGGTTGCACTCGGCGGCGTGTAGGGAAGGACATCGGGTCGCTCCACCGCCTTTCCTCAGACAGTTAAACCCGCAGAAATGGCTCTGTCAAGCGACTGTTTCGCCCAGTCTGCCCATGCTAGCTGACGGCAGTCGCTCGAACGAAAGTCTTGGCTGGTCTTAGGCTTTTAAGCTTTGACGGTCGGACAAATTGTCCGGCTGCTGGTGTCCTTACCGGCTCTTCCTAATCGTTGCAATGTACACGCCTGATGCCCCAAACGACGTCGACTGCGGATCAGAGCGCACGTGCGAATCTAACCGCTGAAAATCGCGGAAATGATCCCCACAAGCGTACTGGACACATCCGGACGTGTGAGCCGCAGCGGTTGCTACCCCTTATGCTTTTCACTGCCGATGGGTGGCGTGCCCCGATAGAACCTATCGGCAGGAAGTGAGTCCCGGCGCCAGTTGTAGCGGTATTGAGGAAGATTCGGACTAGAAGATTCAGACTACCCCGGCGGCCAGGTGAACTTGCGGCCCCCCAACACATGAAAGTGCAGGTGATCGACCGTCTGCCCACCATCCGGGCCCGCGTTGGTCACCACGCGGAAGCCGCCATCCAAACCGCGGTCGCGGGCAACCTTGGCCGCCACCAGCAGCAAATGCCCCAGCAAGGCCTCGTCCTCAGCGGTGGCATGGGCCAGCGAGGGGAGCTCTTTCTTGGAAATCACCAGCACGTGGGTAGGAGCCTGAGGCGCGATGTCCTCGAAAGCCAAACACCGATCGTCCTCGTAGACGATCTTGGCCGGGATCTCCTTGTCGATGATCTTCTTGAAGATGGTCATGAAAGCACAGCCTCGCTCGCACGGCGATAACAGGTAGCACGGCCGCCCGATGGACTAGCGGCCCAACGGGCATCCGGCTGCCCATCGTACCCGATTCACGGGGCCATCGACCAGCGGCTTGCGGCATCAGCCGCCGTCGGGCTTGCGCATCGCCAGAGCGTGCAAGATCAGCACGGCTCCCACCGAGACCAGCGCCCAGCCAATCCACCGCGGCGGTGTGACCGTGCGCAGCGGCGTGGTTGTTTCGCGGGGGAACAACGAGGTCAGCCGGAACGTGGCGTTCTCCTGCGGGGTTCCCAGCCGCTTGGCCAGAAACTCCGAGGTCGGCTGATTGAGCACAATCGATTCGACAAAGCGAAACTGCAATCCCAGAAACAGGATAACGAGCCCCATCAAAAAGTAGTGGTTGCGGTTCAGTTTCACGGCGACATTCCTCCACGCTGGGAGTCAAGCCGGAAGGGGGATGGGCTGCACGAGGGGAGAAGGCCGGCTTGGCTTGCCCTGGGCGGCGAGCACACCTCGGCAAATAGGCTTCGTCCCTGTTTCATATCGAGTGGGCATGCTTGCAGAATCCAGCCAGGGGGGAGTGATGCCGGTCCTGACGGTGCGCGCGATCGAGCAGCATGCCCTTAGCGCGACGCCTGTCGCAGAGATTCCACCGGCGCCGCATTTCACGCCGTCGTGTCCCGCGCATTGCACATCCGCCTTACGCCCCGCAGTACCGGCATTAGCCACCCTCTGCCCCACCGTCGGGCCGCAGTTGGTATACTGCGGGCCCCCCGTCCCCCTATATGTTCGGGGAAAGCCCGCCGGTACTCGGGCTACTCGCCGTAAGGACCAACTGCCGGAGAATGCCGTGAACCAGCCGCCGAAGATTCTGTTGCAACTGGATAGCGATCCGCAGCCGAGCGTGTTCGATGCCGTGGTGGCGATCGACTCCGGCGTGGACTTCCTGCTGCGGCACGGCGGCGTTACGCCCGACACCGTGCGCGACCTGGTGTACGGCGCGATCTTTACACGCGGCGGCGACGACCTGAGGCACACGGCCATCTTCATCGGCGGCTCCAACGTGGTCGAAGGTGAAAAGCTGCTGGCGGCCGTTGAGAAAACATTCTTTGGCCCGCGGGTGTCGGTCATGCTCGATGCCAACGGCGCCAACACTACGGCCGCCGCCGCGGTGCTTTCCACCATGAAGCACGTCGACATCGCCAACGCCACCGCCCTGGTGCTGGGTGGGACTGGGCCTGTTGGCCTTCGGGCGGCGCGGCTGCTGGTGGGGCTGGGCGCCTACGTACGCGTCGCATCGCGCAGCCAGGAGCGTGCGGAAGCCGCCTGCCGTTCGTTAGGCGAGCAGGCCCCCATCGATCGCCTGGAACCAGTGGCGGTTGGCAACGACGATCAGGCAATCGCCGCCCTGGCCGACGTGAACGTGCTGATTGCCGCAGGTGCCGCCGGCGTGCAACTGCTTTCTGCCCAGGCTCGCGAACGGGCCAGCAGCCTGAAAGTGGCCATCGACCTCAACGCGGTTCCGCCTGCGGGCTTGGAAGGCATCAAGCCTACGGACAAAGCCGTGGAGCAGCACGGTGCCATCTGTTATGGCGCCCTGGGGGTAGGCGGCCTCAAGATGAAGATTCACAAGGCGTGCATCCGGCGGCTGTTCGAAGCCAACCACCTGGTGCTCGACGCCGAGCAGATTCTCGAGGTGAGCCAATCTCTCGGCTAACAACGCACCAACCGTTCCAGGTCAAGGAACCTCCACACGCGGTGGCACACCATCGCGCGCGAGCCGTGGCCTCCCATCGGATGCTGGTCGCTCGCCCCGCATACGCCACCGCCCGTCGTCACCAAAAACAAAGAGGCGGCTCTCCCAGCGTATGCGTGGGGCAGAAACGCATACGCGCGGAAAGCTAAGGCGGGGCAGGAGCCTTAGCACTTCCGTGGAGAGCCGCCCAGAGTCATTCTAGCAGTCGCGCTCGGGCGGAATAGGTGCGGCAAACGCCTCCCAGCCCAGTATGGATGATTTTCTCACGAGGGCTTCGGGGGTGCCTTCAAAGCCGAGCGTTCTATGGCCACGGTAATCAATCGGCCACCGTGCTTCCGGCTCCAAACACGTTCCAGGCCCGATAGGGGAATCCTTCTACGAAATAGTGATTTTGCGAGCCACGCATCAGCGGCATCCCCATCACGCGACGCTCGCCTTCTCCCTCCCCACGTTCCCGCAAGGAACAGAAAAACCCTCCTGTCCGGCGCTCCGCATCAGACAGGAGGGTGGATTGACGTACCAAGTTCTCGCGCCGCCAGGCGGCGGCAAGTGGATTACAGGTCGGGCCGTTGGATGACGCCTTGGCGGTACACGCCCACCTCGTCGATACCGTCGCCGTTCCAGTCGGCCACCACCGGGATGTCGCCCGCCTGGCCAAACTCGATGTACAGGTCTTCCGGATCGAAGGTGCGGTTGCCGTTGATATCGATCATCCACTTGCCGTCGCGGAAGACGCCCAGATCGCTCACGCCGTCGCCGTTGAAGTCGCCCACGATGGGGATATCGCCCGCCTGGCCCAGTTCGACCATGGTTTCGCCGGGCAGCCAGCGGCCGTCGCCATTGTCGTCCAGGATCCAGGTGCCGTTATTGAACACACCGATGGTGTCCACACCGTCGCCGTTCCAGTCGCCGGCCACCGGGATATCGCCGGAGCCGCCGAAGTAGAACACGTGGTCGATCACGTCGGAGCGTACTTCGCCGTTGGCGGTCCGCTTGAGCGTGCGATGCCCAAGCGCCGTGTCATACGGCCGCGGCGGCATGTTCTTGCGGGCGCCCTGGGTTTCGTTCTGCCGGTCGGGCAAACCCGGCTCGGACATCACCGCCTTGGAGTCGCCAGGCCACTCGGGTCCAAAGATACCGATGTCGTCCTTGCCGTCGCCGTCCCAGTCGCCAACTACAGGCAGGTCGCCGGGTTCACCCAGCTTGGCCCACAAGTCGCCGTCGTCCCAGACGCCGTTGCCGTTGAGGTCGATGTACCAGTTGCCGTTAACGAACACGCCCACCTCGGCCACGCCGTCGCCGTTGAAGTCGCCGGCGATCGGGATCGCGCCTTCGCGGCCGAAGTTGAGTACCTCGTCCTCGCCCACGCCTTCCTTGGGCAGGATGAAGTAGCCGTTACGCAGCTCCTGCTTGTGGGCGCTGGTGAACACGTCGAGCCGGGCTTCCGACACCGAAACCAGCGACTCGCCGTCGAGGTTGCCGCCGCGGGGGTTACCGGCGTCGATCACGCTCAGGTGCCAACTGTAGGCCGACGGCTGTACGGCCCCGCCGCTGCCAAAGAACAGGTCCATGTTCCACAGCGGCGCCGACACCACCTGCGAGCCAAGGATCGGCGGGCCCTGGGCATACATGGGCAGTTGCTTCGGTCCGGGCCATTGCGTCGGCGGAATCGGATCGTTGGGCGGAGGCGGCAGAATAGGCGCCTCGGTCACCGCGATTTCGCTGAAGTTGTTAAACTGCGACTCCTTCGAGCCCACCACGGTCACGGCGGCAATCACGTCGTAGCCGTGATTGATGCCGGCCAGAGCCGGATGCCCTTCGTTGCCAAAGTTGGCCGCCACGCCGCCCGTGGTACCCGGGGTATCGATACCGTCGTAGTAGCCGTGGGGCTGGACCTGGATGATCATGTACTGCCCCGGCGCCAAACCGGTGAACCGGTAGAAGCCGTTGGCATCGGTGAAGGTGGTGATCAGGTTGCCATTGGCATCGCGGAGCAGATTGCCCTGGGCGTCGGCCAGGAACAGTTGCACACCCGCCAGCGGCCTGTCGTCCGGCGTGAACTGCCCGTTGCGCTGGCTCTGGAGGTAGATCAGGTCGGGCGTCTGGCCCTGCCCGATCACCACCGGCGGACCGTCCTGGAAGACGTAACCGGAGATGCTGCCCGGCCCCACTTCCGTGAAACGGTAGTTGGTGGCGTGCTGCCCGGCCGACAGGTTGATGCCGGTGATCAGGTCGCCTGGGTTCTGGACACTGCCGCCCGCCGTACCGGCGTAGTCGTTGCTGTCGTAGTAGCCGTCGGGCTGCGTCTCACGCAGGCTGTAGACGCCCGGCGCCACGTTCTCGAACTTGAAGTTGCCGTTGGCGTCGGTGTAGGTCGTGGCAACCACGTTGCCGTTGGCGTCAAGCAGCTCGATCTTGACGTTGGCAATAGCCGGTTCGCCGGCGTCATGGCTTCCATCGCCATCATCGTCGCGGAATACCGAACCGGCTATGCTGCCCGGCGGCAACTCACCAAAGTTGTAGCCGATGGCCTGCACGCCCGGATCGAGCTTGATGTCGGTGATCTTGTCCCCGGCATGGTCCGCGGTACCGCCCGCGCTACCGACGGTTTCTTTGCCGTCGTACCAGCCGGCAGGCTGTTCGGCTTGCCGCACGGTGTACGTGCCAGGTACCACGTTACCGAACTCGTAGTAGCCATTGGCATTGGTGAAGGTGGTGGCCACAACGTTGCCGTTGGCGTCAACCAGCTCCATCTTGACGCCTTCGATACGCGGCTCGCTGCCGTCCATCACACCGTTGTTGTTCAGGTCGCCATAGACGTAGCCTGAGATCGTGGCCGGCTTCAACTCACCGAAATTGTAGTTGACGGCGTGCACGCCCGGGCCAAGCGTGATGTCCGTGATGCTGTCGCCCGGGTTGTGCGCCGTACCGCCAGCGCTACCGGCGGTGTCCTTACCGTCGTGCCAGCCGGTCGGCTGCGCCGCCTGACGGACGGTGTACGTGCCCGGAGCCAGATTCTCGAACTTGTAGAAGCCGTTGGCGTCCGTCTCGGTGGTGGCCACAACGTTGCCGTTGGTGTCGAGCAGTTCCATCACCGCGCCAGCAATGCCCTGCTCACCCGTTTCGCGGACGCCGTTGTCGTTCATATCGGCGTACACGTAACCGGAGAGTGACGACGGCGGCAACTCACCAAAGTTGTAGTTGACAGCGTGCACGCCCGGGCCAAGCGTGATGCCCGTGATGCTGTCGCCCGGGTTGTGCGCGGTACCGCCAGCGCTGCCGGCCGTGTCCTTACCGTCGTACCAACCGCTGGGCTGCGCCGCCTGACGCACGCTGTAGGTACCCGGCGCCAGGTTCTCGAACTTGTAGTAGCCATCGGCATTGGTCGTGGTGGTGGCGACCACGTTGCCGTTGGCGTCGAGCAGTTCCATCACCACGCCGGCAATGCCCTGCTCACCCGTTTCGCGGATACCGTTGTCGTTCGGGTCGGCATACACGTAGCCGGAGAGCGACGACGGCGGCAATTCGCCAAAGTTGTAGTTCACCGCATGCACGCCCGGGCCAAGCGTGATGCCCGTGATGCTGTCGCCCGGGTTGTGCGCGGTACCGCCAGCGCTGCCGGCCGTGTCCTTACCGTCGTACCAACCGCTGGGCTGCGCCGCCTGACGCACGCTGTAGGTACCCGGCGCCAGGTTCTCGAACTTGTAGTAGCCATCGGCATTGGTCGTGGTGGTGGCGACCACGTTGCCGTTGGCGTCGAGCAGTTCCATCACCACGCCGGCAATGCCCTGCTCGCCCGTTTCGCGGATACCGTTGTCGTTGGGGTCCGCATATACATAGCCGGAGATCGACGACGGGGGCAGTTCGGCGAAATCGTAGCCGGTCGCGTGCTCGTCCGAGTCGAGCTCGATGTACCGGATCGTGTCGTTCTGGGTAATCGTACCGCCCGAGCTACCGACCGTCTCACCGCCGTCGAAGTAGTTGGCAGGCTGAACTTCGCGGATACCGTACGATACGCCCGGCGTCAGACCGGTGAACTCGTAGTAGCCCTGGGCATCCGTCGTGGTCGTGGCGATGACGTTGCCGTTGGCATCGAGCAGTTCGATGACCACGCCGGCAATGCCGTGGTCGCTGCCGTCGAACACCACGTTGTTGTTGTAGTCGGCGAACACGCGGCCGCTCAGCGTGGCCGGCAGCAGTTCGCCAAAGTTGTAGTTCTCGCCGTGCTGGCCGCTCGCGGTGAACGAAATGTTCTTGACAATATCGTTCTCCGCGGTGCCGCCGAGCGTACCGGCCGCGTCCTTACCGTCGATCCAGGTGCCGCTCGGCTGAACCTCGGTCACGATGTAGGTTTTGGTGGGGTCCAAGCCCGAGATCGACCAGGTACCGTCGGCGTTGGTCGTGGTGTAACCCGTATAGCTCCCGTCGACCGAATCAATCCGGATCGTCACGCCGCCGATGCCCATTTCACCAACGTCGCGGATGCCGTCGTTGTCGGCGTCGTGGTACACGTTACCGCTGAGGGTGCCCGGCAGCGCTTCGCCGAACTTGTGGCCGGTGCTGTTTTCGCCGCCCAGCAGCGTGATGTCGGTGATGGCGTCCACGCTCTCGACCGTGCCGCCGGTGCCGGCCGTCGAACCGGTGCTGAAGTAGCCGGTGGGCTGCGTTTCCACCACGCGATACCGGCCGGGAATGTTGCTCGTGAAGCTGAAGTTACCGTCCTGGTCGGTGGTGGCCCGCAGACCGGTGTCTTCCCACTGGCCGGTGGATTCGTTGAAGCGGTACAGCGACAGCTGCACGCCTGCGATGCCCTGCTCGCCGCCGTCGTGATCGCCGTCCAGGTTGACGTCGTGGTAGACCGTGCCGGAGATGGTAAATGGCTTGACCTGTTGCTGCACCGTGAAGCCGGTGCCGGCGGTACGTTCGTCAGTGCCTTCGCCCGGGGGCAACTCGCTGTCGCGCGGCACGTCGACGCCGGCCGGAATCAGGTGATCATAGTTGTCGAAGAAGGTCCCGCTGGCAGTGACCACTTCGTGGTGGCCGTTGGTGTCCACCCAGGTCGCAGTGAGGATCGATCCCTGGAACTCGGCACCTTCCACCAGGGAGTTGGGCACGTTATCGACTTCGTCGACGTCGATCTCAAAGATCAGCTTCTCACCGGCATCCCAGCCCTGGATGTACAGGATGAGCGTCGTCTTATCGTCCGACAGCGTCCAGGTGATCTGGTCGGCCTTGATGTCGGAGTCCGCCGCAATGGTGAACGGGAAGAACGGACCAACGCCCGGACCGCTCCCGTCGATATCGAAGAAGACGTCGCCGGTATCGAGAATCCCGTTCTGGTTGATGTCCCCCGAGATCCGCAGTTCGGTGAGCTGCGTACCGGCGGCGCCACCGGTCCACACGATCTCGAATCGGTCGCCCTGCGTATCGGTGCTGCTGGTGGACGACAGTTCCGTGAACACGGCCCCGATCTGGATCGGATCGGCCGAGAGCATCAACCGCGATTCCATCTGCTCAAAGCGGCAGATGCGCGTCGTGCGCGGAGCCTTGCGGTGAGCCTTATCTTGGCGGCGCTGCTTCTTGAACCAGGCCACGTTGAACCTCCGTGTTCCGTGTCGTCCGAGGGGGGAGATGTCTTCGGGGTTGCCCGGCGCCTCCCGCGTCGGGCAGAGGCGGCCGCCGCGCGATGGGCGGCCACTGCTGACGGCGCTAGCGAGTGGGGAATCCCGGTAGCGTGGCCGTGTTGCCCGGCCCGCGGCGATCGAGATTCCAGAACATGATCGTGGTATCGTAGCTGCCCGAAATCAGCAGATTGCGCGAGCGGTCCAGAGCCAGCGACGTGACGGTGCCGGTGTGGCCGACCAGCCGCAGTGCTTCAGTCTGGTTCGGCAGATCCCACACGCGAACCAGGTTGTCGGTCCCGCCCGTCACCAGGCGTTCGTTGTCGAGAAACACCATCGTCAGCACCTTGCCCGGCCGGCTGGGCAGCGTGTGCAACAGTTCGCCCGAGCGTACGTCAAACACCGAAACGTTCAGCCCTTCGCCGCCGCAGGCCACTTTGGAGCCGTCGGGCGAGAACTCCACCGCCCGGAGGCGACGACGATCGGCCTGGAGCTGGTGCAGCCGCTGCCCGCTGGCGATATCCCAGATCGACAACCGGCCGTCCTGGCCCACCGCGGCCAGCAACCGGCCATCGGGCGAGAACGCCAGACCACGCATATCGCGGCACGGGCAATCAAACTCGGCCAGCAGATTGCCTTCCGTGCGGAACAAGCTCAGCTTGGGCGTGAAACCGACCACGCCAAAGAAGGCACCGTTGGGATCAAACTGGGCCGCGTAGATGGCCGGCGTGTTGAGCGACAACGCCCGCAGCTGCTCGCCGGTCTGCACATCCCAGAACAGGATGGAGCGGTCTTCGCCGGCCGAGATCAGGGTCCGGCCGTCACGGCTGAACGAAACGCTGCGCACCCAGTCCTGGTGGCCACGCAGCACGCGCAACAGCCGCCCATCGACAATGTTCCACACGCGCACGTAATGATCATCGCCGGCAGCGGCCAGCAGTGTCCCATCGGGACTGATGGCCACCGTCGAAATCACGGAAGCCTGGGCCTGCGACGGATCTCGCGGTACCTGGATCGTTTGCTGCGGTGGAATGACCGCTGGCGGATCCGCCTGGGCGGCGGCCATCATCCCCAGTTGGATCGATAGCGCCAGCCCGCACCGTACCAGCAACGCCATTTGCCATCGCCGAGCGACCATAGCGATTGAGCCCTTTGCAACGAGTAGCAGGACGGGAGGGACCTGGGTGGAATCGGGCTGGATTTCGCGCGCAGCCGATGCCACCGGGACCTCATCTTCTATCGGCCCACCCGATCCTCAAAGAAAAGTCGAACTTGGCAAAGATTGCCGGTTACTCGCCACGCCGGGGTTTTCGCGATAGCACGCCCTGCCAGTCGCAGGGGCCGTTGCCACCCGGATCTTGGACTTACGCTCGCTAGCAGCCGCCGCTGCCGGCCCTGGTACCACCGGCAACGCTGCTATCTGCAAACGCATGCTGCCGGTAGATGCAATGCCAGCCCCCGCCCCCCCTGAGATACCGCGAGCAACAGCAGCACGCATTTTCTATTGCGCACAAAAAAACGCCCCGGTGGTCCGCAGCAATGCGGTCCCCGGGGCGCTAGGTTCTATCGATCAGCACGCGGGGACTAGCCCCGCGGCAGGCTTACTTGAGCTGCTCGCCCATCTTCTTGATGAGGTCGACGCTGCGGCAGCTATAGCCCCACTCGTTGTCGTACCACGAGACGACCTTGAGCAGGTTGCCTTCGAGCACCTGGGTGAAGTCGGCGGCGAAGATCGAGCTGTGCGAGTCGCCGATGATGTCGCTGGAAACCAGCGGATCGGTGGTGTAGGCCAGGATGCCCTTGAGCGGACCTTCGGCGGCGGCCTTCATCGCCTCGTTCACCTCGGCTTCGGTGACGTTGCGGGCCATCTCGCAGGTCAGGTCCACCACGCTACCGGTGGCGACCGGCACGCGGAAGGCGATACCGGTCAGCTTGCCCTTGAGTTCGGGGATCACCAGACCGACCGCCTTCGCGGCGCCGGTGGTGGTGGGGATGATGTTCTGCGCAGCGGCACGTGCCCGGTACGGGTCCTTGTGCGGCAGGTCCTGCACGTTCTGGTCGTTGGTGTAGGCGTGGACCGTGGTCATCAGGCCCTTGACGATGCCGAACTTCTCGTGCAGCACCTTGGCCACCGGAGCCAGGCAGTTGGTGGTGCAGCTCGCGTTCGAGACGCACTTGAGGTCCGGGGTGAGCTTGTCGTCGTTGACGCCCAGCACGCAGGTCAGGTCGGCGCCGTCCTTGGCCGGGGCCGACAACACCACGCGCTTGGCCCCCGCCTTGAGGTGCGTGTCGTAGCCGGGCTTATCGGCGGTCGAACGAGCGGTGAAGATACCGGTGCTTTCCAGGGCGATGTCGACGTTCAGTTCACCCCAGGGCAACTTGTTCGGGTCGCGCTCGGAGAGGGCGCGGATCTTCTTGCCGTTGACGATCAGGTACTCGTCGTCGTACGACACGGTGCCCTGGAAGCGGCGGTGCGTGCTGTCGTACTTGAGCAGCGTGGCCAGCATGTCGTTGCTGGTCAGGTCGTTGATGGCGACCACTTCAAACTCGTCCGGCCGGGCCATCAGGTTCCGAAACACCAGGCGGCCGATGCGCCCGAAGCCGTTGATTGCGACGCGAATAGGCACGATTTCCAACTCCTTGGTACGGGGATGAACGTGCAGCGACGCCTAACGAGCCCGTTCCGCCGGACGCTCGCCGCGACGCCGATAGCTTGAACATTTGCAGGCCGGCTGCCACAGCCACCGGCCACGCGCGTAGGTTGGTTGATCGCCGTGGCTGGGACGATCCCCCGGGGCTTCGCCGGCGTTTCACGAGGCCAACCGGTCCCGCCAGCCGCCGGAACCATTTAGCCCGGCTCCGTCCTTACCGCAGGCACCGCAGCCCCGGCTGCGCGTACCGCACCCCAGCAAGTTCGGGCTAACGACCTGGACCAGAGCATGTCGCTTCGTCGGACGGATCGCCGCTCAACATAGCGCCTTATGGGCGGACTGTCAACGCACCCAGCATCGGGCGGCGGCAAGCCTATCGTATTACGATCAAAGGACTAAGGTGCGACACCCCACCGCCGGCTCCCCCACGTGGCATGGACTGGCAAACCAGCTTCCCTGGCCATGCAGTTTCGGAAGATGGAATCACAAATCGGGCCGGCGGACTTGGCCAGCAAGCTATGTGTTCGCCCCCAAGCAGAGATTCGCCGCGGCAGTGGTCGGCACCACCCATCACGGGAGCAAGCGGCTACGGCGGGGCAAACCGCCATCGCGGGCGGTCAAGAACGGTGCACACCGCTGCCCAATCTTGCCCTGGAAGATGATCATGTCTTCACGGGCGTTGCGGCGCAGACCATGACGGGCTGCCTACAGAACGAAAGGGCAGCAATCACCGCACGCCGGTTTCTGTTCGCCTACTCGTCTTTTGGCAGCGACGCATAAATCGGCAGGTGGCGGTAGTACACCTCCAGCATGTACGTCGACAGACAGGTGACGTACAACCGGCCGGCGTAGGGGCCCCACTCGTCGCCTTCAGGGTTCCAGCTTCCGCGTTCCTTGCCGGATTTCACCTGGTTGGTGACGAGGATCTTCTTGATCGCGTTGTTCCACTGGTTCCACTCCTCGCCTTCCATGTGGTGCATCACCTGGGTGGCGTAGTACCAGTAGTACACGTCGCGTTTGCCCCACTGCGGCATGAAATCCTTAAGCAGCAGCCGCACGCCTTTGAGCAAGCGGGGGTCGTTGCGATCCCAGCCCAGGTACTGGCGGCACAGCAGGGCCTCGGCCGTCATCGAGGGCGTGGCTTCGCCAGAATCGGGCAAGTACCCGTACAGGCTGCCGCCGTCGACCGTGGCCCGGTCCAGATAGCCGGAGACCTTATCGATCACCTCCTGCGGCACCTCCAAATCGCCAAACTTGGCGCTTTGCAGCGCCATGACGATCCAGCCCGTCACCGACGTGTCACTCAGCTCGTCACGCGGGTGGTAACGCCAGCCGCCCTGGGGCGCCTGGTTCTCGACGATGTACTGGATCGCCTTCTCACACGGCACACGCAGCCATGAGTCCTTCGTCATCGCATACAGCTCGCAGATGACGATCGTGCACTGCCCATGCGTGTAGAAGTGATGGCTGTGCTTGTCGGTATGGAAACGGCCACTTTCGAGCTGTTGCTTGAGCAGCCATTTGACGCCCTTTTCGACCGTTTCCTGGTACATGCCCTGCTTGTGCGTGTGACCGGCACCCAGGAAGGCCAGCAGAGCCATGGCCGTAGCCGACTCTTTGTTCTCAGGCGGTGGTCCGTCACGGTACGAGTTATAGGGACCCACCAGACTCCACGAGCCATCGGGATACTGCTGCTTGGCCAGCCACTCCAAGGCCATGCGAACCGCCGCCTCGGTCGATTCGTCGCCGCCGTAACGGCTCAACAAGGCAGCCTTGGTGCCCGCCTCACGTCCCGATAACGCCATGCCAACGATGGGCGCGGCGATATCGCTCGATGCCACCGATTGCTCCGAGAACAAATCCATCGTGGGCGGAGCCGCGAACGGATTCTCCACCGGCTGCAAGTGCTGCGGGGTAAGCACGGCCGTGTCGACCGGATCGGGCACCTTGAAGTCGAGCGCGTCGTCGTTGAGCTTGTCGCCCTCGTACTCGGCGAAATGGGTTTCCAGCGTGACCTGATCGTCGGCCTTGGGCATCACGATCCACAGAGCCAGGACGATGATCACGATCATGTGAATCACGCCGCTCACCAGGTAAGCGGGCGCGGACTTCTTGATCACCTCGACGGTTTCTTCTTCCTCGCCGTCCTTTTCGCCACCGCGCACGACAGGCACAGAGTTGGCCGAGCGCGTATCGACGGGAACGGGGGCTCCGCGTTGGCCCGTCCCGGCCGGTACCGGCTGCGGGCGTGGACGAGCCTGCGTTGCGGCAGCCTGAGGCTGCGCCGGCGACTCAGTTTGCGGAGCCGCGGCTTCCGCCGGAACGGGGCGCGGCTTCACGCGCAAACCGCCTGGCTGCTGAGGTGGCTGCGGTGATTGTTGCTGCGGTGGTTGAGGGGGGTGCAGTTGCTGGGGCTGCGTTGGTTGTGGTTGCTGCCCAGGCTGCTGAAACGCCTGAGGCGGTTGCGGCACCGGTCGCGGTTTGACCCGCAGGCCGCTTGGCGGTTGCGGCGGTTGGGGAGCCGGCGCCGGCACCGGTTGGGGCCGCGGCGGCTGCAACTGCGGTGGCTGAGCCTGGGGAGCTTGGATTTGCGGCGGCTGTCCTTGAGGCGCGTAGCCCGGCGGCACCGGCACGCCCTGCGTAGGATACGGCTGCTGGGGATACGCCTGCTGTGGATATCCTGAAGGCGGCACAGGCGGAGCCTGCGGATAACCAGGTTGGGGTGGAACCGGAACAGCTTGCGGAGGCGCCGGCGGTACCGCCGATCGCGGCATCTGCGGGGTGGCGCCGGGATTCGGGCCCGAAGGTGGATGAACGGGGCGAGGTTGCGGCGCCCGGCCAGCTACGCGTGGGGCATTCTGAGAACCCTGCGGAGGTGGGGGCGTCCCCGGCCGGCGTGGGTCGTCTGCCATACTATTTCCCCGTGGATCCTCTCGGGCTGCTCTGGCCGCATGCGGGAAGGGACTACTGAAAACACCAGCGGCGTCGCGGCGAAGACGGGAAATGCCCGAACTCTGTTCCTTGCTGTCAGTTTATCAATATCCCCCTGAATCGCCAACGCATTTGAACGCTGATTGGCTTGACAATGCGGAGGTTACGTGATCGCAACCGGCAGCTTTGGCTCGTCCTGAACAGCCACCCCCACCACTGGGAGGTGAGCAGCTTCGCGGCAATCCTTGCGCAGCCCGTAAAACCTAATTATACTTGGCTCGCCCTTGCGGACGACTTCGGCAAAAGCCTGCCGAGGTATCGTCGGCACCTGTCGCCCCACACAACCAGTTTTCTCCCTCGGAGGATCACCGCAATGATGCGCGCCCGACTCCTGTCGACCATTGCCTGCATCCTGTCGCTGGCCGTGGTCACCACCGCCCAAGCCGGTGAAGGCCAGAGCAACGACGGCTTCCGTCCGCTATTCGACGGCAAGACGCTCAACGGCTGGACGCAAAAGAACGGCACGGCCACCTACCGCGTGGAAGACGGTTGCATCGTCGGTCGCACCAGCGAGGGCAGCCCCAACTCGTTCCTCTGCACCGACCGCGAATACGGCGACTTTGAACTGCGGTTCGAGGTCAAGGTCGACGACGCGCTGAACTCGGGCGTCCAGATCCGCTCCAAGAGTATCCCCGAAAAGAACAACGGCCGCGTGCACGGCCCGCAGGTCGAGATCGCCACCAACGGCACCGCCGGTTACATCTACGGCGAAGCGCTGGGCACCGGCTGGCTGAGCGAGGATCGCAGCAATCCCAAAGCAAACGCCGCCTTCAAGAAAGGCGAGTGGAACAAGTACCGCGTGGTCGCCAAGGGCAAGTCGATCAAGACCTGGGTCAACGGCGTGCCGGTGGCCGACCTGGTCGACGAAAAGAGCGGCATGTCATCCGGCTTCATCGGCCTGCAAGTCCACAGCATCCCCAAGGGCGCCGGCCCCTACGAGGTCCGCTGGCGGAACATCGAGATCAAGGAACTGAAGTAACCGACTACAGCCAGAACGCGAGGACGTAGTAGATCCAGCCGGTCACGGCAGTCAGCACCATGTCCCAGGCGGCAATCCATCCCCAGCGCCGGTGGCTCGCGCTATGCGACCCCGGCGCCGGCGGACGCTCAAATCGCTTGAGAGCCCGCACGATCACCCAGGCCCACACCAGCACCGTGGTAATCGCAAAAACCAGGTGCACGTACAGGGCCAAGTACACGCCGCCAGGATAAAAGGGCGACGCTTCAGCTCGGGCTTGCCAGTTGGTGAACAGCCGCATATCGACTTCAAACACCGCCACCGCTACCAGCAACACGCTCGCCAACACGAACTGCGTTCGCTTGTGAAGGGTGTAGTGGCCGCGGCGCACGGCGGCGATGCTCCAGAACATCACTGGCAGCACCAAGAACATGGCCAGAAAAACGATGTCGAGCATCAGCGTCGCTCGACTGCCTGGCAGAAAACCGTTGATACTTCCGTCCATACCGCGACCGAGCCGGCAATTCGTGTCATCATGAAACTTCAAGCAGCAGCCCGGCCGCCGGTCTGGACGCGCCGCTGCTTGAGGCTTGCCGATTGTAGCCACGCCTGCGGCGATTGCGAAATGCCGGTCGCGAGCCGGGGCTTTTCCTGCCCCCCGCTAGCCGTGGATTACCGCGGCGTTTTTGATATCCCCGCTCCATGTGGAGGCTGCCATGCCGCCGATGAAACGCACCGCCGATCCTGAGGCCGAGCCGCTGGCCGGCACCTGGTCGCCCATGGCCGTCGCGCGGCACTGGGGCGTTTCACTGGCCACCGTGCGTGAACTGCTCAGCACCGGGCAACTGGATTTCTGTCAGATCGCCGGCAAAGTCCGTGTGCCTCAGGCCGCCCTGAAAGGGTGCAAATATCGTCCGCCGCGGCGGAGGATCACGCGTAAAGTCAGCGGGCAGCGGCAGCCCTAATGCCCGCGTAGCCGCGGCCCGCTCCCTTGCCCTGCTCGCGTTTCAATCATTCAGCAGTGAGCAGGTTGCTCCCACCTTGGGGATCAGCAGCCGCTGAGGCTCAAGCCCTCGCTCCTCCCACCAGACTTGCAGCCGCTCGATCGGCTCCCGGAGCGATTCATCGGCCATCTGGAAGGTCCCCCAGTGCATGGGCACCAACCGCCGGGCACCGGTCTGTAAAAACGCCTCTCCGGCCTGCTCTGGGTTCAAATGATGCCGCTCCATGAACCAGCCGGGCGTGTAGGCCCCGATCGGAATAAACGCCGCATCCAATCCGGAAAACCGGCGGCCGATGTCGTCGAAGCCGTCAAACCAGGCGGAATCGCCGGCGTAGTACAGACTCGTCCCCTCGGCGGCCAGCACAAAGCCACCCCATAGCGAGCAGTTGCGGCCCATGCCGATCCGCCGCGACCAATGCCGGGCAGGCACGAACGTAATTTCCAGTCCCTGCACGCGCGTGCTTTCCCACCATGCCAGCTCGATCAGCCGCCGCTCCGGCAACCGCTGCCGCAAATAATCGGCCAGCCCAACCGGAACCACCAGCGGCGCAGCCGGATCAATCGCTCGCAACGACGGCAAATCCAAATGGTCGTAATGATTGTGCGACAGCAGCACTGCCGACAGCGGCGGCAGGTGCTCCGGCAACAAGCCTGGCGCAACATGCCGGGGATATAGCAGGCCAATTCGCTCGGCGAATACCGGATCAATCGCTACCGCGTGCCCGGCCAGCGACAGCACAAACGAACTATGCCCAATCCACGTCGCTTGCGGCGGTCCGGTCAGATGCCGCAATCGCGCCAGATCGACAGCCACCCGATCGGCCGGCAAGCCCGGCGACGCCACCTTCCGCCGCCCACGCAATTTTTCGGTGACGGCCCAGCGAAAAACCTCGCGCATGGATGCCGGACGATGGGCAGGATCCAGGTTGCTGAAGCGTGGCATGTCCGTCGGGCGAGATAGGCGGCAAACGCGGCTACCGCGGCGGCCGTAGCGTCCAGGTAAGGCGATGTTCTCCCTCGCGGGCAGACAGCACGTCGGCCGCATCGCGATAGGTCCGGGCAGCGATCCACCGCCCGGCGACCGACAGCCGCATCTGCGGCACTTCCCACGTCCAGGGCTCAACCTCGATCTCGTAAGGCGTCACCGGGTTGAGCCGTAACTCCCCGTCGCCAGGCGTGGGAATCGTGGCCGCGTTGGCACTCTCGCCGCAGCAAAGCCAAAGACTGAGGCGATCGAAGAACTGCAAACAAGCAAGTGCCCAATCGGCAGCTTCCGGCGTGCGGGCAGGAACGCCCGGCTCCACAGGATCGTCGCGCAACCATTGCTGCAAGGCGTAGGAACGCCGTTTGGCTTCGTCGGCCAGAAACGCCCGGGCTGCCTCTTCGTTCGCGGGCTGCTCAATCAGCTTGGAGTGTTCCAAAAGCGCGCTGAAATGGCCGCTGACCACGTACGCCGCCAGCGGACTGTGCCGGGCCGCTCCGTCGATGGAGGCCGTCCACATCGGCAACACGGCCGACAATTCCATGTTCAGAAAGTCGCGTGGGCGACCGGTCGCCGGATCGACGCCAGGCTCCGCATCCCAGCTTTGCCAACCATCGTCGTGATGCAGAATGGCGGCCTCCAGGCCGGGCGGATCGACAAACTCCAGCAACGGACGCCAGCCCTGGCACAAATCGAACGCGAGCCGGGCATGTTCCTGCTGAGCGATCAGCAGCCAGCCTTCACGTCCGTCGGCATGCCGCTGGGGTCGTACGATCATGGTACTGCTTTGCTGAACGGGTATGCCAAGCGGCCACCCAATGGTGCGCCGCGGGCCGTACCGATGACTTCTTGTCAGCCTGGCCGGGCGTGTCGACCACCCCCGCTCAACCGTCCTACCTGGTCGGCTTGACCTTGTGGCCGTTCAGGCGGATGTCGTCCCACTGCGTGGTATCGTCGAACGACCCGATGCCGACCTGCCCCCACGTAAAGGTCTTATCCTCGGCGGTCATCACCGGTTGATTCATGTCGTCGAAGTACACCTTGATGGTGCCACTCTTGGTGTCGCGTTCGATCTTCACCTGGTGCCAGTCGTCGGTCCAGTTGGTGCCCGGCGTGGTCGTCTTGGAGATCTTGGTCCGCGGCGCGTCGTTGACGATGAAAATCTGGTTGGCGTGATCGTCACCCTGCTTGCCCAGGTGGACGTAGTAAAAGTGTGCCGGGTCCTGATAGCCGAAGAACAGGCAGGCATCGCGGTGCCCATAGTCAGGAATGGTGCTCTTGACCTTGGCCGTCAGCACGAAGTCGCCCACCACCACGTCCTTGAGCAGCGCGATGTTATAAGGGCTGCGGTGCGGCGGCTCGTACTTGCTGCGCCGCTGAAACTGGTTGTACACCGTGTTGCCGCCGATCTTTTCCAGCTTCCAGGCCTGGGGATCGGTGGGCTGCCAGGCATCGGCGCCCTTTTCGAAGTCCTCGAATACGATCTGCGGCAAGTCGGCGGGCTTGTCGCCTTCGCCGCCCTCGACCGAGGCGGTCGCCTGCCACACCACCATGGCTACCCCTGCCACGAGCAGGCCAGCAAATTGCGGAAGCGACACGCGCTGCGTCAACTTGGGCATCATTTCACCTTGCTATCTGTCTATGGAACTGTGTACCAACGGCAGAGAACTGAGCGTCCCCTGGAAACCAGCACGCGGAGCCGCCGCGTAGCCCATCCGTCAGAGGGGGCCGCGTTCCTGTTGCCGCCCTGCGCAAGCTGGCGGTACTATTTAACATAACCACCTGCGGCCCAGGTGCGACCCACGTCATCCACAAAAACCCCCAGGCCGACCCATGCCGCGCCGAAACCTGTTCATTTTGATGACCGCGCTGGTGGCGGCATTTGTCTGCTACCAGCAGCTGGATCGCTCCCGGAACGCCCCGCTGGTGAACACGTTCTCGCGGGTCATGTACGAGGTGCGCGACAAGTACGTGCAGCCGGTCGATGAGCGCAAACTGCTCGAAGGCGCGCTGCAAGGCATGCTCGGCCAGCTTGATGCCCACTCGCGCTACATTCCCCCCAGCGAATACACGCACCTGCGGGAAAGCCTGGACCAGAAATTCGGCGGCATCGGCATCCAAGTTTCGGTAGACCGGGACGACGACCGCCTGGTGGTGACGAGCCCCTTGGTTGGCACGCCGGCGTTTGACGCCGGGCTGCGAGCCGGCGACAAGATCATGGCCATCGACGGCCACAGCACGCACGGCATGAAGCTGACCGAAGCGGTCGACCTGATGCGCGGCGAGCCCGGCACGCCCGTCACGCTCACCATCCGCCGCGAAGGCATCCCCGAGGACAAGGACTATGTGATTCATCGGGCGGTGATCAACGTGCCCACCGTGCTGGGCGACCGCTACAATCCCGACGGCTCGTGGGATTTCCGGCTGGAAGCCGATCCGCGCTTCGGCTATGTGCGGATCACCGCGTTCAGCGAACACACGGCCGAAGAACTGCGCACCGCCCTGGAGGGCCTGCTGAAGCAAGGCATCAAAGGGGTGATTCTCGACCTGCGCAATAATCCCGGCGGCTTGCTCCGGGGCGCGGTGGAGATTTGCGACCTGTTCTTGGACAAAGGTGTGATCGTCAGCACCCGCAGCCGCGACGCCTACGGCAACGAAACCTATCAAGCGCAATCGGCGGGCACGTTGCCTTATTTCCCGCTGGCCGTACTGGTGAACGAGAACAGCGCCAGTGCGAGCGAGATTGTGGCCGCCTGTTTGCAGGATCACAACCGTGCCGTAGTCATTGGCGAGCGCACCTACGGCAAAGGCAGTGTGCAGAACATCATTCCTCTGGAAGGTGGCACCAGCGCGCTGAAGCTGACCGTGGCCAGCTACTGGCGGCCCAGCGGCCGGAACATCGATAAGGCTCTGGCAGCCGAAGGAAAAGACGAGCCCGACGAAGACGCCGACTGGGGTGTGCTCCCCAACCCCGGCTATCATGTGCCGCTGACCGACCGTGATCTGGAGCTGGCGTTGCGGTACCGCCATCTGCGCGACGTGTATTACCGGCCGGGCGAGAAGCAGTTGAACCCGCTGGCGTCGGACGATGAAACCGCACCGCATGTGGATCCGCGCGATCCGCTGCTGGACCTGGATCCCGAGAAGCTCTACCTGGACCCGCAGCTTGAAAAGGCCGTCGAATATCTGCGTGAGGTGACGGCCGGCAAGTCGACCGTGAAAGCGGCGTAATGGCTGCGTATGTGACGCGGCCGCCGGTTAAATCATCGCCGTTTGCGATGAACGCACACCCGACTTTTCTTTGCGCCCGACGAGACTCGAAGCTGCGGCAAATTGTTTGTATGTTGTACGATTGCCACCGTGCTGGCCACCTTCGCCCCGGGGCAATCAACGGCATCTCCCGTCATGGCACATCGGTCGAAGGCCTGACCTTAGAGCATTAGGCAGCGCCGCGGTTTCACGCGCCTGGCGTCTGTCGCTTCGTCTTCTGCGTTTAATGCACGTTCTGCGAGCGGAGTCCGCCATATCGCAAGGCTCCTGCCAGCCGCCCCAATCCCCGGCTCAGGGACCTGGCTATGCTCCGCTGCCACCGTCATCTAGGTCCAGCGGTATGGTGATCACCGCCGGCATATTGTTGATTGTGGTCGCTCTGAACGACCTGCCGGGCGGCGTGCTCCTGACACTGAGCCGAACGCTCCTCGCCAATGCCGCAGAACGCGACACTGTCAGCCTGGAAAACGAAGAGGAAGATCCGCAAACTCTGCCCCTCATCACGGTTTTCAAAGCCGTGGGCCGTGACTCTCAGCTGCACGGCTTAGGCCTGCTGATCCTGTTTGCCCTGACGATCACGGCCTCCGCGTTGTTGTTCAACGCCAAGGCGCCGCCATTTGTGATGGTCATGGGCGGGCTCCATACCGCAGCCGATATCGCCAGTTGCGTGCTGCTAGAGCACGTTGGCGTATCGAACATCCTAGGCATGATCACCGCAGCATCGGCGATAACGTTCAGAATCATGCGCACAAGTTGTCAAAGGCAGTCCTAGGGTTGGT
>CALBRZ010000037.1 GCA_937927735.1 uncultured Planctomycetales bacterium
TCGCTACCTTAGGACCGTCATAGTTACGGCCGCCGTTTACCGGGGCTTCGGTTGCGAGCTTCGCCCGAAGGCTAACCCTCTTCCTTAACCTACCGGCACCGGGCAGGCGTCAGACTCTATACATCCTCTTACGAGTTCGCAGAGTCCTGTGTTTTTGATAAACAGTCGCAGGAGCCGATTTACTGTGGCCCTCAGGAGCTATTCACCCCCAAGGGCACCCCTTATCGCGAACTTACGGGGCCATTTTGCAGAGTTCCTTAACCAGCGTTCTCCCGAGCGCCTTAGACTACTCGTCTCGCCTACCTGTGTCAGTTTTAGTACGGTCAGCTAGCTTCAACCCTAGAAGCTTTTCTTGGACACCCTTCAGATGACATACCGAACGTAAATGCGGTTGTCCCGACTTTCGGGCCTGGTGCTGCGGATTTGCCTACAGCGACCCTCCAGCCAGGCGAGGGACATTTCTAGCCGTCCCCTCACCCTACAGATGCCGTCCCTCCATCGGTCCACTAGCTGGCGCAGGAATGTTGACCTGCTGTCCATCGGCTACGCCTTTCGGCCTCGCCTTAGGTACCGGCTAACCCTGGGCGGATTTACCTTCCCCAGGAACCCTTAGGCTTTCGGCGAGCAGGATTCTCACCTGCTTTATCGTTACTCATTCCGGCATAATCACCTGTACGCCCCGACACCGCTCTTTTCAGTACGGCTTGTTTCTGGCGTACAGCGCTCTCCTACCGCTCCAGCAAAGCTGAAGCCCACTGCTTCGGTGTCGTGCTTACTCCCGTTCATTATCGGCGCAGAACTGCTCGGTCAGTAAGCTGTTACGCACTTTTTAAATGATGGCTGCTTCTAAGCCAACATCCTGACTGTCTCAGCAATTCAACTTCCTTAGTGACTGAGCACGACTTGGGGACCTTAGCAGATGATCTGGGTTGTTTCCCTCTCGACCGCGAAGCTTATCCCTCGCGGACTGACTCCCGAGATAGTCGCACCGGTATTCGGAGTTTGGTTCAGCAGGGTACCCCGGGAAGGGCCCCAAACCGATTCAGTATCTCTACCCCCGGTACGTAGTGGCTCGAGGCTAGCCCAAAAGCTATTTCGGAGAGAACGAGCTATCTCTGCGTTTGATTAGACTTTCACTCCTCCCCACAAGTCATCCCCTCGGTTTTCAACCCAAGTGGGTTCGGTCCTCCACGCGGTATAACCCGCGCTTCAACCTGCTCATGGGTAGATCACGCAGTTTCGCGTCTACCGCCCGCGACATTCGCCCTATTCAGACTCGGTTTCCCTATGGCTCCGGCCCGTAAGGCCTTAACCAAGCCGCAAACGGTAACTCGCCGGATCATTATGCAAAAGGCACGCCGTCACACCTTGCTCGCAAGCGAGCCATAGTGCTCCGACCGCTTGTAGGCACATGGTTTCAGGTTCAGTGTCCTCCCCTAGCAGGGGTTCTTCCCATCTTTCAGTCGCCCTACTGAGTTCACTATCGGTCGTCAGAGAGTATTTAGCCTTACGGGATGGTCCCCGTGGATTCAGTCGAGGTTTCACGTGCCTCAACCTACTCAGGTACCTTTCGGGAGGTGCCGCCACTTTCGTGTACGGGACTGTCACCCTCTGTGGTCCGACTTTCCAGACGGTTCCACTAGCGGGGCACTTTGTAACTCCCATGTGAAAGGCCCTACAACCCCGCAGAGGAAAACCTCCGCAGTTTGGGCTGTTCCCCTTTCGCTCGCCACTACTGAGGGAATCGAGTTTTCTTTCTTTTCCACCGGTTACTAAGATGTTTCAGTTCACCGGGTTGCCGATGCCTGCCTATGTATTCAGCAGACACCTGTTCGGGAATCTTGGGATCAACGCTCGTTTGACAACTCCCCCAAGCTTTTCGCAGTCTTCCACGCCCTTCAACGTCTTCTGACGCCAAGACATCCCCCATGCGCCCTTGGTAGCTTGACCAACGGTAATCCAGCCCTCTCTCAAGCCGAGAGAAAAGCCCGATCGCCGTGGCAAACTCCACCCGTCTCTATCAAGGACGGGTGAGCAACGATTGATCCATTTCCAACGGCCACTTCACTTGCCGCCCCGCTTCAGCACAGCCACCCTCGGCCGAAACCGAGGGCACCGCCATCTGCGGAGACAACAACCGTGGCCGCGGCGCTCTCAATTGGTCCACCGACAAACACCGCCTGTTATGCGGCACTTGCCGTGAGATGCCACTCTACCACAACCAAATTGCCAAAGACCAAAATCACCTACGGTCTTCCGCAGGTACCGCACCAGCAGACCTCGCTACGGCGACTTGCGTCGCCCGCTCGGCCAACTGACCGGCCTCGCTCACACGCGAGATAGGGAAGTATATCGACGACTGTTTTGCGTGTCAAAGGCTGTCGAGGAAAATTTTTTATTTTTCGCTCGACACCTCAAACCCTTGGTACTCCTCGGGTTGAGGGCCCCGACTCGCTCAGCACCGCGTTGGGTGCCAGCCGTCGGTTCGCAATTTTGATCGCCATTGCTTCGTTTGGCAAGAGGGCCTTTTGAAGCGGGCCAAAATTGCTTGCTCGCGGTTCCGCTCGGCGTTGGTTGCCGTTTGGTCGCGAGCCACTTATCTAAGCACGTTGCCGCGGATCCGTCAACGGGCTCGGAAAACTTTTTTTTGCTCGCGGACAGGATGTGTTCCCAAGTGGGTACAGCACCAGTGTTTGCGAGTAACGTTTTCCAGTGTCGCGGCGGAAACAATGGTTCGGCAGAAGACCCGGCCTCGCTTCAATGAAATCCCGATTTCGTGCGCCGCGAACCATGCCTGCCACACAGACGAGTGGGCGCGGCGGCAAGGGGCGCAAAGTCCGGGCTCTGCGGCAGCGCACCAGAGGCCGGATAGCGCATCGGGAGCCGGCTCACAGAGAAACCGCCGGCTTGAGAACCACGGCTGAACATGCCGCCCGAACCGAGCAGGGGGCGCGTGCAACTCGCCGTACGGCGCGATAGCGCCAAGAGAATCACCGCTGGGCGTGGCGCCGCCAGAATCGCATCGCCAGACCAACGAGAATGCGGAACAGGAGCCTATTCGTCGCTCAAATCCTGCTCGCTCACGATGGAAAAGCCCTTGCTCGCCAGGGTTTCCATGGCCACGTCGGGGTTGTCCACCTTGAGGGCAACCACCGGCCGGCCATTGCTCCGGGCCAACAGCGGGTACGTCTGCTGGATGTTCACTTCGGCCTGCAACAGCGCTGTGCAAACCCGCAACAACGGCTGCGGGCTTTCGGGCAATTCGACGCCGATCAGGTCGGTTTCGATCAGGGCCAGACCAGCCCGTTCGAGAATCTCGCGCCCTTGCTCAGGATGGCTCAGCACCAGGCGGAGGAAGGCGCACTCGGTGGCTTCGTGGATGGAGAGGGCGACGACACGGACCTGGCTGCCCTCAAACCTCCGTACGACGTCGAGCAGTTGGCCCACCCGGTTCTCCAAAAACACCGTGAATTGCCGCAAACAGGGCCAGTTTCGGCCCCGCATGGTGGAGAAATCGGTTCCGGAACCTTGTCCGACGCACATATCAGCCTTCCCTCCAGCCGACGCCCCCGAACGGCGACCGTCAACGTGGTTGCGTACCGCCTCGTTTACGACACGTAAGGATAGGAAACATCGCAACTTAATGCAACGTATCGCCGGCTGACACAGCGGTCGAAAGCTCGAACTTCCAACCGGCTTTCCCGGCCCTACTTAGCCAGCCAGGCGGGCGGCCTTCTGACGGATGGCCTTGGTGAGGCTTTGCCGCGCGCTGCGGAAGTCTGCCCACGGATCGGCGGCCAAACCCTGTAGCCGCTGCGGCAGATTGCCGACATGAAATTGGTTGCCGGCCGACACGGTATCCAACTCGTCCCAAGCCACCGGTGTAGCCACGGGGGCACCGGCCCGGCTGCGAGTGGAGTACGAAGCCACAGAGGTTGCCCCCTGCGTATTGCGGAAGTGATCGATGAACACCTTGCCCGATCGGACCTGCTTACGCATCGTGGCCACGTACCGCTCGGGAGCCGCGCGCACCAGGCCCTCGGCCAACTGTTGGGCAAAATCGCTGACCTCGTTCCAGGTGTTGCGGCGAGCCAGCGGCACCACCACGTGCAGCCCTTTACCGCCGGTGGTGCGCACCCAGGATTGCAGGTCCAGCTCTGCGAGTACCGCGCGAACGTCGCGGGCGGCCTGCTTTACAGCGTCCCAGCCGACGCCTGCGCCCGGATCGAGGTCGAAAACCATCATGTCGGGCCGGTCGAGTCGATCAGCCCGAGCCGGCCAAGGATGGAACTCCAGCGCCCCGAACTGCACCAGCGAAATCAGGCCCGGCAGATCGTCGATCAGCACGTAAAGCTGGCGCCCTGATTTCTCAGGCACCTCCACACTTTTGACCGCCGGTGGCAGCGAGCGTCGCCAGTGTTTCTGGTAGAAGCACGGTTTGCCGATGCCTTGAGGACAGCGAACCAGCGTCAGCGGCCGGTTGATCACATAGGGCAGCACCCATTCGGCGATTTGCTCGTAGAACCGGGCCACGGCTTCCTTGGTGAGCCCTATCTCGGGATACAAAACGCGATCGGGATGCGTGAGCCGCACGCCGGCGACGGTGTGGGCGGATCGATTGCCCGCCGGTGGCCTGGCGTCCGGTGCCCGCTTGGCCGAAGTCCGTGTTGGGGCCGGTGTCGTGCCGCCGTTGGCAGTATTCGCACCGTTGGTTTGAGCCGGGGCAGGGGCGCCATTTCCGGCAGCGGTCGGTTGCTCGCGTACCACGTCCTGGGGCTCCTTGTCTTCGCGTAACCCTTGGAACGACGGATGACGAAGCACGCCGTCATCGGTCCAGCCGGCGAACTCGACCTCGGCCACCAGTTCCGGTTCTACCCATGTTGCGCCTCGCTGAGCGGAACGCGGCGGTGGCTCATCGTAAGGGCAGTCCGCCCGCCGCAAAGCTTTCAGTTGCTTGCCCAACGCGCGTAGCGTTTGCCGGTTGAACCCGGCGCCAACACGGCCGGCGTACACCAGGTGCCCCTCGCGGTAATAACCCAACAACAGCGCGCCAAAGTGGGTCCGTGCTCCCTGGGGTTGGGTATAGCCGGCAACGACGAACTCTTGCCGGTTCTGGCACTTGAGCTTGCGCCACTGGGATGAACGGCCCGACTGGTAGCGGGCGGTCGTACGTTTGGAGACTACGCCTTCCAGCCCATGTTCGCACGCCTGGCCGCGAACAGCCGGCCCCTGGCCCACGATGTGATCGCTGTAGCGGATCGGGCCGGCATTCGTGGGATCATGGGCCAGCAGCAGCTTGGCCAACACCTGTTTGCGGTCGAGTAGCGGTACACCGCGCAGATCGTAGCCCAACAGAAACGGGGCATCGAACACGTAGTATACCAGCTCCCCGGTGCGACCTTTGCGCATCCAGTTCTGCAGGTCCTGAAATC
Organism: uncultured Planctomycetales bacterium; assembly: GCA_937927735.1. Classification (GTDB taxonomy): domain Bacteria; phylum Planctomycetota; class Planctomycetia; order Pirellulales; family S012-138; genus CALBRZ01. The sequence goes on from CALBRZ010000037.1 coordinate 5,433, forward strand.
GCGATACGCCGTGTTCATCCAGGGCTACCAGTTCGCCATCGAGGATCGTCGTCGCCAGCCCCAGACCGGCTATCGCCTTGGCGGTGGCCGTGAAGCGAGCGGTCCAATCCTGACCGCCGCGGGTAAGCAACCGCACCTGGTCGCCATCGGCCCAGGCCAAGAGCCGGTAACCATCGAACTTGAGTTCATGCAGCCAGCCATCGCCGGTGGGCACCGCACTCGATAACGTGGCTAGTTGCGGTTCCAGGCTGCGTGGCAACCGGGCAGCCTTGGCACCCGGCAAGTCCTTAATGGCTTGGGCGAGTGCCTTGACGTTCAGGCCGCCGGCAGAATCAGCCTTTGCCGGCTTGGATCGCCCCGGCCCGGGACCGCGCCGCTGTGCCTGGCTGGCTGGGCGGCTGGCATCCCATTGGCTGTCGGCATCGGCGGCGATCTGCTCCATGCTGCGGCCGCTCAGCACGCTCTTGGGCTCGCGTTCTTCCAGGCCGTGCTTGTCGCCGGGGACGGCAGCCGCATCGCGATGTTTGATCAGCAGCCAGTTCTTGCCGTCCTCGCCCTGCATTCGCACCAGGGCCCAGCGGCCGCGGAGCTTTTCACCAATCAGCCGGAACTTGAGATTGCCGCGACGATAGCCATCGCGCGGATCGCCCTCGGGCTGCCAGATGCCTCGATCCCAGATCATCACCGTGCCCGCACCATACTGGCCCTGGGCGATGATGCCCTCGAAGGCGGCGTACTCCAGTGGATGATCTTCCACCTGCACGGCGAGGGCCTTCACCGCCGGATCGAGGCTTGGCCCCTTGGGCACCGCCCAGCTCAGAAGCACGCCGTCGAGCTCCAGGCGGAAGTCGTAATGCATGCGCCGCGCGGCATGTTTTTGCACCACGAACTGAAAGCCGCCGGCCAGCGACCGCCCTTCGCCGGAAGGCTCGGCCGTTCTGGAAAAATCGCGTTTACGTCGGTATTCGCGCAGGGTCATGGCAGTTCGAAGTCGGCTCGGCGCATGCGGCCGGTTCTGCCATGGCCGCCCGCAAGCAGATGGCGCGGACAGCAGCCAACGCCAGCAGGGGTTGGCCCTCCGCTGGCCGCCAGCCACTATTCACCGCGCCGCGTGTGCGGGCTTAAGCTTCGCCTCCCTCGGCCTCGGTGGCGCGAGCGCAATCGATGCAAACGGGCGTTTGGGGCAAGGCATCGAGCCGCGCCGCCGAGATCTCCTGACCACAGCGGGTACAGAACCCGTAGCTGCCGTCCTGGATCCGCTGGAGCGCGTCGTGCACTTCATCCAGTTGTTGGCGGAGCGTTTGATTGACGGCGATTTCGGCGTCAAAGCCTTCGCTGTCGTGATCGCCCTTATGTGTGGGAACATTGGACAGGTCGCCCGTGGCGTTGACCTGTTCCACCCGGGCGTCCTCACTGCTTTGCAGCTCGCTTTCCACTCTGGCTTGCATCTTGAGCAGGCGGTCGCGGAACTTGTCCAATTGGGCCGTTTGCATGGATGTAGATCCTGATCGAAATGACCGGTTCATCGTATTGATGAACCTTTGATGAGAGGTGGCTGATGCCCGGCCTCCGTGCGCCGCTGCTGCGTTAGCCGCGTTCGTGGCTATCGACATACTGTGTGATGAATTGTTTGAGAGCCGGTTGATCACATTTGAAGCCGGCTTTTGTGGCCTCTTCGAGCGTTTGCTCGCCCGACCAGCCTTCCTCCACGGCACAGTGCATCATGGCAAATGCGCCAGCCCGCGTACCGCCTTTGCAATGCACAAATACCGGATGTTCCAGCGTGTGGACAAAGTTGCGAAAGTCGTCCACCTGCTCGGGCCGAATCTGGTCCACCACCACCGGCAGATGCACGTATTCCATGCCCTGATCGCGGACCAGCTTGGCCTCGTTTTCAGGGGCCAACGCTTCATTCTCTTCATTGCTTACCCGCAGGTTGATCACCGTACGGATCCCTAGCTGGGCGAGCTGTTCGATCTCGCCGGCCTGGGGCTGCGCGCCGACGTAGATATCCTCGGCAACCTGCTTCATCTTCAGTTGTGGTGCCACAGAAAAATTCCTTTCAGAAAGTTGTGATGGTCGGAGGGGTAGGGGCGATCAGCCAACGCCCCTAAATGCGGTCGCGGCTGCCGCGTGGCGACGCGCCATGCCACACAATGTGGGAGTGCTGCTCGATGGCGTGTCGTACCGCCTCGGCTCCGGCGCCCTCTGGCAGCTCTTGCAGCAGCTCGACAAACTGCGGCGTGATCAAGTGCCATTCGGACTGGTCGTATCGCACGTGAACCAGATCCTCGACGGCCGGCTCAAACTCGCGATCCTCGCACACGGCGATGTCCAAGGCTCCGATCCGCCGGAGTTCTGACTTGATTCGTTCCAACATGGCGGTCCTTTCTTCACCGGAGGAGCAGGCGCCAGCTTGCGGCCAGGCAGTGTTTCCGCCGCAAAAAGCGTGAATTGCGGCGTTCTTGCAGTGTTCGCGCATTACCCAGGCGCTGGCAGGCCCCCGCATCCAGGGCACGTTGTGCAGGTGCCATGCCAAGCGGACGTGAACGCTCGCGCACGATCCATGCACGCCTCTGCACAAGGTCGGGCATGTACCGCAAAGGCAGCAGCACGCAGACGTAACGTCGCACCAACTCATGCCCTGCTGGCACCCTGTTTGCACCGCTTGGCCGGTATGAAGCATCCACAGGGGTTTCTCTTAGAGACTGTCTTCAAATGTCTTTTCCGCGTGCCAGGCGGCGTGACATCAGTG
>CALBRZ010000038.1 GCA_937927735.1 uncultured Planctomycetales bacterium
CGGCGGAAATCGGCTGGGGCTCGTGTGGCTCCACGTCGGTCCGGCCCATCGTCCGCAACCAGCGGTAGTGCGACTTGACGCCGGCCCAGAACGTGGGGTGCTCGCGGTACGGCAGCCCGAAGTCGTGGCACGTTTGTTCGACGATCTTGGACAGGGCCGGATAGTTTACGTGGCAGATTCGCGAGAACAGGTGGTGTTCCTTCTGGAAGTTCAGGCCGCCGGTGTACCACGAGACGATGCGGCTATCGCGGGCGAAGTCGACTGTGGTGAGCACCTGGTGCACCGCCCAGGAGCTGGCCATGCGGCCGTCTTCAGCGGGCATCGGGAACTCGGCTTCTTCCACCGCGTGGGCCAACTGGATCACCACGGCCATGATCAGGCCCTGCACCAGGCTCGCCAGCAGGTAGAACCCGAGGACCACCAGCGGGGCGTGGAACATCATCGGGATGACAAACGCCGTGGTGGCGAAGAACAGCTTGCCGCCCACGAAGATCGCCAGGTCCTTGCCGCGAGGCCGCTGGAAGCGGTGCCCACAGATCCGGCCCTTAATGCAGTCGCGGAAATCGTCGTAGAACTGCCACTTGATCGCCACCAGGCTGTACAGCGGCCACAAGTAGATGTGCTGCCAGCGGTGGAACCAGTAACGTTTCTGGCCCGGACACAATCGTCCAAAGATGCCCAGGTCGATATCGGCGTCGTGCTCGTGGATGTTGGCGTACGAGTGATGGACGACGTTGTGCTGCTGGTGCCAGATGTAAGAACTGGCCCCCAGCATATCCATGGTCATGGCCGCCAGGCGGTTCATCCACGGCCGCTCGGAGTAGCCGTTGTGGCCGCCGTCGTGCTGGATGTTGAAGCCGATGCCGGCCATCGCCACGCCCAAGATGACCGCCAGCGGAATGGCAACCCACAGCGACGAAGTGAAAAACACCAGTGCCACGTAGGCGGCCACGTACCACAGCATCATCACCGCGGTCTTGCGGTACATGGCGGGACAGTCGCGGCGGGGCAGGCCCGTGGTCGTGAAGTAGTCGTCCACCCGGCTCCGCAGCGTGTTCAAGAACGTGTCGGGCGAGGTGAACTTGGGCTTGATGGTCGGGCCGTTGTCAGCCTGCACAGGGCTACGCCGGGCGCGAACCGCCTTGGGCTTATGAGAAACGCTGCCGTTGGAACGGGAACGCTGGACATCGAGTGGGCGGCGGTGATCGCCGGATTGACCCGACGGATGAGATTGCGATTGAACTGTCAACGGAGGGACTCCATCCTTTGCTGGGCCAAACAGGCTAGCCGCGGCCACGATTTCTAACTGGTACAACTCCCGTTCCCGGCTGCGGCCTTGATCGCTGGGGATCGCCGCGTGTCGAGTTGGGCAAGCCTTCGGGAGCTTGGCGGGAACTGGCTTCATCCAGGTTCCCGCCCCGTGGCGAGTGCGGTTGGCAGTAACCCAACCCACTCCCCCGCCACGTGCGAAGGCATCATAGGCGAGATCGTACTGCCAGGTGTCTGGCCAACGTCTGCGCATTGTCAAAGCTGCGTCAATTGCGCAACTGGTTGCCACGGCGTGGGTTATAGCGATGAGGAGTTTCCGGAATTGTTCGCGGCAGGCCTTGCCTTGCCACCTGAGGAGGGGGTGGTGGCATCGGCCAGCTAGGAGAATTGCGCCTGGGAGCCGCGGCGGCGTGCCGCAATTGGTGCTGCCAAGCGTCTGATAGAGCCGGCTCCAGGGAGACTCGCCGGCGGCCTGGCGCGCGACTTAGGCCAACCGGCGACGGCCCGCGTTGAGGTTCCTGCCCCCGGCCGATATAACACAAACTTTGCCGCCGGGTTCGGCGGCCTACCAGGACTACCTAAGGCCCGCAATCATCGGCGTCGGGCCTGGGGCATTCGCAGAGGAAGCGTCAGCAGCCGTGCTACGCGTAGGCATCGGACACGACACGCATCGATTGGGTCCCGGCAACCAACTGCTGCTGGGCGGAGTGGCCATTCCGCACGATCAAAGCCTGATCGGCCATAGCGATGCCGACGTGTTGTTGCACGCTGTCACCGATGCTTTGCTGGGCGCGGCAGGGCTGGGCGACATCGGCGAGATGTTCCCAGATACCGACCCGGCAAACCGCGGCCGCGACTCGGCGGAGATGCTATCGCTGGCATTGCAGCAAGTGCATGATGCCGGCTGGCGCGTGGTTAACATCGACTGCATCATCTTCGCGCAACGTCCGAAGATATTACCGTATAAGGACGCCATTCGACGGCGGCTGGCCCAACTGCTCCAGATCGAGCCGGCCCAGGTGGGCCTCAAGGCCAAGACCGGCGAGCACGTCGGTCCCGTCGGACGGCAAGAAGCAATGATGGCTCAAACCGTGGTGCTGATCGAATCATGCTAGCGTCCAAAGCCAACCTCCAGGAGCTTGCCGACTCGGAGACCTCCGTGATCCGCGTCTACAACACGCTGACCAATCGCAAGGAGGTGTTCCAGACGGTGCAGCCGGGCAAGGTGGGCATCTACCTGTGCGGCCCCACGGTCTACAAACCCAGCCATATCGGCCACATGGTCGGGCCGGTCATCTTCGACGTCATCAAGCGTTACCTGACGTATCGCGGATACGAGGTAACGCTGGTAGTGAACATCACCGACGTCGACGACAAACTCATCAACGAGAGCAACAGCCGCGGCATTTCGATGAAGGCCCTGGCCGAGGAGATGACCGCCGACTACATGCAGAACCTCAAGGCGATGGGCGTCGACACCATCGACCATTTCCCCCGCGCCACCGACCATATTGGCAGCATCATCCAGCTCACCCAGCAGTTGATCGATCGCGGCTATGCCTACGTGTCGGATGGCGACGTGTACTTCGACGTGGCCCGCGATCCGGAGTACGGCAAGCTCTCCAACCGCAGCTTGGAACACATGCAGGGCGCCGGCGGCGAAACCGCCGACCGGAAGCGGTCGCCGATGGACTTCGCCCTGTGGAAGAGCGCCAAGCCCGGCGAACCCTCGTGGGACAGCCCCTGGGGCAAGGGGCGGCCCGGCTGGCATATCGAGTGCTCGGCCATGAGCCGCGAACTGCTGGGCGAAACCTTCGATATCCACGGCGGCGGTCTCGACCTGGTATTCCCGCACCACGAGAACGAAATCGCCCAAAGCGAATGCTGCCACGGCAAGCCGCAGGCCCGCTACTGGCTCCACAACGGGCTGATGCAGGCGGCCGACGAAGTCGGCAAGGTCGGTGGCCGCAACACGCGGGCTTTAACGCCCGGCGACCAGGAGGCGCAGGCCGCGGCCAAGATCAGCAAGTCGACCGGTGCCGGCCCCTTCCGTGAGCTGCTCCAGCGGCACTCGCCGGAAGCGATCCGGATGCTGCTGCTCTCCACGCATTACCGCAGCCCGATCTTGTTCAGCGAAGGCGAGATCCAGAAGCAGGCCGACCGCCTGGAAACCTTCTACCGCTTCTTCAAGCGGTATCAGCGGATCACCGGCGAGTCGTTCTACAGCCTGCAGGCGCCTACGGTGCAGTCGCAGAGCGCCTTCAAGGCCGGCGACAGCCCGCTGCTGCAAGAGCTTCAAAAGGAGCGAGAGAAGTTCCAGGAAAAGATGGACGACGATTTCAACACGGCCGGCGGCATCGCCACGCTGTATGAGATCGTCAACGCGCTCAACCGGTTCGTTGAGCAGGAGAAGCTGGAGTCGGGCCAGCCCGACCCGGCCAAGGTTGAGCAGCTGAAGCAGGGCGCGCTGCTGCTCAAGGAACTGGGCGGCGTGCTGGGGCTGTTCCGCGAAGAGCCCAAGGAGCCGTCGGCCGGTGCCGACAGCGAACTGGTCGGCCGCCTGATCCAGTTGCTGATCGACGTGCGGGCCGAAGCTCGTAAGGCCAAGAACTTTGCCATGGCCGACAAGATCCGCAACGAACTGGCTCAGCTCGGCATCGTGCTGGAAGACCGGCCCACCGGCACCGAGTGGAGCCGGGCCTAACGTCCGCCCGTTTTCACAGCCACGCTGGAGGCTGTGGCACGGCAAACTTGGGTGCCACGGCTCCGCGAGCCGCGTTGAAGGCGACGGCGCAATCACGCGTGCTCCGGTTTCGTGGCCCGCGCAGCGGCCTCTATGGTTTCGCCCGCGCTTTCGCGTGCCGGGACTTTTCTAAGTGCATCTGTTTCCCTCCGCGCGCTGGCCGTTTTAAGCTACCGGCCTGAGGCTGCATTGCGGTACAGCGCACAAGGGGAGGGATTGCGGCATGCTGGTCGGGTACGTCAGCGACGAACGGTATGTGGCCTTAGCCGACGTGGCGCTGGAGTTCATCTCCGGCAACATCTCGTATGAAGCCCGCAGCCGCGCCACCGGCGCGGTTTACGTGGATCTGCCGCCGGGCGAATACAACGTCGCCCTGTTCAAGGAGGGCTACGGCCGCAAATGGTCGAAGGTGCAGGTCAGCCCCGGCATGCCGCCGCATCACTTTCGCCTGTTGAGCGATGGCCTACTGGGTTATGCCTGGCCCAAATGGGTGCAGGCAGGCGACCGATCCGAGTGCCGCGTGCATTCGGTCGAGGAGTACGAGCTGACGCTCTGGCGGTATGGGCTGAAGAAAGAACTGGTGCAGCGCATCGGCTGGTTCGACGAGCACGGCCCGCTGGCCACCATGCAGATTACGCCCGACGGCGATTACACGCAAACCGGCGTGCAGTGGAACAAGTTCGGGTATACGAGCCCTAACCACAAGCAGTACGCGACCGCGCCGCAGCGGTCAGGCTTGTACTACTTTCACGCTCGCACGGCCACGCGGCAGTTTGGCTTTCCGTGGATCGTGGCTCCGCGGCGGCCGCAAAGCCGGATCGCCGTGCTGCTGAGCAACGTCAACTGGAATGCCTACAACAATTTTGGTGGCCGGAGCAACTACATCCATCCCGATCGCTTCCCGCCGACGCCCACGCTCAACGCGCGGCTGGAATTGAAGCGGTATACCGACCCGCGGCACATCAACTACGACACCGAGGATTACGCGCCGCTCTCGTTCGACCGGCCCGAGCCGCTGAACCATATCGACCTGGAAACCCAGGCGACCGATCCGATTGAAGGTCGGGCGGCCTGCCATGTCGCGCCGGCGGAATGGCGGCTGTTGGCGTGGTTGGAGCGCGAGGGCTTTGATTACGACGTCTATGCCGAAACGCAGTTGCACTTCGGCCCGCTGAACCTGGACGACTACTCGGTGCTGATCCTGGGGCCGCACCCGGAGTACTGGTCCGCCGAGATGTACTACCGGCTGAAACGCTGGGTGTTTGAACGCGGTGGCCGGTTGATGTACCTGGGCGGCAATGGCCTGAACTGCGAGGTGGAGTTCGTCGACGAGCAGACAATGATCGTGCGCAACGGTGATACGACGCATTACCAGGAGCGCGGCGTCGCCAGCCGGTTCGCCGGCCGCCAAGAGTCCGAGGCCCGCCTGCTGGGCGTAGTGTACGACGCCCGGGGCATCATGACCGCCGCGCCCTATGAAGTGGTCGAGCCTGACCACTGGGTATTTGCGGGCACCGGGGTGGAACGTGGCGCCATCTTCGGGCAGGAAAGTCTGCATCGTCGCGTTCCGGGCGGAGCGTCTGGGCACGAAACCGATAAGGTATCGTCCGACAGTCCGCCGGGCACGTTGGTGCTTGCCCGAGGTTTAAACCCCGACGGCGGTGGAGCTGAGATGACCCTTCACGAAACGGCCAGCGGCGGAGCCGTCTTCGCCGCCGGCTCGATCTGCTATGTGAGTTCGCTGCTGGTGGACCGCGTGGTTTCGCAGATCACGGCGAACGTGCTGCGGCGATTTCTGGGCGGCGCGGGAACATAGCCGGCTGCCGCGATGCACCGGGTGCTGCCGCCGCGCTGCCATTACAGGAACAGCAGCGTCATCACCACGAACACAGGCAGCAGGATGCACGCGCTGTACAAGATGTAGCCAAAGAAGCTAGGCATGCGGATGCCGGAGCTTTCGGCGATGGCTTTGACCATGAAGTTGGGGCCGTTGCCGATGTAGGTCATGGCGCCCATGAGCACCGCGCCCAAGCTGATGGCGATCAACAGGTCCTCGCGGATGAAGTTGCCGTCGGTGAGCCGCAAGACGCCGGGCCCTGCTTCTTTGGTCATGGCGTTGGCCGTCTCAAAGAACACCACGTACGTGGGGGCGTTGTCAAGCACGCTGGACAGGCTGCCGGTACCCCAGAAGAACTTCTGCGGCGTGTCGATGCCCAACTGGCTGCCCTGGGCATTGAGGATCTCCAGCGCCGGCTGCATGCAGATGAAGATGCCAAAGAACAGCGCCGCCACTTCCACGATCGCGGCGTAATTGAAGTGGTTCCGCTGCCGAATGGCCAAAGGCCCGAAGATCAGCGACACAGCCACGAGCGAGAGCTGCACAATCTCTCGCAAGAACGGCGGAGCGTGCCAGGTGGTGCCGGGCACGGCCTTGCTCGGGTCGAGGAAGGCCACCGACAGGATCACGCCTACCAGCAATACGCCGTTGAGGCCCAGGCCGGAGATCCGCAGCGGCCGCACGTTGGTTTCGTCGCGGGCCACGTCTTCCAGCGTTTCGCGGCGGTAGGCGTAGAAGTAATCCCAGCAGAAGTAGATCGCCAGCAACAACCCATTAACGAATATCCATTCCTTCCACAGGTTGAAGGTCCAGAAAAACTCCACCCCGCGCAAGTAGCCCAGGAACAGCGGCGGATCGCCGATGGGCAGCAGCAGGCCGCCGCAGTTGCAAACCACAAAGATGAAGAACACCACCGTGTGGGCCACGCGGCGGCGCTCCCGGTTGGTTTCCAGCAGCGGGCGGATCAGCAGCATGGCCGCGCCGGTGGTGCCGATGAAGCTGGCCAGGGCACCGCCCACGGCGATGAAGGCTGTGTTCACGATCGGCCGGGCTTTGAGGTCGCATTCGATGCGGATGCCGCCGCTGATGGTGTACAGGCTGAACAGCAGCACGATGAACGGGATGTACTCGGCGAGCATCGCGTGTTCCAGCGTATGCAGGGCCGCGCCGGCTCCGCGTGCCGAGAGGTACCAGAGCAGTGTGATCACGCCCAGCGTGGCGGCGACAATGAACCGGTTGCGATTGGCCTCCCACCAGTGGCTCGTGGCGGGGATCAGCGGCAACAAGGCGATGGCGCCTAGCAACAAAGCGAACGGCACCACCGTATAAAAGGGAGGAGGCGCCTGCGCATGGGCGCTGTCGCTGCTTTGGGCATGGTCGTCGGCCGCCGTGTTGTCCGCCGCAGCATGCTCGGCCTCGCCCGTAACTTCTTGCGAGGCAGTCGTTTCTTGATCGGCGTGATGCGAGTCATGTCCGGCCACCGGTGGCCACTGCATGACCAGCGCCAGCACGTACAGTGCAACCAGCAGAAGAATGGCGCCGATCACCGGCTTTTGCGATCCGAGCGGCTGGGAATGACTGGACATCGACAAACAGTCCGTTTTTGAGGCGTCAGAGGCAGCTAATTCCAGCGGCGGTCTTTCTCCGCGGACGACAGGGGTATACCATGCCCGGTCGCCGCAGTGCCGGTCAAGGGGGCCCGGCCCCCAAACACGGCCCGAAACCGCGAAACAAACATAGATCGCTGCAATAGGTTGCGATTGCCGCGGCAGGGCCGTTTTCGGGGGGAACCGAAGGCTTCCCAAGCGCCGGCCACCCCAGATTGCCGCGAGTACGGCTTGCGCAGTCCGTGGCAATTTCGCCGCTGCTAGCACCTGAGGCCAGATTATGGATTCCGCCGGGGGGCGTGCCAGAGGTGGGACGGTCCCGCGCCGCGGAAAAACGTGCGTTGACCGATCTGGCCAACAGCACTAAACTTAATCGGTTTAATGTGTTGCGCGATAAACGGGCGCGACTTGGCGGGGCCAACCGCACGCCATGGCAGGCGGGGCAGTTGGCGTAAACAATGCACAGTCAAGCGCTTGAAACCATCGGCCGGTTCCTCGCGGACACCGGTCTTTCCTCATTTTGACGGCTATCGCCATGGAAGTTCTGGAAAAGCTAGGCGGCGCTCTGGGCTCCGTGTTTGGAGGGATTGGGCACGCTGTCGAGCGCGGTATCACTTCGCTGTTTGGCTCCTCCAACGCCCGCTACCTCAAACGGCTGCAGGCGAAGGTGGACGCCATCAACGAGCTGGAGCCCAAGTACCAGAAGCTCACCGATGAGCAACTGCGCGAGCAGACCGCCATCTTCCGCAGCCGGTTGCGGGCTGGCGAAACGCTCGACGATTTGCTGATCGAAGCCTTCGCCGTGTGCCGCGAAGCTGGGCGGCGTTTCCTGGGCATGCGGCACTACGACGTGCAGATGCTCGGCGGCATGGTGCTGCACTCGGGCGCTATTGCCGAAATGGTCACCGGTGAAGGTAAGACGCTGGTCGCCACGCTGCCGGCCTACCTCAACGCGCTGGAGGGCAAGGGCGTCCACGTCGTTACCGTCAACGACTACCTGGCCCGCCGCGACATGGAGTGGATGGGCCCGCTGTACCTGGGCCTGGGCCTGACCGTTGGCGCCATTTGGGCCGACATGCCGCCCGAGGAGCGGCAAAAGGCCTACATGGCCGACATCACCTACGGTACGAACAACGAGTTCGGCTTCGACTACCTGCGCGACAACATGAAGATGGCCGCCCGGGGCGATAACCGCTACCCGGTGCGCTACCAGCAGGTGCAGGGGCCGCTCAACTACGCGATCATCGACGAGGTCGACAATATCCTCATCGACGAAGCGCGGACCCCGCTCATCATTTCGGGCCCGGCCGATCAGAATCCGCATAAGTACGTCGAGGCCGACCGCATCGCCCGGCAGCTCAAGAAGGGCGAGCACTTCGAGGTCAAGGAGAAGGAGCATACCTGCCACCTGACCGACGAAGGCGTGCGGGTGGCCGAAAAATTGGCCGGCGTGGATAGCTTCTTCACCGCCGGCAACATGGAATGGCCGCACCTGATCGACAACGCGCTGAAGGCCCACTACCTGTACAAACGCGATGTCAATTACCTGGTGGAAAACGGCGAGGTGATCATCGTCGACGAGTTCACCGGCCGTAAGATGCCCGGCCGCCAGTGGAGCGACGGCTTGCACCAGGCCGTCGAGGCCAAGGAAGGCGTGCGGATCAAGGAGGAAACCCAGACCCTCGCCACGATCACGCTCCAGAACTTCTTCAAGCTGTACCGCAAGATCTCCGGTATGACCGGTACCGCCATGACCGAGGCGACCGAGTTCTGGAAGATCTACAAGCTGGACGTGATCGCGATTCCCACCAACCGGCCGCTCCAGCGGATCAACCACCCCGACGTCATCTACCTCACCGAGTCGGCCAAGTACCACGCGATCGCCGACGAGATCGAGCGGATGATCAAGTGGGACGTGGTTTCGCTCCGCAACAACCAGGAGATCGTCGGCACGGTCACCAAGGAGACCGACGACGCAATCGAGATCACGCCGGCCCACACCAAAGAAAAGCGGACGGTGCCCCGGAGCGACATCACCCACATCCAGTACAAGGGCCGGCCGGTCCTGGTGGGTACGGTGTCGATCGAGAAGAGCGAGCGGCTGTCCGAACTGCTGACCCGCCGCGGCATCCCGCACCAGGTGCTCAACGCCAAGCACCACAAGCGCGAGGCCGAGATCGTTGCCCAGGCCGGTCGGCTGGGCGCCGTAACCATCGCCACCAACATGGCTGGCCGCGGTACCGACATCATCCTGGGCGGTAACCCCGAAACGATGGCCTGGGCCCTGCTCCAGGACAAGTACGCCACGCGTCTGGATGTGCCTCGCGAGGAGTGGGACGCGCTGGTCAAGGAGATCGAAGAACGTGAGAACATGGTCGAGGAAGGCAAGAAGGTTGCCGCCCTCGGCGGTTTGCACGTGATCGGTACCGAGCGGCACGAGTCCCGCCGCATCGACAACCAGCTTCGCGGCCGTTGCGGCCGCCAGGGCGACCCGGGCAGCAGCCGGTTCTACCTGTCGCTGGAAGACGACCTGATGCGGATCTTTGCCGGCGACTGGGTCCGCAGCTTCCTCAGCCGGATGGGCATGAAGGAAGACGAGGCCATCGAGAGCAAGATGGTCAGCCGCCGGATCGAGGGTGCTCAGAAGAAGGTCGAGGAACGCAACTTCGAACGGCGCAAGCACCTGCTCGAGTACGACGAGGTGATGGACGAGCAGCGCAAGCGCGTCTATGGCTTCCGCCAGCGCATCCTGCAAGGCGCCAGCGGCAAGCAGATCATCCTCGACATGATCGACAAGCAGATCGAGCACTACATCACGCAGTTCCTCGATCGCAACTACGGTCCGGCCACGTTCTGTGCCTGGGCCGGTCCGCGGCTCGGTGCCGAACTAAACCCGCACGACTTCCGCGATCTGTCGTTTGCCGAGGCGCAGGAGTACGCCAAGGACGACGCGGAACGGGCGGCGGAAGCCTTGATCCACGAGATGATCGAGGAGAACCTGCCGGGCGAAGAGGACGCCGGCGAGTGGAACTGGGAGGCCTTGGCCCGCAGCTGCAACCTGCGGTGGCAGCTGAATCTCCGCGACCGCGATCTGAAGAAGGTCGGTCGCGATGACTTGGCCGAGTTCCTCATTTCGCAGGCTCACGAGGCGATCCAGAAGATCGACCTCAGCGAGGGCGAGCGGTTTCTCGATCCCGAGTTTGGCATCAAGAGCGCTTGCGGCTGGGTGCAGGTGAAGTTCGGCATCGAAATGACGCCGGACGAGATCCGCGATCTGGACGTCGCCGCGGTCAAGCAGCTGGTCCGCGACAAGGCTCGCGAAATGTACGCTCACCGCGAGGCCGAGTACCCGGTCATCGCGGGGCTGTACCACTTCTCGCAGCCCGACGCTAACGGCAACCGGCGCTACGATCGCGATGCCCTGCTCAAGTGGGCTGAGGAGCGGTTTGGCACCCAGATCGATGTCGAAGCCGTCAAGAACAAGGAACGCGACGAAGTCATCTCGCTGCTGATCGACATCAGCCGCCGCAGCCAGGAACGCGCCAGCGAGATCGCCAAGGAAGCGGTCGATCAGGTGCGGCAGTTGTTCGGCGCCGGTGTGGCTCGCCGTGCCAGTGCCCTCGAGGCCGTCGGCGGCAATGGCAAGTTGGAGTCGCTCAGCGCCTGGCTCAAGCAGAAGCTCGACTACGACATCTCGGCCGACGAGCTGGGCCGGCTCGAACGCGAAGAGCTGGAGGACCGCGTAGCCGGCGCCGTTGAGCAGCGTTACCGGGCGGAGATGCGTCGCCTGGAGCGGCAACTGCTGCTGCAGATCCTCGACGAAGCCTGGAAGGATCACCTGCTGGCGATGGACCACCTGCGGTCCAGCGTGGGCCTGGTGGGCTACGCCCAGGTCGACCCGAAGGTCGAGTACAAGCGGGTGGGCATGCGGATCTTCGAGGACATGTGGAAGTCGATCGGCGAACGCGTGACCGACCTGATCTTCCGCATGGAGCAGTTGGACGAGAACTTCGTCAGCTCCACGTGGGTGCAAGCCGAAGCCCGGCACGACGAAGCCGCCCCGGTGTCGCAGTTGGCCGAGCGTCAGCAAGCGGCCATCGAGAACAGCGGCCAAGGCGACGTGAAGACGGAGCCGATCCGCAACCGCGGCAGCAAGGTCGGCCGGAATGATCCGTGCCCCTGCAACAGCGGCAAGAAGTACAAAAACTGCTGCATGCGTAAGGGGGGTATCGAGGCCGCTTAATACGGCAGCAAGCGTTGGCAAAACAAAACCGCGGCGAGCACATCGAGGCTCGCCGCGGTTTTTTTGTTGGGTCGACGGATGGGGACGCGATTACCCAAACTCGTCGACTTCCGGCCGTACTTTCAGCCGCACGCTGCGACGCGTGGGCGCGACCAGAGGCCGGGCCGGCGGCACGTTTCCGAGTTGGAAGGTGCGTTCCCGCGTGAACACCTTGCCTCGCTTCAGGAACAGCCGCACCCGCACGCACCAGCGGATCTTGACGATCACGCCTTCATAGCTGAGTGGGCTCTTGGGCAATTGGGTGCTGAACCGGGCACATTGTCGGGGACCCACTTCGTCGCCCTCTTCAACGCTCAACCGGTCGAAGAAGTGCACGCCGAAATCTTCGTCCCCCTTGCCTTCGGTGTACCACAGCACCGAGACTTCGACGGCCTTCACCTGGCTGCCTGGGTCCGCGTCCCAGCGATATTCGCCCGAGAGCATTTCCCCGGGCGCGTAAACCCGCCGGCGGCCATCGAGCATGATCGCGATGGGGCAGGGAGTCATGTTGCGTACTCCACGGCCGGGTAAATGACCAGGGGGAACGTCCGTTCGAAACGGGGCCAGCCGCGAGCCCGGCCCACGACGACGATCTTCCATAACACCTCGTTGTGCGGCGAACGGAACGAGTGCATGGCCGTGGGCGGCACCGTCAGCTCGACCAGGGCTTCAAACGGTGCGCCGCGGCCGATCTCCAGGTGCCGCTGCGACAGCACCTCGTGGGAGTACACACGGCAGAATTCCACGCGGGTATTGGTGCCCTGCTGATACGTGGCCTTCTCCTCGCTTACCAGCAGCACCTTCAGGTACCGCAACTTGGAGCGGCCAAACTGGGCCACGTAAAGCTGGCAGGTCATGCCAGGATGCAGGGGATGGGTCGAAATCTCGACAATGCAGCGGCCCAGGTAAGTGGCTTGCACCACCTGGCGGATGCACACCACGGCCAACCAGACACCGACCGCGGTGTATGCCGCGGTGACGGCCAGCAGCGTCCAATCGTAATCACCGGACAAAAAGCCCCGCGCCACCAAGGTAATGAACACACATACCAGCGCGTTCCAGATCAGGCAGGCCGCCACCAGCGCCCAGGCCGCCGCCACGGCGGAGCCGGTACGCGGCAGCCGGTAGGTCAGCGACGTGCCAGGGCTGTCGGTGAGATTCGCCTCCGGCGGAACGTAAGGGTATTCGCCGCCGATCACGCTGCGCTCGCCGGCCGACAAGGTGGTTGCCAGGTGAGCCAGCGACGCCCGGCGTTCGGCCGACGTTTGCCAGTTCACCAGCCGCCAGGCCAGGCCGACCCCGCCCACGATGATCAAACCGCTGGGCAGGAGCAGCAGCAGCCACACCTGGTTGGAAAGGCCCAGGCTCAGTACGGCCACTTCGGGATCGTCGGGGTTGTACCAGCACGGGTAGGTCTGCCCTACGGTGAAGGCGTCGATCAGCGGCTGGCACTGAGCGCGATCGAGGAAGAACCCGCCGGTGACGTCGAACGTCTGCCAGGCTAGGTACTCCTGGCCATCGACTTCGTAACGCAGTTGGTAGATCGGGCGGTAGGTGGTGCGACCGCTGCGCTCGCCGTGCTCGATCTCCACCGCTTCCACCTTGCAGACCGTTTCGCGGAAGCGGCGGTTGGCTTGCCACTCCGGCAGGGCGAGCATCGTGAACGTCACCGCCAGGAAGCACCAGCCCACAAAGAACAGCCCGGCAAAGAACACGGTCATCCACGCCGTGCCCAGCGCAGCCGAGCCCGAACGGCGATCACCGCGTTTCTTCTCGTACAGGCGGAAGTAGCGAGCCAGCCGGCGGAATGTCACGGCGTCACAGGAAAGGGAAAACCAAGCGGAACCATGCCAGGAGAAAGCGGCGGCCGTGGGGCGATCAGATAGCGCCGAGCTAGCCAGAGGCCGCAGCTTGCCGGACGACGCCCACCGCCCGTGCGGCCGGTGCAGCGTTCGCCCGACTTGCTTGAATGTACCCTTGCCAGGTAGGAAAAGACCAGTGGCGCAGCCACTTGTGCGTTAAAAACAGCGATCGGCAGCGGGGCCGTTGTTCTCTCGCCAGGGGGAGCCGTAGAACCCCCAAATGGCACGGTCGCCGCGGTTACCGCAGACGATCGAATGACGCCGGCGGGAGCGGCGTCCGCGCTGCTCGACGCGTTCCTCCAAGCCGTCCCCAAGATGAGGTTGCCTGGCTTATGGCATCCCTTAGTGCCGGCCTGTTGATGTATCGCCAGCGCGGCGACGTGCTGGAGGTTTTTCTGGGCCATCCCGGCGGGCCCTTCTGGAAGAACCGTGACCTGGGCGTGTGGTCGATCCCCAAGGGCGAGGTTCAGCCCGATGAAGAACCGTTGGCTGCCGCCTGCCGCGAGTTCGCCGAGGAAACGGGCATCGAACCTGCCGGGCCGTTTGTGCCGCTGGGCTCCGTTAAACAGAAAGGCGGCAAGACAGTACAAGCCTGGGCATTTGCCGGAGAGGCCGACCCGGCTGCCGTGCGATGCAACACGTTCCGCATGGAGTGGCCGCCTCGCTCCGGTAAGTTCATCGACGTGCCGGAGATCGACCGCTGCGACTGGTTCGATCCCGAGACCGCCAAGGCCAAGCTCAACCCGGCCCAGGCGGAGTTTGTCGATCGGTTATTGGCAATTTTACCGGGCGGGTGAGGCGGCAATGCCGCCCCTCCTGCGACGCCCCGTGCTACTGCTTGCGGGTGTACTTCAACACTTCTTCGAGCACCTTGCCGTTGGTGGCAATGCCGTTGCCCGAGTGGACCGTGGGCTGCCCTTCCCAGTCGGTGAAGGTGCCGCCAGCCTCTTCCAGGATCGGCTGCATGCTGGCGGCGTCCCACACGCTCATCCGCGGATCGACCATGAGCTCAGCCCGACCGGTGGCTACCAGCAGATAGCCGTAGCAGTCGCCCCAGGTTCGGGCGTACTTGGTGGCCGTCTGCAAACTGGCAAAGGTCTCGAACCGGCCGACCTTGTTGAATCCTTCGACTTCGGACGTGAGGAACAGCGATTCGGCCAGCGTGGCGGTCTGGTTGACCCGGGCTGGCGTCGGCGCGGCATCCCCTTCCTGGTACCAGGCGCCTTCGCCCTCGGCCGCGTACACCCGCTGATTTAGGGCCGGCATGTTGATCACGCCCACGCGGCAGCGGTTCTCGTACTCGATTCCGATCAGCGTGCCGTACAGCGGCACCCCGTACACGAACGACTTGGTGCCGTCGATCGGATCGAGAATCCAGCGGTAGCCGGAGGTGCCTTGCTGCTCGCCGAACTCTTCGCCGAGGATGCCGTCGCCTGGGAACGCGGCGGCGATTTGTTGCCGCAGGTATTGCTCCGACTCCCGATCGGCCACGGTTACCGGGCTGGCGTCCTGCTTGATTTCAACCTGGAAGTTGCCACGCTGGAAATAACGCAGCGTGATCTCGCCGGCCTGACGGGCGGCTGCGATCGCAACTTCAAGCCGTGCCTTAAGTTCTGCCGAAGCCATGCTGTCTCCTCACCATCGGCGGTCGTGCAGGCGGGGGGCTGCAGTTTCGCCAGCGTATTTGGAGCCATGCTCCGGCTTGCTGGAAGTCCTTTGTCGCAAGCCTAGCCGGCCCAAACACCTGCACGCTGGAAGCCTTACCTCGGCACACTCTAGCAGAGGCGGTCAGCAATCAGAAGCACCTGCCGCCGAGGGGGCGGCCACCAAAGCTCGTTCAGCACATAAGCGGCTCGCTGAATTGGGCGGTCGAGACATCTCACGGCGGTTTGCCACGCGGCGAAATGTTCGATCGAAAAATTGGCAGCAAGCGGGCGTAGCCAGTTTGCGGCAGCCGGCGGAGAAAATGGAGTAACCCCCGCGGAAATGTCTCGCGTAAGCTGCGAAAGTGCCGACTTCGCGGTGACTGGCGAAAAATTTGCTCGCTTGGAGGGCAGCCTCTTGACTTAGCGTCGTCTTTGGTAAGGATTTGCTGCACTTCATGGATTCTTGCCGAAACGCGGCAGCCAAATAGCGCAGGGGAGAGGCATTACTTCCCAGGCCACACTGGTCAAAGCGGCAAGGAGTTTTCCATGAAGCTACCGACTGCGCAGGGATGAAGAGCGGGCAAAGTTGGTGTAATTACTGGGATTCTGGCAAATCTGATCTTCGCGCCCGACAGAATTCGAGTAATCTGAACCTACCCTGCACGCCCCGTTTCCCGTGTTCCTGGCAAGGAGCTGGATCGCGGCATTCCCACCCGGGGCGATTCCAACCGAGCCTGGCCGGCCTTGTTGTTGCTTGCTATCGCAGCTTCAGCGGGCTCGGGGGAAACCCTCCTAGCGGTCGACAAGACGCAACCCCAGCCGCCGCGCGTGCCGAAGAATACCCCCATGCGGCCTTCGGCCGGTTTCCTGCGATCGACGTGTCAATTGATGTTGTTACTGGTTTCCGTGGTGCCTGCTGGTCGCCACCCGTTCTAACCTTTAATTCACCCTGTTATGAGCCTCGCTAACCTACGCAACATCGGGATTTCCGCCCACATCGACTCGGGGAAAACGACCCTCAGCGAGCGGATCCTGTACTACACTGGCCGAATTCACAAAATCGAGGAGGTACGCGGCGACGGCTCCGGGGCCACCATGGACCACATGGAACTGGAGCGCGAACGCGGTATCACGATCACCAGCGCCGCGACTACGGTCCGCTGGGGCGACCACATCATCAACCTGATCGACACCCCGGGCCACGTGGACTTCACGGTCGAGGTGGAACGCAGCCTCCGCGTACTCGACGGCGCCATTCTGGTGCTGTGTGCCGTCGGCGGCGTGCAAAGCCAGTCGCTCACGGTCGACCGCCAGATGAAGCGGTACCATGTGCCCCGCTTGGCGTTCATCAACAAGATGGATCGCACCGGTGCCGATCCGTTCCGCGTGGTCAAGGAAATCAAGGAAAAGCTCGGTTCCGAGGCCATCCTCATGCAGTGGCCGATGGGCACCGGCGAAAAGTTTGAAGGCGTGATCGACCTGATCACCATGCAGGCCATCTATTTCGATGGCAACAACGGTGAAAAGGTTCGCTACGAGCCGGTTCCGCAGCAGTACCAGGCCGACGCCACCCAGGCCCGTCAACAGATGCTCGAAGCGCTGTCAATGTACAGCGATGAGATGATGGAGCTGCTGCTGGGCGAGGAAGAAGTCAGCGAAGACCTGATCCACCAGGTGCTCCGCAAGGCCGTCCAGATGCAGGACGCCACCCCGGTGTACATGGGCTCCGCTGGCCGCAACAAAGGCGTGCAGCCGCTGCTGGACGCTGTTACCCGGTATCTGCCCAGCCCGCTGGATCGCGAAATCCGCGGCAGCAACCCGCAGAATCCCGAAGATCGCATTGCGCTCGATGCCGACCCGGACAAGCCGTTCGTGGGCATGGCCTTCAAGATCGTCGACGATCCGTTCGGTCAGCTTACGTTCTTCCGCGTTTACCAGGGCACCGTCCGCAAGGGCGAGATGTACTACAACCAGCGTACCGGCCGCAAGGAGCGGTTCAGCCGCGTGGTCCGGATGCACGCCGACAAACGCGAAGAAATCGACTTTGCCCAGGCCGGCGACATCGTAGCCATCATGGGCGTGGACAGCGCTAGCGGCGACACCTACGCGGCCGAGCCCAACTTCTGCACGCTCGAGAGCATTTACGTGCCCGAGCCGGTGATCAAGATGGCCGTCAACCCGACGAGCCGCGAAGGCAGCGACCGCTTGGGCAAGGCTCTGGCCCGCTTCCGCAAGGAAGACCCCACCTTCCACGTGATGACCGATCCGGAGACCGGCGAGACCCTGATCGCCGGCATGGGCGAGTTGCACCTGGACGTGTACCTGGAGCGGATTCGCCGCGAGTACAAGGTGGAAGTCGAAGTCGGCGCTCCCAAGGTGAGCTACCGCGAAGCGC
Source organism: uncultured Planctomycetales bacterium (assembly GCA_937927735.1). Taxonomy (GTDB): domain Bacteria; phylum Planctomycetota; class Planctomycetia; order Pirellulales; family S012-138; genus CALBRZ01. The sequence goes on from CALBRZ010000038.1 coordinate 17,642, forward strand.
CCACGCAGGTGGCCGAGTTCAACTACAAGCACCGCAAGCAGACCGGTGGTTCGGGGCAGTACGCCCACGTCGTCGGTCGCTTCGAGCCGCTGCCTGAGGACGCCGAAGAGCACTTCGTCTTCGAGGAACAGATCGTCGGCGGCCGCATCCCCGGCGAATACATTCCGTCGGTCGAGAAGGGCTTCCGCCAGGCTCTCGAAAAGGGCCCCCTGGCGGGCTACCCGGTGGTCGGCATCAAGGCCTTGCTGCTCGACGGTTCGTACCACGAAGTCGACAGCTCGGACATGGCCTTCCAGATCTGCGCCAAGGACTGCTTCCGGGAGTTCTTCCCGAAGACCAAGCCGGTGCTGCTGGAGCCCATCATGAAGATGGAGATCGAGTGCCCCACGGAATACCAGGGCACGGTCAGCGGCGAACTGATCAGCCGCCGCGGTATCATCCTCTCCACCGACATGCGGAACGAGACGACGCTGATCATCGCCGAGGTGCCGCTGGCGGAAACCTTCGGTTACGCCACCGACCTCCGCAGCCTCACCAAGGGCCAAGGTACCTTCAGCATGGAGCCTGCCTGCTACCGTCGCGTGCCGGCTTCGATCCAGGAAGAGATCGTGGCCGAGAAGAAGAAGGCTCAACTGGTCGGCGCCAAGTAAGCCGCCAGCCAGGAGCGTCGCCCCGCGGCCTAATCTGCGGTGCGGCCTGAAACGACAGCAAAGCTTGGGCGAGCCAACCGCCGCCTTAGCAGCCCATACCAGCGGCCGATGGTTTCCGGTTTGGAAGCCATCGGCCGTTTTGTTTGCGCTGGCGGCTGACGGTTGGAGCGGGGGGCTAGAACGCCGATTGTGGGAAACCGCGTTGGTAGCGCAGGTACGAGCCGCGGAGCCCCCGCCTGCGGTAGTCACACGGCTTGCGGCGCATCTGGCGTATGCGCGCGGTCGGATGGACTTGGCCGAGGATTGGTTCCATCGTTTGCGGGCGTTCGGCTTCTCTCCCCCGGCGCCATAGTCTCTCGCCGATGCGTCCTCAGGCTGCCTGCCTGGCGCGTCGAGGCCGCCGGACGCTGGTGCCTGCGGCTGGTGTTTGCGGCCCTGCTACAATGCCGTATTCTTTGAGAACTGCTCGCGAGTTTACGGCGAAAAGTACCGGAACTAGCCGGACGCGGCTTGGGTCGTTACGATGATTCCACACCCGCTGGGCCGAGTGGCGGAATGGCAGACGCTGGGGACTTAAAATCCCCTGGGGGGTACCCCCCGTGCGGGTTCGAATCCCGCCTCGGCTACTGTTGCCATCGCTTGCCAGCGGCGGCCAGTCGTTGCCTAAGGTGCTGGACGAACAAGAGTTACGGATCGCCGTCGCAACGCAAGTCGCGGCGTTGGCTTGACGGTCGAAGTTGCCAGCAGTTGCCATCGGTGCGCACGATTTGCCGCCGGACTGCTGCCCAATCTGCTGCCCACAACCGTGGGCTGGTGGATCGTTTCGGTTGGGCTGGTCAGGTCCATCCGACAGGATGTCGTCCGGCGGATCGTCCAGCATGTCCGGCAGCCGATTGATGGCCTCGGCTTCCTGCCCAGGGAACAGGTGGCCGTAGGTATCCATGGTCAGGGTGATGACCGAGTGCCGCATCACCGTCTGCACGACCTTAGGGTGGACCCCGGCCATGGCCAGCCAGGCACCGCAGGTGTGCCTCAGGCAGTGGAAGTCCAGTCGGTGGCCCTCGTGGTTGATGTCGGCCAGAAAGTCGGACTGCTCACGCTGCTGAAGTGCTGCTGCATCGTCGGCCACTTCAGCTAACCATCTGGCTCGGGCCGCCCGCACGTCTTGCCGCAACATCTCGGCCAGCGCGTACTCGCTCGGCATGCTGAACACGTTCGCGCCCGGGCGGTTGGCGAGGTGCCGGCGCAGGGCAGCAGCCACGTCACGCTTGATGTACTGGCGGGCGTCCTCGTGGTTCTTGGTGTTGCCGGCCTTACAGGTGATGAATGGTTGGTCCTCGTCCAGGTAGAGGCATTTCCGTGTAAGGGAACGCAGCTCATTGGCCCGCAGCCCCGTCTGAATGGCCACTGCGTACAGCAGCACTCGCTCGGCCGGCGACATGCCGTGTCGCGTGACGCCCTCCGCCGGAATGGTCGCCTGTAGCCAAGCCCATTCCTCATGAAGCAGCATACGCCGCTCGTGCCGCCGATCGATTTTGGGATTGGGCTTTTCAACCGAGGCCAGCGGATCGGCTGGGAGTTTGCCTTCCTTGGCGAGCCATCGCGTAAAGCTCTTGATGGCGGTCAGGTGGGCTTGCACCGTTCGGGCCGAACGTCCCTTCTCGAACAGTTTGGTCGCGTAGCCGTTGACGCCGTCGGCGGAAATGGAGTTCAGCGTGGTGAAACCTGCAGCCGTCACGATCTCCCGGCAGAACTTAATCGTCCTATCGATGTGGTCCCGGCTACGTCCAGCCGCCCGCAACTTGGCTTTGAAGTCGCCGAGATGATCTTCGATGGACCGCCGACCTTCAGCAGTCAGGCGTTCGGCGTTTGCGTCGATAATGCCGCGACGGCGCAGCATGGCCTCCGTTTCCAGCTTCTGCGCGTACCGCATTGCGGCATCCCGATCGCTGGTGCCCGCGCTGCACTTTCGTCGTTTGCCGTGCTCGTCGAACCACTCAATTGTATAGCGAGTGTCCTCCACCTCGATCCGCTTGCCGTCAGCCGTCAGCGGAGCGCGGCGTCTCCGGTTGGTGGTCTTATCCAACCAGACGGCGACGCGCTTGCCTCGCACGATGGTGATCTCCGCTCCGGCCGGAATCGGTCGAGAGCGCTTGCGCTTGAAGACGGTGGCCATGGTTGAGGTACTTTCTTCGCGCTGGGGTGGATCAGTTGTTGTTCATTTGACTGGCAGGCGGCGCGCCAGCGGCAAGCCACTCATCCAGGTCGGCGACGCGCCACAAGGGGATGCGGCCAACACGAATCGGTTGCGGAGCCAAGCCGCTGGCCACCGCACGATCCCAGGTTCGGAGTGGAAGCCCGCAGTAGGCTGCTGCTTGCTCGCGGCGCAAGGCTGCCGGGGGCAGGGGACGCTCAGGTTCTGGTGTGGTGGAAGAGCTACCGTTTTTTGGTTGAGAGTGAGAGGTCATACTTCGCAGGCGGTCCTTATTGGGCGACACCCGAGGATGCGGCCGGATGAACCGGTCAGCGCATATCAACCCTAAAGTGCCGCTAGGGGCAAGAGAATACCGCGTCGCGCCGGCAGCGGCCGGCAGAGAAATCCCGGACAGCTTCCTGACTGCCCGGGGGAGCGTGATGCGTTTGGTACGCAAAGCTAAACGTGATTCGCTCGCGGCG
>CALBRZ010000039.1 GCA_937927735.1 uncultured Planctomycetales bacterium
TCTCACAGATTTTACCGCAACGACCGTCGCCACCAGCGACAGATCACTTGTATAAACCTACAATCTGCAGTGACGCACACCGCCATACACAAGCCCCCAGAACCATGAACATTCTTACGATTCACTGACGAGGGGATGGCCATATCCTAATGTCCCATTTTAACCGATGGCTAGATATCCGCATCCAACAATTGTGCGAATGGCACCGTAAAGCGGCTACTAGCGATGTGGAATGACGCGTACCAGATGCGGTCAGCTCACGGCTCGCAGAGCCGGGGTACACGTGCAGTGGCCCATGGCAACGCCAAGGTCGTTGGCGGTGCAACGTCGCGCCATTGCCGGGTGCGAGCACCTCGCCGACGTCGGTGGGCCAGGTCAATAGAAGACGCTGAACGCGGCTCCACGCGGATTAGTGGTGGCCCGCAAGTAACCACCCTACGGGTTGCCGGGCATGCGCGCAATGCCCCAATCGCGCACAGCTCACAGAGCCGGGCAGTCAAGCGGTAACGGCTAGGGCAGGACGGTACTACGCAAAGATTTCGTAGATCGGTCGACCGGGGGCGATGGGTCGCGGGCGGTTAGCGGCGTCGTACACTTCCACCGTGTAGTCCATGCCCAAGAGGTGGAACATCGTAGCCGTGAGGTCCTCGGGCCGCACGCCGTCGCGGTCGGGGTAGGCGCCATTGCGGTCGGACGCCCCGTGCACGTAGCCGCGTTTCACGCCGCCACCGGCCAGCAGCACCGTGTAACACTGCGGCCAGTGGTCGCGGCTGATGTTGGCGTTGATCTTGGGCGTCCGGCCAAACTCGCCCATCCAGACCACCAACGTTTCGTCGAGCAGGCCGCGTTCATCCAGATCGTTCAGCAGCGTCGGCAGCGTCTGCTCGGTCATCGGCAGGTGGTACTTTTCGATGATCGGGTACATCCGCGTGTTGTTGAAGCCGTGGGTGTCCCAACCGCCCGAGGTCGTGCTCTGGCCGCCGATGCCTTCGGCAAAGTACACGTTGATGAACTTCACGCCGGCTTCCACCAGCCGCCGGGCAAGCAGGCAGCTCTGGCCGTAGGTGGTGCGGCCGTAGGCGTCGCGCACCTTTTCCGGTTCTTGCGACAGGTCGAAGGCGTTGCGCACCCGCTCTGAACTGAGCATGGCCAACGCCCGATCGTAATAGGCCGAGATGGCCGACGAGGGGCTGGCCGCTTCCAGCTCGGCCAAGCGGCCGTCGATCAATTGCTGGATCGCCCGGCGGTTGTGCAACCGGTCGATCGACAGGTTCTGGGGCAGGCTCAACTCCGGCAGGCGGAAGTTCTCGCTGTTGGGGTTCTGGGTGATCAGCAGCGGATCGTGCTTCTTGCCCAGGAAGCTGGCGTGCTGGCCCGGCGTGACCGCGCCGTCGCGAATCACGTAGGGGAAGGCCACGAAGGTAGGCATTTCGTTCTGGTTCGGGGCCAGGTGATCGACCACCGAACCGTAAGCCGGGAACAACTCCAACGAGTCGCGCAGGCGGATATCGTCCACCGGCGGCGCATGCCCGGTCAGGGCATAGTACGACGCCGAGTTGTGGTTCTTCATCTCGTGGTGCATCGAGCGGATCTGGCAGACCTTGTCGAGCACCTTGGCCGTCTTGGGCAGGTGTTCGCACACCCGCACGCCCGGCACCGAGGTTTCAATCGACTTGAAGGGGCCGCGGATCCCTTCGGGCGCCGAGGGCTTCAGATCAAAGGTATCGATATGCGTGGGCCCGCCGAACTGGTAGAGGAAGATCACCGAGCGAGCCTTGGGCGGAGGAGCAGCGGCGGCCTTCGCCTGCTGATTCAGCACGTGGGTCATGTTCAGGCCAAGCATTCCGGCCCCGCCGATCTTCAGCGCGGCGCGGCGGGAGAAACGCGAGCCATGCCCCCCACAAAACGCGGCGTTGTGACGGCAAGAACGATACGTCATGGTGCTGCTCTCTCTTGGTTCGCTGACTGGACCAGGGCCGCAATCGGTCATTGCGCCAGAAGCTCGGCCACGCGGACCTGAAAGCCCGGCAGGATGCCCGGCAACTCCAGGGTGTCTTGGGCGGTCAGCATGCGCGGGGCATGCTCCGGGGTGTAAACGGTAATGGTTTCTTCGGCGGGATCGACCACGCACACCGCCTGAACGTCGGCCGCCAAGTACTCGGACACCTTGCCGAGCACGTACGACCAGCGGTCGTCGGACGAAAGAACCTCGAACACCAGTTCGGGCGATCGGGCAGGGTACCGCGCCGGCTGCTGGTCGGCCGGGATGCGCTGGTAGCTGTAGTAGGCGACATCGGCTCCACGCACCGAATCGGGATTGCGGCGGGTGATGATGCCGGCATCGTTGGTGGTGACGCGCCCCGTTTTGCGTTCGACAACGTAGTTGCCGAGACTGCGAGCAATCGCGGCACAAATTGCCCCGCGCCGAAAGCCCGGTGGGTTGATCTCAATCACCTCGTCCCGGACCAGTTCGCGCAAAACGCCGTGGTCGGGCATTTCGCAGAACTGTTCTGCCGTGATTAAGGTATCGGTCGCCATGGCTTGCGCCTTGTTGCTCGCGAAAGTTGGCTGCAGCCGGTGCTGGCCGACGCGGTGCCGGCTCGCCCCCAGGTTCATTATCGCCTGAACAAGAACTCGCGGGAGTTCAGCAGCCCCCAGGCGATATCCTCCAGCGCTTGCCGCCGGTCGGCGGCTCCGGCCAGGTAGGCCGTCAGTTGGTTCCGTTCGGTGTCGCTGGGCGGACGGCTCAGTGCCGCCCAGAACAGTTCGTCGATCGCCTCGGCGGGCGAAACCCCGTCGGCCACCAGCCGGCTCAGGCGGTTATTGTCGCGGGTTAACAGATCGTTGATCAGTGGGCCGCTCACCAGTTGGAAAGTCTGGCTCAGAGTCGCCTCCTGCGTGCGTTCGCATTCGCAGGTCATGAGCCGTGGCGGCTTGCCAAAGACGGTGAGGAACCGCTCAGCCGGCGTGGGACGCGCGTCGCGGGTGCGCACCGCCTGCACGCCGGGAATCTCGATGGCCCGGATGCCATTGGGATAGCCGTTGAACCGGGCCGGAGCATCAATCACCTGGCAGATGGCATCCAACAACTGTTCGGCCGGCAACCGCAGTTCGACGGCGTGGGTGAAGTTCCGCTCGTCGGCGGCGCTGGTCGCATCGGCCACGTGACTTGCCAGTTGGTAGGTGTTCGACTGCAGGATGATCCGCATCAGGTGACGCACGTCATAACCGCCGGCCACCAGTTCGTCGGCCAGGTACTCCAGCAATTCGGGGTGCGACGCCGGGTTGGTTGCCCGGAAGTCGTCGACCGGCTCCACCAAGCCTCGGCCCATCACCTGAGCCCAAATGCGGTTGGCCTGCACCAGCGCGAAGCGGCGGTTATCCTTGGTCATCCAGTCGGCCAGGGCCAGCAGGCGGTCGCCGTCGGGATCGGACAGGACTTCGCCGCCCAGGAACTGCGGCGTGGCTCGCTCGCCGGTGCGGGCGTTGGTGACTTCGCCCTTGGATGAGATGTAAACGATCTGCTCGCCGTCGAACTCGTGCTGATCGTTGCGGTCGCGGCGATTGTTTTCGAGGATTTTGTAATCAACCCGGGCAAACACCGCGGCCCAGTTGTAATAGTCGTCCTGGGTCCAGCGGTCGAACGGGTGACTGTGGCACTTGGCGCACTGGAGCCGCACGCCGAGGAAGACCTGCGCGGTGGACTCCGCCCGGGTGATCGCATCGCGATTGGCTCGATACCAGTTGGCCTCGGGCCGCGTATAGGTGCTGCCCCGGGCGGCGATCAGCTCGCGCGCAAACTGGTCGAGCGGTTTGCCTTCAGCAAAGCTGCGCTGAATCCAGCGGTGGAAGTTCTGCACGCCCTTGCGATCGAGCACTTTTTCTTCGTTGCGGAGCAGGTCCGCCCATTTGAGCGCCCAGTGCTGGGCGAACTCGGGCCGGACCAGAAGCTGATCGATGAGCCGATCGCGTTTGGCCGGTTCCGTATCGGCAACGAAGGTACGAGCTTCTTCGGCCGTGGGCAACCGGCCGAGCACGTCGAGATAGACGCGGCGGACAAACGCGCTATCGTCGCAGATTTCGGCCGCTGGCAGACGCAGCTCCGCCAACTTGGCAAAGATGTGGCGGTCGATCTCATTGCGAACCGGCGGCAGCGATTCGGCTACTTCGGGACGGTCGTCGACAAAGGCCACCGTCACCGGAACTTGCAGATTCAGGTAGCGCACCAGGATGACCGTTTCGCCGACCGCCTCGCGCCGCACCAGGCCGCTGGGTGAGACATCGACCAGGTCTTCGTTGACCGGTTCGTACACGGCCAACTTTGCCACGTCGCGACGGGTACCGTCGCTGAACACGGCATGCACGGTTAATTGCACCTCGTCCGCCGGAGCGTACAGCACCTGCCGCAGCGGCGAAACCTCCAGTGCCGTCGGCGTGGGGGCGGTGTCGCGATCGTCGCGTGCCCCCTCGGCGATCCACCGCCGCAGAAGTTCGTACTGTTCGTCGCCCACGCGCAGCCGCCGCCCGCCTTCGTGGGCAACCTGCATGGTGGGCTTCTTGAGAATCAGGCTCTGCTCAGGGTGAACGCAGTCGATCCGGCGAGAATGCACCTCGCGAGTGAGCGTGCGGTAATCGGCATCGGGCCACTCGCCGCGGAGCGAAAGCTGAAAGCCGCCCTTGCCGTTCTTGTTACCGTGGCAGGGGCCCAGGTTGCAGCCGGCCTTGGAGAGGACCGCCATCACCTCGTTGCGGAACGAGACGGGAGCTTCAGCGGCCTGCGCCCCGTGAGCGAGGGATACGAACGCTCCCGTCACCAGCACGAAGGCAAATGCATTCCGCAGCGGCTTCAGCTTACTTGGCATGGCAGGCAGCAAGGCGGGAGGACTCGAGGCGGGCAAGAAACAAACGTTGCCTCCGATTATGCGGTCTCCCGCATCATGGAGCAACGCTTGTTGATTGGTTGCCGCCTCGCCCGGGGGAGAACATCCCCGCCGCCTTGCCCACCTTGGCCGATGCGCAACGAATTGCGCCGCGGCGGTTTAGTACCGGCCGTGGTAGCTGCTGGTAGTCCGCGTGCCCCCCCGCGCGGCGGTCACCGGCGTGGTGCCGCGGCGGTCCTTGGCTTCGACAAAGATCAGCATGTCCGCCCGCGACGGTCCGGTCACGTCCAGCGGAAGCTGCTTGATGATCGGATTGAGCGGATTGGCTTCCACGGTGAAGGGAGCTGGCACCACGCCCAGCCCGATCAGCAGCACCTCGTTCACCGGCCAGCGGAAGCGTTCCTGCAGTCGGAAGTGGCTCACCTGCGGCACGTCGACTCGGGCCCGTTGCCGGGGGGCCGTGGTTGTCGGCACGTCAATCAGCACCGGCGTGAACTCTTCGACGTGGTCGATGTGGCATTTGAACACGGCGTCGACCATCGTGCCATCGGCCGAGAGCAGCGGCGAGAACTCGACCGCGAAGCCTTCTTCGATCTGGTCGGCCTGGGCTTCAAAGCCGGGCCACACGTTCGGTTGCAGCAGCAGGTCGCGGATGTACGAACGGGGCCGGGTGCGCGAGAGCACGTGGGTTTCGCCGTTGCCGATCAACAACTGCGGCGACGAGTGCTCGCGGTAGTCGGCTCGCTTGCTCAGCTCGGCAATCAATAGCGCGGCATCTTCGCGTTTGAGCATCCAGGCTTGCACGCCGGGCGTCTGCGCCGGCACAGGCTGCAACAGCCGATGCGCGCGGCTCCGCCAGTTGGGATCGCTGATCGTCACCACGCGCATGGTGAACGACTGCGAGTCGGCCTTGGGCGACGTGAAACGCGAAACGACTTCCGCCACTACCTGCTGCATTTCGGGCGTGTGATAGACGTTCAGCACGCCTTGCCCGGCACTCAGAATCCCCATCGGCTCGCCGTGCCAGGCTTCATAGCCTGTCTCGCGGAGTACCCAATCGACCACGGTGCGTTCCGGCCGCTTGGTGTTGGTGATGCGGGCGGTGTAAGCACGCAGGTCGTACTGTTTCCAGACCTGTCCGGCATCATTAGGCAGCCCCAGCGAGCCGGCGGCCACAGTGCGATACACCGGCCGATCGAGATCGACTTCGCCCTCGGGCACTTCTCCACGGACAGCGCGTGGCTCCGGCCGCGTGGCGCGCGGTGTGGGCCGTTCAAATGCTCCCTGATCCGCCACCGCGGTTTCGTTGGATACGGTTCGCCAGGTGCGTTCCTGCGCCATACCGCACGACACCAGTAGCAGCCAACAACTGGCCCACCGGGCAATCGCTGTCGGATTGAACACCGCGAGCACCTCCGTCGAGAGAAGCAAACCAAGCCCCTGGCTGGATGAGATTCCCGCGCTGCCGATGCGGGGCATCGACCGTTCATCCTGAACCGGCCACACCGCAGGTCGGGCATGCGGGGGGCGGCACCATAGCGAGCCACCCCAAGCAGGGCAAGTCCGGTTGACGCTAGCCCCGGCAACTTCTGAAAAATCTGCAAACAGATTGAAGAATCGGGCAGAGATTGCCGACAGGGTTCGCCCCTACCGAACAGAACTTGAGCGAAATTTTCTCACCGCAAGTTGCGTCCAGACCTGCACCTTTTGCGAGCTAGCCGGCCGGCCGACAGCATGTCGTATTCGAAATTGGTGCTACTTTTGCTAAAGTTCGCGGCGATCCAGTGGGCCTCACCCGCAGATGGCCCCGCCGCACTCTTCCGCGAATGGACTCCGGGAGTCGCACATGACGCTGTCGATGGTTATTGCCATCCTGGCTAGCCTGAATGGCCTTGGGCTGGCGAGCACGTTTATTGCCCGCGTGAGCCTGGGCACCCCCTGGCAATCGCTGGCGCACGGTTTCTTTATCTTCTGCCTGTTGATGATTGGCGTGCTGACGCCGCTCTCGTTCGTCTGGGGTGTGGCCTACGGCATGGCTTGCGGCACCACGCTGGCGGTGATGGCAGTGACCGCCGTGCTCGACTTCGAACGGCACCGCGAACGGCCGTTCGCCGATACCTCGCCCATGCCGTCCTCGTCGCGGTAACGCCGCAGGGCAGGGCGACTCAACCGGCTTCCGGCTCACATGGCGGATCAGCTTGCACGCGATGGATCGCGCGACAAGCGGTTTGCGGCGTTCGCGCCGCCTGGGCACAATTGACGCGAAACCAACGCGTCCCTTGCCCAGCCTGGAAGGATCTTCGCCATGTTGCAGCATGCATCCGACTTGGATCGCGCGCCCCTAAGCCGCCGCCGTCTGTTAGGCACCGCGCTTTCCAGCGCGGCCGCCGCGACGCTTGCGGGCCGAGTGGCCCAGGCCGCCGAGCAATCCCAGCCTGAAGGCGATACCAGGCCGAAGCCGCCGGGCCGCCTGCGTCAATCGATCGCCTGGTGGTGCTTTGCGCCGTACTGGTCGGCCGAGGAAATGGTGGCCGTGGCCAAGCAGCTTGGCTGCGGCAGCATCGAACTGATCTCGCCCCAGCATTTTCCGCTGCTCAAGAAGCATGGGCTGGAGTGCGCGATCGCCTCCATCAACATGCGGCCCGATCCATCGTTCGCCAAGGGTTTCAACAACCCCAAGTATCGCGAGCAGGTCCTGGCGGCCACACGCAAATCGATCGATGCGTGCGCGGAGTACGGCTTCAAGAACGTGATCGCCTTCACCGGCATGCGTGAAGACATCTCCGACGAGGAAGGTGCCCGCAACTGCGTGGAAGGTTTCAAGCAGATTATCGGCTACGCGGAGAAGAAAAACGTCACGCTCTGCCTGGAAATGCTCAATACGCGCGACGATTCGCACCCGATGAAAGGGCACCCAGGCTACCAGGGCAACCACGTCGAATACTGCGTGGACATCATCCGCCGGGTGGGCAGCCCCAACCTCAAGCTGCTGTTCGACGTGTACCACGTGCAGATCATGGACGGTGACGTGATCCGCCGCATCCGGCAGTACCACGATTTGATCGGGCACGTCCACACGGCAGGCAACCCCGGCCGCGGCGAACTGAACGACCAGCAGGAGATCGCCTACCGACCGATCATGCAGGCTCTGGCCGACGTGGGCTACCGCGGCTACGTGGGGCACGAGTTCATCCCCACCGGCGATCCGTTGGCGGGACTCAAGCAAGCGGTCGACGTGTGCACCGTATGATGCCCCCCTGTGATGGTGGCCACGCAGCCGTCGACAATCGGCGTCGATACGCCCCAAATCTCTTGAGAGGCCGCTGACCGTCGGCCAGAATACACCTGCCGGGGGGCTTTATGCGCCAGCGCAGCTCTCGCAATGCGCAAGCCCCTCCCACGTGCTGCTCGAACAGCAGCACGACCACATCGCTGTTGTCCCGTCTTGCGCGAAATCGCCAACCGGTCAAGTAGAGGCTCAATCGTGAGCGCACCAGCCCGTCACGTTCGCAAGGTTCCATTCCTGACGCGTCGTTGGGGGCAGGCAGTGCTCCTGGTCGTGCTGGTGATGGCATGTCTGACCAGCAGCCTGATGGCGCAGGGACCGCGCGACTTCCGCTCCAAGAATTTCCTGATCCACACCGACCTGTCCGAAGACGAGGCCAAGCAACTGCTGAACGAACTGGAAACCATGCTCTCGCTCATCTCGCGGTACTGGGGGAAACCCAACCGCCAGACGATCGAGATGTACGTGGCCAAGGATATCCGCTCCTGGCCCCGGTCGGTGCTCCAACAGATGGATCCCGAAGGGCTCAAGTCCATCGCGGGCGGGGGCGGCGTGACCATGGGCGTGACCACCAGCGCCGGCGGCCAGCGCTACACCAAGTCGACCGTGTATTGCACCGCCGAACGCGGCGTGCCCAAACACGAGGCCGTACACGCCTATTGCCAGCAGACTTTCGGCACCACGGGCCCGTTGTGGTACTCCGAAGGCATGGCCGAAATGGGCCAATACTGGCGGTCCGACGACAGCAGCGTGAACTGCGAGGACTACGTGCTGGACTACCTTCGCCGGGTGCAGCCCAAGAGCCTCAACGACATCGTGAATCCCACCGTCGAAGTTTCCGGCGACTCGTGGCAGAACTACGCCTGGCGGTGGGCGCTGTGCCACCTGCTGGCCAATAACACCAACTACCAGGCGCGCTTTCGCCCACTGGGTCTGGCCTACCTGACCAACCAGAACGTCACGTTCGAACAGGTGTACGGCCCTATGGCCTCCGAGATCATCTTCGAATACCTGTTCTTCTTGAACCACATGGAGCGGGGCTACCGGGTGGACCTGTGCAGTTGGGACTGGACCGCCCGTTTCACGCGTCTGCTGCCCGGCCGTGCGACCAAGGCCAAAGTCAAAGCGGCCGCCGGGTGGCAGCCCTCGCGGATGCTGCTCGAAGCCGGCCAGAAGTACGACTTCAGCGCCTCTGGCCAGTGGAAGCTTTCCAAAGATGGCGAAGCGCTCACGGCCGCGGGTGCCGCCGACGGCTCCGGCAAACTGGTCGGCGTGATCTTCAAGGATTACAAACTGAGTGAGCCGTTCGAACTGGGCGATTACGGCACGTTTGTCGCCCCCGAAAGTGGGCAACTGTGGCTTCGCTGCCGCGATCGTTGGGGCAGCCTGGCCGACAACGAAGGCGAAATCGAAGTCACGCTCAAGGTTTACGGCGCCGGCGAGCAACTCGCCCGGCCTTCGCAGCGTTTGCCCTACAACTCGAGCATGTCGATGAACGCGACCGCAGGGAGCACCGCCTCTTCCGGTGCCGCTTCCTCCAGCATGTCCGTGGCCAGTACCACCGCCGCGGCCGAGCCTGCTGCCCCCGCCACGGCCAAAAGCACCACCGGCTCGGCCAGCGACGAAGCCAAGGCGGCCTCCAAACTGCGGCAGGGCAAGCTGCTGCTGTCGCGCGACGTGGAACGGGCCAAAACCTATCTCCAGGAAGCCATCGACCTGGCTCCCAATGCCCCCACGGCCGCAGAAGCCCGCAAACTGCTTCAAGGCCTGTAGGCGGTCGCAGGCCGGCGGCGGCTGCTATAATCTCCCGCTATGCAAGACATCGACCGCCAAAGCCTCAGCCACGATCCCATTCACGGGTACATTCCGTTCACCTCGGGCAAGGGATTGCCGCCGGGCGAATCGTCCGAGCGCGACATCATCGACCATCCCTGGGTGCAACGGCTGCGTTACATCCATCAACTGCAAACTGCCTGGCTGGTTTTCCCCACCGCCGAGCACACGCGGTTCCAGCACGTGCTGGGCGTGATGCACCTGGCCAGCCGCGCCACCAGCCAGTTGTACGACAGCCTGCGCGAACAGCACCCCGATGTGCCCAGCCGCGGCTACGTGGAAACCCTGCTGCGGATGGCGGGCTTGCTGCACGACGTGGGACACGGGCCGTTTGGTCATTTCTTCGATGACCATTTTCTGCAAGGCTTTGGCCTTACCCACGAAACGCTGGGCAGCCACATCATCCGGCATGAACTGGGCGAGCTGCTGCGCAATCTCCGCGGCAACCCCAACAGCCGGCTGGAGCCAGGAGAAACGCTCGATCCCAACCACGTGGCCTACCTGATCGCCCGGCCCAAGCAAACCGATCCCGAGCAGGATCGGCCCGGCTGGCTCCAAGCGCTGCGCAGCCTGTTCAGCGGCATCTACACCGTCGACAACATGGACTTTGTGCTGCGCGATGCCTACATGTCGGGCTACAGCGTCAGCCCCTTCGACCTCGACCGCATTCTGCATTACAGCTTCTTCAGCGAACGGGGCCTGACCATCCACAGCCGAGGGCTCGCCGCACTGGTACGGTTCATTACCGCCCGGGCCGAACTATTCCGGACGATCTACTTCCACCGCACGGTGCGGGCGATCGACCTGTCGCTGGCCGATCTGTTCCACGAGAGCAAACACCACCTGTTCCCCGGCAACCCGCTGGAACACCTGGCCGAGTATCGCGATTTCCACGAGATGTCGCTCCTGGTCGACGTGGCCCGGTGGGAACGCAGCGACAACGAAGAAAAACGCCAACTGGGCGTCCGCTGGCGGCAGTTTCTCAACCGGCAGATTCCCTGGAAAATGGCCTGCGAACGCACGCTGTTCTTCCAGCCGCACGACGCCGAGCGCAGCAGCATTTTCAGCGATCCCGAGTTCGTCGAGCGGAAGTTGCGGCAACAGTTGCCGGGCGAGCTGGCCAACATGCCGCTACGTGTCGATCTGGCCCGGCACGTCCACCGGCCCGGCTCGCGCGGCCCGACCGCCGGCTTGAACTTTCTGTACGACGCCAGCCACAATCGGATCCGCCAACTGAACGATGATGCGCTGTTCCGCCGCATCCCGGTCAGCTACCGCATCTGCCGGGTGTACGTGCAGGACCGCAGCCACAACGCCACGTTGGCGGCCGCGCTCGATGCGCTGATCGGCAACGACAGCGATGATGACCTGACCAACATGTAGCCGAAAGCGCGACAGGCGGGGCAGGGCAGCTGCCGTGTCTGTTATCGTGCGGCTGGACTATTCGCCGGGTTGTCGCCGCTGGCCTGAAAGTTGGGCGACTTTTTCTCGTGGTGCGAAACCTCCGGGCGTGTGAGCAGCCCCCAGTCCAGGGCTTCGTCCTGGCGGTACTCCTTGCCGAGCGTCAGAGCCGTGACCGCCTTGGCCATTTCGTAGCCCAGGTAAAACGCGTGCGCCGCGTCCACGTTCTTGGGCTCGCGAGCCAATAGCGCGTGGAACAGCGCGTACGGATCGGCATCGGACAAATGCATGCCCGCCGACACCAAATGCAACTGCCCTTGGGAGACAAACAGCCGGTAGTTGGGGTCCTTGATGCTGGCGGCCAGGGCGTCCAACTCGTCCGGCGGAACCTCCGGCACGCGAGCGTCGCGGAGCATCACCAGCCGGCGATCGATGTGCTTGGGCAGCGACCGCTGCCGCACCGCGTACCAGGCCAGACGGCGGGCTACGTCGCACTCGGCCACGCTGCTGCGGCACCAATTGATGACCTCGGTCGTCAGCACGCTGCGGATGCCTTGCTCCTGGCAAAATCCGATCAGCAGCATATTCACACCGGCCGAGTCGACCTCGGTCAACTCCGTAAGGTTGCCGATGCCCATCATCATCTCGACGTCGGGCATTCGCCGCCGCACCTCAAGATACCGGCCCAGGCTTTCGGCAAAGCCAAACCCGATCGGCTCCAGAATCGGATCGACACGCAGCGGCACGCCGGCCGCGGCCAACTGTTCAACCGTGGTTTCCATCCCGTTTAGGGTGCCTGGCTCATCGGGAATGACCACCACCTCGGCTCCCCAATCGGCAGCCGCATGGCGGTTGGTGTGGTTGACCGAGAGCACCAACTCGGCCCCGGCGGCCACGGCAGCGGCGATCTCCGTCGGCTCAAAGCTGTCGATCGAAACGCGATACCCCTCGCCCACCAAAGCCCGGACCGTTTCGCCCACGCCGCTCCACACACTGCCGGGATCGCAGCCCAGGTCGATGACGTCGGCTCCGGCCGCCTTGAGCCGGGCGGCTTCGTTCAGGATCTCTTGGAGCGACAGCCGCGGGGCGTGGTTGATTTCGGCCAGAATTTCGATGTCGTACAGTCCATACTCCTGAGGGGGCTTCCGGCCAAAAAACTCCGGTAGTTGTCGCAAGTCCTTGGGGCCGCGTTCCACCGGCACGCCCAGCGCCGCAGTCAGCGGCTCCAGCTCCCCCCGGCAATAGCCCGGCAGAATCACCCGCGTGGTGCCCGACGGCGGCGCCAGCCGAGGCCGCAGCCAATCTGTGGTCAGCAGGGCGGCCACGGTGATCTTCATCACGCCCAGGCTGTAATCGAAGCCCAGCTCCCGCGCCAGCGGCTCCACCACGCGGCGCAACGAGTGCTCGGCCAGCCGGCCAGTGACGAAATGGATGTATTCGCGAGCCATTCAAAAGCCGGAGAGGGGGGAGCAAACCGTGCGACGACAGACCGCCCGCCGCGCTGCCCATTGTACGGCCGGTGTAGTTCCCCGGCCCCAGCCGCGACGGCCGCCACCTTGCCCGCAGGATACCCCTTCAGGCAGGTTCCAACCACGTACAGGAACAGACATTAGGGTGCAGTTGACCGCCACGGCGCATGCGTTATGATTACGGAGTCGTTCGACAACCGCCAGCATAGCTTCAATTGGCAGAGCACCGCATTCGTAATGCGGGGGTTGTGGGTTCGACTCCCACTGCTGGCTCTCGTAAGCCGCGAATCCATAAGGGTTTGCGGCTTTTTGCATTCCTGGTCGCAACGCGACTTCGCTGCGGATTTGTTTTTCTCTTCGGGCAGCGGTCAGGCTTCGACGGCCTCTTCTGTTCGGGTGCACCTGTTCCCCAATTACCCCTGGCTCCCCAGGCGCCAGTCACGCTCTCTTAACGGGTGAGCCGTCCCCGACTTCGCCGAGCCCCCAGTGCGTTTCCCTCGTAACGACGAGTTACCTCCTGGCAGCGTTCTGCTCGCCGCACCTGGCAAGGGCAGCGCAACCTCCACTTTTGGGGGAGCCAAAATCATTGCATACCCCCCAAATCTCGGCCACAATCGCCCTAGGGGCAAACCATGCTTTGACCGGATGCTGACCCGGCGTTCGCGCCGCGGCAAGCAGGTCGGCAATCTCAAACCGTTCCTCGACAACGCGGAAAGGGGGGCAACGATGGCGAACGTACCTGCACGAGTGGCCGATCGGATCACGTCGGGGATCAAGCGGTTTCAACCGATCCTGGCCGCGGCCAAGTCGCGCGACGTCGGCGAGTCGGACACGGTGACGATCATCGTCGATATCCTGTCCGAGGTTTTCGGGTATGACAAATACTCGGAGCTCACCTCCGAGCATGCCATTCGCGGCACGTATTGCGACCTGGCAACCAAGCTCGACGGCGTGCTCCAGATGCTGATTGAAGTGAAGGCCATCGGCATCGATCTGCGCGATCAGCACCTCAAGCAGGCGGTCGATTATGCCGCCAATCAAGGGGTCGATTGGGTGGTACTGACCAACGGCATCAACTGGCGCGTTTACAAGGTGGTATTCAGCAAGCCCATCGACAACGAACTGGTATTCGAGTTCGATTTCCTGAGCTTGAACCCCAAGAACGCCAAGGACATCGAGGCCATCTACCTCTGCTGCAAGGAGGGGTGGGTCAAATCCGTGTTGGGCGAGTACCACACGCAGAAACAGGCTCTGAGCCGGTTCTTCCTGGGCGCCATGATCCTGACCAAACCCGTTCTGGAAGTGATCCGCCGCGAACTGCGGCGCGTATCGCCCGACGTGCGCATCGACGTCGAGGAGATCCGCTCGGTCATTGCTTCCGAGGTGCTCAAGCGCGAAGTGATGGAAGGCGAGAAGGCCGAAGAGGCGCGCCGCAAGATCGCCCGCGTCGCCAATCGCGCGCTGCGTGCTCGAACGCCTAAGACACGGAACGACGATCGCCAACTGGTTGAAGTCAGCGAGCCTTCCTCCGAGGCGCAAGACGAGCCCGTGGACGAAGCGTCGTCGTAGTCCCCAAGTGCAGAACGCGTCTCAGCACCGAATGCGCAAACGCAAAGCACTCTGACCGCGTGCTACATCGCGGCGCGGCGGCCGGGGCTTTTCTGTTCAAAGCCACAGGCACCGGCGGTGGGCAGCATCTTGCCGGGGCTCAACCGGCCGTCGGGGTTGAACGCCCGCCGCAGCCGGTCCATCACGTCCAGATCGTCTTCGGTGAACATCTTGTTCATGAAGCTGAGCTTCTCGACGCCGATGCCGTGCTCGCCGGTCACGCTGCCGCCGCAGGCCAGGCACTCATCGAGGATTTCGCCGCTGGCCTTGAGCACGTTCTGCACCTGCTGGGCATCGCGCTCGTCGAACAGCAGGATCGGGTGAATGTTGCCGTCGCCCGCGTGAAACACGTTCACCACGCGGATACCGTACTTCTGGCCGATCTCGGTGATCCGCCGCAGGATGTGCGGCAACCGGGTGCGGGGCACTACGCCGTCCTGCGTACAATAGCTGGGGCTCAACCGGCCCACCGCGCCGAACGCCTGCTTGCGGCACTTCCAGAGCTTCTGGCGTTCTTCGGCGCTGGCCGCCAGGCGGACCTCGCGGGCTCCGCAGCGGTTGCAAAGTTCCACGATCCGCTGCTGCTGGGCATCCAGGCCGGCTTCCAGCCCATCGACTTCGATCAGCAGAATCGCCTGGGCATCGAGCGGGAAGCCAAAGTGGAACGCTTCTTCCAGGGCGACCAGGATGCCGCCGTCGAGCATCTCCAGGGCCGCCGGCACAATGCCCGCGCCGATGATCTCGCTGATGGCGTTGGTGGCATCGTCCACGCTGTCGAAGATGCCCAGCATGGTGCGATAGCCTTGGGGATCGCGGGTCAACCGTACCCAAACCTTGGTCACGATGCCCAGCGTGCCTTCACTGCCCACCACGGTGCCCACCAGGTCCAGGCCGCTGGGATCCTGGGCGGGACCGCCGAGTTGGACGATGGAGCCATCGGCCAGGACCATCTCGACGCCGAGCACGTGGTTGGTGGTGACGCCGTACTTGAGCGTATGCGGCCCGCCCGAGTTGGTTGCCACATTGCCGCCAATGGTGCAGGCCCCTTGGCTCGACGGATCGGGTGCGTAGTGGTAACCGGAGCCCTTGAGGGCGTTGGTCAGCCAGATGTTCACCACGCCCGGCTCAACGACCGCGTAACGGTCGCGGAGGTTGATCTCCAGAATCTGCCGCATCCGCGTGAGGACGATCATCACTCCGCCGCCTACCGGCAGGCAGCCGCCGGCCAGTGAAGTGCCGGCGCCGCGCGGCAGAAACGGCACCCCGTAACGGTTGCACAGCCGCACGACCTCGGCCACTTGCTGTGTGGTACGCGGGAAGACGGCGATGTCGGGGCAGTTCTTCTCGATGACGTAGCCGTCGCACTCGTACACGACCAGCTCGGCGTGGTTGGAGAGCACGCTTTCCACGCCCAGCAACCGTTGGAAATCGGTGGTCAGTTGCGACAGCGTACTTTCGGCAACGGCCATGGCGGCAGCGGAGACCTCGTAACATCAGGCAAATCGATCAGCGCAATTGGTGCAGTATAGCCGCCGGCCCCCCGGGCCGACAGGCAGCGCATGCAAGTGGCGGATCCAGGCCCCCACCACTTGGCCCCGCCATCTGACTACAATGGCCCGCACCGTGCCCGGTTGTGCGCGGTGCCAGATCGAATCTTTCATCACCTGGGGGGGCGCTTCCTGCCATGACGCGCGTTCTGCCATATCTTGGGCTGCTGGTTGCGTTGGCCGTTGGTTGTGTTGCTCCGCTGGCCGCCCAGCAGCCGATCATCGTGGCCCATCGAGGGCTGCTGCGGGAGGCTCCGGAGAACACGTTGCCGGCGTTCCGGGCGTGCCTGGAGCTGCGGCTTGGCTTCGAGATGGACGTGCGCCGGGCGGCCGATGGCGCGCTGGTCTGCCTTCACGACACCTCGGTCGAACGCACGACCAATGGGCACGGCACGCTCGCCAACCTGACCGTGCCGCAGCTTAAGCAACTGGACGCCGGCAGCTGGTTTGATCGGCGTTTTGCCGGAGCCAAGGTGCCGACCATCGACGAGATCTTCGCCCTGGTGGCTTCGTACCCGGCCGATGGCACCCTGATCGCGGTCGACATGAAGGGCGAGGATGAACAGATCGAGGCCGACGTGATTGCCGCCGCGCAGAAACACGGTGTCCTGCCGCGGCTGCTGTTTATCGGCCGCACCATCAACCATCCTGACGTGCGTCAGCGGCTATTGGCCGCCCATCGCGATGCGACCGTCGCCGTGCTGGCTCAAACGCCGGACGATCTGCCGGCGGCCTTGGCCGACAAAAGCGCACGCTGGGCGTACCTGCGTTTCATTCCGACCGAAGCGCAGGTCCAAGCGATCAAAGCGGCCGGCAAGAAGATCTTTATCGCCGGCCCGACGGTTGCCGGGCCGCCTTCGCAAAACAACGTAGAAGCCAACTGGCGCGCCGCTACGGCGGCCGGCGCGGACGCCATCCTCACCGACTACCCGTTGGACCTGGCTCGGCTGCTGCGCGAGTCGCAGGTCCAACGGCAGTAGTGTTCGGTGAAAAGCGTGTTGTTTGCACGCCGACTGGCTCAGGAAGTGCCTACAGGTTGTAGCCGGCTTCCCAGCCCTTGCGCGGCCGGCGGGCCAGCAGCTCGTTGGCCTTGTCGTTGTTGGTCACGCGGCCGGAACGCATGTCGTAGGTCAGCTTCTCGCCAACCAGGCAGGCGATATTGCCCAGCAGCACGATTTCGGTGAGGCGCGCCGAGTAATCGAAGTTGGCGCTGGGTGCCGGGCCGCTGCGGTCGCGGCAGGCCGCCAAGAAGTCGCCGGTGTGACCGTGTGGGCTGCGCTCGACGGTCTTGGGCGGTTGCGGCGCCTCCTTGGCAAACGATTCGGGCCACAGTTGCACATTCTGGCAGTGGCTCCCGGAGGTCATCACGCCCTTGCTGCCCACGTAGTAGGTGCCTTCGGCCAGCAGCGGCGCATCGGCCGGCAGCCATTCGGGCCGGTCCGGCTTGCGGCCGTGGATCCACTTGACGGTGACCGGCGGCAAGTTGCCGCGGGCGGGGAACCGCCAGACGATTTGGGCCTCGGGCGGGAAACCTTCCTGGGTGGGTTTGCCTTCGATGCATTCGACCTCGAAGGTATCGGCGTCGACCAGGTTCAGGCCCCACACCACGCCGTCCATGGTGTGGCAGCCCATGTCGCCCAGCGAGCCGGCGCCGTATTCCAGCCAGCTGCGCCAGTTGAACGGATGCAAGCCCGGGTGGTAGTCCCGGTAGTTGGCCGGTCCGATCCAGGCTTCCCAGTCCAGCCCTTCCGGAACCGGCTGGCTGGCCGGACGATCGTTGGCGCTGAAGCGGCGGTTGGAGATGCACACCACTTCTTGCAACTCGCCCAGCGTACCCGCCCGCAGGTGATCGCAAATCAGGCGGATCGAATCGCTGGAGTGCCCTTGGTTGCCCATCTGCGTGGGCAGCTTCTTCTTGTTGGCGACGTCGCGAAGGATGCGGGCTTCGTTCACCGCCCAAGTCAGCGGCTTTTCACAGTACACGCCGGCGCCGTTCTCCATGGCCAGGATCGAAGCGCTGAAGTGCGTGTGGTCGGGCGTACCTACCCAGACGGCATCCAGGTCGCGGTGCTTGTCAAACAGCTTGCGGAAGTCGGTGTAGATCTTGGTATCGGGCGATTGCTTGAGTGCCCGTTCAATGCTGTTCTTGCCGCGTCCCTTGGGATCGACCTCGGCGATGGCCACCAGGTGCTCGCCCAGCGCCGGGCCAATCCCGGCCGCCGCCCGACCGCCGGCGCCAATGCAGGCCATCCGCAACTTTTCGTTCCGCTGATAGCTGCGCGCCACGCCGGGCGCAGTCATCACCGTGATGCCGGCGAACAAACCGGCTTTGACGAAGTCGCGCCGCGAAAGCGCGCTGGCAACATGGTTCGTGGGCATGGCAACGGCCTTTCTTTTGCAAAAGTGGGCGTAAGCAACCGCAGGCGACCAGTGGTAAGGTCCCCCGCGGGCAAACAACCGGAACGGCACCATTATGTGCCCTCGCTTGCCTGCATGCTATCGACAGCCCCACTACCGGTGCTGACGGTCAGCGGGTCGATTCCGCCGGTGCTGCCGCACCTTGCTATAGAAGCTACCCATTTGAGCCGATTTATGATAAGCTTCCGCCTGCCGGACCCCACTCGGTGGCGGGAGATCCCACCCCCGAGAAATCGGATCCTACGGCTGACCTTGGCAACTGGCGGCGTCACCCATGCTGGAAAGGCATGCCGCCGCCCACGGACGTTTACTGTGACGAAACACGCACAGGTGACTGCCATGACGGGACGTTGGACGCGGCGTGATTGGCTTCAACGGACGGCCTGCGGTTTTGGCTCGTTGGCTTTGGCCGGCCTGTGTGCCGAAACCCAAGCGGCCGAATCAACAACGTCGCAGCCTGCAGCGCCCACGTTCCACAACCCGCTGGCGGCGAAAGCGCCTCACCACCAGCCGCGGGCCAAGCGGGTGATCTTCATCTTCATGCAGGGCGGTCCCAGCCAGGTCGATACGTTCGATCCCAAGGAACGCCTGAACCGCGACAGCGGCAAGACGATCAAGTACTACAACGCCCGCCGCCGTCAGGTTCAGGACCAGAAGCTGATGGGCAGCCTGTGGCGTTTCCGCCAGTACGGCGAGTGCGGCCGCTGGGTTTCGGACCTGTTCCCGCACATCGCCCAACACGTCGACGACTTGTGCGTGATCCGCAGCATGCACACCGAGGGCGTGGCGCACGGGCCGGCGACGCTGTTTCTGCACACCGGGGCGATGAACTTCATTCGCCCCTCGGTTGGCGCCTGGGTCACCTACGGGCTGGGCACCGAGAACGAAAACCTGCCGGGTTTTGTCACCATCAGCCCGCCGCCGACCAAAGGCGGCCCGCGCAACTACTCCAATGCGTTCTTGCCGGCCGCGTACCAAGGTACGGCGATCGGCAGGGCTGGCACGCCGATGAACGGCGCCAACATCCGGCACATCACCAATGAGCGCTGGACGCTACCCGAGCAACAAGAACAGTTGGAGCTGCTACAGCGGCTGAACCAGAGCCAGGTGGCTGCCCGCGATGCCCAGCACGACGACGAACTATCGGCCGTGATCAGCTCGTTTGAGCTGGCGTTTCGCATGCAGACCAATGCACCGGGCGTGATGGACCTCAGCCGCGAGACGGCGGCGACACTGGCCATGTACGGCATCGGCGAGCCCAAGACCGATGAGTTCGGCCGGCAATGCCTGTTGGCCCGGCGGTTTGCGGAAGCGGGCGTTCGCTATATCCAGATCAATTACGCCGATACCAGTGCGACGCCACGTTGGGACCAGCACAGCAATATGCCCAAGCACGCCGATCACGCGCTGGCGACCGACAAGCCCGTGGCGGGCCTGCTGGCCGACTTGAAAGCGCGCGGCCTGCTGGAAGACACGCTGGTGTGGTGGGGCGGCGAGTTTGGCCGGACGCCGTTCACGCAAGGCGCCGATGGCCGCGACCATAACCCGACCGGGTTTACCATCTGGCTGGCCGGCGGTGGCGTGAAGCCGGGCATTGCCTATGGCGAAACCGACGAGTTTGGCGCCACGGCGGTGGAGAACAAGGTCCACATGCACGACCTGCACGCCACCATTCTGCACGCCTTAGGCCTGGACCATACACGGCTGACTTACCGGTACGCGGGCCGGGAGTTCCGGTTGACCGACGTACACGGCCGCGTGGTCGAAGACATCTTTGCCTAGGCCGCAACAGCGCATCGTACGATGCGCATCTAAAGAACAGGCAGCTTCTCATTCATCTGCGATAGCCGGGACACGTGCGCGCAATGGCATGCGCATGCGAGGTGCATTTCAGACCGGCAAGCGCGCGGCGCATCGAGCGACGCGCAGGCACATCGTGGGCGCGCATTACGATGCGCGCAGGTAGAGGATACCTCGTTCGTGTACGCGCAGTGGGACGTACCGAGCAGACCGGTATCGCGCTTTATCTCTGGCAGCGTTAGTCGGCGGCAGCCCGGGTCTTGGCGATCAGGTCGATGAATTCACGGTTGGACTTGAAGCGGGCCAGCTTGCTGGTCAACTGCTCCATGGCCTCTACATGGTGCATCTGCGTGAGCGTCCGCCGCAGCGTGGTCACGGCGTGCAGCGTTTCGGGGTCATGCAGCAGTTCTTCACGCCGCGTGCCCGACTGCGTGATGTCGATGGCCGGGAAGATGCGGCGATCGGAGAGCTTGCGATCGAGCACCAGTTCCATGTTGCCGGTGCCCTTGAACTCCTGGAAGATCACCTCGTCCATCCGGCTGCCGGTTTCGATCAGCGCGGTGGCCACGATCGTCAGCGAGCCGCCTTCCTCGAACGCGCGGGCCGTGGCGAACAGCTTCTTGGGCACGTCCAAGGCCTTGATGTCGACACCACCGCTCATCGTACGGTTGTTGCCGACCACCTTGTTGAAGGCGCGGGCCATACGCGTGATGGAGTCCATCAGCAAGAAGACGTCTTTGCCCATCTCGGCCAGACGTTTGCAGCGTTCGACCACCAGTTGCGACAACCGCACGTGGCTTTCGACTTCGCGGTCGAGGCTGCTGGCGAGCACCTCGCCCTTGACGTTGCGGCGCATGTCGGTGACTTCTTCCGGCCGCTCGTCAATCAGCAGCACGATCAGATGCAGATCAGGATAGTTGGTGCTGATCGCCTGGCTGATGTGTTGAAGCAGGATCGTCTTGCCGGTGCGAGGCGGAGCGACGATCAAAGCCCGCTGGCCTTTGCCCAGCGGCGTGAGCAGGTCCATCACCCGCGTGGTCAGCGGTTGGGCTCCGGTTTCGAGCTTGAGCCACACCTCGGGGTTGATGGGCGTGAGCTGGTCGAAGTGTTTGACGTTGACGTAATCCTCGGGCTTCATGCCGTCAACGTCGATGATCTCTTTCAGCCGCGGCCCCTGCTGCCGCCGGTTCTGCTGCACCATGCCCGAGATCAACAGGCCCTCGCGGAGCCGGTATTTCTCGATCATGGTCGCCGGCACAAAGGGGTCGGTCCGCTCGCGGGCATAATTGTTCTCCAGCCCGCGGAGGAAGCCATAACCGTTAGGATGCAGTTCGAGGATTCCCTTGGCGGGCTCCAACGGCAGCGGCTCGCCGTTACTGTTTTCCTGCGGTTCCCGGTCCTCCACCTGAGGTTGCTGTTGAGGCCGTGCCGAGCGGTTTTCGCCTTGCCGGCGGTTACGATGATGGTAGCCGCCCTTACCACGTTGGCGGCCGCCGCTTTTCTTCTTTTTCGCCATTGTGCACCAATGCGCGAGGCGTCGTTGCACGGCAACGGAGCCTCAGAACGGGATCGAAGAATGCTCTAGATGCGTGGATACTCGCAGGATGTAGCCGTGCACCGCCCGCGCGTACGCGGCTGCTGGCTTAGTCACGGCCGATCGTGCCCAATTCGCGGTCGGTTCCCCTGCGGCCGTGTCATCCCAAGAGGGAATGCACTGCGATGCCACAACCCCGGCGAAGGGTCCGGCATGATGGAGGGCAACCGTTGTCCCCGAGGCAAGAGAGACCCGGTGGACTTACACCCGTCCCCACCCCTATCTTCCCCACATCACAAAAGTGGGACGGGGTGCCACAAAGAGCTGGAACGGGCGTGGTGTTTCAAATCGATTCGCCCGACAGCGTCAAAACTAGCGCTATCTTACCCCTCCGCTCATCCGTGTCAACATGGATTGTACGAATCTCATCTTCGCAAACCAAACCAGGGTTAGGGAGTTTGGGCAAGCCTGCCGGTTCGCTCGCGGCCCTCGATCAGTATCACCATGGCCACTTTGGATACTCCACAGCCCCCCCACGGCGGACTGCCGCTAGCACCGCGGCCGCACCAGGCATGGCCCCGTTCAGATCACGCAGCATTTATTGATCGTAGAGCCGCGGGGGCCTCCTCCAATGCAACCGGCTCGATTTGTCCAATGGTGTGCAGGCTGCAAAACGCACGAAGGCCGATTCCCTGCGTGGCGAACCGGTTACGGCGCGGCGATCACCGCGGCGGCCGCCTGACCGGTAAACGACTGGCTCAACTTCACAAAGACCGGCGACGCATCGCTGAGCGGTTCCCCGTGCACCACGTTCACAGGGCACTCGGGATCCGGCTCTTCGTAGTTGAGCGTCGGCGGCAGCAGACCATGTTGCAACGAAAGAATACTGGCCACCAGTTCCACCATGCCGCTGCCGGTGCCCAGGTTGCCAAAGTAACTCTTGTAGGCCACCACCGGCGCATCGCCGAGCGCCGAGCGAATGCCTTGGGCTTCGACCGCGTCGTCAATGGTGGTGCTGGTACCGTGGGCATTCACGTGGCCTACGTCTTCCGGCTTCAAACCGGCAACGTCGAGCGCCTTCTGGATCGAGCGTGCCACGGCCGAGCCGGTGCGCCGCCCTCCCGACTTGGGCTGCGGTTCAAACGCGCTGCCGCAGCCCAGCAGGCGAGCCAGAATCTTGGCACCGCGTGCCTCGGCATGCTGGCGCGTTTCGAGCATGATGGCCGCGGCGCCTTCGCCGTTGACCAAACCATCGCGCCGCCGATCAAACGGTTTGGACGCCGTCTCGGCGGGCTCCCAGTGCGGCGTTTGCTGATCGACGCCCGCGCGCAAGGCAATCCAGGCGTGCACGCGCGAATGCGCACCGCCCACGATCATCGCGTCGGCCTTGCCCGAAAGGATCGTCCGCGCCGCTTCTTCCAGCGCCAATAATCCCGAAGCGTCGCCCACGGCCACGGTGTTACAGGGCCCCCGGGCATCGTGAGCAATGCCGACATGGCAGGCCGGCATGTTCGGCAGATACTTCAGCATCCACAACGGATACATGTTGGGGATCCCGTGGGTCGACCAGCGCGCGTACTCGAACTTGCCGTCGACCAGCGTGGCCTCGTACGGCACGGCGACCTCTTGCAGGTCATTGTGGATGATGTCCACGCCGTAGATCACGCCCAATCGATCAGGATCAAATGCGCTTTCGCTGTAGCCGGCCTGCTCGCCGGCCATTACGCCGGCGGCGACGCCCATCTGCACGGTATGGGACATCACCTTCAGGCTCTTGCGGGGCCGCACGTACAGCTTGGGGTCGAAATCCTTGACGGGAGCGTAAACGTGGACGGGCACATCCTCGCGGTCGAACTCCGGCCAGATTCGCACGCCGCTGGTGCCGGCGACCAGGGCCTCCCAGTACGCCTCAACGCCGACACCCAGCGGGGAAACCACGCCCAGGCCGGTGATCACGAGTTCTGTTGCCTTGCTCATCATGGATTGATGTTGTGCGGATGTTATCCCGTCCGTGGGCACATGCCTTCGCCTCCCAAGGTTTGAGTCGGAGCGGATTCCGTTCCATCCCCTCAGGGGTTGTTTCGGTCGCGATTGGGCTAGTCAGCGATTCTATTTCCGGGCTGCGGCTGGGCAATGCGTCAGGGCTGGTATCAATCGTTCCGATTGTATCGCCCAAAGCGAACAGCCATGGGTGGCCCCTCGATCCAGCCTGCGGAGGGGGCCGGGGCATGCCCCCGGGAAGCAACGATGCAGGCAGCGCAATTGATACCAGCGGCCTGTAGGGGGAGCCCCCTCGTCAGCACCAATTGTAGTGTATGTCTGCGCCGGTAGCTGTGCCGGCTGGGCGGAACCTGCGATTCCCCCCGGCCTGGCGGCCTTTCCGGCCGAGAAACACCGGTGTTTCCGCTCAATTGCCCCCATCGGTAGCTGCTTGCGGTGGAGCAAAAATACTTGTCTTACGCCATTTGGGGCCGCTGGCTATATTTCGCCGCAACTATGCAATTTCGAGCGCACACGTCCAGCGATGAACGCCGGCGGCGACTGCTCACGGAGGGGGTCGCAGCCGACGGCGCCGGCACCCGGCGCCGGGCCGCATCGTGCGCGGACGACATGGCTTGCGACGCCAGCGGGGTTGATACCGACCCGACGGCGGCAGCGGTGAGCCAACGCTACACCCAGGCGGCTCTCATGGAAAATCAACCGCGGATCACCGACTTTGTTCCCCAACGTCCCTGGGTGCTGCTGCTGTTGCTGACCGTCAACCTGGCGATAATCGGCAGTCTGATCTGGCTCTACTCGCTGATGCCGCGGTGGGCCGCCCATACCACCGACGGCCGCATCGCCGCCTTCGACCTCGATAGTGAAGGCAGCCTGGGCGCGTGGTACTCGTCGACCGTCCTGGCCCTGGCCGCCGCCTATGCCCTGCTGGTGTATCACCTGCGGCGCCACCGCATCGACGACTATCGCGGCCGCTACCGCACCTGGTTCTTGGCCGCGCTGTGCTTCGCGGTGATGAGCATCGACGAAAGCGCCAGCCTGCACGAAGGCTTTAAGGAAATGATGACCCTCATCACCGGCCAACGCCTGTACGGCGACGGTTCGGTATGGTGGATCATGGCCTACGGCGTGGTATTGGGCTGGATCGGCATCCGGTTGCTGTTCGACTTGCGCGAGTGCTGGGCCTCGCTGCTGACCATGCTGGCAGCCGGTGCCTGTTACGCCGCGGCCGTGGCCGTGCAACTGGAAGTGGTGCTCCCATCCAGGGGCGCCGTTGGCGTGATGGTCGAAGAAGGGCTGGAAATGCTGGGCAACGTGCTGCTGTGGCTCGGCTGCACACTCCACGCCCGCTATATCATTCGCGACATCCAAGGCCTGGTACCGCCGCGCAAGCAGCGTAAGAAGGCCGATGCCAATGGCGAGGAAACCACGAAGCCTCGCCGGCGGCGGAAGGCTACCGCTGAGGCCACGGTCGACGAAGATGCCGATAGCGCTACCTCCAAGCCCAAGCGTGCCGCCAAGACCGCGGCGGCGACGACCGCTGCCGCCACAGCCACGGCAACACGTACCAAGCAAGCCGCCGATACGAGTACCTCCAGCTCCAAAACGGCGACCACTTCTACCGGCGACAAGATCCGGATCGATCAGCCGGAGGAAACGCCCTTGCACCGGCTCAGCAAAGCGGAACGCCGCGCCCTGCGCAAGGAACGGCGCAAGCAGCGCTAAGCCGTGCACGATCTACGGCAGGGCAGGGGAGCCTCGTTCCTTCGTGGCAACAGTTCTCCCGGCCTCTTACGAGCGCACGTGAAACGTGCCGCGGCCTGCTTCTGGCAGTCAGGCATCTGCGGGGGGCATTGCTTCTTTCGCCACATCTGGCGGCCCCTGGGCAGCAACTCTGGTTTGTAATCTTTACATCGCCCGAAAACCCGGGTTTGTAAGAGTTACAATAACCCCGCGGCGGTGTGAAAGCGTCTTCGCAGCAGGTCCTCGGAGCGTAAGCCTATGTGGCTGCGGCATCTACGGGGCCAGCATACATGCCCTGAAAATTTCTCGGCGGGGACCGTCGGGCTTTGGCACGGCGGGTGCTTTTAAGGGCCAACGTTCCTGACCGCTGATGACAGCCGTGGCGGCCGATTGGAACGAAGCCTGAACCGACCCAGTTGGCCTTCGGGGGTTTCCCGCCCCCCGAGGGCCAATTTAGACCTGACTGTGGAACTGGATCGTACTGCCTGGCCTGCTAGTCCCCCAACGGCGACCTACGCGGGGTCCTCGATCATGAGCGGCCTCGATCGTAAGTCAAAAGCCATGTTACTGCGGGCCGTCCTTGGGCCGTTTCCGAACTTCGCGAACGCCTGAAACTCGTGGCAATCGGCTGTCGTGGGGCCGTCCCCCCGCTGCCGATTGCTCCTGTTGCACGACGCAACCGTCGACAACGTCTCCGCACTACTACCTAGTCGTGAAACGAGGCTCTCCCGCCTCGGCCCAGGCCCGACCCAGCCGCCTCCAGGGATTCACGACCGGCAAAGCCCGTTCGGTCACCTCCCGCAATGACCGAACGGGTTTTTTGTTGCGCGAGCAGAATACCAGCCAGGCCGAATGCGGCGTCCTACGCTTCGTCCCCCTCAGGCGACGCTTCCTCTCCGCCCAAAAGTGCCCGCAGCCTGCGGACGGCCCGCAGGTACCGCATGCTGGCGGCGGCACTGGTGAGCCCCAGCACTTGTGCGGCTTCCTGGTTGGAGAGCTTCTCGAAATGCCGCATCAGGATGATTTCTCGATCGATGTCGTCCAGCCGCTCAACAGCCTCCTGGAACCGCCGCAGTGTTTCCTGCCAGGTGGCCGCGGCCGACGGCGTCAGCTGCGGATCGCGTAACTGCCCGGCCAACTCGATCGTCGAATGGTCGATGCCTCCTTGGGCCGCCAGCGGCTGCTCGCGATCGATGCTGCGGCGTTGTGCAACCCGGTGCCGACGATGGGCATCGATCAACCGATCCTGGGCCATGTGCCGCAGCCACAGGTGAAAGGGCATGGGCGAAGGTTCCGCCAGGTAATCACGCAAGCGGCGGTTGGCCTCCACCAGCACCTCCTGCACTACGTCGCTGGCATCCACGCGCCACTGCAATGCCCGATCCATCCGCAGCTCCACCAATCGCCGCAGCGCGTCGCGGTGCCGGTCGAGCAACTGATTGATCGCTTGCGCGTCGCCGCCACGTGCCAGGGCAAGCAACTCTTGGGTTTCGGGAGCGTCGGGCCACATGGCACGGCCTACATGAGCTAGAGGTGCTGGAACTTCCGGCAGAACCGTCGGGGAGAAAGGGGCCAGCGCAGCGTACCATGCCTGCTAGGGGGCTGTCGACGGTCCGCCGCCGGAGGAGCGCCTGCGAGACGTACTTAGGCCCCGAGGCGGCCACGCAGCGAACGTTGGCTCCGTTCGCTTGCCAGCAGTGCTTTCGGCACGCCACCGGGGGTGCATTTCCATTGGACTTGGAACGCACACTACGTCGATACCGCAAGTACGCAGCGTGCCGCTCCAAGCGGTTTAACCGGCAAAGTCGCGTGGCCTTGCCGCCGACGGGTTCGGTGCGGCGTCGCCGTCATTCCGCTATCCCGATGGAATCAGGCTCATGGAAGCTGCCATCCTGCTGCTGGCATTGGCCGCGCCCGGCCAGCATCCAATCAAGCTCGACGCCACGCTCCTGTGGCACGAACTGCGGCCCGGCGGCGACGGATTCCGCCGCGGCTGCGGGCCGGATTGCTATCGCTGCCGCAGTTGCGATGGGCTGGGTCGCTGCTACGACTATCGCGGTGCCTTCAACTACCCGTGGAATCCGCAGCATAGTCGCTGCGCGACCGTCGGCTACCAACACGCGGTCAGGCCGCTGGCGGCCGACCGTCCCTTGCCGCCGGTGGTCATCAAGATCGATCCCAACTGGCAGCCGCCGCCGTGGAATCCGGCTCACCTGCCGCCTGCTGGCGCCTGGCCACCTGATGAACTGCCCTACGAAGGGACGCCACACAGGGAAGCATTACCGCCGTCGCCAGGGCCCTATCTGCCCGCGGCACCACCGGCCAGCCAAGCGCCCGCCGCTTCGATGAAGCGTTAGCAACATCGGCAGTCTGGATGCCGGCTCCGTGGCCCCCTAAACATCAAGAAGTGCGACGGCGCTGCGAGACCGAGGGCAACTGGTGCCGCTGGGCGTACGCCTCGGCGCATGCTTCCAAGTCGGCGACAGCGATCACATCCCATTCCGGGTGCTGCTCGATCGCCGATACAATCCGTGCCGGTGACACGCCCTTGCAAAGCCGCTCGTACACGTAGTGGTCGCGTGCCTCGGTCTTGTGGTCGAGAATATCCTTGGGCCTGGCACGATCGACCAGTTGGATACCGCGCAGTTCGATCATCACCTGGCCCATCTCCAGGACGATTGCCTTATCGTCCTTGGCGCGGCTGTTCACATACTGCTGCGCCGCCAGCGCCAGGTTGGCCAGGTTCTGCCGCTCTTTCTCCGACAAGCAGTCCGACCAGGCAATCGGACGCACGTCCAGTTCCTCGGCATCCTCCCAGCCCTCGTAGATGAGCCAGTCCAGAAGCTCGCGGCAAAGCGGAATGTCCTGCGGATCAGGCTTCTTCGACGCCCCCACCTGCTGCACCAGCCGCGCGAGCTTCTGATCCAATTCCGGGAGCTCATCCGGACCAATCATAGGCATGGTATGCCGTTCCTCACCAGCAAGGAGGGCCTCCCGTCAGCGGTTAGCCCTGTGAATTGCAATGGGTCCATGACGCGGCCGCACTTTCGCGGGCTGGCTGCCCCCCCAGTGTAATCGGCCGCCGTCCGTCAAAGAATATAGCCCACGAAGCGGCCCCGCCGGCGGGCAAGTCCTTGGCCCAGTTTGCTTTCTCCTGGCGATCCGGCGGTTTATCCTGTGAGCGGTCTAAGCGTTAGCGACTCCCGGGAGGCTCACTCATGCTACGCCGTCTGCTCGGTTGGATTGTGTGTGTATCGCTCGTGGCATCGACCGCCGCCGCTGCGGATCCACCAGGCGGCCAGGTGCTGGAAACCGATGTCTTCGTCGCCGGGGACCAGGGCGTCCACACGTACCGTATCCCGGCCATGGTGGTCACGCTCAAGGGCACGATTCTCGCCTTCTGCGAAGCCCGGCAAACAGGTCTCGCCGATCACGGCGATATCGACCTGGTGGTGCGCCGCAGCACCGACGGCGGTAAGACCTTCGGCCCCATGATCACGATCTGGGAAGACGGCAAGCATACCATCGGCAATCCCTGCCCGGTGATTGATCGCAATACCGGCACCATCTGGCTGCTGCTGACGCGCAACAACGACGACGTGTTCGTCACCCACAGCAAGGACGACGGCCAAACCTGGGCCACTCCCACCAAGATCACCCAGGACGTGAAAAAGCCTGACTGGACCTGGTACGCCACAGGCCCCGGCCACGGCGTGCAGCTTTCCACCGGGCGGATGATCATTCCCAGCGACCACCGCGTAGGCGATCAGCGGTTCTCGCACTCGCACATCGTCTATAGCGACGACGGCGGCCGTACCTGGCAGCTCGGTGGCGAAAGCGAATACAGAACCAACGAGTGCACCGCGGTCGAGCTGACCGATGGGCGGCTGCTGCTCAATATGCGCAGCTACTTCGGCCTGAACCGCCGGGCGGTGGCCATCAGTAGCGACGGCGGCAAGACCTTTGGGCCCGTGTCACACGACCAGACGCTGATCGAGCCGGTTTGCGAGGCAAGCATCATCCGTTACGCCCGGCCGGGCGAGAAACAGCAGACCGGCCCGATTCTGTTCTCCAATCCGGCCAGCACCAAGCGTGATCATCTGACCGTGCGGCTGAGCAACGACGATTGCCGCACCTGGTCGGCCGCCCGCGAACTTTGGGCGGGCCCGGCCGCCTATTCCGACCTGGCGATCACCGCCGACGGCGACGTGCTCTGCCTGCACGAACGCGGCGACCGCGACGCGTACGAAAAAATCGTGCTGGCCCGTTTCCCACTGTCATGGTTGCAAGCGGGCGAGGCTACCCAGGCCGAAAAGCCCTAAAGGCTTCAGACAGCAGGCTCTCCAGTCAGTGCGGCAGAGCGATCATTGATCATTAATGTGATGGCTACCTGCCGAGTTGACTTCTTGCGCACAAGGCCCCGTTTTGCGTCACAAAACCTAAAAGCTCCCGCGTACGTACATAGAGGCAGGGCCTGGGCTATGCCTTGGCCTCGCTCATGTCCACGAGGGGGAAGGGGCCGGATGCGAGGAGAGTGGTCATGGAAGTATCGCAAGCTATGCCGCTATCGCTCGGCCAGAACTTCGCCAGGCACGACCTGGACGAAGCGCACGCGGTCTACGTGGGCCAACTGCCCGAGGCGCTGCTGCCTTCACCCCAGCAATGGGAGAATTTATGGAACCTGTTGCCGCCTCAGCGGGCGGTAACGGCCATGCGAGGCGCCGTCCGCATCCCGCGGTGGCAACAAACCTACGAACGAACCTATCCCGATGCCGGCGCGGCAGCCTTGCCGCAGCCAGCCCCGCCGGAGTTACAGCCACTCTGGCAATACGCCCGCGAACAGATCGATCCGCGGCTCAACGGTCTGTTGGTCAGTTGGTATGACGGCAGGGCAGGGCACTACCTGGGGCCGCACCACGATCAGGAACAGGGCCTGGTGCCCGGCAGCCCCATCGTGATGATCTCATTAGGGGAACCACATCTGCTGCGGATGACGCGGACCTTCAACTTCCGCGAACAGGCTCACGACTTCCCCACGCCATCAGGCACCGTATTGCTCCTGCCGGCTGAAACCAACCGCACCTGGAAACATTCGCTGCCACGATTTCCCATCCCCCAGGGCCGGCGGATGATGATCACGCTCAGAGCGTTTGCTGATTGACTACGTGCCAGCAGGGGCCGCTGTGCGGACCAGGAAACCAGGATACGTATTGAAGAACGAGCTACGAGAGGCAGCCCACACCGCGCAGCCGTGGCACGCGAAAACGCCAGTCAAATCTATGGGTCCAGTGACTCTTGTTGAGCGTCAGCCTTCACGACCTTGTGGGCCATCTTCAGCAGAACCTGCATCTGATCATCGAATGTTTGTTCCTGTTCCACGGTCACGCCCTTATCGCGGCCGCTGGGTAGCGATCGGGCAATGCTCCAGCCTATGTAGATCAATTGCCCCTTGCCTACGGGCACACGGTACAGGGCCGCGGCTCCGTCGGCGGTGCCGATGATCGGCTCGCCTTGGCTGGCCCGCAACGGCGATACCAGCTTGTCGCCCAGCCAGGGCAGCACCGGACGAACTTTCAAATGCGCTATCCAAGGATGTTTCGGCTTGAGCAATCGGTAATCGGCACTGCTCTTGGCGACGGCCGCAGCATTGCCAACGTGCGACGCGAGAAACGCCCTGCCTTCGGGCGTGGCAAACAGATCGAGCCGTTCACGCATCAAGATGAGCGTGCCGCCCTGTTTTAAGAATGCTTCGACGTGCTTCAAGTCATCGACCGAGAACCGATTCGGCTCGATCTTGGCCCTGGCGAAACTGCCGTCGATCACAATCACGTCGTATTGCTTGAATTGCTCAGGTTCTAGCCACGTACGTTCCAGTACCTCGACCTGCGCCCCGGCACGCCGCAAGGCAAACGCCGCCAGCGGCGCATCAAACGCCGGATAGCCTTGGTAAACCAGGGCTCGAATTTGTGTCTTCGGGGCAGGATATTCCTGCGTGGCAAACTCCCACGGGACCGGCGGCCGCGTGTCCTGGTCGGCGGCTGCATCCATCTCTTGCCCAAACGCATTGAGCCGCCCGCCTACGGCAACCCGCCACACCTCGCTTCCCAGCGGCAAGGCGCCCACGTCGGGGATGCCTTCATCGGCGGCTCGCATTGGATCGGGCCAATCACTCGGCAGATAGATGCCCCGGTTCACGGCAGGACTGGTTTCTTGCAGTCGCAAGTCGGGCGGTGTACGCCAGTGGGGCGAAAGTTTCACGAACTGCGGATCGGCGAACTGGTCGTGGACCGTCCAGCCGGGCGCATAGCTTTGCTTGCTCTGCTCAAACGCGATCGAACGGCGAAACCGACTGAAAATCTCGCCCTGGAACGTGGGGCCGTCGGTCAGGCTCCAGAACAGGTTGGCGTCGGCAATGTAATCAGCTTTGGTGGGGTCGGGCAGCGTCTGCCCGATCATACCCAGCTTCTGGCAGATGATGTTGTTGAACACGCGGCGACTCGTGCCTGGTACCACTGCCCGGCCCAGGCCGTCGGTACCGTAGTCATACCGCGGCGGATCGCCGGCCAGAATCGTGTTGTGATAGATCCGCATCGGTTCCCAGGCGGGGCTGCCGTGGTCGCCGGCGAAGCGGCCCAGCGATCGCAGTTGCTCATCGTCGTCGGGACCGCTGGGCCAGTGGTACATGACCGGGCCGCGGAAATCGAACACGTTGCGGAAGATATCGACGCCTGCGCCGGTTTGCACGCCCTTGGCCGTGATCCGCTGCCGGCCGTGCCCCACGCCAAATGCGAACGTCGTCAGGCACCGGGCAAACAGGTTCTGGTAAATCTGCACGTCGCCGCCATGCATGGTGCCATCGTAAGCCGTCTGGGCGGTGAGAAAGATGCCGTCGTCGCTGATGTTATCCACCAGGTTGTGATGAAATCGCACCCGGCGGACGTTGCCCAGGAACACACCGTCCACGCAGTCGGTAAACTCACTGTACGCGATCTCCAAGTCGCGATTGTCCTGGCCGGTGGGTTCCCAGCGACTGGCCGAGAAGATTCGGGCTTCGATCGAACGGTACTTCAGTGCACCGCGGAACGTCCACGGAGCCGCCAGGCCGCGGCACGCCGTATCGAGCACGCGCAGGCCCCAGGTATCGCGTACGTTCACGGCTGCCGAGCCGCCGTAAATGGTTAGCCCGACCAGTTCGATATGTCGGCAACCTTCGATGGCCAGGGTCGCTTCCCGGGCACCGCGGAGCACCAGGTCTTGCAGCCTTACCCACTGGGCGTTTCGCAGCCGCAACGGCGAACCTCCGGCAAAGCCGGCAATCACCAGCGGAATCCGCCGCGGATCGGTCTCGCCGCGGTAGTTAAGCTCCCCCAGGGCGTTCAGCCGGGTGTGAGCCAGGCGGCAGTGGATGCGGCCGGTCTCCACGTCGTAATAAATGCCAGGCCCGCAGTACACGAAATCGTT
This sequence comes from uncultured Planctomycetales bacterium, assembly GCA_937927735.1. Classification (GTDB taxonomy): domain Bacteria; phylum Planctomycetota; class Planctomycetia; order Pirellulales; family S012-138; genus CALBRZ01. The sequence goes on from CALBRZ010000039.1 coordinate 32,979, forward strand.
ACTGCCGACCTTGTTGTTGACATTCCAGTAAGGATTATCGGAACGCAGGTCACCCAAGAGGCGATAGCCTTGCAGTGGCACCATCGAATCGCCGAAGTTACCCAGTACGTTCACGCCGTCGGGCGTGCCGCCAAGATCGGGATAGGTCCTGGTCGAGCGGAACTCGCCCGGAGCACCGCCGGCCACCGGTTCCCATGCCTGCTCAGGCTGCTCGAAGAATTCACGCAGGCCGCCGTCGATGATGGCCAATTCGCCCGGGTAGCCGGCAATGGTGATCGGCTGGTCGGCCGTACCCTGGGCCGAAACGGTCACGTGCTCGTAATACGTGCCACCGCGCAAGTAGAGCGTTTCACCGGGCGTTAACTGCTTCACCGCATGCGCAAGGGTGCGATAGGGCCGCTGCTCGGTGCCGGGGTTCTCGTCGCTGCCCCGCAGCGGATCGACGTACCTGGCCGGGCCGGTGCTCTTGGGCGTAGCGGCAGGCCGGGGGAGCGGCCGCAGTGGCGGGTGCGAAGCGTACCTGGCCGGACCAATCGCCGAAAGGTCGGTGGAGGATAACGAAGTCGGCTGCTGCGCGGCGGCTTCGGCGGCTAACGCGGCTAGCCCCAGCAATCCCGCGAAGGAGAGCCTGCCCCAACGAGAGAACCATCCAACCGCGCAGAGCCTGGCAAACATGGTTACGCTCCTTGGGCAGTGAAACGCCGGCGCTGGATATTAGCCGGGCATGGTGGGTTGCTAGTCGGTGCCGGTGGCCCCTTGGTACGCCCTTGATGCATACCCCCTCAGTGTAGTAGGGCCGGCGCACCGCAGATAGCACGAAGCCGGGACGAACCGGCTTGCCGCATGATCGCTCCCCCGATTGCCCCCTTTTGCACATTCGGCGCCCAAGGTTACGATCGGGGGCAGGTCGCCTGGCAGTCATCCTTGCCAGGGCCTGGGCATTCCCACCGCACCCCTTGCGACGGTTCTCAACTACGACAGGCCTCACTCCATGCACAGCGTTTGCGTTTACTGCGGTTCGAAGGTGGGCAAGCACCCCGAGTATCGCCGCGCCGCGCAACGCCTGGGTGAACTGCTCGCCGCCCGAGGGCTGCACCTGGTTTACGGGGGCGGTCAGGTGGGACTGATGGGCGTGATCGCCGATGCCGTGCTGGCCGGCGGCGGCCGAGTGATCGGCGTCATTCCCGATCGCCTGGCCACCAAGGAGTTGCTGCACCCCGGCGTGCAAGAGATGCACGTGGTGGCCACCATGCACGAGCGCAAGGCCAAAATGACCCAATTGGCCGACGCCTTCATCGCCATGCCCGGTGGCTACGGTACCTTCGACGAACTGTTCGAGGCCATCACCTGGGCACAGCTCGGCTACCACAACAAGCCGATCGGCCTATTGAATACGGCCGGCTACTTCGACCCGCTGCTGCAATTGATCGGGCACGCGATTGAAGAGCAGTTCATCGCCACCCGGCATGCCGACCTGGTCATCCATGAAGCAGAACCGGAGCGGCTCTTGGACCGGCTGACGGCCGATCCCCGCGTGACCTCTTCGTAGGGGACGATTCGCGGACCGTCTCACGTTCAAGCTGCGGTGTCAATGCCGGGGACAACTATCTGCCCACGCGTCCTGAGGTACGCGGCGGCTACTTCTTCCCGTCCAGGTACACCATCAATAGCGCCAAGTCGGCCGGGGTGATGCCGCTGATGCGGCCGGCTTGGGCCAGGCTGCGCGGCTGTACCTTGGCCAGTTTTTCCTTGGCCTCGGTCCGCAAATGCCGGATGGCGGTGAAATCAAAGCCTTCGGGAATGCGTTTCTCGGCCAGCCGCTTTTGCCGTTCGATCTCGATCTTCTGCCGCGCGATGTACCCGGCGTACTTGGTATCGAACTCCACCTGTTCGGCGATTTCGCGCGGCACCTCGGCCAGCTCGGGGCACCGGGCAACCATGTCGGCCCAGGTCACTTCCGTCCGCCGCAGCAGCTTGGCCAGCGTGTGCTCGCCGTCGCGGAGGGTTTCCAGCCGCTGCTGCAAAGCCTCGATGGCCGCCAGCTTCTGCTGGAGCCGTTCCCAACGCTGGGCGTCGATCAGCCCCAGGCTGTGCGCGATGGGCGTGAGCCGGCGATCGGCGTTATCGTGCCGCAGCAGCAGCCGATACTCAGCCCGCGAGGTAAACATCCGGTACGGTTCGTCGACGCCGCGCGTCACCAAATCGTCGATCAGCACGCCGATATAGGCCTGATCGCGATCGAGCACCAGTTCCTGGCCGCGCTGCTTGAGTGCTGCATTGGCCCCGGCCACCACGCCTTGCGCGGCGGCTTCCTCGTACCCGGTGGTGCCGTTGATCTGCCCGGCCAGATACAGCCCCTGCACCCGCTTGGTTTCGAGCGTGGGGTGCAACTGCTCGGGCGGCACGAAGTCGTATTCCACCGCGTAGCCATAGCGCATGATCTGGGCATCCTCCAGCCCTGGAATCAACCGCAGGATGGCGTCCTGCACGTCGCGGGGCAGGCTGGTCGAGATGCCGTTAACGTAGTACTCCTGCGTCGCCCGGCCTTCCGGCTCCAGGAACAACTGATGCTGCTCCTTGTCGGCGAAGCGCACGACCTTGTCTTCGATCGAAGGGCAGTACCGCGGCCCGCTGGAGCGGATCTGCCCGGAGTAAATCGGAGCCCGGTGCAGGTTAGCCCGGATCAGCTCATGTACGGCCGGGTTGGTGTACGTGATCCAGCAGGGAAGCTGCTCCTGGGTGATGCGATCGTTGAGGAAGGAGAACGGCCGGGGATCATCGTCGCCGGGCTGAAGCTCCATGGCGTCGAAATTGAGCGTGCGGCCGTTGAGCCGCGGCGGCGTGCCGGTCTTGAACCGCCGCGTTTCAAAGCCAAGCCGCTGGAGGGCCTGGCTGATGCCGCGGGTGGTGCCTTCGCCTGCCCGGCCGCCCTCGGTCTTGGTCTCGCCGGTGTGCATCAACGCCTGGAGGAAGGTGCCGGTGGTGAGCACCACCGCGGGCGCGCGGTACTCGGCATCGCCGCGGACGCGCAGGCCGCGGATCACCGGCCCGGCCGCCGTTTCCTCGGCGATCAGGTCCTCGACCACCTCCTGCCGCAGGTGGAGGTTCGGCTGCTCCTCGACCAGCCGCTTGATTTCGTTCTGGTAGGCCTTCTTGTCGGCCTGGGCCCGAGGGCTGTGCATGGCCGGGCCCTTGCGGCGGTTGAGCATCCGGAACTGGATGCCCGTAGCGTCGATCGCCACGCCCATAATGCCGCCCAGGGCGTCGACCTCCCGGGCGATCTGCCCCTTGGCCACACCGCCGATGGCCGGGTTGCAGCTCATCTGGCCTACGGTGTCCAGGTTGATGGTCAGCAGGGCGGTGCGGGCCCCCAGCCGGGCTGCAGCCATGGCGGCCTCGGTTCCGGCGTGCCCGGCTCCCACCACGATCACGTCGTATTCGTAAATGCTTTGCATGCCATCATCATACGAAGCGCGGGCCGCCGTCGAAAAGCGGGCGCCGGTGGTCTGCCAAGCCGGGGGAGCCCAGGCAGGGAACCTAAGAACGTCCAGCCTGCCAACCCGCGGGGGCAAGGCTGGGCGGTTTGGGCACCCTGGGGACGACACCGAAAAAGCTGTCCAGGAAAAATTTGCGGGGCGAGTATTTGCCCAACCTGTTTGCCGGAAGGACTTTACATTTTTCTGTATTTTCTCGCGAACTCGCCGAACGATTTTCTGTCTATATT
>CALBRZ010000040.1 GCA_937927735.1 uncultured Planctomycetales bacterium
GGTACATGCTGGAGCGGATTGAACGGGCCACGCGGCAAACCATTCCGCAGATGGAGATTCCTTCCAAGCGCGTGATCAATCGTCTGCGCGTGGCGAAGTTCCACGACAAGATCACTAAGAATCTGACGCACGAGTCGATGGATACGTTCGTATCCCTCATCGAACAGTATCGTGCGAAGAACGACGTGCCGATGGAGCAGATTGCCGCGGCCCTCATGGCCATGGCCGTGGGCGACGCGCCCCTGTTGCTCACCGAAGACTTGCCTGCCGCACGGTTTGCCGATTCGCAAAATGGGCGACGCTATGACCGAGGGCCAGGCAACTTCCGAACCGGGGGCCGTGCATTCTCCCGCGATGATCGATCAGCACCCAGCCGCCGCCCACAGGGAAGACGCTCCAACGTGCGGATGGAAACTTTTCGGATTGAAGTCGGCCGCGTGCACCGGGTAAACCCCGGCAATATCGTCGGCGCCATCGCCAACGAAGCTGGCCTGGAGAATCGCGACATCGGCCGCATTGCGATCTACGACCAGCACAGCACCGTGGACCTGCGGGCAGGACTGCCTCGCGAAGTGTTCCACGCCCTGAAGCATGTGCGCGTGGCCGGCAGAAAGCTCAATATCTCGCGTTTGAGCGATTCATCGGCCGCGGGCTGAAGGCTCATCCAGCTGAGAGACTAAGCCAGGCGTTAGGCCTATTGCTCCACCCAATTTCTTGGGGATGAAGACCAGAAGAACTACGAAAAGTTCGCTGGCCCTTCCGGGTATTGTCGGGCGGCCTCCTGATTGTGTGCTACAGTTGCAAGGTCGCTCATCGGGAAGGTGGCCACGCTGCCGAATTGGCGCACTGACGCGCGCTGCCAGTCACCTCAATGATTTCTGTTAATCGTCGCAGGCGGCGACGTCCCACGTGATCGATTGATTGAGTTCAATCGAATCACCATTTTGCCCGTCCATCTGAACGCAGATCTATCCTTTTGTCGCAGAGGCCCTTGGATGCGCATTTCTAATCATCTGTCCCGTCGTGAGTTTGTGCGGCTAACCGGGCTGACAGCTGGTGTGGCATGTTCGGCCCTGGCCGTGACGGGGCGGGCCACCGACGAGGAACCGATGCAATGCGACCTGGACTCGGTACTCGCGCGACTGCTTGAGGGCAATGACCGGTTCGCAAGTGGACGGCCCATTCACCCGCGGCGCAAGCCGGAAGACTTCCAGCCTTTGGCGGAAGGGCAGGCGCCCCTGGCCGTCGTCATCGGTTGCGCGGATGCTCGCGTGGCACCAGAGCTGATTCTTGACGAAGGGGTAGGGGAGCTCTTTGTCGTCCGCGTGGCCGGGAATGTGGTCAGCGGCGGCGGGGCCTCAGTAAAAGGGAGCGTCGAGTACGCGGTCGCGGAACTGGGCGTGCGCTTGATCATGGTGTTGGGGCATAGCAATTGTGGCGCGGTCAAGGCCGCCCTGAAGTACATCGACGCCAAGGACGTGCTGCCGGGCTCCATCGGCGACCTGGTGGACACCATCCGGCCGGCCGCGGCTGGCGTCAAGAACAAGCCGCCCGGCGAAGCGCTCGATATCGCCATCCAGCGCAACGTCCAGCGGGGCGTTGAGCGGCTCAATACCCTGCCGCCGATCGTGGCCGATGGGGTCAAGAAGGGCAACGTGAAGGTTGTTGGAGCCGTTTACGACCTGCACAGCGGCAAGGTCAAGGTGCTCGGCTAACGGGTAAAGGCCTCAAGCGGGCAACAGCTCGCAGGTTTCGGTGCTGGCCGAATCTTGCACGATCGCTAACCGACCTGGCCAGTTGAGCCTATTCGACGGATTTCGGCGAAAGGTACCGGCGTACCTCTGCTCTAGAGCAATGGAGCAGGGGGCTGACAGGATATGGCTGCCGTACGCGCAGCGCGTGTCGTTGAATCAACGGCACGTGCAGTTCTTTACACCCGCTCCCGAATTCGTCGGGCATCGCCGCCAGGTGGTAGAAGAAAACGCAGACGTTTTACGGCGCCGCATTGCGCCAACCGTCTGGCCGTCGGCTCTTCGCGGCAGGATTCGTGCGAAGAGGAGGGCCTTATTGGGGAGGGCCGTTCTGCTGCTGCGGCCAGGGCCGCGAAATATTTGTGCCGCGAAGCCGGGTTCCGCGCTTCATGCCGGCGGCGGACGGATTAAACTAACCGCGTCCCCGTCGCATAAGGCAGCTTCGATGGGGCGGCGACGATCCCGGCTGCCGGACCCGCAAGTCCTCTTCCACGCAACACCCATGGAAACGCGTCGCGAATTCATCAAAAAGGCCATGCTGCTCGCAGGCGTGGTCGGTTGGAATGGCTCTCCTTTCGAATCCATTGTCCGGGCGGCGGCGATCGATCCCGAGCCTGGTAGCACGTATGCGGACGCCGAGCACGTGGTGATCCTGATGCAGGAGAACCGTTCGTTCGATCACTGCTTCGGCACGCTCAAGGGGGTGCGCGGGTTCAACGATCCGCGTGCGATCCGGCTCGCCAACGGCAATCCTGTCTGGCTGCAGAGCAGCGCCGCCGGCGAGACGTTCGCGCCGTTTCGCTTCGACATTCGTGGTACGAACATCACCTGGTTGGGTTCCACGCCGCACGCGCGTTCCGACCAGGTCGATGCGTTCAACGGCGGCAAATACGATCGCTGGATCGACGCCAAGAAAGTCAATCGCACCGGCGCCGAGCGGATGCCCATGACGATGGGTTATTACACCCGCGAGGACGTGCCGTTCAACTACGCGCTGGCCGATGCCTTCACGATTTGCGATCAGAACTTCTGCTCGGCAATGACCAGCACCACGCCCAACCGGTTGTACCTCTGGTCAGGTACGATTCGCGGTGAGCATCAGGGCCAGCCTAAGGATTACATCCGGAACGACATCCCGTGGGGAGAAGCCCGCTGGGTGACTTTCCCCGAGCTGCTCGAAAAGCACGGCATCTCGTGGAAGGTTTATCAGAACGAGCTGACCGTCGGCGGCGGATTTACCGGTGAAGAACGGCGTTGGCTGTCGAACTTTGGCGACAATCCGCTGGAAGAACTCGCGCAGTACAACGTGCGGTTCTCGCCTCGCTACGTCGCCGGGCTGGAAGCGCAGGCGAAGAAACTGTCGGAGGAGATCGAGAAGCTGCGGGAGGTGCTCGCCAAGCCGCTGCCCGAGGAGGGCGATACCCCGGAAGCGAAGCGGGCTTTCGAGCAGGCACGCCAGGCTCACGAAAAGGCCAAGAAGGATCTCGCCATCAAGGAAGACGTGCTCCGCCGAGCGCAGGAAGAAATGAAGAAGTGGAGCCGGGAAAATTTCGAGCGGCTCAGCGAGTTCGAGCGGAACCTGTTCGAGAAAGCCTTCACCACCAATACGGGCGATCCCGATCAGCATCAGCTCACGACGTTGAGCTACGAAGTGAATGGTGAGAAACGCGAGTTGCAGATTCCCAAAGGCGACATCCTCCATCAGTTCCGCCAGGATGTGAACAACGGCCAGCTTCCTGCCGTGTCGTGGATCGTCGCTCCGGCGAACTTCAGCGACCATCCATCAACGCCCTGGTACGGCAGTTGGTATGTCTCGGAGGTCATCGACATCCTGACGAAGAATCCGGAGGTCTGGAAGAAGACCATCTTCATTCTCACCTACGACGAGAATGACGGGTACTTCGATCACATTCCGCCGTTCACCGCGCCCGATCCGGAAAAGCCCGAGACCGGCAAGTGCTCGCCCGGCATCGACCCTGGCGTTGAATACGTCCGGCGCGCACGCGAGCTGGCGCAAGGTGTCTCCGAGCGGGAAGCGCGCGAAGGACCGACGGGCCTTGGCTACCGCGTACCGATGATCATTGCCTCGCCATGGACCCGCGGCGGGCGCGTCTGCTCGCAAGTGTTCGACCACACGTCGGTCTTTCGCTTCGTCCAAGACTGGCTGGAAAAGAGAACGGGCAAGAAGATCAAGGAAAACACCATCAGCGCGTGGCGCAAGACGGTGTGCGGTGATCTCACCTCGGCGTTTCAACCGTTTGTTGGCGATGAGAAGAAGCTCGATACACTCGAGAAAACGCGGTTCATCAAAGCCATCTACGACGCGAAGTTCCAGCCGTATCCGACCAATTATCGGCCGCTGACGGCGGAAGAGATTGCGGAGACGGCGAAGGATCCTCGCAATTCGCCGCTTCTGCCGCGGCAAGAACCGGGCGTGAAACCTTCGTGCGCGCTGCCCTATCAGCTCTATGCCGATGCGTTCTTGAGCGACGACCGCAAGACGGTCGTCGTCGCGATGGAAGCCCGCGATGAAGTCTTCGGTCCGCGTGCTGCCGGCTCCCCCTTCAACATCTTTACGCCGGTCAAGTACGCTGCCTTGGGGCCGGATGGAAAGCCTGGTCCCTTCGAGCACGTGGGGTGCCGGTCTTACGCCGTCGTCGCCGGTGGGCGCCTTACCGACTCCTGGCCGGTGGCGTCGTTTGAAAACGGCCTCTATCACTTGCAGGTGCATGGGCCCAACGGCTTCTTCCGCGAACACCGCGGTAGCGCACACGATCCGGCACTGCGCATCGAGTGCGATTATGAGCGCATGCCGGACGATGCGAGCAAACTCACCGGCAACATCGTGCTGCTGGTGAAGAACACGGATCGGCGGAAAGCCTACGAGGTGGTCATCAAGGATCATGCTTATGGCGCCGCACCGATCCGGCGGACCATCGCCGCGGAAGGCGCGCCGACGAAGATTGTGATCGATACAAGCCGCGGACAACGCTGGTACGACTTCAGCCTGTTCGTGCAAGGCTTTGAGCAGTTCGAGAAACGCTATGCCGGCCGCGTTGAGACCGGTGCCGACGGCATCACTGACCCTTACATGGGCCGGGTTGTGTGAAGCCCAACCAGCCGCGTCTGCCGGTTTGAATGGCGGCTTTGAGAAGAGAAGGAAGCTTGCTCGTCGCTTGGTTGAACGGGCGGCGAACGGGTTAACCCTTGGGAGCCGGTTTCCTGCGGGAAGCCGGCTTTTTTTGTGTTTCCGGGGCGGCGGTTTGGTCAATTGGGAGGCTCAAACGCGACCTTCCGATCTGGGCAGATCACCGTGAAACGCCTCAGGGCGTAGGTTTCCTATTGGTCAAAACGACCGCGCCCAGAGCAGCGCTGGGGCCATTGCGCATTGCGGAAGAAGCCGCGGGCGATGAGAAGGCGAGATAAGAAAGAAATACGCCCGGAGGGATTCGAACCCCCAACCCTCGGTTCCGAAGACCGATGCGCTATCCAATTGCGCCACGGGCGCGAACGTGTTCACCAAGCAGCAGAGCCCAGCGGCGCGTGGCCGCGAACATCCGCTGCTGGAGATGCTTGGCTGCTTACAATCTTAGACAACCTGGGCCACGGCACAAGTCCAGGCAGGTACTGCTGGGCGGCAGGTTGGCGTATGCGCGGCCGTGCGTTTGAGCGTGTTCGGTGAAACGGACTCAGCGGGCCGTATCGTGCCAGTGTGCGGCAACGGTACCGATAGCAAAGGCACGTTGCCGCGAGGCAGGCGGTGGTCGGCGGTTACCAGCCGTAATAGCCGCCGTAGTACACGCCATACGTCGGGTAGTAGGCGCCGTAGTACACGGGGTAAGCCGGCGCGTAGTAGGTGGTGTACGTGGGGTAGTACACCGAGTACCCGGGGTAATAGGCCGGGTAGTAGGAGTAGGCCGGGTAATACGCGGGGTAGTAAGCCGGGTAGGCGCCGTAGTAGACCGTGCGGCCATGCCAGCCCCAGCCGGCCTCCGCAGTTTGATCGCTGGAAGTGAGCAGCAGGGCACCGCACGTCAGCACCGCCAGGATCGTCAAGCGTTTCCAGGCAGACATCGCTAACCTCCTGTGCAAGCAAGACCCAATCGTCTGGCAAGGAGCGAGCGGTGCGGTCCCGGCCAGAAGCAGCCGCTTCGCGTCCAGGTACACCGGCAGGCCCGCGGCCGCAAATGAAAAACGGCCGGGAAGGCGAAACACCTTTCCCGGCCGTCATTCTTGCGTTGGTTCTGGCCACTGTCCAGCAGCGGCCAGAGGGATTCGTACGGCCTGCGGCCGCTAGCGGTTAAGCGGGTGCTTAACCCTGGCAGGACACCTGGCCGCGGGGGAACGTGTCCGTTCGCGGCGGTGAACTCCTGCCAGCAGGGAACAATGTTAATCCAGGAAGCCGGCCAGCTCGGCGCTACGGCTGGGTTGCTGGAGCTTGCGGACCGCCTTGGCTTCGATCTGGCGGATACGCTCGCGGGTCACCTTGAAAATATGGCCCACTTCTTCCAGCGTGTAGCTGTAGCCGTCGCCCAGACCGTACCGCAGGCGGATGATTTCGCGCTCGCGGTAGCTGAGGGTCTTGAGCACCTTGTCGATGCGGCTGCGGAGCATTTCGTGGGCCGCACCGTGGGCCGGGCTTTCGGCGCCGCCGTCGGGCAGCAGGTCGCCGAAGTGGCTGTCCTCGCTGTTGCCGACCGGGCGGTCGAGGCTGATCGGATACCGGCTCATCGCCAGCACGCGGCGGGCCTCGTCCACCGCGCAACCGGCCTCTTGAGCGGTTTCCTCAATCGTCGGTTCGCGGCCCAGCCGTTGCAGCAGTTGCCGCGACACGTTGCGTACCTTGGACATGGTCTCGACCATGTGCACCGGGATCCGGATGGTGCGGCTCTGGTCGGCCACGGCCCGGGTGATCGCCTGGCGAATCCACCACGTGGCATAGGTACAGAACTTGAAGCCGCGGCGGTACTCGAACTTGTCGACAGCCCGCATCAAACCGGCGTTGCCTTCCTGGATCAGGTCCAGGAAGCTCAGGCCGCGGTTGCGGTACTTCTTGGCGATGGAGACCACCAACCGCAGGTTACCCTCGGAAAGGGCCCGCTTGGCCTGCTGGTACTGCGCGTGCACTTCTTGAACGTAGCGGACGCGGTTGCGCAGGCTGGTCGGGGTTTCCTGCACCTGGCAGAGGATCGAGCGGTACTCCTGGAGCAGGGGCCGCAGCTCCTCCTTGGTAGCCTTTTCTTGCTTCAACCGCTGGATTTGCGCCTGGAGCTCATCCACGCGGCGGCTGAACTTGACCAGGTGTTCGATCTTGGACTCGATCCGCTGGGTCCGCAGGCCCAGTTCTTCGATCAGTCGCATGGCCCGGCGACGGCGCTGGCCCAGTCGGGTCCAGGCGGCTTTCCGGACGCTCATTTTGGCTTTCTTGCTCAAGGCCAGGCGGTAGTCTTCCTGGTTCTTCTTGAGCAGCATTTCGACGGTCCGCAGGTTGTGCGGCAACCGGCCCAGGATCTGCTCCTTCTCGAGCTGATCGGTCACCGAGACTTGGACCGTGCGATCGAACGGCAGCTCATTGGCCTCGACGCGCTTGAGCACCTTGAAGGCGTCCTGGATGACGTAATCGCATTCCAGGAGCTTCCGGCGGAATTTAGCGCGGGTGATTTCGATCCGCTTGGCCAGCTCGATTTCCTGCTGACGGGTGAGCAGAGGGATTTCGCCCATCTGCGTCAGGTACATCCGCACCGGATCGTCGGACCACGACTCCGAGTCGTCGGATTCCAGAAGCTCGTCGGCCGATAGGTCGTCGTCGGCGCTGGCTTCCAGATCGTCATCGGCATCGGTCAGATCGTCGTCGTCCAGATCCTCGTCCGTCTTGTCAGCCAACTCGACAGCGTCCTCTGGGGAGGGAGTTCGTTCGTCGTCGAGCTCGTCCAACAATGCATCGTACAAATCACCACTCCTACGCAAGAATGAGGTGGAACGTAATACCAGGTGAGGGTATTCGCTCGCCTTCATGAGCCGCTCGCAGGGCGGGAGCCAACCGTTGTGGGGTGCAGCTTCCCGGCTAGCACCGCGAGGCGGATTGTGGCTGCGAACTGGTTATGAGAGATCGCCAAACAACTTTACCCACTGATTGCGCCAACCTCCGGGACGAACCAGCATTTGGTAAGAAATGAGGCGCTATCACTGGCGGTCGAATTCAGCACACGCTGCGAGTTCTCGCTTGCCCGCAAGCCCTACCTCGCCGACATCGGCCAGCCACCCGGTAATCCCGGGCGCCAAGCGGGTGTCGTCGGCTGTGGGGCGCTGTTCAGGGGCCGTTGATCTTAGGGGCTGATTCTCCGCTTTTCCCTACGCCGGGGACGGCAGGCATCCCTCGGGCCTGCCGTGCTTTGCAGTGTTAAATCGTCAGGAATCGTGTGTCGTTAACCAGGTGCCTGGTGGGGGGCGAGGGGCAACGGCCGCCAAAGTTTGCGGGGCCATTGTTACCGCCACGTGTGGCCAGGGAGTTTGCTGGCCTTGCTGCCCAACCAAGCCGCGTCTTCAGGTGCGCTGCAAACCTCGTGTGCGAACCAAAGGACCAAAGGCGAAGCGGGGAAAGTCGAGGGTGCCAGCCGCAGGCCACGCCGTGCCCCCCGCCAAGTCCCCGTAACCGTCTATAACCAACCCAGGCAACCATGCCGACAGACTAGCGCCCAGGAATCCACTATGTGCCGAAAAACGTTACCAACCGGGGAAAGCGCACCCAAAAGTGCGCCGTGCCATCTTGGGCGTGTTCATCCAGATTGCGTTAACCAGAACGCCGATCCGCTGTGCGTCCTGGAAGAAGGCGGGGGACGGTCCCCGACGGGCATCGCCGACGACTGGCATGTTTGCATGTTTGACATTGCTGATTTCGCGAGGTTTTAACCGAGGGTGCCGCTCGAACTCGCTTCCAGTCGTTCGGTATGGCAATGCCGCAACGCAGGCAACGATGCCACCGGGAAAATCAGACCCGACAGCAGGCCGTGCCGTGAGGCAAGGGGTACCGTGAGGCATGCGCCAAGGAGGAAGCCGCCGACGAAGACGGGGCCCTGCCTCCTTTACATTGACCCGCGACGGCCGAATGTTTCGCCTGGGTGACGAAAATGCACCGTGTGGTGTAATTGTCAACCCCCGCGCCGGCAGTTTGCTGTAAAGCCGGACGGCGAAACGGCGTTTGCGCCCGCGAACCTGATTCATTCTATTCACGGCAGTTGCCCGGTCCAGTGTTTTGTAACTGCCCACCCAAAAAACCTCAGAACCGCGCCAACCGCGACCATCCAAATGTCCACTACGACTGCACCGCCAGCGGCGGCAGATCGTAAACCCGTAAGGCATTTTCGTAAAACAGCTTACGCTGCTGATCCGCCGGCAGGTCCGCGACCACTTGCCGCAACGCCTGTACCCAGGCAGACAGTGTGCCCCCCAATGTGCACACCGGCCAGTCGCCCCCGAACATCACCCGATCCGGTCCAAATGCCGAGAGTGTCCCATGGATCACGGGAGCCAATTCCTCGGGCTGCCAGTTGCGGCTGGCCTTGTCGATGATGCCGGACACTTTGCAGACGACGTTTTCGCGCTTGGCGACTTCGGCGAGCAGCCGTCGCCAGCGGTCATGGTCTTGCCGGTCCGGTCGCTCGTTGCCGCAGTGGTCGAGGATGAACCGCGTGTCGGGACAGCGATCGGCCAAGGTGGCTGCGTCGGCCAGTTCCTCCGGGCGGATGCAGATATCGAAACTCAACCCTAGCTCGCCCAGCAGCCGGATGCCACGCACAAAATCGTCGTTGAGGCAGTAGCCCGGCGGCGTGTTGCCGCCATGCAACACCTGACGGATGCCCTTGATGTACGGCGAGTCGCGAAACGGCCGCACGTAGGCTGCGAACCCCTCGCTAGCCGGCCTGCCCGACACCACGGCGGCCACCATCGGGTTGTCGTCACGGCGGCACAGTTCCACCACGTAGTCGGCCTCGGCCTGTTGCTGGGCCGGATCCACATCGACTTCCATATAGATGGTTCTTACCACGTTCAAGCCGGCGGCGGCTTGCAGGTAGTCTTCCATCAAGAAGTTTTTATTGAGCGACGGCGCGTTCTTTACCCAAGGGAGCCGGAACCGCCGCAGGTCCCACAGGTGCTGGTGGGTGTCGATGATCGGGATGGAATCCATAGGCTGCTGATCCTCGGCCGAGACTTTGGCGACCGGTTGCAAGGTAGCGGCCGCCGCGGCGGCCAGGCCAGTTTGCAGAAATTGGCGGCGGTTCACGGGCGACCTCTTGCTACCAATGGCGAGCGGGGTAGGGGGCGTTCTCGGTTGGCTGGCGACCGCCTGGCAGGTGCGCGGCGACATGCTTCATGGCGGCTCGCGACGGCTGGTAACATGCAGCGACGATTGGGCGAAAGCCGCCGGCGCGGCAGCGACCGCTGGTAAGGCATCAAGGCTCGCATCCACAGCGCCCTCTGAGGCGATCTGCACACAACCCAGACGTTGCCGGATGAGCGACACGAAGAAACTTGTCCAGGAAGACGGTCAGGCCGGCAATGCTGGTGCGCCAGTATAGCCAGGCAAGATAGGGGCGGTACGTCATTGGCCTTCCTCCGCGGGGGCAACCAGGCTGCTCCCACTTTAGTTAAGACCAAAGGCCAGTGTTGTTCTTTTTCTGCCAAACCCGCGAGTACGCAGGTGGCGTCTCGACGGCGCGATTGGGTTACCGCCACAAATCGTCGTCGGCAAACGGATGGGCAGGGCGGTCCAGTCGGGGCTTAGGCAGTACCTTCAGCGCCTGCTCGGCCAGCTTGAGATCTTCCTGGGTGGTGACCTTCAAGTTGAGCGGGCTGCCGGGCACCACGGCCACTTTTTGCCCCATGCGCTCCAGAAGCTGGGCGTCATCGGTGGCCACAAAACCTTGCCGCTCTGCGTACGCCTTCAGCAAGAGATCCTTGCGGGCGACCTGCGGCGTTTGCGCTTCCCACAAGCCGGCACGGGGGACGGTTTCCACAATCTGATCGCCGTCCACGCGCTTGATGGTGCCGTTGATCGGCGTGGCCAGAATGGCGGCCCCGTGCTTGCGGGCGGCGGCAAACACGGCGTCGATCCACATGGGGGCCAGGCAGGGCCGGGCCGCGTCGTGCACGCACACGTAGTCGGCTTCTTCCTTGACCGCCGCCAGGGCCTTCTCGACGGAGTCCGCCCGTTCCTGGCCGCCTTCCACCACGTCGATGCCCAGGAAGACGACGTTGGACGCGAACCGCGAGTCGAAGTATTCGCGGTCCTCGGCCGCGATGACAATGATCACCTGGCAGACGTCGGAGCGGTTGATGAACCGCTCGGCCGCGTGCAGCCACAACGCCCGATCACCCAGCGGGATGAACGGCTTTTTGTACTGCGGGTTCTTGAAGCGGCTGCTCTTCCCGGCCGCCGGCAGAATGACAGCGAACTTGGCCATGCCTTACTCTCCCCCCTTGGTGCCGACGCGATTGAATCCCCACGCCCTCAGTGGAGCCAGGGCGGCGCGTGCTACGGCGTCTGTCGCTGGTAACCGGCGCCGCGCTTACAGCGGCACGCCGTCCCACCGCACAAAGGCTTCCATCGCGTAGTACTCGGGCAGGCCCAACTTGTTGTACAGGTCGGCCGTGTGCCGGTTGCGATCTTCGGCGCGTTGCCAGAACTCGCGGCGGTCGGAGCCGGGGAACAGGGCCGAATCTTTCTGCGATTCGTGGCGGAAGATGGCGGCCTTCTTGCGTTCCAGGTCACGCGGACTCAGCGGCACGGCGATTTCGATCTGGTGCGCCGGCCACTCCTGCCAGGCCCCGCGGTACAGCAGCACCTCCGGAATCTGGCCGGCCGTTTCCTCGATCTCGTTGAGCGCCGCGATGATCGCCTCGGCACACACGCGGTGCGTACCGTGCGGGTCGGAGAGATCGCCGGCCAGGTAGATCTGGTCGGGCTGGAGCCGCTCAATCAGCTCACGCACCATGCGGATGTCTTCGCTGCCGACCGGGTTCTTGGCGATCATGCCGGTGCGATAGAACGGCAGATCGAGGAAAACCAGGTTTTCTTCCGGGCAGCCGCAGGCCTTGGCCGCCGCCTTGGCTTCGCTCCAGCGGATTAGGGCCTTGATCTTGAGCACGTCTTCGCTGTCGGGCTGGCCAGGGGCCTTGTTGGCCAGGGCTTCCATCACCCGGCGTTCGACTTCGACCGATCGTTCGTTATCGATCTGGAAGAGCCGGTTGAACTCGGTCACCAGGTCGGCCACACGCTGTGCGTCGTGGTCGAACACGGCGATGTTACCGCTGGTCATGTAGGCGATGTGGACGTCGTGGCCGTCTTCCACCAGCCGGATCAGCGTGCCGCCCATGCTGATCACGTCGTCGTCGGGGTGCGGGCTGAAGCACAGCACCCGTTTGCGCTCGCGGCCGGCCGGATGGTAGTTGATGGTGTCCATCATCCAGCGGAAGACGCGGTGGCTGATGCCTTCGGCCGGACCTTGTTCGCGGAGCAGTTGGTGCAGGCCGTGCTCGCGAAAGTCTTCGCCGTCGAGCTTGAGCAGCGACTTGCCGGTCTTTTCGCACAGCCACAGCACGGCGCGCTTCACCAGGGCGTCGTTCCACTCGACATTGCGCAACTGCCACGGCGTGGCGACGCAGGTGAGCTTCTCGGCCGCCCCTTCGTCCAGCAGCACGGTCAGATCGGGGTGATCGCGGAGCAGCGTGGCCGGAATCCGTTCGGTGACGGGGCCTTCGACCGTCTCGCGAACGATGCCCGCCTTATGCTCGCCCATCGCGATCAGGATGATCTTGCGCGCTTCGTAGATGGTGCCGATGCCCATGGTGATGGCCTGGGTCGGCACGTTCTCCTTGCCGAAGAAGTCGCTGGCGGCGTCGGTGCGGGTGACCGGGTCGAGGGTGACCAGTTGGGTGCGGCTGTTGCGCGAGGTGTACGGTTCGTTGAAGCCGATGTGGCCGTCGCGGCCGATGCCCAGCAGCATCAGGTCGATGCCGCCGGCGCGTTCGATCAGGTCTTCGTAGTGCCGGCAGTAGGCTTCCACCCGGTCCAGCGGCACGGTGCCGTCGGGAATGTGGATGTTGCCCGGCGGAATGTTCACGTGATCGAACAGGGCCCGCCGCATGGTGTAGTGATAGCTCTGCAACTGCTCGGGGTGCAGGCCGTAGTACTCGTCGATGTTGAAGGTGACCACGCCGGAGAAATCGAGCCCTTCCTCGCGGTGCATGCGCACCAGTTCGCGGTACACGCCGGTGGGCGTGCTACCGGTGGGCAGTCCCAGGACGGCATTCTGGCCGAAGGAGTTGCGCTCGCGGATCACGGCCGCAATGGTACGGGCAACGCTCCGCGCCAAGTCGCGGTTGGAGCTGAAGATGTACGTAAGCACCCGCGTGCCGGCAGCCCGCTGGGCTGCGCAAACCTGGTGGGAAACCGTCGAGATCGCCATGGGACTGATGGTGACTGGTGCAGCGAGAGAACGTTGGCCAAGCGGCCGGCCGGGGTGGGATGCTGCCGGGCACACCCGCGGCCCGAAGCGCGCAGCGACGTTCGCCGCGCGAGGCTTTGTGGAGCAAGTCATTCTCGCACGCCGCAGGCAAAAAATCCATGAGCCGCGAGGGGCCGGTAGGCGGCTGTAACGCCGTGCGAGGCAAAGAAGATCGGCTGTGCGCTTGGTGCCGGCCCGCCGCCGAGGCTAATTGCGAATCGGCCAGAAAAATTTGACCCGTACCCCGTATATGGGGTAGGGTACCGCTCGATTTCTCGTCTGCCACATCTTCGAGAGATCGTTCCCTTCTCATCTCACGCACGTCTGCACACGCTGATCGGAGGGTCCGACCATGTCAACCGAGCGCACAACGTTCGCACGTTGGGGGCACGTGCCGCTGGCGTTCTCAGTGGTTGCGCTACTGGGGCCGGGATTGCACTTCATTGCATTGGATGGTTTCAGCCAGCCCCATGTCGTCTCCGATGCCGCCCGGTTGGGCGTACCGATTGCCGGGGTCGCCCTCTGCATCGCCGTCGCGGCCCTGGCGGTGTCGCTGCGGCGCACCCGCTCCCGCAACGAACTGGCCTGGGCCTTGGCCCTGGCCCTGGGAGCCGGTGTGGTGTGGGGATCAATTCTGGTGGGCGACAACTGGATTTGGGGACCGATCGACTCGGCGCAGGCCAGCGAGGGGGAACTCAAGCCGATCATGCTCTACGACTACGGTCCCCAGGGTGACGGCACGCACCTGTTGGTGCTGGCGAACCGCTCGATTCGGATTGATCTGGCCAAGCTTCAGGCGAATGGCCTGACCATCGACGGAGTGGCTGAAATCCTTCGCCGGGGCTTCTGCTCGATCACCTCGCCCGGCCAGCTCAAAGGCGTGTACAGCATCCTCGACAGCGTGGGAGTCACCGTGATCGGCATCGGCAACGGTTACCCAGTCTACCTGGACGAAGTGGCCAGGATTGAAAAGCTGTAAAATCCGTATCTAGGTCATTTTAACGGCACGCTCGCGCGCCACGGTTCTGCGATTGTCGCGCATTGCACGTGCGTCACGGCATGATCAACCGTGTTGCTTGAGGACGTGCGACGTTTTCGCGCTGTTCCCCGGCACGGGGATGCTCACTCACTGAGGGCGAGCGTTCGGCTTTTGTTCGGTCTGCACACCTGGCGGTCAATCCAAGCACCGCACGCGCGGCCTTAGCAGCCCGTTGAAGAATCGGTTTCTGCCGCGGGGCGGGGCTCGGCGCGGCA
>CALBRZ010000041.1 GCA_937927735.1 uncultured Planctomycetales bacterium
TTAGTGACATACCCCGCAGCGGCCTGAGATCGTTGACATAGGTCCCGTTAAAGTTAACCTGCTCCAGCGGCATACCTGATAGTGGCGAAAGATCGTCGACGCGAGTTCCGTCAAAGTGGAACCGTGTTAGCTGCAAGCCGCGCAAAGGCGAGAGATCAGCAACAGCGGTGTTGCACAGATTGAGCAACGTCAGTGGCATGTCGCGAAGCGGCGAAGTATTTTTGATAGGCGTGTGCCAGCAAATCAGGCGTGTCAGACGCATCCCGTGGAGAGGCCACAGGTTGGAGAGTTTAGCCTTGCTACTGTCCGTGCCGCCGCAATCGAGCATGTCTAAGCTCCTAAGTGCCCGAACTGGCCAGATCTCTGCCAGGTGCTCGCTCCGGCATTTGAAGTAGGTAACTTGGCCGCCCTCAACTATGTGTTTGGTTGTTCCATCAAAGCCCGGATTGACCTCCATCAGCTTCTTGGCGACGGCCGCGGCCTGTTCATCGGGCGGCAGTTTGGCCACGTGATCGAAGAATGCTTGCTGCTCGGGCGTCGGCTGCCAGGTCTTGGGCGCTACGGTTGATGGATCCGGGGCGGGCGCGGTACCGGCGTGTTGTTCCCGAGTTGGTGTTTCGCCCAGTGGTTTCAACGCGACCTTGAGCAGGGTTTTTTCGCCCCGGGTGACCGTGACGTGATTCTGCTCGAGTTGGAACAGATCGGCCCCGCCAGAGAGCTTGGCCTGATACTTGCCTTCGGCGATGTCGATCGTCCAGCCGACGGAAGCGTCGCCCACCTTCACCTGGCCGTTGCCGATGACTTCAATCTTGAGGTTCTTGGCGGCCTCAGCCGGGATGCCGTCGGCCAGTTCGACCACGATTTCGCCGTGTGGGGTACGGAGCGAGAGCAGGATCACTCCCAACAAAACCACGATTGGCACTGCGGCGCCGGCCAAGAGTACGCCGCGCTTAGAGCGGCGGGGCGGTCGGTTGTCCGGCGCTGCCGCCGGCTGCAACCCCGTCCGGTGGCTAGGTCCAGGCAAAACCTGCGACTGCGTTTCGACCACGCTGCTGCGAACGCTGACGCTAGCCGCTCCCTTGGTCACGGTTTGCAGGAGGGCCGTTTGCTCGGCGTCGCCTTGTGGGCGTCGGTGCCTTCCAGGAATGCCGCCAAGTTGGCTCCGGCGGCGAATGACGCCATGGCTGCCGCCACTTCGCCCGGCGTGGCATAGCGGTCCTCCGGCTGACGTGCCAACATCCGGTGCACAACGTCTACCAACTCTGGCGGCAGGTCTTCGCGGAACGAATCGATCCGAGGCGGGGCCTGCGTAGAAAGGGCCATCAGTTTCTTGACGGTGCTGGTGTACTGTGGCCCCTGGAACGGCACGCGGCCGGTGAGCAGCTTGTAGAGTGTGGCGCCCAGGCTGTAGATGTCCGCCCGAATATCAACCGTATGCGTGTCGCCAGCCTGTTCCGGGGCCATGTAGTCGAGGGTGCCCATGATCTGTCCGGAGGCGGTCAGATCGGCATGTTCTGAAGGCTGCTCGTCGAGCAGAGCCAGGCCCATATCAAGGATCTTGACCAACGGGCCGCACGAGCCTTGGGCCAGCATCAGGTTGCTGGGCTTGATGTCACGGTGGACCAGGTTATGGATGTGGGCGTGTTGCAGACCCAGTGCGGCCTGTCGGATGATTTCACAAGCTTCCGCCACAGGTAGCGGCGCTCGCTCGCGGGCGACGGTGCCTAGGTCGACGCCCGCGACGAGTTCCATCACCAGGTAATGGGTGCCGTCGATTTCGCCGGCATCCATGGCGGCCACGATGTTTTCGTGGGTCAGCTTGCCCACGGCCCGCATTTCGCGCTCAAAACGGGCCACCGCCGCGGCGTCCTGCAGCCGGTCGGCCGGCAGCACCTTCAGGGCAACCAGTTTATCGAGCTTGGTATGCAGGGCCTGGTAGACCGCGCCCATACCGCCCTGGCCCAGTTTGGCCAGCAGCTTGTATTGCCCTAGACGCTGCGAGTTGGGGGCGAGCAGCGCGGCGCTGCTGTCAGGGGCGGTCTGCGGACGAATGCCGATCCGCTCCACCAATTCCACGATCCGCTGGCATTCCGAGTCGTCCGTGGCATCGTCGGGCTCCGTCAGCGGAGGCAGGCCGCGGAGCATGTCTGCCAGGGTTTGCAGCTCAGCCTGATTCCGCAGGTCGGTGGCAAGTTGCGCGTCATCGGCAACTTCGTGGTCGTGTGGTCCCATTGGGATCTCTTCCTCTTGAACTGCCGGTGAGCCCTAAGCGGCGGCCCCTATTAAGTACAATGCTGGAGCGTCAGAACTTTTTGTGCGAAGCGGCCGTGTCGAGCATGTAAGTGGTCGTGCCGCTGAGAGTTACTAAAATCGGCCGGCTGCCGACATCAGTCGTCGGCAAGGAGGTTGCGCAGACGCTGCAGCACGGCGTATTTCGCCTGACGGACGGCACCTGGGGAGAGGCCCAATTCGGCGGCAACGTCCGGGCCAGGGAGGTTGTCCACGGTCGTACGCCAGAAGGCTTGCCAAGTGGTGTCGGTGAACTCCGACCGAATGAACCGCAGGGCGCGGCGCAATAGCGCGTGCTGCTGAAGCTGGCTGTCCTGGTGCGACGCTTCCTCAAAAAACTGAGGCAATTCGTCCAGCATCTGTTGGGCCTGCAAGCCACTGGCCGCCTCGATCTGCCGGGCTGCCTGCCGCAGGTGCATGCGGACCTGGTTGCGCGTAATCGTCCACAGCCAGCCGCGAAAACTGTCCTGGGGCGAAGTGCGGCGGAAGCGGCCCACGTTCTTGCACACGGCCGCGAATACTTCCTGCACGATGTCGGCCGTGTCGGCACTTTGCAAATGGGCCTGCCGGCACCACTGCACCACCATGGGGGCGTACAGGCGACACAACTGCCGCCAGGCGTCAGGTTCGTTGGCCTGCACCTGCCGGATCAGGCTGGACGAAGTTGAACCGACAGTTGATTGCCCCATATCTGGCCCCTTGGCGTCGATTCGTGTGCTGCCATTTTTCTCTCATGTACCCGTCGGTCGAGGGGGTGTTGCCATCGTACCTAAACGGGTGGTTGGGTGCATCTAGAAAAGACGCCGCCAAGTGCAAGAGAGCCAGGCCGGGAATCCGCCAACAGGCCAATGCGCAGCGCGAAGCTCGGGCAGAAGCAAACGATGCTGCGCGAGCGAACGATTGAATAGCTCGCGCCGTTTAGTCCGACGGGAACGGGATTTCCTCGCCGTTGATTTCGCTGAGGGCGTTGAGTGCCGCACGCTGCTCGGCTTCTTTCTTGTTGCGTCCCCAAGCCGGGGTGAAACGCTTGGTGCCGACCAGGGCCGCCATCTTGAAGCACTTGCTGTGGTCGGGGCCCTTCTCATCCAGCAGCATGTAGGTGGGCGTGGTGGCGTGCTCGCGCTGCACCACTTGCTGGAGCAGCGACTTGTAGTTGCCGCCGTGGTCGCCGCCCGCCGCGGCATCGATCCGGGCCGACATGAAGCGGCGGACAAAATCGCGGGCGGCGTCCATCCCACCGTCCAGGCAGATTGCAGCCACCAGGCTTTCCAGCACGCCGGCGTGCAGCGAGGAGGGGATATTGGGGTTGGTGGTCATCCCCTTGCCGAGGATCATGAACTCGTCGAGTCCCAGCGACTTGCTGACCTTGGCACAGTTCTGCCGGCTGACGACAACCGATTTGATCTTGGTCAGGTCACCTTCGAGCAGGTTGGGGAAGCGTTGGTACAGCATCTCGCAGATGATGTACCCCAGAATGGCGTCGCCCAGGAATTCGAGGCGTTCGTTGGAGCCCAGGCGATGTTGGGCCCCGGAAGCGTGGGTCAGCGCGCTGCGCAGCAGCGATTTGTCACGAAACTGATACCCGAGCCGCTGCTCACAAAGAGCTAATTGATCATCGGGGGACTCAGATGGCCGCTGGTCATCCACAATGCTCGCCATAACGGTGTACCTGAAGTGAACGCTCCCCAATCCTACCCTAAGTGGTGGTTCAGGGAGTGTCAAGCAGACAGCGGGCGGCCACGGACCGAGGCGTTTACCCGGCCCTGGGAGGGGGCCAGGTAGGCATGACACAGGGCGGCTGCCAGGGCATCGGCGACGTCGGCCGGTTCGGGCAGGGCTGGCAGCCGCAGTTCCTGTTGAACTGCCCGCTGTACCTGGATTTTAGGCGCCCGACCGCTGCCGGTCAGGATCTTTTTGATTTGGGTAGCGCTGTAATCGACGATCTCCAGGCCCGCCTGCTGGGCGGCCAGGCAGATTACCCCTCGGGCGTGTCCCATCAGGATGCTGGTGCGCGGCCGCTCGTAATGCGAGTAAAGCTGCTCCAGGGCCAGCACACCGGGACGTAGCGAGGCAATCACGTCGCGCACGCCGTTGTAGATCTGTTCCAGCCGGCCGGGCAGTGAGCCGCGGGCCCGGCCGCGAACGACGCCCGCTTCGACCACGGTCGGTTTGCGTCCAACCAGTTCGAGCACGGCGTAGCCGGTGATGTTGAGGCCGGGGTCGATGCCCAGCACGCGCGGGGGAACCGTGCCATCCATGCTCGCCAGACCCGAAGTAGGTGGATCGATCACTTGCCGCTTTGCCGATGGAGTGCGTATTGCGGCTCCCCGCAAAGATACTTGGGGGGAAGCGGCATACCGGCAGGTTGCCGGATGAACACGCCGCTACGATCCAGCGTAATGAAAAACCCCGTCCGGTCGAAGAGCAGCCTGGGGAGGAGGTGCCGCGCCGAGAAAAGTGGCATCCCTGCCATCATGGCCTTCCATGGTGGACGCATTTGCCGCCTGGGTGAGGGGCGGACAACGTTTGCTCGTGCGTCGACGCGCGGCGGTCGCTTGAGAACGGGCTCTTGGGTGACAGATCTCAGGTGATGCCGCGACGTCCTGCCTGCGCTGGGTTTCGAACCGGACGAGGTCGCTGGGTCTTGAAAAAGCCGCCTTGGGAAAGGCGGCTGCCGGGGCCTCCTGCCCTTTGGCGATGCTTCCAGGTCTCCCTACCGTTGTCGGAGCCGGTCTCGTGGTGGCGGTACATCCCTGCCGCCAGCACGTTCCTAGCCCGACAAGTGATCGAACAACTTGCGGAACTTGGGCATCCTTGCATTGAGGTATTTGAGCCAGGCTTGCGGTTCCCAAATTTCGACGCAGACCGCGGCCCCGACCAGCATCACTTCGCCGCCGGCGGGTACCTGGAGGAACTCGCGGAAGCCTTCTGGGATCAGGAGCCGTCCCTTGCCGGCCAGCTTCACAGCGCGGTGCCGCGTGGAAAGCAACCGGCCCAGCATCTGGACCTGGGCGATGCGGCCATCGAGCTTGCCGGCTCGCATCTTGCTTTCGATCAGCGACACGCCCTGCTCGAGCTTGGATTGCCAGCGGGCGGCCGTCCACAGGCTCAAACAGCCGGGCCGTTCCTTGGCCAGGATGTAGTCGGCATCCTCCCCTCCGAGCTGCTGTACGAACTCGGCAGGCACGGAAAGGCGATACCGCTCATCCAGCGTGCGTTGGAACTCGCCGAGAATGAACTCGGGATCGGACATCGCTTCCTCAAGCCGTTGAAGTGAACGAGTCCGTTCCGGCGCAAGCTCCGTTGCACAACTCCGTTGGAAAAGTGTGGGTTTTGGTCGATTTGGGCCAATTTCCCACGTTCTGTTGGGTTGAGCCTTGTGAGTGGGCTCATTTCCCACAACGGTGAGAGTCTAGCGATCTGCCCGAGTTTTGCAAGCATTACGATCGCTAAATCTTCGCCCCGCTTGCGCGGTCGGTTCGTTGCTGCCGTGTTTGCCACAGATGGCGATCACGATGGCTCATGCCGTGCAAGGCAATGGATGCCTTCGGTGCGTGCGCAGAGAGCAACAGCGGCACGCGAATGGTGGAGACGTGCGCAGCAAACGTTCCAATCGCACCGTTGGTTGAAGCGTGCGAAAGACGCCGCGACAGCCGTACTCCCGGTGGCTACGCGGGCGCCGGTGCCCCTTAATCTGGACCGGCTATCGCGATACGCTATCGATAGAAGAACACGCGAAGTTGTCAGAGGTTATGGCGTAGTTCTGCGCACGCCTCGGGCCGATTGCGATCGGGCAAGAGCCGCCCCCTCGCCTGGGGTGCAGGCCGCCTGGTTACCGCCGCCCAAGTGGGCAGCGCAGCGATCCATAAAAGCAAGTCAGTAGGGCATCGCACATGACTACGGAAACCCAGCAGACCGAGTACACCTTTCAGGCAGAGATCAAGCAACTGCTGCACCTGCTTTCGCACTCGCTCTACCAGAGCCGTGAGATCGCGCTGCGGGAGCTGATTTCCAACGCTTCCGATGCGCTGGACAAGATGCGGCACATCGCCCTGGTCGATGAGGCGTACCGCGACGAGGCTCCGCTGGAAATCCGCCTGGAAATCGACAAGGACCAGCGGCAACTGCGTATCTGCGATAACGGCGTGGGCATGACTCGCGATGAGCTGATCGCCAACCTGGGCACCATCGCCCGCAGCGGTTCTCTTGAGTTCTTGCAGAAGCTGACCGAGAGCGGCAAGAAGGCCGACGTGTCGCTGATCGGTCAGTTCGGCGTGGGCTTTTATTCGGCCTTCATGCTGGCCGACACCGTGCAGGTTCGCACCCGCAGCTACCAGGGTGATACGGCTTGGGAGTGGCAGTCCGAAGGCACCGGCACTTTCACCATCGTGCCGGCCGAGAAGGCTGACCGCGGTACGGAGATCATCCTGAACCTCAAGGCCGACGCCGACGAGTTCATGGAGAAGTACCGCCTGGAGTCGATTGTGCGGCGGTACTCCAGCTTCGTGCAGTACCCGATCAAGCTGGAAGACAAGGTGCTCAACGACCAGAAGGCGATCTGGGTTGAGCCGTCCAGCCAGTTGACCGAAGACGATTACGTGCGGTTTTACCAGCACATCTCGCACCACACGACCGAGAAGCCGCTGTGGCATCTGCACGTGTCGGTCGACAGCCCGATCCAGTTCCACGCCCTGCTCTACTGCCCGCCCACGAATATCGAACGCTTGGGCTTTGGCCGATTGGAGCACGGCATCAACCTGTGTGCCAAGCGCATCCTGGTGCAGAACGATTGCCGCGAGTTGTTGCCGGAGTATTTCCGGTTCCTGGTGGGCCTGGTCGACTCGGAAGACTTGCCGCTCAACGTGTCGCGCGAGTCGCTGCAAGACAACACGGTCTTCCGCAAGATCCGCGCGGCCCTGGTCGGCCAGATCATCAACAAGCTCTTGGAGATGGCCGACGATCAGCCGGAGCTGTACGAGAAGTTCTACGCCCAGTTCGCGCCGATGCTCAAAGAAGGTACGGCGACCGACTTCCAGCATCGCGACAAGCTCGCCCGGCTGCTGCGTTTCCCCTCCAACCGCACCGAGCCCGGCAAGCTCACGTCGCTCGATGCGTACGTGGACCGGATGGTCGAGAAGCAGGAGCAGATCTACTACCTGGGCGGTCCCGACGTCGAATCGATCGCCAGCAATCCCAACCTGGAGATCTTCCGCCGCGGCGGCCTGGAAGTGCTGTTCTTGAGCGACCCGGTCGACGAGTTCGTGATGGCGAACCTGCAGCGGTTCGATGGCCGCGAGCTGGTTTCGATCGACTCGGCCAACCTCAAGCTGCCTGAAGGCGTTGAGATCGCCGATGAAACCAAGCCGGAAGATACCTCGGCGGCCGACTCCAGCGGCCTGGCCCGCGTGCTGGCCCTGTTCCGCGAGGCGCTGGGCGATCGCGTGGCCGACGTCCGCGAGTCCAAGCGGTTGACCGATAGCCCCGTGTGCCTGGTCAATCCGGAGCCGGGCATGAGCATGCAGATGCAAAAGCTGCTCAAGATGGCCGACAAGGACTTCCAGCTTTCCAAGCGGGTGTTGGAAGTGAACCCGCGGGCGAGCTTGATCCAGCAGCTTGCCAAGCTGAGCCACAACTCGGACCACGAGGCTTTCATCAAGCAGTGCGCCGAGCAACTGTTCGATAACGCGCAGATGCTCGACGGCTTGTTCCCCGACCCGCGGACGGTGGTGCAGCGGATGCAGCGTTTCATGGAGGAAGCCGCCAGCAAACGTTCGCCGATCATCACCTGATCGCCGGCCGTAGGAATCGTGCCGAAGTGGTAAGTTACGCCGTCTTTGCGGGAGCGGAATCGGCTCGACGGATGTTGGCCAAATGGCTTTCAAGCCAGCGGCGGCGGTGGCCGATATCAATCATGTCGGCGGCACGAACGGTCCTCGCGGCCATGCCGGAGCCACCGCAACACGAGACTGGAGCCAGATGGCCAGGCAACCGGCTGCAACCCGGTCAAAGTGGGTTCGATTCCCACCGGTCTCTCTCGCATTGATGGTAATCACTCACACCTCGCCCCCTGGGGACCAGCGGTTCCCAGGGGGCTGTTGTTTTGCGCTTGCCGGACGGAAGCGTAGCCCCGCGCGTAGCGGGCTGGCCGCAGCTTGCCCCCATTGTCGGTCAGCCCGAAATAACTATGATTTGCAGGAACAAACCTGTTTCAAATTGTTCCGGCGGGGCCAATGGACCCAATCCTGTTGCTGTTGATCTATTGCCTGGCGATCGTGGGTGGCTCCCTGCTGGGCGGTTGGGTTCCCTCGTTGATCCAGCTCACCCATCGCCGGCTGCAGTTCTTGATCAGCTTTGTGGCCGGGCTGATGCTCGGTGTCAGCGTGCTGCATCTGTTGCCGCACTCGTACTTTTATACCCACGATGTTGATGAAAGCGTCTTGTGGATGCTGGTGGGGCTGCTGGGCATGTTCTTCCTGCTCAGGGCTTTCCACTTTCACCACCACGGTCCGGTGGATGGGCCGCTGACGCCTTCACCCCACTGCGATCATCGGCCGCCGCATCCCGAGGCAAACCCGCCCGCGGCCGCCGCGCACGAGCCTCCCGTGCCGGCGCACTCGTGTGCACACGGCGACCACGATCACCACGGGCACCATCATCACGATCACGGGCATCATCATGCCCATGCCATTCCGCCGTTTGGGCCGGGAAGCCGGCATCACCTGGGCTGGGTGGGTGTGGCGGCCGGCTTGAGCCTGCACACGGCGATCGACGGCATTGCCCTGGCCGCCAGCGTTCGCGCGGAGTCGATCACGCATCCCGGACAATGGTTCTTTGGGCTGGCGACGTTTCTGGTCATCCTGCTGCACAAGCCGCTGGATGCGCTGTCGATTACCACGCTGATGGCGGCCGGCGGCTGGTCGTTCCGTGCCCGGCAGCTCGTGAACCTGGGCTTTTCGCTGATGTGCCCGTTGGGGGCGTTGTTCTTCTACCTGGGCGTGGGGGCCGATCAGGACGAAGCCATTGGTTGCGCCCTGGCGTTGGCGGCCGGAAGCTTCTTGTGCATCTCGCTGGGCGATTTGCTGCCCGAGGTCGAGTTCCATGCCCACGATCGGATCGCGCTCTCGCTGATGCTGCTGCTGGGCGTGGGCGCGGCCTACGGCATTGGCAAGCTCGAGCACAGTATGCACGACCATGGGCACGGCCACGGCCATGTGCATACCGCTCCCGTGTCCGGCGGTGCGCCGCCGTCGCCGCGACCCTAGCCGGGAAACGAAATCTGGGGACGGTGCGGCCGCGTCCAAGCCGCGACCAATGGGGCCGCCCGCCACCGCTGATCGATCCCCTCTACCGCCCCCTTTTCTGGCGGTAGTGCCGTGGTACACTACCAGATTCCATCGGGCAGCGGCCGCCGCGAGAGATGCGTTTTGGGTTGCCGCCTTGCCTTGGTTGTTGACTGAAATCGCTCATCCTGTTTGTTGCCGGGTGCCGCCGTGATCATCGTGCTCAAGTCGGACGTAACCGAGGACCAAATCGAACACGTGATCGAGCGGCTGAAGTCCCTCGGCTTCCAGGCCCACCTGAGCCGCGGCACCTACCGGACGATCATTGGTGTGATCGGCGACGAGGCCAAGCTGCAAGCCACGCCGCTGGCGGCGATCCCCGGTGTGGCCGAGGTGGTGCCGATCCTGCCTCCGTACAAGCTGTCGAGCCTTGAGGCCCATCCCGCGCCCAGCGTGGTCGATGTGAAGGGCGTGAAGATTGGCGGCGGCAACATCGGCCTGATTGCCGGTCCGTGTGCCATCGAAAGCTACGAGCAGATGGACATCATCGCCGGGGCCGTGCGAAAGGCTGGAGCCAACATTCTGCGGGGCGGCGCCTTCAAGCCTCGCACCAGCCCTTACGCTTTCCAGGGCTTGGCCGAAGAGGGGCTCAAGATTCTTCGCGAGATCGGCGACAAGCACGGCATGCCGGTCGTTACCGAGGTGATGGACCCCCGCCGGGTGGAAATCGTGGCCGAGTATGCCGATATGCTTCAGATCGGCGCTCGCAACATGCAGAACTTCTCGCTGTTGACCGAGGTCGGCCAGACCCACAAGCCCGTGCTGCTCAAACGCGGCATGAGCGCCACCATCCAGGACCTGCTGATGAGCGCCGAGTACATCCTCTCGCAGGGCAACTCGCAGGTGGTGCTGTGCGAGCGCGGCGTGAAGGGCTTCGACGACGCCACCCGCAACCTGTACGACGTGGCGGCCGTGCCGGCGGTACGGGCACGGAGCCATCTGCCGATCATTGTCGACCCCAGCCACGCTACGGGGCGGCCGAACTTGATTCCGCCGTGTGCGTTGGCCGGCCTGGCTGCCGGTGCCGATGGCGTGCACATCGAGGTGCACCACTGTCCTGAAAAGGCCCTGTCCGACGGGGCGCAAGCCCTGTTGCCCGAACAATACGCAGAGCTGGCCGATCAGATGCGCAAGCTGGCCGCTCTGTTTGGTAAGCAGATCTCCAACCCGCCCGAAGCCGCATGAGAAAACCATTCATCGCCGGAAACTGGAAAATGAACACCACCCGCGCCGAGGCCGTGGCATTGGCCAAGGCGGTGGCGGAGAAGATCGATAGCAGCTTCGCCGGGGTGGAGGTGGCTGTCTGCCCGCCGTTTGTGTACCTGGAAGCTGTGGCCGCCGCGCTGGCTGGTTCGTCGGTCGGCCTGGGGGCTCAGAACGCTTACCACGAAAAGTCCGGGGCCTACACGGGCGAGATCAGCGTGGGCATGCTCCGCGATATCGGCTGCAAGTACGTGATCCTCGGTCACAGCGAGCGGCGCCAACTGCTGGGCGAGACCGATGAGTTCATCTTCACCAAGGTGAAGGCCGCCCTGGAAGGTGGGCTCACCCCCATCGTGTGCGTTGGCGAAGTGCTGGAAGACCGCGAAGCCGGCCGCACCCAGGAGGTTGTGCGTAAGCAGTTCGAAGGTTCGCTGGGCGGCCTCTCGGCCGACGAGATCGCCCGAGTGGTGATCGCCTACGAGCCGGTCTGGGCGATCGGGACCGGCAAGGTGGCCACGCCCGCCCAGGCGGAAGAGGTGCATCTCGATCTTCGCAAGTTGTTGACGGAACGTTACAATGCGCAGGTCGCGGAACAGGTTCGGATCCAATACGGCGGCAGCGTGAAGCCGGGCAACGCGGCTGAGTTGCTATCGCAGCCCAACATCGATGGAGCGTTGGTGGGCGGTGCGAGCCTGGTGGCGGACGATTTCGTGGCGATCGCGGCTGCCGTCCGTTAGTCGCCACCCCCGCCCTGGCGGTGGTGTTCCACATGCAGCCCGGCTGCTGGTGGCCGCCCGCCGATTGCTTTCCCCGGCCGGGTTCTGCCGGCGCATGGGCAGTCGAGCGGGAACTGGCACACTCACAAGGGGTTGCAACGCAGCGGCCGATGCCGTACATGCCGTGTTCTGGCGGCAGCACGCGTTTCTGGCTGAGGTGGGATTGCCATCTGGGGTGCCCCCCGCCGCGAGCGGCCCGTACTGTTGGCCGCCACCGAAAACCGATTGGCCGTTGCCGCCGCCCCCCCAATTTCACCGCCGCACATTACGTCGGCGTGCGTGAGGGAAAACCATGCAGACTTTATTGATGACCCTACTGGTTCTGGTGAGCATCTTCCTGATCGTGCTGATCCTGGTCCAAAAAGGCCGGGGCGGCGGTTTGGCGGGGGCCCTGGGCGGCATGGGCGGCCAGAGCGCCTTTGGCGCCAAGGCCGGTGACGTGTTCACCCGCGTGACGATCGTCGTGGCAACCATCTGGATTCTGCTGGCGGTCATCGCGTTCAGCTATGCCAGCCGGAAAGGCGCCGGTCTGATTCGGACCACGGCTCCAGCACCCGCGTCCTCCGGGGCTGGTGCCAGCATCCCGGCCACGGGCACGACCGGCGGTATCTCGCCTGCAACCGGCACGGCTCCCGCTGGCGGCGAGGCGGCGACGCCGGATGCTCCGGCGAGCGAGGCCCCGGCAAGTACGCCTCCGGCGGAGACGGCTCCGGCCTCGGGCGAGGCTCCCGCTGGCGAAGCGGCTCCGGCCGGTCAGAACTAGGCCTGCTGGCAACGTTGCCGGCAATCGCCGGCCCAAGGGACGTCCGCTGGCGGGAACTCCGTTGCTGCTTCACGCGGGGCGTCCACACTGCCGATTTTTCTGCGGCCCTCCCCCTTGGAGTTGAGCAGGGGGGCCGATCATCCTGCCGAGTACCCCAGGGGTGTCTTGGCGCTGGTTTGTACCTTTGGCGAAAGCAGTCGCACACGTGGGCGACTGCTTGCGTCGTTTAACCCGCCGATCATTGGAGTAAACGACTTTGCTGCTCAGCATGACGGGCTACGGTGACGCCCACCACCAGGAGCAGGACGCGGCCATCAGTGTGGAATTGCGGACGGTGAATAACCGTTACTTCAAGCTGGTGCTGCGCGCGAGTGAAGGGCTGGGCGCGCTGGAAAACGAGATCGAAAGCCTCGTCCGGCAGCAAGTCAAACGCGGCACCGTGCAGATGAACCTGCACGTGACGCGGCAGCCCAAGCCCGACGATTACCGCATCAACCAGGTTGCCCTGGAGAGCTATCGCCAGCAGCTTCTGGGGCTTTGCGCCCAGTGGGGCGTGCAGCGTGACGTGGCGCCGCAGGACCTGCTGGAATTGCCCGGCGTGGTCGAAGAAGACCGCATGGCGGCAATAGACCCGGCCGAGATCTGGCCGCGGATCGAGCCGGTGATTCTCCAGGCCCTGGAAAAGCTCCAGCGGATGCGGCAGGTGGAAGGCGACGCCATGGCCGCCAGCCTGCGCGAGAACTGCGAGACCATCGCCGCGAACCTGACGCAAATCGAGAGCCGTGCGCCGCTGGTGGCCGAAGGGTATCGCGGCCGGCTCGAGGAACGCCTGCGCAAGATCACTGCCGAACATGGCGTGGCCGTGGAAACCGCCGACATCCTGCGGGAAGTCAGCCTGTTCGCCGAGCGGACCGATATCTCCGAGGAAACCGTCCGCCTGCGGAGCCACCTCGACCAGTTCCTGCGGACGATCGATATGAAGGAAAGCTCGGGCCGCAAGCTCGATTTCCTCACCCAGGAAATGTTCCGCGAAACCAACACCATCGGCGCCAAGGCCAACGACGTCGAGATCGCCCAGCGGGTGATCGAAATCAAGGCCGCCATTGAGAAGATGCGCGAGATGGTGCAGAACGTCGAATAGGCGGCGCTGGCGAGCCACATACGCGTCGCAGGACGGCGTCTTGGCCTGATAGTTTCCTCCCCCTCCCCCCTCACCCGATGCATCGGCGGCCATGCTGATCGTGATTTCTGGACCCTCTGGCAGCGGCAAGACAACCGTCGTCCAGCGGTTGCTCGAAGCCGAACCCGAGCGGCTGGTGTTGGCCGTATCGGCCACCACGCGGCCGCAGCGGCCAGGCGAGATCCCAGGCAAGAGCTATCATTTCATCCCGCTGGAGGAGTTCGAGCGGCGGCGGGCGGCAGGCGAGTTCCTGGAGTGCGCGGAAGTTTATCCCGGCCAGTGGTATGGGACGCTCCACAGCGAGGTGGCCCCTAGCCTGGCGCAGGGCAAATCGGTTATCCTAGAAATTGACGTCCAAGGCGCGCATTCCGTCCTCAAGCAGCACCCCGATGCGGTGACGATCTTTATCGCGCCGCCTTCGCTGGAGGTGCTGGAGCAGCGGTTGCGGGCCCGCCGTACCGAGACCGAGGAGGCGATCCAGCGGCGGCTGGCTACGGCCCGCCACGAGCTTTCGCAGGCCGACCGCTACCGCTACCGGATTGTGAACAACGACTTGGACGAAACCGTCGAACAAATCATGGGCGTCCTGCGCAAATGCTGGTCCGAGGAAGCGGCGTAACTACGGGCTGCTTGACCGGCTAAGGCGGACAGTCCAGGTTACCGGCGCCATGCCGTTAGGGCTGGGACCAGCAGCGAGTTTGTCCAGTTTTTGCAGTTGAGGCGATCGTATCGACCATGATTGACGCATTGAAAGAAGAAGAAATCGTCAACAAGGTGGGCGGCCGATTCAAGCTCTCCACGCTGATTCAAAAGCGGATGGTGCAGCTCAAGAGCGGCGCGCGTCCGCTGGTCGACCTGAACACCAACGACACCATGGAGATCGTGATCCAGGAGATCCTTCAGGACAAGATCTACCTCGACACCAGCAACAGCGTGCAATCGTCGGGCGGCACGGGCGAAGCCGGTGGGCCGCCGGAGTTCGACCTCAACAAGCTCTAAAACGCCAGGACTTTTTTGCGAGCCGCCGGGAGTCCGTACCACTGGGCTCTCGGCGGCCGTTTTCTTCAGCGGCGGATGGCGATGCGCGATCGCGAAATTCTGCTGGGCGTCACCGGCGGCATTGCCGGCTACAAAGCCGCCGCACTGACCAGCGCGCTGGTACAACGCGGCGCCAAGGTGACGGCCGTGCTCACGCCCGCGGCCGAAAAATTCATCGGCGCGGCCACCTTTGCCGCTCTGACCGGCCGCCGCGTCGTCACCGATCTGTTCGATCCGGCCGAACCGCTGGGGGCGCATATCAGCCTTGCCCGCCGGGCCGAGTTTCTCTGCATTGCTCCGGCCACGGCCGACTTCATGGCGAAGATCGCGCACGGTTTCGCCGACGATCTGCTCTCGACGCTGTACCTTTCCTTCCGCGGCCCCGTGCTGCTGGCCCCGGCGATGAACTGCGAGATGTGGGAGAAGCCCTCGGTGCAGCGCAACGTGGCTCAACTGAAAGAGGACGGCTGCCGGTTCGTCGGGCCGGAGTCGGGCTGGTTGAGCTGCCGCGAGATCGGGGCCGGTCGCATGGCTGCTCCCGAGACCATCCTCGCGGCCATCGATGCGCTCTGCGTTGAGTTTCCCCCGCAGGTGTAAGTTTCTGTCTTGCCGCCAGTGCTGTTTTTGCGGCTGGTATCGCGGTTTGCGGCCTCCATCTTCCGGTTTGGGAACCGGCCATAACGGCAAATCGCGATGGTAGGCTCTTGCTCGATGTTCTGGCTGTACGCGGTGCGCCGCTGCCGGGCGAAACGCTGCCCTGCCCTGCCCTGGCTGCCGATACTTTGCTGTGCGCAGGAGGCGCGTTGTGACCGACGGAGCGAGCAGGTGCTAACCAGTTCACACGAATCTGCGCTAGTCGAAACCAGGCCTACAATCGGCGTGAGCGGCGCAAGCGGATCGGCTTGATCCCATTATGCTGGCCGCCAGGCACGCAGGCCGGTGCCACCGGCGCAGATAGTCGGCAAAGAAAGCAGGCGACGATGGCATCCAAAGAGGTTTTCCGCGTTGTCACCCGAGGCCCCAACGGCGAACTGCGAATCCGCGACTATCCCAGCCAGGAACCGCTGTTGAAGATGCACACCCAAATCGGCGTCGATGACTGCAGCACCGATTTGGATCTGCGCGGAATGCCCGTCTTCCGGGGCCTGATCGGTCCCATGCCCGAGGGCCGTAACATCATCCGTTACGAATCGCCCGACGTGTTTGAAGACCTGACAAAGGAATGGGGCGCGGCCAAGACGACGCGCCGCCGGCGGAGGCGGAGTGCCGACGCGACCCAGCAGACCGAATCGTAATCGGTCTGCCGCCGCGGCTCGGCGTGTTCATTCCTTCAAGAGTACCGTACGTTCGCCGCTGATGGTGCGGACCTGCAGCTGAATCCCCGTGGACAGCGAGGCCTGTTCCAGGTGGCTTCGGAGTTGTTCTTCGCTGCCGACGGTTTGTCCGTCGACGGCCACGATCAGCTCGCCCGGTTCCAGACCGGCACGATTGGCGAGAGAACCGGGTTGCACGTTGCGGATGTACGCGCCGGTAAGCCCTTCGAACCCGTTCTCGCGTGCGATGGCCGGTGTCAAGGTGGTGGTCTCCAGCCCCACCGCCGAGGTGTAGAACGGCCAGATCAGCGGGATCAGGATGATGGCCAGAATGCCCAACGCCAGGTTCAGCGGCGCGCCCACGCGAAAGAAGTCGCTGAACCGATAACCGCCCGGCCCATAGACCATCATGTTGGTCTGGTAGCCGATCGGCGTCATGAAGCTGGCCGAGGCCGCCAGCACCAGCGCCATCAGAAATGGCCTGGGGCTGGCCTGGTACAACTTGGCGAACTCAAGGCAGAACGGGAACAACAGCACCGCCGCGGCGTTGTTGGTCACCATCTCCGTGAGGATCGAGGTCAGAATGTAAACGCCGGCCAGGGCGGCCACCACGCCCAGTGGTTCCGCAAGCGCGAACACGTGTTCGGCAATCGCCCTGGCTGCTCCCGATGATTGCAGCGCCGCCCCGATCGCGAATGCCGAACTGATGGTGACGAGCACTTGCCAGTCGACACTCTGGCGGGCTTCACCCTGCGAGATGCAGCCGCAGGCCACCATCGCCACGGCGATCAGCGCCGCGGCGATCTCGACGGGCACTACGTTGCTCGCCATCATCGCGACCAGCGCCACGAACAGGATCATGGCGAGCCAGGCCCGGTCGCTGCGCAGCGGGCGGTACTCCTGCACGTCGCTAACCAGGTAGAAGGCCGGGTCGTTGCGGTGTGCCCGCTGAAAGTGCGGCTTGGCCTGCAAGAGCAGCGTGTCGCCTGGTTGCAGACGGATGTCGCCCACCTTCTGCGCCACACGGCTGCCGCTGCGGTGTACGGCCACCACGGCCGCGCCGTAGGTGGCTCGGAAGTCGGCCTCGCGAATTGTCTTGCCGATCAGCGGCGAACTTGCCGAAACCACGGCTTCGCACAATCGGCGCCGACGCTGCTGGCGCGGGGCCACTTCGTACGCCGGGTCTACCGCGGGCACCAGGCCCGGAATCCGCTCCAGCTCCACAATGCTGCTTACCACGCCGGTGAACACCAGGCGGTCGTTCGCGTGAATCACGTCGTCGGGCGCCACCGGGGCCAGGATGGTTCCGTCGCGGTCGATCTCGATCAGGAACAAACCCGGCAGGTGTCGCAAACCGGCTTCGGCGACGGTTTGACCCACCATCCGGCATTCCGGTTGGACGAGCATCTCGACCAGGTATTCGCGGCGGCTCTCGCCCAACTGTTCGAGCAGTTCCTTGCGGTCGGGCAGCAGCTTCCGGCCGGGCAGCAGCAGGTACAGCACGCCCAGGATGGCGTAAGGGACGCCAACCAGGCCGATTTCGAACATGCCCATCCCGCCCATGCCGGATTCGATCATCAGGCCGTTGACGACCAGGTTGGTTGACGTGCCGATCAGCGTGCAGGTTCCACCCAGAATGGTCAGGTACGACAGTGGGATCAGCAGCTTGGAGGGGCTGACTTCGTGCCGCCGGCTCCACTCCAGCACCACCGGGACAAACAACGCCACGATCGGTGTGTTGTTCAGGAAGGCCGACAGCGGCAGCGCCAGAATGGCCAGCCGCACGAGCGCGCCCAGTTCGCTGCGGGCTTTGCCCAGCACCATGTGCCCGACCCAGTCGAGCACGCCCGTTTCGCGCAAGCCGGCGGCCACCACAAACAGCAAGCCCACGGCGACCACGCCGGCGTTGGCAAAGCCCCGGAAGGCCTGGTCGGGCGAGATCACCCCCGCTACGGTCAGCAAGGCTGCCGCGCCCAAGAAAAGCACATCGGGCGCAGCCACGTTGCGTGCCAGCGCAATAAAAATGCCCAGCGAGATTCCCAGCGTAAGCCAGGCGTCAAAATCCATGATCGTCTCACCCTGACCGGTGGATTCAAGGGTGCGGCTGCGGGGAACTCCAGCCTGTGCGTGTGGAGGTTCCCGACTAAGACGCCGAACAAAAAAGGGCCGGAAGCGGTGTGGCTCCCGGCCCTGCGATCTGTCAGTGCAATCTGCTAGGGCCTGTTCTGTTGCAAGAAACTCCGGCAACCGTTGCCGACGAATACCGATCCCGGGACGTCCATGGCCCGGTTACTCCCATCGCGCCGGTGTCTCCGGCAGCGCTAGCATATTCGCTATCATCGGCACAGTTGGCAGCCCCACTCCAGAGCTTGTCCAGCCCCGGCGAAAAACGCAAGGGGGGCGGTGAGTAAAGCTGGGTAAGGTTTGACGCCCCCCGCGGCATGTCTTGGGGGGTAGATAGAACGCACCATCGCCGCAGCGGCTGTCAGAATCCGGGGGCCCAGCAATGCATTGAAAGCCGCCAGCGGGATCGCCAGAACCGTGCCCGCGGGCTGGCGCGGCGTCAATCCAGCGAGGGCAGAATCAGATCGGCGTGCCAGTACCGCCGCAGTTCGGTCACGACCGAGAGGAACTTTTTGAAGTCGACGGGCTTGGTGATGAAGCTGTCGATGCCAAGCAGCTCACTGCGGCTGCGGACTTCTTCGTCGTCCGAGGCGGTGAGCACCACCACCGGGATGTTGGCCAGCTTCTCGTCGGCCCGGATCTCCGCCAGCACATCCAGGCCGTCTTTCTTGGGCAGCAGCAGATCGAGCAGGATCAGGTCGGGCCGTGGTGCCCGGGCAAACTTCCCCTGCTGATGCAGAAACTCCATCGCCTCTTCGCCGTCGCGGATCAGCGTGAGGCGATGTTGGAGCTGCCCCTGCTGCAGGGCAGCGATCGTCAATCGGGCATCGACAAGGCTATCCTCGATGAGGAGGATCTCCATCGGCCGTCCCACCGCCTGCTTCATCATGGGTTGCATCGCTCCACGTACGGATGCGCCCTGCAAGACCGTTAACGGCGACCGCCATATCTTGGGCGTGTCCACGGCCGTTTCGCCTGGCCAGGCAAGCGAAGCCGCAGCGCCGTGCCACCACTCAGGTATCATTGGCCCGGCCGCGCCGGCGTGACCCGGGGAAGATGCTCAATGCCCTCCCCGCAGCGGGAATTCAGTCTCGCAAAGCTAGCTAGGGTTGTACAGGGCATTCTAAGCCCGCGGATCAAGGCCGGCGCTCCCCAGCAAGCCGCGCATGGCCACGTTCAATGAGCGCAGCAAGAACCATTGGGGGGATAAGAGCTGCCGAAATCGCCACTTGTGTGCAGGTTCGATGTCGCCTGCCGCTCCCCAAGGGCCGGGGATTCAATCTGCTGGGCGTTCCAGGCATAGTATCAAGGACCGCATCGACCCTTGCCTGGGGGGCTGGACACTCCCCGCGGTCGTCGCTGGCCCTGCGTTCTTTCGCTGGTTGGGTAACTGCTTTCCTGTTTAACGTCGGCCGCGTGTCACTAACCTGGTGGGCGACACGTGGTTGGCCGCGAGCCAGCCGCCATGTTGTCGCACCGTGCTGAACCCTCCCTCTCCTGCCCGACTACCACCGGCTCACGGCCGTGCTGGTTGCTGATCGCGGTTGCGGTCGTGGTCCTGACACTTGCGGCAGCTACGCGGCTGTACCAACTGGATAAGCCGCTCTGGCTTGATGAGTTGCATACATCGTGGGCGGCACGCGGCAACTGGAGCGAGGTCGCCCAGCGGGCACGCGATGGTAATCAGCCGCCGGTTTACTTCTGGTTGTGCCACGTTGTGACCCAGGGAACGGGTGGCGGCGAGGTGCGGCTGCGGCTGCCGTCGCTGCTGGCCAGTCTTTTGCTACTGCCGGCCGCCTGGTGGTTACTGCGACGCATGGCCGGCAGTTGGACCGCCGGACTTGTGGCCGGCTACTTGTTGGCGATTGACCCGATTCAGATTGTCTTCGCGCAGGAAGCCAGGGTTTATGCGCTCGTCCAATTGGTGACCCTGCTTCACGTTGGCGTCTTTGCACTGGTCACAACCGATGCGCGGTGGCCGAGGCGGCTTGCGCTGATCCTGCTCACCGTGCTGCTGTTCTACCTGCACTACACATCGCTCTTGGTGCTGACCGGCGAGCTGGTATGGTACGTGCTGGCCCGACGCTGGAAGGCGGGGAATGAAGGCGGCACCTCCTCCACACCTGAAGGAGGCCCCTCGCCCTATACCGCTTGGAAGTTGGCAGCCGATCTGGCCGTGGCCCTGGTCGGTACGCTACCCGGCTGGGGAGCCCTGGGCGAGGTGTATGGCCGCCGCGAAGTCTGGCGACAGATCATGGGGCCAGTGCGCGTCTCGCAACTGTTCACGCAGTTCAACTGGTTGACGCTCGTAGCCCCGGCCTGTGTGGTGGCGGCTGGAGCCTGGTTCATTCAGCGGCGATGGGCACGCGCGAACAACGTGCCGCCTTCGGACGAACCGCACGCGGAGCTGTCTAACGCCGCCTGGGCGGGTTTGTTGGCTTGCTGGTTCTTGGTGCCGCTGCTGTTGGTGTGGATGGCCACGGCCGCAGGCTTGTTGTCGCTGATGCTGCCGCGTTACCTGCTGATCATTGCGCCGGTGCCGGCGCTGGCCGCAGGCTGGCTGACCACGTTTGCCCGGCATCCTGGCCTGCGCATTGCGAGCGTGTTGGCTGTTTGCCTGTGGGCGACGTTGCAGACCTCGCCGCCATACGGCTACGTCCGCGAAGATTGGCGAGCGGCGATTGCCACGATCGAAGCACAGGAACGCTCCGTCGAGCAAGAAGGTTCGGACGATATGCCAGACGCGGTCGAATCTGCGCCGGTGGTCCTCTGGGCGGCGTTGGTCGAAGGCGGCGATCGCGATCGACTGGAACGCGACCAGCGGTTCCGCGAGTACCTCCTGTTCCCTCTGCAAGGTCATTACCGCTTCGAACGTGCCCGGCCGTTGGAACCGCTCGCCAACGCGGCGCCCGACAAACTATTGCCGGGGCTGTTGACCGATCGTCAGCGCGATTCGATCCGCAGCCACGGTTCGGCCTGGATCATTTACCGGGCGTGGCAACGCGATGTCAGCGAACACGCCGACACAATTGGCCAACAATTGGCCGAGCCCGGCGATACGTGGCAAGCCACTACAACCAAGGTCGGCCCGCTGGTTGTCGTCCGTCTGACCCGGACGATGGAGTAAGGGGATTATTCCGGCGGCTGTTCTTTGACCAGGCCGCTGATGCGTTTGAACTCGGGCGTGCCTGAGTACTCGCACCACTCGAACATGGCGGCTTCGGTGGTGGTCAGCACGGCTCCGGCCGCCTCCATTCGCCGCAGGGCGATTTCGTAATCGAGTGGGTAACGCGAGCCCACCGCGTCGACGGCCACGTACACGCGGAACATCTGGCCCAGCAGATCGAGCACGGTTTGCTGCACACAGACGTGGGCCTCGATGCCTGTAACCAGCAGCTTATCGATGCCGCGGTCGGTCAGCCCGGCAAACAGTTCGTCGCGCTCGCGGCAACTGAAGCAGCTTTTCTCCGGTACCGGCTGAGGGAGCCTGGCGGCAAGCTCGGGCACCGTGGGCCCCAGACCGCGCGGGTATTGTTCCGTGGCCAGGGCCGGCAGGCCCAGCGCCGCGGCGGCCTCGAGTAACCGGCGAATATTCCACACCAGGCGACGCTGGCCGGGAATCAGCGGGATCAGTTTCTCCTGCACGTCGACCACCAGCAGAGCGGTGTCGGTGCGCGACATCAATTCGGGGCTGCGAGCAATGGTCATCGGAACGGCCTACGTGGGAGTTCTCGCAACGCGGGGCGAAACTTAGCGGGGGCTACCACGACCAAGGCCCTATCCGGCTGGTCACCGGCCGCTACCGCCATGCCCATCCCAAGCTGCGCTACGTTGTCTTGCAGCAGATTAGCACGATGGCCGGGCGAGTCCATCCACGTTTGCAGAACGTCTTTCGGCGAGGCGGGCCGCGGGGGCGGTTCTGGACGCATCGACTCCACGTGGCCGCTCCGGGCTGCCCCCCTGCGAACCAGTCGGCCCGGCCGGGCAAATGCTGGCAATACCCCATTGGGGCGATCACAATTGCGGGCGGATTGGCCGCGCGGCGTGTTCCTGCGCTACCCTGCGGGAATGCACGCCAGCGAGCCAGTCTCGCAATGCGTCCCAACCGTCCTCGTAACCAGGAAGCCACCGCTCATGAACGGCAAAGTGATCACGGCATGCGTGCTTTCATTGGGACTGCTTGGCAACGTGGCCAACGCCCAGAAGCTTACGGCCAATATTCCGTATGTGGAGAACGGCCACGAGCGTCAGGTGCTGGATATTTACACGCCTGAGAAACCAGCCGGCGACAGCCTACCGGTGATGTTCTGGATTCACGGCGGCGGCTGGCAAACCGGCGATAAGAGCCGGGTGGGCATCAAGCCCAAGGTGCTGACCGAACGCGGTTACGTGTTTGTGTCGACCAATTACCGCCTGCTGCCCGACGTGGAGATGGACGAACTGATCCGCGACGTGGCCAAGTCGCTCGCCTGGGTTTACAAGAACATCGCCAAGTACGGCGGCGATCCGCAGCGGATCGTGGTGGCCGGGCATTCGGCCGGCGCACAGCTCGCCGCGATCGTGTGCATCGACGATCGCTACCTGAAGGAGGAGGGCGTGTCGATCGGCGTGCTCAAGGGCTGCGTGCCGGTGGACGGCGACACGTACGATATTCCCAAGATCATCATGACCGCCGAGCTGCGGCAGATGATCTACGGCGGCAACATGCCAACCTTTGGTCACCGGCAGAAGTTCGGCAACGATCCGAAGAAGCACGTCGATTTTTCGGCGGTAACGCATGTGGCCCCCAACAAGGGCATCCCGCCGTTCCTCATCCTGTACTTCACCGGCAACCCCGATACGACGGTGCAGGCTCACCGGCTGCAAGCCGTGTTGAAGGCGGCCAACATTCCGGCCAAGGCGTTTGGCAAGAGCGACACCAATCACGGTCGCCTAGCCCACGAGCTGGGCATGCCCGACGACCCGGCTACCCAGGAACTGTATAAGTTCCTCGATACTTACGTGGACAAGAAGTAGCGGCCGGTCCTCATCGATCGCGGACGCCTACCCGTGGATAGCCGCGCGCTGGTAAGGTCCGCACGCACAGCGGACCCTACGGGCGCATCAAAAAAGGTCCACACAAGCGGACCCTGCAAAAACAGCGGTAGGCTTAGGCCGGGTAGCTCCGAGCCACACAACGGCCTAAGCCTACGCCCACCGGCTCCAGATGTTTCCAACTGCGCTGATCGGGTGGTGCATGTCCGGCCAAGGCCGGGGATCGATCAGCTCAACGTTCTCCTTACCGACCGCAGAAGGCGATCGCCGCTGTCGGCGACTGGGGGTGGTCTCTTGTGCTACGCGGCGGACGTGTCCTCCCGTTGTCGGGTCGGACCGTGCCGCATGTAGACCAGTCACCCGCCGAGGGGCTGGTCGCTAAACCAGCTCCACGGCGAGACACAGAGCGTCGGACGCTCTGCCGACTGGTCGCCCCTTCTCAGTTCGCCTCCAAGTCGAAGTCGATCTGATTGACGCCGGGATTCACGGTGGCGGTCAGCGTCGTTTCCTCGTTGTACTTTTCCGGCACGCGAACCCGCGAATCGTCGTCCGCCGTGATCCTCACTTTGTGCTGGCCGAGTTCGGCGCCGGCACGGTGCCGGTCAAACCGCAGCGTGTATTCGCCTCGCTGGTTCGTGGTGCCGTACGAGGACTCGCCCTGTATGGGGTTGAACTCAACCAGGACGCCAGCTACGGGCTTGCCGCCCAACCGCACCGTGCCGTGCACCTCCGCCAATTCGGGTCCGTCGTTGCATCCGCTGAGGGTGATGGCCGCTGAAGCCAACGCGATGCCCAACAGGTGTCTTACGTGCAAGCGAACTTCCAAACGGTTCATCACGTTCTCCGCGTCAAAACTCACCCACGGTTTGGCCGTCGTTGCGACGGGCCAGCCGCTGATAGGTGCCCATGTTGGCAAGGTTAGGCTTACCCGGCTCGGCACCCGCGCCGGTGTTGTCAAAGTTGATGGTGTTGGGGATGAAGGCCACGTGGCCGTCAGCGAAGACGAACTGCGTGCCCTTGGGATGGTTGCTGCTGAAACCGCGGTTGCCTTCGGGGCCGGCGGCGTTGGGCTTGATGTTGGAGATCCCCAGAGCCTGGCGGAGTCCCCATTCGCCCGTACCGTTGTAGTTGCGGACGCCCACCCAGATGCCCGCGAAGTTGGCCCAGCAGCGTTCACCCACGAGGAAGGTATTGCTGGTGCCGTCCTTGATGTCCGAGATCTTGGTCTTGCTGTCCACCCAGAAGATCCCCCACGGATCGTTACGCGGGGTAATCCAGGTGCCGGTCTCGCCGTCGTAATCACCGTTGGCCCAGCGGGTGCCCTGGACGGCGATGTAGTTGGAGGTCGCCATCGGCGTGTCACCGTACCGGTCGTTGGTGAACGACCGTTCGTGGTTCAACTCAGGGCCGTCATCGCTGGGGCAGCGATAGATCGGCAGGTGCGTCTGCGGCAAGGACCGGAACTGTTCGTAGTCGATCATCAGGTCGTGCAGTTCCTGCGAATCGACCCGCATGGTGTTGCAAAGCTGCTCCTGTTCGAGGAACGGCAGGATATAGGTGCCCCAGCCCCAGGCCGCCCGACCTTTCGCGTGGTCGCGGCCGACCGAGCTCTTGGCCCCGTACGGGAAGCGGCCGTTGACGTCTTCGTAGTTCAACAGGGCCAGGCCGATGTTCTTCAGGTTACTGGCGCAGTGGGCTCGGCGTCCTGCTTCGCGGGCCGACTGGATCGCCGGCAGCAACAGGGCGATCAGGATGCCGATGATCGCGATCACGACCAGTAGTTCGACTAGGGTGAACCCGCGGCGGCGAGGCTTAATCGGGATGCGCGGGATGCGGAGGATTCGATGGACTGTCATGGGAAAACCTCATCCGTATCTGCTTGGTGTGAGTTACCTGGGTGAGCCGTGCTCCGCCCGCGAGGTCTGCGGGCGGGAGCGGCGATTTAGAACTCACCCACCGTCTGGCCGTCATCACGGCGGCCCAGACGCTGATACAGGCCCATGCTCGCCTGGCTGCCATCGGTCGCGTCGGCGTTGGTGTTGTCGAACTCGATGGTGTTGGGGATGAAGTTCACATGGCCGTCGGCGAAGACGAACAACGTGCCCTTGGGATGGTTGCTGCTGAAACCTTCTTCACCGGCCGAGGTGGGATCGTTCGGCTTGACGGTGACCAGGCCCAGGGTCATCTGCAGGGCATTGGCGCCCTTGCCGTTCTTGTTCTGCACGCCGATGTACACGGCGGCCTTATGGAACCAGTTGCGTTCACCCACGATGAACGTGTTGCTGGTGCCGTCCCGGAAGTCGGCCCAACGGAGCTTGCTGCCGGGCCAGAAGGCACCGCGCGGATCATTGTTGCGGTTGTTGTTCCACTCGTTGGCGGTGGTCCAGCGGACGCCCGTCACGCCCACGTAGTTCGAGGTGGCCACATCCACGCTGAAGTTGCCGAAGCTCCGCTTGTTGTTCAGCTCCGGACCTTCGTCACTGGGGCAACGGAACGCGGGCAGGTGCTCCTGAGCGAACCGGTGATTGTTGGTGTCGTTCAGAACGTCGGTCAGCGACAGGCTATCCACCTGCAGGTCGCGGTGCAGGGCTTCCTGCTCCAGCCACGGC
The DNA here is from genome assembly GCA_937927735.1 of uncultured Planctomycetales bacterium. Lineage (GTDB taxonomy): Bacteria > Planctomycetota > Planctomycetia > Pirellulales > S012-138 > CALBRZ01. The sequence continues at coordinate 25,670 of CALBRZ010000041.1, forward strand.
AGCAGGTAAGCGGACCAGCCAAAGGCCGCGTTGCCCGAGTAGCTCACCCCCTGGGTGCCCGGCGGCAGATAGCCCAGCGCGTCGTGGTGCAGTTGGATGGCGGTACCGATCTGGCGAAGATTGTTCGAGCAGCTCGAACGGCGTCCTGCTTCGCGGGCCGATTGGATGGCCGGCAGCAGCAGTGCGATCAGGATCCCGATGATTGCGATGACCACCAGCAGTTCGACCAGAGTGAAACCCCGGCGGCGAACAGCGGGGACAACCTTCGAAATGGACATGGTATGACTCCTCAACGCTTTGCGAGTGAATTTCGAGACAGCTCGCCCACAAACGGGGCTGCTAAAGATTGCGAGATTGCGTGCGCGACCTTGCAATGTCGGCGGTGAACGTACTCACCGGGCTTGTGCCGGTGAGGCAGCGGCGGGTTAGCCGCTACAACACGCCGTACAGCAACACAGGACCCGGCAACAGAACCGCTGTGCCGTGGCAGCCGAAAGAGGAGTGCGGCGGCGATCAGGAGGCAGGATTGTCATTGGGTTCATGTACATACACGCATCTCTTCCTGAGAAAATTGCGTGTGCCTCCGGTGGTCCAGTTAGCAACGCGAGGAATGAGTGGCGGCCGGGACGAGGGTTGTTTTTTACTTGGGTGGTTCCCGGCGAGGTTTCACTTTGCTGCAGGCTTCTGATGGCCCGTGATGGTTGTGCCGCAGAAAAAGCAACCCGCGTGCCAATTGCGCCAGATGAAAGAATTGCCGCGATCACCGAGGTCGAAAAGGCAGCAAAATGAGCGCAAATCGCCGTTCCGTGAAATATGACGGGCAAGACTCCGTCACATGTCACGGAAAGCTAGAAAATATGCTGGGCGTGGCGTCACTCGTCGCGGAATCGGGCCCAATCGATCCCCAGCTTGCGCATGCGAGCCCGAAGCGTATGAGGATTAATCTGCAAGAGGGCCGCAGCTCCGCGGCGGCCTTCGATGCGGCCCTTGGTAGCGGCCAGGGCCGCTTCAATGTGGCGGCGAATGGCCTTGTCGAGCGACCAGTCGCTGCCCTCGGGTAACGACGTCGGGGCGGCGGCCGGCTTGGCTCGGGCCGGGGTGCCGTTGTTATCGAGAGTGCCTAGGGCCTTGGCGATTTCCAGGCATTTGCCGTTGCCCAGAATGGCCGCGCGATCGATCACCGCGCCAAGCTCACGGATGTTGCCGGGCCAGTCGTACGACTGCAGCAGCCGCAAATCTTCTGGCGTGGGGCGGCACGGGGCGAGGGTAAAGCGGGCCGCCGCCCGTTCCGCAAAATGCTCCGCCAAGGCCGGGATGTCTTCGGGGCGCTCGCGCAGGGGCGGTAGCAAGACGGGGAACACCGCCAGGCGGTACCAAAGATCTTCGCGGAACCGGCCTTCGCGAACCATGGTGGCCAGGTCGCGGTGCGTGGCCGCGACGACACGGACGTTGACGTGGATCGGGTGGCTGCCACCGACCCGTTCGACGAAACCGTCCTGCAATACCCGCAGGAATCGCACCTGGGCTTCCAGCGGCAGCTCGCCGATTTCGTCGAGGAACAGCGTGCCGCCGTCGGCCCGTTCGAACCAGCCTTGCCGGGTTTGCTCGGCGCCGGTGAAGCTGCCGCGTTCGTGGCCGAACAGGTGCGAGTCGATCAATTCGGGGGGGATCGCACCGCAGTTCACGCGGATGAAGGGCCCCTGGTGGCGAGGGCTGCGCACGTGCAGAGCCCGGGCGATCAGTTCCTTACCGGTACCGGTTTCGCCCAGGATCAGCACCGGCACGTCCGACTGGGCAACCAACTCCACGCGTTCCATCACGTGTTTCAAGCCGGTCTGCTCGCCCACGATGGTATCGCCCAGGTTGGTGCGTCCCAGGCGGCGAAGCAGTGCCCCGCGCTCGGCTTCGGCCGCTTCGCGGAGGCGGGCCATTTCATGGAGCCGCTGGTCGTTTTCCAGGGCCACGGAGAACGGCTCACGCAGCGCCTCCAGCACGCCGAGGTGTTCGTCCTCAAATTCACGGTCGGGCTGGGCCACCAGAAGCAGCACGCCTTCGGGCCCTTCGCGGCCAATCAGCGGGGCTGCCAGCACGTCGGCGTCAATATCCGGCGGCATCACATAACCGAGCATGCCGGTAAGCCGTTTGCCCCGCCGCAACAGCCGGCCACTGTTGGCCCAGGTTTGCAGGCGGCCGAACTCCTGGGAGGTGAACTCGCGGCGATTTTCCTTGATGGGGACGCCCGCATCGACCGGCGCCGCGGCGACGGTGGCGATGCTCGTCGTTTCGCGATCCAGGCGGCGGACAATGATTTGCGCCAGCGGCAGTTGCCGGGAGAGGAGCCGGGCGATGGTCAGGGTCGATTCGCCGATTTCGATGTGGCGGCATGCCTCGCGCCAGACTTCGAGCAGGATCTGTCGAAAACGCTGCATTGGGGGCCTTTCCCGTTAAATATGACGGAATCCCAGCATATTTAACAGCATGCACCCAGTCAATATCACGGAATTTTCCGGATGCACCGTAGCTAGCGGCCAGAGACTCCGCCGATCCCTCCCCGTTTTACGCAAACTAGCAAATGGCATGCAGTTTGCCTTTCCGTTCCGCTTCGAACGCGTCCCGGACGACTGGGCCAGACTCTTGCATTGCTACTCGATTGATCGACGTTGGAAGGGAATCGAACATGCTGATTCGCACTTTTGCCACGCTGGGTCTGCTCACGAGCCTGACGTTGCTCGGCGGCTGCAGCGGGCAATCCGGCAGCTCGGAACAAGGCGGCTCCGGGACCGCCGAGGTGACGCTGCTGAACGTGTCGTATGATCCCACTCGCGAACTCTACGCCGATTTCAATCAAGAGTTCGAGAAATACTGGCTCGAAAAGACCGGCCAGAAGGTCACCGTCGAACAATCACACGGTGGTGCCGGTAAACAGGCCCGGGCGGTGATCGACGGCTTGAAGGCCGACGTGGTTACGCTCGCTCTGGCTTACGATATCGACGTCATTGCCGAGCAGACGGGTTTGTTCCCCAAGGATTGGCAGACGCGGCTGCCCCACAACAGCTCGCCGTATACCTCGACCATCGTGTTCCTGGTGCGCAAGGGTAACCCCAAGGGCATCAAGGACTGGGATGACCTGGTGAAGCCGGACGTGCAGGTGATCACGCCCAATCCCAAGACCTCCGGCGGTGCCCGCTGGAACTACCTGGCCGCCTGGGGCTATGCCCTGCGGCAGAATGGTGGCGACCAGAACAAGGCCCGCGAGTTCGTGGCGGCCCTGTTCAAGAACGTGCCGGTGCTGGACTCCGGCGCCCGCGGTGCCACCAACACCTTCGTGCAGCGTAACATTGGCGACGTGCTCCTGGCCTGGGAGAACGAGGCGTTCCTCGCCCTGAAGGAGTACGGCCCGGACAAGGTCGAAATCGTGGTGCCCTCGGTCAGCATCCTGGCCGAGCCGCCGGTGGCCGTCGTCGATAAGAATGCCGAGGCGCACGGCGCGCTCGACGTGGCCAAGGCCTACCTCGAATACCTCTACTCGCCGGTGGGCCAGCGCGTGGTGGCCAAGCACTATTACCGGCCCGTTTCGCCCGAGTATGCCGATCCCGAAGATACGAAGCGGTTCCCGCAGGTGGAGCTGTTCACCATCGATGAGGTGTTCGGGGGCTGGCACAAGGCCCAGAACGAGCACTTCAACGACGGCGGCGTGTTCGACCAGATTTATGTCCCCGGTAACTAAGAAGGTCTAATGTCCAACATCGCCGCTCGACTGGCAGGAGGCCCGTCGTGAGTCTGGTTGCCCGCAAACGGAATGTCCTGCCCGGCTTCGGGCCCACCCTCGGGTTTACGCTGTTCTACCTGGGGGTGATCGTGCTGCTGCCGCTCTCGGCGCTGTTCCTCAAGAGCGCTGGTCTGGGGTGGTCGCAGTTCTGGAAGATCGTTACCGAGCCGCGCGTCGTGGCCTCCTACAAGCTGACCTTCGGCGCGTCGCTGATCGCTGCGTTGATCAACGCCGTGTTCGGTCTGATGGTCGCCTGGACGCTGGTCCGCTACCGCTTCCCGGGCAAGAAGGTCATCGACGCGCTGGTCGATCTGCCCTTTGCGCTGCCGACGGCCGTGTCGGGCATCGCGCTGACGGCGATCTACGCCCCCAACGGCTGGATCGGCCAGTACCTCGAACCGCTGGGCATCAAGGTCGCGTTTACGCCCCTGGGGATCACCATCGCGCTGATCTTTGTGGGGCTGCCGTTTGTCGTGCGGACGCTCCAGCCGGCCATCGCCGAGTTGGAGAAGGAGCATGAAGAGGCGGCGGCCAGCCTGGGGGCGACGCGGTTCCACGCGTTCACGCGGGTCATTTTGCCGGCCATTCTGCCGGCGCTGCTCACGGGCTTTGCGATGGCGTTCGCCCGGGCCTTGGGCGAATACGGCTCCGTCGTATTTATCGCCGGCAATATGCCGATGAAGACGGAGATCACCTCGCTGTTGATCGTGACCAAGCTCGAGCAGTACGACTATCCCGGCGCCACGGCCATCGCCACGGTGATGCTGATGGCGTCGTTCGTGCTGCTGCTGACGATCAACATGCTCCAGTACTGGGCGGGCCACCGTCATCAAGGAGTTGCCTGAGCATGAGCGCTGCTGTCGCACCGCCGATAACCCGCGTGAACCCGGCGACGGTTCGCGCGGCCACCGACGAGCCGCTGGGGGTGAAGATCCTGCTGGTGACCGTGTCGGTGCTGTTCCTGGGGTTGTTCCTGGTGGTCCCGCTGGCGGCCGTGTTCGGCGAGGGCCTGCGCAAGGGCCTGGGCGCCTATTGGGCCAGCGTGACCGATCCGGCGGCCCTGGCGGCGATCAAGCTGACACTGATTACCGCCGGCATCGCCGTGCCGCTGAACCTGGTGTTCGGCGTGGCCGCGGCCTGGGCGATCGCCAAGTTCAATTTCCGCGGCAAGAGCGTGCTGATTACGCTGATCGATCTGCCGTTCGCCGTGTCGCCGGTGATCTCCGGTTTGATCTACGTGCTGCTGTTCGGCATGCAGGGCTGGCTGGGGCCATGGCTGCAATCGCATGGCATCCAGATCATCTTTGCCGTGCCGGGCATTGTGCTGGCCACCATCTTTGTCACCTTCCCGTTTGTGGCCCGCGAGCTGATTCCGCTGATGCAGGCCCAGGGCACGGACGAGGAATACGCGGCCCTGACGCTGGGGGCCAGCGGCTGGCAGACCTTCTGGCGGGTGACGCTGCCCAACATCAAGTGGGGCGTGCTGTATGGCGTAATCCTGTGCAACGCCCGGGCGATGGGCGAGTTCGGCGCCGTGTCGGTGGTGTCGGGCCACATCCGCGGCAAGACCAACACCGTGCCGCTGCACGTGGAGATTCTCTACAACGAATACAACTTTGTCGCCGCGTTCGCGGTGGCTTCGCTTCTGACGCTGTTGGCGCTGGTCACCCTGGTGGTCAAGACCATCGTTGAACACCGCTTGCAGCTCGAACTGAAAGAATCGACTCAAACGCCTTCGGGCGAGGCATAGATCCATGAGTATCGAAGTCAAGCATATCTCCAAGACGTTCGGCAACTTCACCGCCTTGCACGACGTCAGCCTGCGGGTGAACGATGGCGAACTGGTGGCCCTGCTGGGGCCATCGGGCTCGGGCAAGACGACGCTGCTGCGGATCATTGCCGGTCTGGAAGTCGCCGATCCGAACCCGGCGAGCGAAATCCTGTTCGACGATTCGAGCGTGACCGAGCGCCCCGTGGGCCAGCGACGCGTGGGCTTTGTGTTCCAGCACTACGCGCTGTTCCGCCACATGACGGTGTTCGAGAACATCGCCTTTGGCCTCCGCGTGCGGCCGCGCGCGCTGCGGCCCAGTAAGGCCGAGATCCGCGACCGCGTCCATCAACTGCTCAAGCTGGTGCAGCTCGAAAACTTCGGCGGCCGTTACCCCAGCCAGCTATCGGGCGGCCAGCGGCAACGCGTCGCCTTGGCGCGGGCGTTGGCGGTTGAACCCAAGGTGCTGCTGCTGGACGAGCCGTTTGGTGCGCTGGACGCCAAGGTGCGGCAGGGCCTCCGCGACTGGCTCCGCAAGCTGCACGACGAAATTCACCTGACCAGCGTGCTGGTTACGCACGATCAGGAAGAAGCCCTGGAAGTGGCCGACCGGATCGTGGTCATGAACCAGGGCCGGATCGAACAGGACGGCACGCCCGAACACGTGTTCCACCAGCCGGCCAACCCGTTCGTGATGGAGTTCCTGGGCCAGGTCAACGTGTTCCAGGGCCGGGTGCGGCGAGGGCAGGCGCTGCTGGGCGAGATGGCGATCGAATATCCCAACTACGAGGCCGACCAGGAGCGGGAGGCGATGGTCTACATGCGCCCCCACGAGCTGGACATCAAACGCTCGCGCAACGGCGTGGCGAGCCTGGCCGCCCGCGTGGTCCGCGTGAATCCGGCCGGCTCGGTGGCCAAGGTGAACCTCCGGGCGGGCGACGGCCAGAACATTTATGTCGACCTGCCGCTGGAACGGCTCCAAGAACTGCAACTGGCGCACGGCGACGAGGTGTACGTCTATCCCAAGAACGCCCGCGTATTTGTGCCGGACTATGTCATCTAAGCAACTGTCCACCCCCAATCCCGTTGCAGGAAGCGATCGCGATATGCAAAGCCACGATAACATGCCACCGGACAACCGACGGCAGATCACGGACGAAGAGCTGAAGAAGATCAAGGATTCGCTGCGAGGCCTGCGGTACGGCGCCGTGCAGATCACGGTTCAGGACGGGGTGATCGTGCAGATCGACCGCACGGAGAAATGGCGCATTCGTCGTTCTGAGGATAACCGTCAAGTTCGTTAAGATCGGATGCCGACCATGCATGTGTAACGAAGTGCTGACACGCCAAACGTGAGGCACCGATGACACGACAGCATGGTTGCGGCGGCCGACCGGAAAGCCGGAGGCCACGGTTGACTTGACGAGGTACGGATGCTTCGATTCGGCAGAAGGTCGCAATGGAAGGCGGTCCTGCATCTGCAGCCGAATAAATCAAGGTATTCGCTAGCACTGATGTTATTGATGGCGGCCCCTCTGGCCGCCCAGGCTCAAGAGCCTGTCACGAGCCCACCACTTGACGTAAGAACGATTCAGCAACGGCTGGAGCAACAGGAAGCAGAGATCCGGTGGCTGCGCTGGCAGCTTTCGGAGCTGCAATCTCCAACGTCGGTGCGGCAGGAGTCAGTCCCCCCGCCCGCTGAGAATGTCCCATCCGCGGCCGAAGAAGCCTCCAAGGCGGAACTGGAAGAACTGAAGAAGCGGTTGGCGGCCGTCGAAGAGGCTCAATCCAAGGCCAAGACCGCCAAAGACGACGGCTGGATCGATCTCAGCAACGAACGCTGGAACGTCAGGCTGGGCGGTCATATCCAGATCGACTACATCACCTGGGCCAACGCCGACCCGGCCATCGTGGGCGCTGAGAACTACTTCAGCTTCCGGCGCCTGCGTCTTTCCGCTGAAGGTACCGGCTACGGGCAGTTCGACTTCCGCCTGCAACTGACCCTCGAACCGGGGCAAGGCTCGAACGAGAGTCCGTACGCCTCGCCGGAAGTCAAAGACGCCTACGTGTCGATGAACGACATTCCGATCGTGGGCCGCTTCCGCATTGGTAACTTCTTCGTGCCCTTTGGCCTGGAGCAGGTGACCAACGATACCAATAACATCTTCAACGAACGCTCGATCCCCACGCAGAACATCTTCACCGGCGACCGCGAAGTCGGTGTGGCGTTCTATAACCACACGCCCGACCTGAACATGACCTGGGCGGGCGGCATGTTCTTCGACGATATCAACGACACCATCAAGACTCGCTTCGGCGACCGGCAAGGCTATCGCCTCAGCGGCCGTCTGACCTGGTTGCCGTACTACGATGAGCCGTCGAACGGGCGTTACCTGATTCATACCGGCGTCGGCGTGCTGTACACGCACGATTATGACGAGATCGCCCGGTTTCGCGCCCGTCCGCAGGTGCAGCGCGGCCCGGTGGTGATCGATAGCGGCAACTTGCCCTCCGGCGATTACACCACCGGTAACATCGAACTGGCGACCGTCTGGGGGCCGCTCTCACTCCAGAGCGAAGCCTATTTGTGCGGCGTGGACCTGCTCAATGGCGATACGATCACCGTGGGCGGCGCCTACGCGTACATGAGCTACTTTCTGACGGGCGAAAACCGCATCTATGAGCGGTTCGGCCAGCACGGTGCCCAGTTCGGTCGCAACCGGCCCTTCACCAACTTCTTCCTGGTGGATGGCGGCTACGGCTGGGGCGCCTGGGAGTTCAAAGCCCGGTGGTCGTACCTCGACATTACCTCCACGGGCCACGGCCAATACAACGACTTCACCATTGGCTTCAACTGGTACTGGACCGACCGGATGCGGATCATGTTCGACTGGATCCATCCGTTCACCAGCTCCGAAACCGTGTTCGGCGAAACCTCGTCGGACTTGATCGCCATGCGGTACGACGTCAACTGGTAAGCCGCCCGATCTCCCGCAACACGACAGGCTCATTGGTTGAGCCCAAGAAAAACACGGACGGTTACGCGCGAAACACTGGTTTTGCCGCGAATGCCTAACGACCCAGGCCGTGCGCCGGCCGCCCGATGGGTTCGCTGGCGCAGGGCTCAAGAATGAAACAAGGATGTGTTTCATGATACCCGTTACGTTCCGAACGATAGTGCTCGCCGCGGCCGTGGTTTCGGTGCTGGCCGGCCAGGCTTGGGCGGGCTGCCACCATTGCGGCTGCAAAGACCACTGCCACAAGGTGTGCCGGCTGGTCTGCGAGGAAAAGAAAGTCGAGATCACCTGCTACGGTGTGAAGGAAGAAGACTTCTGCATTCCTGCTCCGTCGAAGCGAGCCGGCAAGCATCACGACTGCGTGTGCGACTTCGGCGACGAGGCATGCAAGAAGGACGGCGTGTCTACAGCGCCCAAGAAGTTTGTGTGGTTCGATTGGATCCCCAGTTGTGCCAAGATCCACACCAAGCGCAAGCTGATGAAGCGGACGGTCACCAAGACCATTCCGACCTATAAATGGGTGGTGGAAGACCTGTGCGCCAGCTGCGAACACAAGGTATCGAAGACCACCGTTGAGGAAGGCACCGTGCTACCGCCGCTGCCCAAGCTGGACGGCTCGGTGAAGGTGCTGCCCGTCTGCACCACACCAGCCAACTGAGCCAGCTGCAGGCTACGCACGACCGCGAGCCACCAGGTGCGCACCCAAGAAGCCACAGCCGGCGGGAGTCACGTATAGGCTCCCGCCGGCTTTTTTATTTGGGAGTGAGGGCTGTATTCGTTGCCGCTACGGGCCGGGGCTATGAAGCATAGCCAGGGGCGAAC